>NZ_JBNPUE010000020.1:0-142563 GCF_051168015.1 Bradyrhizobium sp. HKCCYLRH3061
CGCAGAAGAATCCACGCCATGCACCATGTCCAGTCTGTCTGAACCGGACAGCCGTGGGCTTGTCCCGGCCATCCACGCATTTCGGCGCACGATGCGCGACGTGGATGCGCGGGACAAGCCCGCGCATGACGAGCAAACCAATTGAAAGCTCGTTTGGCAATCACACGTGGCCGCCGCACAGCAGCCTGCCCGGGGTGACGCTACCTAGCGCGATGCGACCGTCACTTCCCCGTCGGCACGTCCTGCCGCCACGCACTCCCCGCGATCTTCGCCGCGGCGATCACCGCCTGGGTCCGGCTCTCGACGCCGAGCTTCTGCAGGATGGCCGAGACATGTGCCTTGATGGTCGCCTCGGAGACGCCGAGCTCGTAGGCGATCTGCTTGTTGAGCAGGCCCTGCGACAGCATCATCAGCACGCGCACCTGCTGCGGGGTCAAGGTGACCAGGCGGTCGCGCAGCCTGGTCATTTCAGGATCGGCGCCGGCGGCCAAGTCGGTGTCGGGCGGCACCCAGACCTCGCCGTCCATCACCTTCTTGATGGCATCGCGCAAGGTGTCGACGCCGAACCGCTTCGGGATGAAGCCGGAGGCGCCGAAATCGAGCGAGCGGCGGATCGTCGCGCCGTCGTCGCTCGCCGACACGATGACGACCGGGATCGCCGGATATTGCGCGCGCAGATAGATCAGGCCCGAGAAGCCGGAGATGCCGGGCATGGTGAGGTCGAGCAGCACCAGATCGACCTCGGAATCCTTTTCCAGCAAAGCGGTGAGGTCCTCGAACGAGCCGGCCTCGTCGACCACGGCCTCCGCGAGCACGCTCGCGACTGCCTGCCGCAAGGCATTGCGGAACAACGGGTGATCATCGGCAATGACGAGATGAGTGCTGGCAGCCGCCATGAATCCAGACTTGACCTTGCGAGACCGACGACATGCTGCAACTGCACGCGCCCGGTTTTCCGTAAAATACTCGCCCGGCCACCGGTTGCATGCAAGCGTGCAATTCCACTTGCAGGGAAGGCGGTTAATCCGAACCTTGTGCAACGCAACATCGATAGCGCGACGGCCGCTCAGCGAACTTGATCCGCCGCAATGTCCCCATCTTTCCCGCGCGCCGCAGAGGGCAGAGCCGAAAGTCGTATTGGGGCGGGTTTCACTGCAATGTTACTGAAGAGCAAGGTCTCCGCGACCTGCGCCGTCCAAGTCCGGCATGCGGAGGCGAAAGCCATCATCACAACAATCATGGGGAGCGAATGCCGATGTCAACAATGGTAGCCACACAAGCGAGAGCTGGAGGCATGACGAAGGACGAACGCTTCGTCATTCTGGCCTCCTCTCTCGGCACCGTCTTCGAGTGGTACGACTTCTATCTCTACGGGTCGCTGGCCTCGATCATCGGCGCGCAGTTCTTCAGCGACTATCCGCCGGCCACCCGCGACATTTTCGCACTGCTCGCCTTCGCCGCCGGCTTCCTGGTGCGTCCGTTCGGCGCCATCGTGTTCGGCCGCATCGGCGACATCGTCGGCCGCAAATACACCTTCCTGGTCACGATCCTGATCATGGGCCTGTCGACCTTCATCGTCGGCCTGCTGCCGAACGCCGCGACCATCGGCTTCGCGGCGCCGGTGATCCTGATCGGCCTGCGCCTGCTGCAGGGCCTCGCGCTCGGCGGCGAGTATGGCGGTGCCGCGACCTATGTCGCCGAGCACGCCCCGATGGGCAAGCGCGGCTACTACACCTCCTTCATCCAGACGACGGCGACGATGGGCCTGTTCCTGTCGCTGCTGGTCATCCTGTTCACCCGCACCATCATCGGCGAGGCCGACTTCGCCAAATGGGGCTGGCGCATTCCGTTCCTGGTCTCGGTGCTGCTGCTTGGCGTCTCCGTCTGGATCCGTCTGCGCCTGAACGAATCGCCCGTGTTCCAGAAGATGAAGGACGAGGGCAAGAGCTCGAAGGCGCCGCTGACGGAAGCGTTCGCGAACTGGGGCAACGCCAAGATCGTGTTGCTGGCGCTGATCGGCGCCACGATGGGCCAGGGCGTGGTCTGGTACACTGGCCAGTTCTACGCGCTGTTCTTCCTGCAATCGATCCTGAAGGTCGACGGCTACACCGCCAACCTGCTGATCGCCTGGTCGCTGCTGCTCGGCACCGGCTTCTTCATCGTGTTCGGCATGCTGTCCGACAAGATCGGCCGCAAGCCGATCATCATGGGCGGCTGTCTGATCGCGGCGCTGACCTTCTTCCCGATCTTCAAGATGATCACCACCAACGCCAACCCGGCGCTGGAGAAGGCGATCGAGGCGACGAAGGTGGAAGTGGTGGCTGATCCCGCCGGCTGCGGCGATCTGTTCAACCCGGTCGGCACCCGCGTCTTCACCGCGCCTTGCGACACCGCCCGCGCCTTCCTGGCCCAGTCCTCGGTCAAGTACTCGACCGTTTATGGTCCGGCCGGCTCCGGCGTGAAGGTCACCTTCAACGGAAAGGAAGTGCCCTACACCGATGCGAAGACCAGCAACCCGGCGCTGACGGCCGCGATCGGCCAGGCCGGCTATCCGAAGGCGGGTGATCCGTCGATCGTGAAGATGGCGCATCCGTTCGACGTCTTCCGTCCGCAGGTCGCCGCGATCATCGGCCTGCTGTTCATCCTGGTGATCTTCGTCACCATGGTGTACGGCCCGATCGCCGCGATGCTGGTCGAGCTGTTCCCGACCAAGATCCGCTACACCTCGATGTCGCTGCCCTACCACATCGGCAACGGCTGGTTCGGCGGCCTGCTGCCGGCAACCGCCTTCGCGATCGTGGCCTCGACCGGGGACATCTATGCCGGCCTGTGGTACCCGATCTTCTTCGCGGTGATCACGGCGGTCGTCGGCTTCCTGTTCCTGCCGGAGACCAAGGACGTCGACATCCAGCAGCACTGATCAGGACGCGGGCAGCACCTCCGCCCGCATCTCCTCCGAGCGAACGGCCGCGGATCACTCCGCGGCCGTTCCGCATTTCAGACCCACGGATTTTCTCTTTATGGCCTCAGGCCGCGCCGATGAACTGCAACACCAGCTCGCGCCGATGCGGACGCGCGCGATGCTCGATCAGATAGAGCGCCTGCCAGGTGCCGAGCATCATGCGGCCGTCCTGCACCGGCACCTGCAGCGAGACCGAGCTCAGCATGGTCTTGATGTGCGCCGGCATGTCGTCGGGCCCCTCGGTGTCGTGCACCCAGCCGGCATCCTCCGGCGCCAGCCGCGCCAGCGCCGTGGTGAGATCGTGCAGCACGGTGGGATCGGCATTCTCCTGGATCGTCAGCGACGCCGAGGTGTGGCGAACGAACAGGGTCACCGCGCCTTCCCTGGCGGAGACTTCACGCAGGAATGCCTCGACCTCGCGCGTGAGATCGGTGAAGCCGCGGCCCGAAGTCTGCACCGTCAGCATCGACGTCACCACCGTATCGATCGCAGCGGCCGAAGGTGCCGTGCGCGAGGCCGATCGTGCCGACATGGATACAGCCTCCTCGAAGCGGTCTCAGATCCTGCCCGAGACGTCCTTCTGCACCCGCGTCGCCATGTCGAGCAACCGGCGCCACGCCTGCTCGAGGAACCCCATCATGCGGTCCATGTCCTGGTCGCTGGGCAGCGGGATCTCGAGCTTGCGCGTTCCATCAGCAGACTTCGACTCTCCGGCTCGAGGCTCCGCCTTCTTCAATTGATCGGACTTGGGCAGCGCCTGGTCCTTCGGCAGCGGCTCGTCGATCTTGCCGGAGATGCTCTGGTCGCGCGACGCGAGCTGGCCCTTGAGCTTTTCATTCTCCGCCTGCAGACGGCCGATCTCGGCGTCCAGCGCGGCGCGCTCATCAGGCACCGCGTAACAGGCAAAGCCCGATCCACCGCTGTTGTTGCACATCGAGACCGCACCGGTCTTGGTATCGAGCCGGATCACGCCGTCCGATGTCGTCGACATCGTGTAGCGTCCCTTGTCGCCGTCAGGCGTTGTGTCCTCGACCGCAAACGCCTCTCCGCCCAGGCAGCTCAACGCCAGCAGCGCGAGGAGCGGCGGCCGGTAGGGCTTCGTGAGACTCATGGCTGGCTCTCCCAGGCGCATTCGCAACCGCCGCCATGCACGCCGACATTGTGTCGCGGCCATGACGTTGCCTCAGGTGCGATCCGCTGCCACAGGCCGCACCTATGTTTCGGACGTATAGGCGGAGCGACCGGATTTCAACGCGTCCGCCAGCAGTTCGAGCCGGTCCTGCCCCCAGAATATCTCGCCATCCAGCACGTAGGCCGGCGAGCCGAACACGTCGGCCGCGATCGCGTCCTGCCGGTTCTGCTCGTAGGCCGCCCCGACCACGTCCCTCGCCGCCTGCGTCACGAGATCGCGGCCCGGCAGTCCGGCTGCATCGGCCAGGCCGGCGATCACCTCGGCATCCGCAAGATTGAGCTGCTGCTCCCAGATGGCCGGGAAGGCGCGCTGCAGATAGGGCTCCGGATCGAGGCCGGCCTGCTGCGCCGCAATGACGACGCCGTCGGCGAGCCGGGCATTGAACGGCCAGTTGCTCGGCTGGATGTGGAAATCGAGACCGCGCTTGTCGCGCCACCGCTTCAGCTCGACGATGCGATAGCGCTGCCGCGCCGGATGGCGCTTGGCCAGCGGAAGCCCGCCGGTCTCGGCGAACAGATCCACCAGCATGACCGGCTTGAGGTTGACGCTCGCGCCGTGGCTCGCGGCGATGTCGCGGAACAGCCGGTGGCCGATATAGGCCCATGGCGACTGCAGCGAGAAATAGTAATCGATCTGGCGCGACATGCGGGTTCCCGTGCTGGTTGGAGTTCAGCGACATCGGATCAGAGGGCCCTGACAGGGGCAAGATCGCAGTTGCACAGAACACTGTTGATGCGGCGCGGTGACACGCGCGACCGATCTGACGAAAAAGCCGAGAAGACGAGCAGAATCAGGCATCTAACAGTTCAACACGCAATCTTGACTTGGGGGGATGCGGTCAGTATGGTCCGCGCGGCTTTAAAGGGCGATGGGGCGCTATTTCCTGACACTCGCGGCAACGGATCGGGTCTCCACACATGGCGGATAAGCACATGGCGGATGGCACGAACGAGAGCGGCGGACACGGGGATCGCGACAAGTCGCCCGATGAGGTTGCGCTTTCCGCAAGGCTCGGAAGTCTCGACCAACGGTTGTCCGAATTTCGCGACGGCCGAAAGATCGGGGCTGATCAACCTGGAAACGGCGGCGGTGACACTGCAGCCCGGGCTTCGGCCATGGCGCGTGGCCTGCGACTGTCCTCCGAGTTGATCGCCGGTGTCCTCGTCGGTGCGGTGCTTGGCTGGGGCTTCGACCGCTTGCTGTCGACATCGCCCTTTGGATTCATCGTGTTTTTCCTGCTCGGCTTCGCGGCCGGCGTGTTGAACGTGGTGAGATCCGCAGGCATAGCTCCCGACAGGCCCCGCCAGTGAGACATGCGCGGAAGACCTCGGCGCGGAAGACCAACGAGTGAATTGCAAAGCGCCGGCGTGGCCGGTGAACAACTGAGACGCCACGCGGATGATCGATCCGATCCATCAATTCCACCTCAACAAGATCTTCACGATCGGCCACATCGGCAATCAGGAGATCGCCTTCACCAATTCGTCCGCGTACATGCTGCTCGCGGTCGTGCTGATCGCCGTCATGATGATGGCCGCAGGGCGCGCGCTCGTGCCGGGCCGGTTCCAGTCGGTGGTCGAGCTGTCCTACGAATTCGTCGCCAACACCATCAGAACCAGCGCCGGCTCGCACGGCATGACGTTCTTCCCGCTGGTGTTCTCGCTGTTCATGTTCATCTTCGTCTCGAACATCGTCGGCATCATCCCCTACACCTTCACCGTCTCCAGCCACATCATCGTCACCTTCGCGCTGGCGCTGCTGGTGTTCCTGACGGTCATCATCTACGGCTTCTACAAGAACGGCCTGAAGTTCTTTAAGCTGTTCGTCCCCTCCGGCATCCCCGCGGTGATCCTGCCGCTGGTGGTCGTGATCGAAATCATCTCCTTCTTCTCCCGTCCGATCTCGCACAGCGTCCGTCTGTTCGCCAACATGCTGGCCGGCCACGTCACCCTGAAGGTGTTCGCGAGCTTCGTGACCATGCTCGGTGCGCTCGGCTTTGTCGGCAAGGTCGGCGCGCTGTTGCCGCTCGGCCTCACGGTCGCGCTGACCGGCCTCGAGCTGATGGTCGCGTTCCTCCAGGCCTACGTCTTCACGATCCTCACCTGCATCTATCTCAACGATGCTATCCATCCGGGCCACTGATCCGGCCCTCTCTACCAAACCCCTCAAAGGAGTTCGTTTCATGGATCCGGTTGCAGCGAAGTACATTGGCGCGGGCATTGCCTGCATCGGCATGGGTGGCGCGGGTGCCGGCATCGGCATCATCTTCGGCAACTACCTGTCGGCCGCTCTGCGCAATCCGTCGGCCGCCCAGGGCCAGTTCGGCAACCTGATTTTCGGCTTCGCGGTGACCGAAGCGCTCGGCATCTTCTCGCTGCTGATCGCGCTGCTCCTGCTGTACGCCGTCTAAGACGGCCTGAGCCGGACAGGAGAAGCCCGTGGCTGAAAGTCATGGCGAAGCCAAGGGCGGCGAGGCCAAGGGCACCGCAAGCGCCCATACGGAGGCCGATGGCGGGCATGGTTTCCCTCCG
This sequence comes from Bradyrhizobium sp. HKCCYLRH3061, assembly GCF_051168015.1. Lineage (NCBI taxonomy): Bacteria > Pseudomonadati > Pseudomonadota > Alphaproteobacteria > Hyphomicrobiales > Nitrobacteraceae > Bradyrhizobium > Bradyrhizobium sp. HKCCYLRH3061. Next base: position 6,686 of record NZ_JBNPUE010000020.1, read on the forward strand.
TTCTCGAAGGAAACCTTTCCCTCCCAGATCGTCTCCTTGGTGATCGCCTTCGTGGCGCTGTACGTGATCGTCTCGCGTGTGGCGCTGCCGAAGGTCGGGGCCGTCATCGACGCCCGCCAGAAGTCAATCGACGGCGATCTGGCTGAAGCGCAGCGGCTGAAGGATGAATCCGAAGCCGCGATGAAGGCATATGAGAGCGAGCTGGCGACGGCTCGTGCCCGTGCCCAGGCGATCGGAGCCGAGACCCGCGAGAAGCTCGCGGCCTCTTCGGACGCCGAGCGCAAGGCGCTGGAAGACAGCCTCGCAGCCAAGCTCGCGGCGGCTGAGGCATCCATCGCCACCACGCGCACGACCGCAATGAGCAATGTCCGCGGCATCGCCGCAGATGCAGCCAGCGCGATCGTGAAGCAGCTCACCGGCAAGGCCCCCGCAGCCAAGACGGTCGAGGCTGCGGTGGATGCATCGTTGAAGGGAACAGCCTGATGCATTTGCTTGCTGATCCAGAAACCTGGGTTGCGATCGCCTTCGTGATCCTGATGGGCCTGTTCGCCTATCTCGGTGTCCACCGCATGGTCCTGACGGCGCTCGACCACCGCGCCGAGCGCATCAGGAACGAGCTCGCGGAGGCCAAGCGGCTCAAGGAAGAGGCGGCCAAGGTGCTCGCCGATTACAAGACCCGCCGCGCCAGTGCCGAACGCGAGGCCGAGGAGATCGTCACCAGCGCGAAGGCGGAAGCCGAGCGAATCGCAGCCGAGGCCAAGGCCAAGATGGAAGACTTCGTCGCCCGTCGCACCAAGGCCGCCGAGGGCAAGATCGCCCTCGCCGAAGCCCAGGCTCTCGCCGACGTCAGGTCCGCTGCGGCGGAGGCCGCCGTCCAGGCGGCAGCGACCGTGCTGTCTCAGTCGGTCAAGGGCGCTCTTGGCGAAGACCTCGTCGCCAAGGGCATCGCCGAAGTCGGCCGCAAGCTGAACTGAGCGGCAGCCCATCTCATCCATCATCTTCAAAAGGCCGGTGCGATTCCATCGCACCGGCCTTTTGCTATTCACACTCTCCGGCGACCGCTTCGCGCGACGGCAATCGTCACCTCCGCTTCTTGCCGTGCGGCCGCTCCGGGGTCAGGGCCTGCGGGTCGAAGCCGATGTAGAAGACGTAATTGTCGGCATTGGCGCCGGGCGGCGGCACCGGATAGACCATGTCCTCGGCGACGATCGTGAACGGCACGCTGCCGTCCTCGGTCATCTGCACCGTGGTGCGATACGACTTGGTCGCGATCACCTTCTCGCCGATGCCGCCCTGGACCACTGCAATGCGCATCGGAATGTCGACGCTCGCCGGCGCGCCCGCGGGGCCGGCGACGATGCGCCCCTGAATGCCGATCTTGGCGGTGATCTCGGCCCCGTTGAGATTGCATTCCCGCGCGGTCTTGGTGATCGACGCCTGGAACCGGACGTCGTTGCCGACCGCCTGCTTGCCGGGCGCGGCCACGGCGTAGGTCGAGGCGCCGGCGCGAATATTGACCGGCGGACAGGTCAGGCCATCGGTCGGATCGACCGGCGGTCCGCCGCTAGCGGGCAGGTTCTCCTGCCCCTTGTCGTCGGAGCCGCCGCCGAACAGGCTCTTGAAGCGGTCGGTCAGCGATTGGGCGGCGGCCGGCGGCGCCGCGCTCGCGGCTCCCAAGGCCAGCAGCACGGCTGCCAACGTCCCAGCCCTGATCACGCTCGTCTCTCGCATCGTCTGATATCCCCGGCAACTCGGTCGCCCAGCCAAGGCGTCTATACCCATTTCAGAGCCCGGAACCAGCCCCGATTGGCCTCTCCCGCGGCGATCACGATCACGATTGCTACCCCCGGAAATCCTCGTGCAGCAGGCCGTAGAGATAATGGTCCTGCCAGACCCCGTTGATGCAGAGGTAGCGACGCGCCAGGCCCTCGCGGGTGAAGCCGCATTTCTCCAGCACGCGGATCGACGGCGTATTGGTCGGGATGCAGGCCGCCTCGACCCGGTGCAGATTGAGCTCGCCGAACAAGGTCGGCAGCAGCAGCCGCAGCGCCGCCGTCATGTAGCCATGATGCGCGAACGGCTGCCCCATCCAGTAGCCGATGGTGCCGGCCTGAACGATTCCGCGGCGGACATTGGCGAGCGTGATGCCGCCGAGCATGGCGCCATCCTGCTCGCGGAAGACGATGAACGGATAGGAGCGGTCGGCCGAGATGTCCTCGGCATAGCGGCGCAGCCGGCGGCGGAAGCCGGAGCGCGTCAGGTCGTCGGAAGGCCAGATCGGCTCCCAGGGCGTGAGATAGTCGCGGCTGATCTCGCGCAGCCGCGCCCATTGCGCATAATCGGCCATCTGCGGCGCGCGCAGCAGCAGGCCCTGGCCGCGCGGAGCCAGCGCAGCCGGTCCGTTGGATGGCAAGCGAAACAGGGCCATCTGTGATGCTCCCCCTGCTCTTTCCGGGTCGAAGCCTGCTCCAACCCACCCCAGATTTCCGATGCCGACCGCTGGCTGAATTCAAATGCGCAGACCGCACCGGGCCGCACCGCGTTCAGTGCAGCTGGGCCTTCGATCTCGAACCGGTCAGACCTTCGGCGAAAGTCACTGCTGTGTCCAGACCCCTGCCGGTGCCGAGCGCAACGACGGCCGGCTTGCTGCGTGCGAGCAGCGCCCGCGCCGCATCGCGCGTGCTCTCGACGCTGACCGCCTCGATCTTGGCGACCATCTCCTGCAAGGTCTGCGGCCGGCCATAGGCCAGGATATGCCGCGCCAGTTGCTCGGCACGGGCGCTGCAGCTCTCCAGCGCCATCAGGAGCCCGGCCTTCATCTGCGCCTTGGCGCGGGCGACCTCGGCTTCGGTCAAGGTCTCGACCGCGTCGCCGATGATGTCGACCACGACCTCCATCATCTCCGGCGCATCGGCCGGATCGGTGCCGGTGTAGAGGCCGAAGAACCCGGTGTCGCTGTAGGGCGCGTGGAACGTGTAGACGGAGTAGCAGAGACCCCGGTTCTCGCGCACCTCCTGGAACAGCCGGGACGACATGCCGCCGCCGAGGATGTTGGTGAACACCTGCAGCGAGAACAGCGACGGGTCGGCCTGCGGCACGCCCTCGAGCGCAAGCGTCAGATGCGCCTGCTCGAGATCGCGGTGCACGACGCGCGAGCCGCCCTTGCCGAACGCCGCCGGCAACGGCTTCGGCCCCTCGCCGCCATTGAAGCTGGCGAAACGCTTCGTCACGTCCTCGACGACCCGCTGATGATCGACGGCACCGGCGGCGGCGACGACCATGTCGGGGCCGCGGTAATGCGTCGACAGATAGCCATGCAGCTTGTCGCGATCGAACGCCTCCAGCGTCTTGGCGGTGCCGAGCAGCGAGCGGCCCATCGGCTGGTCCGGAAAGCACAGCTCGTTGAGATGCTCGAACACGACGTCGTCAGGCGTATCCTGTGCCGCGCCGATCTCCTGCACGATCACGTTCTTCTCGCGCTCCAGCTCCTCCGGCACGAACGACGGATTGGCGAGAATGTCGGAGAGCACATCGAGCGCCATCGGCACGTCGGCCTTCAGCACACGGGCGTAATAGGCCGTGGTCTCGGTCGAGGTGCCGGCATTGAGATCGCCGCCGACGGCCTCGACCGTCTCGACGATCTCGCGGGCGCTGCGCGTCGTCGTGCCCTTGAACGCCATGTGCTCGAGCAGATGCGAGATGCCGTGCTCATCCGGCTTCTCGTCGCGGCCGCCGACGCCGGCCCAGACCCCGAGCGCCGCCGTCTCCAGATGCGGCATCGTGTCGGTGACGACCGTCAGCCCCGTCGGCAGCTTGGTGACTTCCACACCCATCATGCAATTCCCTGCTTGGCGGCCCGGCTGACCGAGCGGATGAACTTCTCCACCTCGGCCTGGTCGTTCCGCATGATCCTGATGTCCTCGCGCTTGCTCATCAGCCCTTCGAGCCACACCGGCAGATGCGGCCGCATCCCGCAGGCGGCCTCGACCGCGTCAGGGAATTTGGCGGGATGCGCCGTCGACAGCACGATGTTCGGCACCGACAGATCCGTGCCGTCGCGATCGGCCACCGCCAGCGCCACCGCCGTATGCGGATCGACGAGATCGCCGGCCTCGCGGAAGGCGGCGCGGATCGCAGCGGCGGTCTCGGTCTCGTCGGCGCGTCCGGCATCGAAATCGGCGCGGATCGCCGCCAGCATCGCATCCGGCAGCACGAAGCGGCCGGACTGCTTGAGGCCGTCCATCAGCCGCCGCACGGTGCCGGCGTCACGGCCGCCGGCTTCGAACAGCAGCCGCTCGAAATTCGACGACACCTGGATGTCCATCGAGGGCGAAGCCGTCGCATGCACTTCGCGCACCTCGTAGATGCCGGTCGTCAGCGTCCGGGCGAGGATGTCGTTGACATTGGTCGCGACGCGCAAGGTGCGCACCGGCAGACCCATGCGCTTGGCGACGTAGCCGGCGAAGATGTCGCCGAAATTGCCGGTCGGCACGGTGAAGTCGACGGCGCGGTGCGGCGCGCCGATCGCGACCGCCGAAGTGAAGTAGTAGACCACCTGGGCGACGACGCGCGCCCAGTTGATCGAGTTGACGCCCGACAGCCTGACCGAATCGCGGAAGCCGTGATGGTTGAACAGGCCCTTCACGATCGCCTGGCAGTCGTCGAAATGACCTTCGATGGCCAGCGCATGCACGTTCGCCGCGCCCGACGTGGTCATCATCCGCCGCTGCACCTCGGAGATGCGGCCATGCGGAAACAGCACGATGAGGTCGGCATTGTCGCGGCCGGCGAACGCATCGACCGCGGCGCCGCCGGTATCTCCCGACGTCGCCACGACAATGGTGGTGCGCTCGCCGCGCTTGGCGAGCACGTGGTCCATCAGCCGCGAGATCAGCTGCATCGCCACGTCCTTGAACGCCAAGGTCGGGCCGTGGAACAGCTCCAGCACGAACTGATGCGGTGCGGTCTGGTCGAGCGGCACCACGGCGGGGTGACGGAAGGTCGCATAGGCCTCGTTGGCCATGCGGCCGAGCTCCTCGTCGGAAATCTCGCCGGCGACGAACGGCTTGATGACCTCGACGGCGACCTCCCAATAGGGCCGGCCGAAGAACGACGCGATCGTCGCCGGCGTCAGCTGCGGCCAGGTCTCGGGCACGTACAGGCCGCCGTCACGGGCGAGCCCGGTCAGCATCACATCGCAGAAAGTGAGCGCGGGGGCTTCCCCGCGGGTCGAAACATAGCGCGTCAAACCGCTCTCCTGACCTGCGTCACCAGGCCATAACCCGTTGATTGAATTCGAAATCGGAACCGCCCGGCGGCAACATGGTCCGGCACCATAATGGTTTTGGACGGGCTGCGAAACCGGTTGTTGCCGGTGGGATCGTCATGGGGACGGGTTACGGCGGCGTTACGGTGACCCGCGCGAGATGGGCAGCCCTGGTCGGTCCACCTCTCCATCCTACCAGCTCCGCCGTCATCGCCCGATTCACCCGGGCGATCCGGTACGCCGCGGCGGCTATGCTCACCCGCGCCGCTGCGGCGTACTGGATCCCCGCCGTCGCGGGGACGATGGCGGTGCTTGCGGCTTTCAGCCGGACACTTCGAACACGCGAACGAACGATGGGATATCGGCACGACCTCTCCACCTCGTCATTCCGGGGCGCGCGGAGCAGCGGTCTCGCGGCGCGATCGGCGCCCGAGCTTTGCGGAATGTCTCCCTCCTTCGAACGGAGGGCGCAGGGAAGACCGGATGCCGGCTGGCACCCGCGGCCCCCGTGCGAACAAGAATGCACGGGGCAGGAACCACAGGTTCAGCCAGAGCGACCCGGCCTTCCCTGCGCGATGGCTTACGACTTATACGCGCTCTCCTCGGTGCACCGGGCTTTTTGGCCACCGTCATCGACGCGATGCATCGGCACCAGCGCCAACTTGATACCAGCGTCGGGGTATCAGGACCACGCGACTTCGCCGTCCGTGCCGGCCGCACTCGTCAGTTGCAGCCGACCCGTCCATCGCATCCCACCTCAACGTCCGTGACGACGCGTACGTCCCTCGCTGGCGAGGCGGAATGGGAAGAGACAACCATGATTTCGGAAAAAATGAAAGTAAAAAATTGCCGCCGGTCGATGCTGAACTCATCAGCGCGTTGAGGATGCTTACATAATCAGTTTTCCGGCGCGGCCGAATTCTTGATATCGGACGCCCGCTCATGCCGTTGCGAATAGCCCGTCGGGCGACTCGGGGCAGAATCGCGACGATCGCGGTGGCGAGGCGCGGTGCGTAGGTGCGTAGCCCGCCGCTCAAACCGAGACGGCCTCACCCGCCTTCGCGTCGGCCTCGGCGAACACCGCCTTCGCTGCGAACAATCCGTTGAGCGCGGCGGGGAAGCCGGCATAGACCGCCATCTGCATGATCACCTCGGTGATCTCGTCGCGGCTGAGGCCGACGTTGAGGCCAGCATGGATATGAACCTTCAGCTGCGGGCTGGCATTGCCGAGCGCGGTCAGCGCCGCGATGGTCGCGATCTCGCGGCTGCGCAGATCGAGGCCGGGGCGTGAATAGATGTCGCCGAACGGAAACTCGATCACGTAGGTGGCGAAGTCCGGCGCGATGTCGGCGAGCGCCGCAATCACATTGTGGCCGGCCTCGCCGTCGATACTATCGAGCGCGCGCCGGCCGCGCGCCAGACGGTCCTGATCGGTGTTGGCGCCGGATGGCGTGGCGCCCGGCATCGGGCTCGTCGTCGTGGCTTGGCTGGGCGTTGACTGCGTCATCATCGTTCGTCCTCTCGCTGCTGCCGGCATAACCGGTGATCTTGCCGTCGAGAACGAGAAGGCAATCCTGCAGGCTGGCGACGCGCGCCCGGACCGCCTCGCGATGACGCTCCAGCAGCCGGCATCGTTCCGGCTCGGTGGCAGCGCCGCCCGCGCGCAGCTCGGCGTAGCGCAGCATGTCCCGGATCGGCATTCCCGTGGCCTTGAGGCGGCCGAGGAATTCGATCCAGGTCAGGATCGATGCGTCGTAGTCCCGCTGGCGGGCATGATCGCGATCGGCCCTGGGCAGCAGCCCGATCCGCTCGTAGTAGCGGATCGTATGGGGCGTCAGCCCCGACTGCCTGGCCAGCTCGCCGATCTTCATGCGCGCTTTATCTCCATTCACGACGCCAGGCAGGCTACGGGTTCGAGCGCGCTCTAAGTCAAGCGCCGTTTTGCCCGCCGTAGCCCGCATGAGCGAAGCGACATGCGGGGGCCGGTGCTGAACCCGCATGTCGCTTCGCTCATGCGGGCTAGGAGGTCATCGGCTGGCGGTTACTGCCTCCACACGCCCCTGCCGAACGCCCAATGTTCTCACGACGTCCTCTCGTCGGTCGAACAGCACCCAAGCCGGATCGCCTTCGGCTGTCATGAAGGATGTCACGTAGAGCTCATCCGACAGACCTACGGCGATTTCGGGTAATCGTCCAACGACCGAAAACTCCACGACGGTCTTGTTACGGATGTGATCAAATGTTGCCGCCCACAAGGACTCCTCGCTCCAGCTTCCGCACAAGATCGACGAGTTGTCTTCGATACGCCAGCTCCACTCGATCATCAGGCCAAACTCTCCCTCCGGATTACCAAGCGTTCCGTCGCGCCGGGTACAGCTGGTGAGATGCCCAAACTCCAAGAAAATGGCCGAGCCAGCGCCTCGCCACACGTGGGAAAGTGGCAACCCGATCAGCGGATCACGGAATGTCCGCAGAAGATCAACACCATCATCACTCAACTTCGGCTCCTAAGACAGCCGCCCGTCTCATCTTGACCAATATTTGACTTCTTAGCAGGCCGCGACGTGCGGGATCGACAGCGGCCCCCATATCGCTGTCGCTCACGCGGGCTACGCGTCATCGAGCGGATCTGCGCCGTCCCCTCGCCCACACCGCGAAGGCCACGATCAGCGCCGCGGCGAGTGAGAACCAGGTGATCGCGTATTGCATGTGCTCGTCGCGCAGATGCGGCGACAGCGGACCGGGTTTTGGGATGCCGTTGTCCGGCACCGGCGTTTCCAGGTCGATGTAGAACGGCGCGACCTCGCCCCAGCCGAGCGTCCTGGCCATCGCGCGATGGTCGCGCGTGAACCACAGCCGCTTGTCGCGGCTCTCGGCCGCGGTGAGCAGGCCGGCGGCCTCGGGGAAGCGCAGATAGCCGGTGAGAATCACGGGCCCGCCGGTGACGAGCTTGCCGACCTGCCGGTCCTGGATGCTGCGGTCCTGCATCGTGTTGGCGACGAAGCCGGCGTCGATCACGATGGTCTCGCCAGACGCCAGGCGCGCGGGGAGGAACGCCCAGGTGCCCGGCCCGGAGACGTCCTCGCGCACGGCCGAGCCGGCGCTGTAGACCATCGCATCCGGCAGCTTTGCATAGGTCGCGGTGAAGCTGACGCGGCGGAATTCGTCGCGCTCCGGCGTGAGCGTGCGCCAGTCGCTTGGCGGAGGCAGCGGCGCGGGTGCTGCGGCGACACGATCGGTGAGCGCGGCGATCAGCGCATGCTTCTCGGCACGGCGCTGCAATTGCCAGACGCCGAGGCCGATGAACAGTGCGACCATGACGAAGGTGAAGGCGGCGAAGGCGCGGGAGGAGGTGGTGGGACGGGCGGAGGTCATGCGGCGACTCCGACGCTGCGCGCCGGCTTGAGTTCGATGGTGTCCACACGCGTGAGATAGCCTCCCGCTTTCACCGCGCGGACAGTGCGCTCCCCTCCCCCTTGCGGGGAGGGGTTGGGGGTGCCCCAGCAAAGACTGCCGTTGAGGCTACCCCCCTCCCCAACCCTCCCCCACAAGGGGGGAGGGAGCGCAGCGTGTTTGCGGCGAGGGCTTACCTTTTCTTTCGCGTCCGGAAGCGGCTTGACCCATGTCCCGGGAGACAGACCGCAACGGCAGGACCTGAGCAGCGCTTCAAAACCGGAGCGCCGCTCCGCGGAACTCGGACCGTTCATCGCGGCGTCTTGTCCACCAAACGGCCGGGGGCGGCCTTGTGGTGGAATTGCAGGGCGATCAGCAGCGATTTCATCGCGCGCAGCGGCAGCAGCGTCGTCACCAGGATCAGCGGCCCCCAGAGCGCGGCATGGACCCAGAACGGCGGCTGATACTTCACCTCGACGATCAGGGCGGCGCCGACCACGATGGCGCCGGCGAGCATCATGATGAAGATCGCCGGACCGTCGCCGGTGTCGATGAAGGCATAGTCGAGATCGCAGGCTTCGCAACGCTTGCGCAGGTTGAGGAAGCCGTCGAACAGCTTGCCCTGGCCGCAGCGCGGGCAGCGGCAGGCGAGCCCGCGCAGGACGGTCTGGGCCAAAGTGACGGGCGGATGCGTGGTCATGGTGTCTTGCCCCTGGGCGGCCGGGCGGCGCCCCCTGGTGATACAACCGGAGGCGGCGACGGCGGATCACATTTCGATCAACCGCCGGGCGCCGCCGCAAACGAGAAAGGGCGGCCCGACGGCCGCCCCTTCTTAGCACGTTCGACGGAACCGGTGCGCGCCGGCTTCAGTGCGCGCCGTGGGCCATCGCCTCGGCGCCGTGGCCCCAGACGTAGATGCAGATAAACAGGAACAGCCAGACCACGTCGACGAAGTGCCAGTACCAGGCGGCGAACTCGAAGCCGAGATGCTGCTTGGGCGTGAAGTGGCCGGCATAGGCGCGCGCCAGGCAGACGATCAGGAAGATCGTGCCGACTAGGACGTGGAAGCCGTGGAAGCCCGTCGCCATGAAGAAGGTCGAGCCGTAGACGTGGCCGGCGAACGAGAACGTCGCGTGGCTGTACTCGTAGGCCTGCACGCAGGTGAAGGTCGCACCCAGGAGGATGGTGAGGATCAGGCCGTATTTCAGGCCCTTGCGGTCGCCCTCGAGCAGCGCGTGGTGCGCCCAGGTCACCGTGGTGCCCGAGGTCAGCAGGATCAGCGTGTTGAGCAGCGGCAGATGCCAGGGATCGAAGGTCTCGATGCCCTTCGGCGGCCAGACGCCGCCGAACAGGGCGTCGCGGGTCGCCTGCACCTCGTAGTTCGGATACAGCGCGGCATTGAAATAGGCCCAGAACCAGGCGACGAAGAACATCACCTCGGAGGCGATGAACAGGATCATGCCGTAGCGGTGATGCAGCTGCACCACGCGGGTGTGGTCGCCCTTGTACTGCGCTTCCTTGATGACGTCGCCCCACCAGCTCGCCATGGTGTAGAGCACGCCGATGGTGCCGATGCCGAACACGATCGGCGCGGCGCCGTACATCTTGTGCATCCAGCCGATCGCGCCGAACGCCATGATGAAGGCCGAGACCGAGCCGACGAACGGCCAAGGGCTCGGATCGACGAGATGGTAGTCGTGATGCTTGGCGTGCGCCTCAGCCATGGCAAGTCTCTCCCCAGATCGATGCCGGTCGCGCCGGCACGGTGTCGTTCAACAGCGATGGTCCCCGGATATCGGATTTCCGCACAGTCATAGGCTGCCCCGCGGCTTGTCCGGCTCGCCCGCAGCGACCGGCTTCGGCGTGTCGCGGACGGGATAGAAGGTGTATGACAGCGTGATCGTCTTCAAGCTGTCGTTCTCGTGGTCGGCTGCTATCGCCGGATCGACGTAGAACACCACCGCCATCTCGCGGGTCTCGCCCGGCGCCATGGTCTGCTCGGTAAAGCAGAAGCAGTTGATCTTCTGGAAGTAGGCGCCTGATGTCAGCGGCGACACGTTGTAGGCCGCCTGCGCCATGGTGGTGCGCGCCGCCTCGTTGGTGACCTTGTAGTAGACCGTGACCACCTCGCCGATCGCGACATCGATCTCGGTCTTCTCCGGCTCGAACTTCCAGGGCAGACCGCCGGCGACATTGGAGTCGAAGCGCACGGAGATCCGGCGCGCCAGCGGCGCCGCGGATGGCGCCGATGTCGCCACCTGCGTGGTGCCGTTGAAGCCGGTGGCGCGGCAGAACCAGTTGTAGAACGGCACGGCGGCATAGGCCGCGCCCACCATCAGCACCGCGACGGCGCCGCAGATGCCGCCGACCAGCGCATCGCGGCTGAGGCCGCGGCGCGGCGCGGCCGGCGCGGTCGCCGGAATGTTCTGGTCGGTTGTCTCCATCGCGGTCTGCTTCGTCCCGTCCTGCATCGCGTCTCTACATCGGCCGATTCAGCACCGCGGGACCCTTCACCATGGTCACCGCGAAGAACAGCACCACCAGCACGCCGAGCGCGAGCGCGATCGCGATCGAGCGGCGGCGCCGGCTGCGCAGCTGCGCCTCGGTGAGGACGATGCCCTCTGACTCGTTTCGATCCGCCATCGTGGTCGCCATGTTTTCCAGTCTCGCGCCCCTTACCAGATCAGCGGCGCGATCATGCGCGCGACCGCTTCGAGTCCGAGCGTCGCGAACAGCACGAACAGATAAAGGATCGAGAAGGCGAACAGCTTGCGGTTGGCGCGCAGCGAGGCGCTGCGCTCGCGCTTGCGGAACACCTCGACCGCGAGCCACAGCATGCCGGCCCCGAGCGCCAGCGAGACGACGCCGTAGACGGCATCGAAATAGCCGAGCGGCCACGGCGCAGCCGCGATCGCCACCAGGACGATGGTGTAGAGCAGGATCTGCAGCCGGGTCGCGTCGGGGCCGGCGACCACTGGCAGCATCGGCACGCCGGCGCGGGCGTAGTCATCGCTGCGGAACAGCGCCAGCGCCCAGAAATGCGGCGGGGTCCAGAAGAAGATGATCAGGAACAGCCAGAGCGGCTCCGGCGCGATCGATCCGGTGGCCGACACCCAGGCGACCACCGGCGGCAGGGCGCCGGCGGCGCCGCCGATGACGATGTTCTGCGCGGTCCAGCGCTTCAGCCACAGCGTGTAGATGACGACGTAGAAGAAGATGGTGAAGGCGAGCAGCGCGCCGGCGAACCAGTTGACGAGGATGCCGAGCGTCAGCACCGAGAAGAACGACAGCGTGATGCCGAAAGCGAGCGCCTCCTGGCGGGTGACGCGGCCGCGCGGGATCGGACGGTTGGCGGTGCGCGACATCAGCGAGTCGATGTCGCCTTCCAGCGCCATGTTGAGCGCGCCGGAGGCGCCGGCCCCGACCGCAATACACAGCAGCGAGGTGATGGCGAGCACCGGGTGGAAATGGCCCGGAGCGATGAGCAGACCGATCAGCGCCGTGAAGATCACGAGCGACATCACCCGCGGCTTCAGGAGCGCGAGATAATCGCCGACATCGGCCTCGGAAATCCGCGGGCCGACGGCAATGGCGTTCTGATCAATGACCGACACGACGAATCCAGACTTCAATTGAAACGGCCCCGACGCATGTCGCGTCAGCACCTCGCCTCAAGGATTCCGACGGCGCGCCCTCAAGCGCGCTGCCGGCGGATATCGATGCGGCGCCGGATCGGCGCCGCATCGCGAGAGCAGGGTTACTGCACCTTCGGCAGCACCTCGAACTGGTGGAACGGCGGCGGCGAGGACAGGGTCCACTCCAGGGTCGTGGCGCCCGGTCCCCACGGATTGTTCGCCGCCTGCTGCTTGCGCATGAAGGCGTCGACGATCCCGTAGATGAAGATCAGCACGCCGAATCCGGAGATATAGGAGCCGATCGACGAGACCAGGTTCCAGCCGGCATAGGCGTCGGGATAATCGATGTAGCGGCGCGGCATGCCCGACAGGCCGAGGAAGTGCTGCGGGAAGAACACGAGGTTGACGCCGATGAAGGTCACCCAGAAGTGCGCCTTGGCGATGGTCTCGTTGTACATGTAGCCGAACATCTTCGGGAACCAGTAGTACCAGCCCGCGAAGATCGCGAACACGGCGCCGAGCGACAGCACGTAGTGGAAGTGCGCGACGACGTAGTAGGTGTCCTGCAGCACGCGGTCGACGCCGGCGTTCGCCAGCACGACGCCGGTGACGCCACCGACCGTGAACAGGAAGATGAAGCCCACCGCCCACAGCATCGGCGCGCGGAACTCGATCGAGCCGCCCCACATCGTGGCGATCCAGGAGAAGATCTTCACGCCGGTGGGCACCGCGATCACCATGGTGGCGGCGACGAAATAGGCCTGCGTCGCCGAGGACATGCCGACCGTGTACATGTGGTGCGCCCACACCACGAAGCCGATGCCGCCGATCGCGACCATGGCGTAGGCCATGCCGAGATAGCCGAACACGGGCTTGCGCGAGAAGGTCGACACGATCTGGCTGATCATGCCGAAGCCGGGCAGGATCAGAATGTACACTTCCGGATGGCCGAAGAACCAGAACAGGTGCTGGAACAGCACCGGATCACCGCCGCCGGCCGGATCGAAGAAGGTGGTGCCGAAATTGCGATCGGTCAGCATCATGGTGATGGCGCCGGCGAGCACCGGCAGCGACAGCAGCAGCAGGAACACCGTCACCAGGATCGACCACACGAACAGCGGCATCTTGTGCAGGGTCATGCCCGGCGCGCGCATGTTGAAGATAGTGGTGATGAAGTTGATCGAGCCGAGGATCGACGACGCACCGGCAAGGTGCAGCGACAGGATCGCGAAATCCACCGCCGGTCCGGGATGGCCCGAGGTCGACAGCGGCACATACATGGTCCAGCCGGCGCCGACGCCGTTGGCGCCGGGCTCGCCCTCGACGAAGGTCGAAGTCAGGAGCAGCGCGAACGAGGCGGGCAGCAGCCAGAACGAGATGTTGTTCATGCGCGGGAACGCCATGTCCGGCGCGCCGATCATGAGCGGCACCATCCAGTTGCCGAAGCCGCCGATCATCGCCGGCATGACCATGAAGAAGATCATGATCAGGCCGTGCGAGGTCACGAACACGTTGTAGGTGTGGTTCTCGTGAAAGAGCTGCACGCCCGGATACATCAGCTCGATGCGGATCGCGATCGACATGGCGGCGCCGATGATGCCGGCGCAGACCGCGAAGATCAGATACATCGTGCCGATGTCTTTGTGGTTGGTCGAATAGATCCAGCGCCGCCATCCGGTCGGGTGGTCGTGCGCGTGATCGTCATGGCCTGCATGGGTCGCTACGTTCGTCGCCATTGTCCAATCCTCAGTGTCCCCGTGGACCGCCAAGGCGGCCCTCAATCTTAGCGTTCATCCGCGCTCGGCTACTGCGACACGCCCGCAGCCGACGCATAGGTGCTCGTGGGCGCGCTGGCGTACTTCTTCTTGGCGTCCTCGACCCAGGCGGTGAATTCCTGGTCGCTCACGACGCGCACCGCGATCGGCATGTAGGCGTGATCCTTGCCGCACAACTCGGAGCACTGGCCGTAATACATGCCGACCTTGGTCGCCTTGAACCAGGTCTCGTTGAGGCGGCCGGGAATGGCGTCGATCTTGACGCCGAACGACGGGATCGCCCAGGAGTGGATCACGTCGGCGCCGGTGGTCTGAACGCGAATCACCTTGTTGACCGGCACGACCATCTCGTTGTCGACGGCGAGCAGGCGCGGCTGCTTGTCCTGCGCCAGCAGCGAGTCGAACTCGAACTTGCCGTTGTCGGGATAGGCGTAGCTCCAGTACCACTGCTTGCCGGTGGCCTTGATGGTCATATCGGCCTTCGGCACGTCCAGCTCGAGGAACAGCAGCCGGAACGACGGCACCGCGATCATGACAAGGATCAGCACCGGGATCAGCGTCCAGGCCACCTCGATCAGCGTGTTGTGGGTCGTCCGCGACGGCACCGGGTTGGCGCGCGCGTTGAACTTGACCACCACGGCGATCAGCAGCGCCAGCACGAACAGCGTGATGATGGTGATGATCGTCAGCAGCAGGCCGTGGAACCAGGTGATGTTCTCCATCACCGGCGTCGCGGCCTCCTGCAGCTTGACTTCCCATGGCGCCGGCTGGCCCGTTTCAGCAAACGCCGCTCCACCCGACACGAGCGTCACGCCCGTTACGGCCAACCCCAGCAAGGCGCCCAATTGGCCTTTCGACATCTTCATGCCGTCGCGCTCCCTTCAGAACTTTCCCCCTCGGCGCACTGCCCGCTTCACGCAGCGGCGCGCCGTTCGATCCGCTCTCCTGACAAATGGCCTTCGGGCGGATGCATAGAAAAGCACCTGGGCCAGTTCACTGGAATGACGAAATCTTTCTTCTCAAACCATAATTCTTGATCTATCGCAATGCAGTCTTGCGCCTGATATCGCGCGCCGCGCCGTTCGTCGCGACATGCGTATTTTCCGGGAGATTGCCGCATGCCGTGATTTCGCGGACAACGGGCGCTTGACAGGCGTGCGGCGCGATGTAGGCAAACGAGACACGGCCGTTTGCGAGGCTGATTCGGCGGGGCGCAGCGGCAGCGCCCACCAGGGTGCGGCCATATTTGGTATCGTTTCGTGCCGTACGCCGATGACGCTGTCCTCAAGACGCCATCATTGCCGTATCATGGCGTCGGACGCGCGGATCACCCACAGGAAATTGTCATGGCACCGACCCGGATCAGGGTTTCAACGGACAGGACAGCTGACATGTCGACCCCAGCTGCGAATGACTCGCGCCGTTTGTACCGATTCAGCGCGGTGCGTGCGCGACTCACGCGTGTTGCCGCGATGACCTCCGCCGCAGCGACCGCGGTCGCGATGATCGCTGCGACGGTCGTCGGCGTGCCGCATGCCGCGTGGGCGCAGGGCGCGGTGCGCTCGGTGCATGGCGACTGGCAGATCCGCTGCGACACGCCGCCCGGCGCGCAGGCCGAGCAGTGCGCGCTGATCCAGAGCGTCGTAGCCGAGGACCGCTCCAATGCCGGCCTCACCGTGATCATGCTGAAGACCGCCGACCAGAAGAGCCGGCTGATGCGTGTGGTGGCGCCGCTCGGCGTGCTGCTGCCGTCCGGCCTCGGCCTGAAGCTCGACAACCAGGACGTCGGCCGCGCCGGCTTCGTGCGCTGTCTGCCCAATGGCTGCGTCGCCGAGGTGGTGCTGGAGGACAAGCTGCTGGGCCAGCTCAAGACGGCGAAGACCGCGACCTTCATCATCTTCGAGACGCCGGAGGAAGGCATCGGCTTCCCGCTGAGCCTCAACGGCCTCGCCGAGGGCTTCGACAAGCTGCCCTGACGTCGGCTGCGATTGACGGGATTCGCACGATGCCGTGATCGGGCCGTGAGACGGTGTGACGCGATCTCAGCGTGGTGCGTCGAGCGCCAGCGCCATCACCAGCAGGGTCTTGTCGAACCCGTCATCGCCGGGCTCCCGCGGCTGCACCGCCTTGAGCAGGAATCCGGCCTGCTGGTACAGCCTGATGGCGTTGGTGTTGCTGCGGTAAACGGTGAGCTCGACGCGCGAGAAGCCGGCCACCCGCGCCGCCTCGAGCGCCGCCGCCATCAGTCGTCGGCCCAGGCCCTGGTGCCGGAACTGCGGCATTAGGCCCATGCCGAGCACCCCGATCCGGGCATCGATTGGCCCTGATTTGGGCGTCACATCGCACCAGCCCACCACCTCCCCGGCCGAGAGAGCGACGAATTGCGGATATCCCTCGTGGATGTTGTTCAGAATGAAGGCGCGCGTCGACTCGAGCGGCGGCGCCTGCACGAACGACAGATAGCGCCGTTCGCGCGCGACGCAATCGAGCGTGCGGTGGAAGCTCTCGATGTGAGCGGACGTGATGGGAACGATCTCAACCATGTCAGTTCGGTAATCATCCAGCCCCTCGCGCCCCGGCGTCAAAACAACTATCTTGGAATGAACGCTCCGACAACGGATTGACACATGACTGCTCCCACCACCTCCCTGCTCGAGCGCGCCAACCTGGACCGTGATGCGGTCCGGAGCGAGGTCGGGCGTGGCCTGGCCGGCGCCGATGACGGCGAATTGTTCTTCGAATACAGCCAGACCGAGGCACTGACCTTCGACAATGGCCGGCTGAAGCAGGCGACCTACGACACCAGCCAGGGTTTTGGCCTGCGCGCGGTGAAGGACGATGCAGTCGGCTATGCCCATTCCTCCGATGTCTCGCTGCCGGCCCTGATGCGCGCGGCCGACGCCGTCAGCGCCGTGCGCGGCGGCTATTCCGGCACGTTCGCGAGCGCGCCGCCGCACACCAACGTCCGGCTCTATGGCGACGACAATCCGCTGGACGCCCCGGGGTTCGAAAGCAAGGTCAAGCTGCTCGGCGAGATCGACGCGTATTTGCGCGACAAGGATCCGCGCGTGCGCCAGGTGACCGTGAGCCTCGGCGCGACCTGGCAGGTCGTGGAGATCCTGCGGCCCGACGGCGAGAGCTATCGCGACATCCGCCCGCTGGTGCGCGTCAATGTTTCCGTCGTCGCCGGCCAGGGTGACCGCCAGGAGAGCGGCAGCAAGGGCTATGGCGGCCGCGAGGCCTATGCCCGCTTCATCGAGACCAAGGCGTGGCGCGAGGCCGCCGACAGCGCACTGCGCGAGGCGCTGGTCAACCTCGAATCCGTGCCCGCCCCCGCCGGCGAGATGGACGTCGTGCTCGGCGCCGGCTGGCCCGGCGTGATGCTGCACGAGGCGGTCGGCCACGGCCTCGAAGGCGACTTCAACCGCAAGAAGACCTCGGCCTTCGCCGGACTGCTGGGCAAGCCGGTCGCCGCCAAGGGCGTCACCGTGGTCGATGACGGCACCATGGCCTCGCGCCGCGGCTCGCTGTCGATCGACGACGAGGGCACGCCGACCAGCCGCACCGTGCTGATCGAGGACGGCATCCTGGTCGGCTACATGCAGGACCGCCAGAACGCCCGGCTGATGAACATGGCGCCGACCGGCAACGGCCGCCGCCAGGGCTACGCACACGTGCCGATGCCGCGCATGACCAACACCTACATGCTGGCCGGCGAGCGCGATCCGGCCGAGATCATCGCCTCCGTCAAGAACGGCATTTACGCCGTCAATTTCGGCGGCGGCCAGGTCGACATCACCTCGGGCAAATATGTCTTCCAGTGCACCGAGGCCTACAGGATCGAGAACGGCAAGGTCGGCGCGCCGGTGAAGGGCGCGATGCTGATCGGCAACGGTCCGACCGACCTCAACCGCATCAGCATGATCGGCAACGATCTGTCGCTGGACACCGGCATCGGCACCTGCGGCAAGAACGGCCAGGGCGTGCCGGTCGGCGTCGGCCAGCCGACGCTTCGCATGGATCGCATTACGGTCGGAGGCACGGGCCGATGAGCCTTGAGAAGATGTCCACGGACAAGACCAGCACCAAGGCCCCGCGCACGGGCAGCGTTCGCAAGGAAAGCACCTGGGGCGGCCAGCTCGCGCAGCTCGTCGCGGTCGTCATGGTGGTGTTCGTCGCCAAGGGCGCGATCGCCGAGCCGTTCTACGTGCCGTCGGGCTCGATGGAGCCGACCCTGATGATCGGCGACGCCCTGCTCGCCTCCAAATTCCCCTACGGCTACGGCACCTCGTCGCTGCCGATGCAGATCACGCTGCCGGAGACCGGCCGCCTGTTCGGCGAGACGCCGAAGCGCGGCGACGTCGTCGTGTTCCGCTGGCCGGGCGACACCTCGCAGGCCTGGGTCAAGCGCGTCGTCGGCCTGCCCGGCGACCGCATCCAGATGCGCCAGGGTCAGCTCTACATCAACGACCAGGCGGCCGCGCTGAAGCCGGACGGCATCGGCGATGCCGAGGACGACACCGGCCGCAACGATCCGGCCTATCGCTACGTCGAGACGCTGCCGAACGGCGTCTCGCACCTGATCTTCAAGATGCGCGACAACGGGCGTCTCGACAACACGCCGGAGGTGACGGTGCCGCCCGGCAAGCTGTTCGTGCTCGGCGATAACCGCGACAACTCCGCCGACAGCCGCGTGGCCTTGCGCGATGGCGGCGTCGGCCTGCTGCCGATCGACAATCTCGTCGGCCGCGCCGATGCCGTGGTCGGCTCCTGGGACCTTGGCTACAAGAACCAGCCGGTCTGGGCCTGGCTGTCCGGCTTCCGGCTGGATCGCTTCTTCACCGCGGTGCGTTGAACGAACGCCGATGACCTTCGACGATGTCAGGGCGCTCGCGCTGGCATGGCCGGAGGTCGAGGACGGCACGTCCTATGGGACGTCAGCGCTGAAGGTGCGCAACAAGATGCTGGCGCGCCTGAAGGAGGACGGGGACAGTCTCGTCCTTCCGGGCGTGCCGCCGGACGAACGCGCGATGCTGGTGGAAAGCCGGCCGAAGCCGTTCTATTTCACTGATCACTACCGCGATTATTCAATCGTGCTGCTGCGGCTGTCCGAGGCGAGAGCCGCTGACGTCGCGCCGCTGCTGCGGCGGCAGTGGCGGGCACTGGCGTCCCGGAAAGCCGTCGCCGCGTTCGATTGCGGTTGAGCGCTCGGCTTTTTCCCGCATCCGGTGCGGCGGGTGCAGCAATGTCCGCATGATCGGATGCCATTTGCATGCTATCCACGGGCATGACCGAAGAGGACTTCGTCGCGTCAGCGCTCCGCAATCCCGTCAACACGGCGATCCTGGATATGCTGCGCGTGACGACGCTGCCTGATGCGTGGATCGTCGCCGGCTGCCTGACCCAGACGGTCTGGAACGTGCGCACCGGCCGCCCGGTCGATCACGGCATCAACGACTACGATATCTTCTACTTCGATCCCGACACGTCGTGGGATGCCGAGGATGCCGTGATCCGGCGCATGGCATCCTGTCTCGATCGGGTCGATGCCAAAGTCGAAGTCCGCAATCAGGCGCGCGTGCATCTCTGGTATCCGACCAAGCACGGCCGGCCCTACCCTGCCGTGACACGGTCCACCGACGGCATCGATCGCTTCCTCACCGTGAACACGCAGGTCGGCATCCGACCGGCTTCTGGCGGCTACGAGCTCTATGCCCCCAAGGGCCTCGACGACATCGCCCAGATGATCGTGCGTCCGAACTATACGGCCAATTTCTCGGTGACGAACTACACGGCCAAGGCGGCGCGCTGGAAGGCACTGTGGCCGGAGATCACGTTGATCGCTCCTGAGGAATGATCCACGCGGATAGCAACAGCTCATTCCGGGGCGCGCGGAGCCTCGCCCCGGAATGACACTGAGTTGTGGGTCCGCCTATGCAGCTCGGGCGTTAGATCGACGTCGTCAGCTCCGTCAGCCACGCCGGCGAGACGGCGACCAGCCACGCCTCGAGCTGCTTGTCGACGCCGCTGAGGATCGCGACCGCGACGACGACGAAGGCCGCCCCCATCAGCATCTTGCCGAGCTTGCCGGCCGACAGCAACCGCGCGCGCAGGCGTACCATGGTCGTTCGCGACAGCACCCCGAGCACGACCAGCGGCAGGCCGGCGCCGAGGCCGAAGGCCAGCATGGTCAGGCTCACCATCACGAGGTCGCGTCCCTGCGAGGCCAGCAGCGACGCCGCGCCCAAGGTCGGACCGACACAGGGCGACCACACCGCGCCGAGCAGCAGCCCGATCATGAACTGGCCGCCGGCGCCCGACGTTGCGAAGCCCTGGGAATGCCAGTCGGCCCAGCGCTGCACCGGTCCACCTGCGACGGCGAGTTGCGCCTGCCAGGACGGCACCAGCAGCACGACGCCGATCGCCAGCATGATGATCGCTGCGACAAGACGGAACGCGCCGGCATCGAGGCCGATGGAGTTGCCCGCGAGGGCGATGAACAGGCCGATACCGGTGAAGGACAGCGCAAGGCCGGCCGCGAGCGCCAGCGCACCGCGCGGATGCGCGGAGGCCGCCGCGCCGAGCACGATCGGCACCAGCGGCAGCACGCAGGGCGACAGGATCGAGAGCAGGCCGGCCACGAAGGCCAGCAGCAGCGCGAGCATGATGCGCTACAGGCTCTTGTCGAGCAGGGCCGCGATCGAGGCTTCCTTGGTATCGCCGACCGAACGTCCGGTCTCGGTCGTTCCCTTGAAGGTGATCAGGGTCGACTGCATCTGCGCGCCGAACGCTTTCACCACCGGCTTCATGTCGTCGAAGTCGACGCGGAAAATCTTGAGGTCCTTGAATTTGGGTTCTGCCGCGAGCTTGTCGATGATCGGCTTCTGCGCCTTGCAGGTCGGGCACCATCCGGCATGGATCTCGATCAGGATCGGCTGCCCAGCCGCTTGAGCAGCCTTGAAGGCGGCGTCCGAATAGGCGGTCTCGATGGCGGAGGCCGCCTTCAGCCCCGCGAAAGCAAACGTGGCAGCGACTGCTGCGGTGACGAAGAACCTGCGCGAAAACGTCATGACACACCCGATCTCTGCGTTGCGACAGGCAGCCGGCGGCGAAAGCCGTCCGGTGCCGTCGTTCAATACGCAGGAGACGGATGCAATGTTACCCGACGATGCAGAAAATCTGCGGGCCGGACGTTTGCCAGGTCAGCGAACGACGCCCGACGTGAAGCCCGCCTTGCGCCGCGGCGGCTTGATTTCCTTCTTCAGGAAGCAATGCGCCTCCTTGCCGGCATAGCCGGGTCGGGCGAAGGTCCAGGCGCGGCACTTGTTGTCGCCGGTGCAGGCGGCCTTGCAGATCTCCTCGGCGTCGGCGGCCTTTTCTTCCTTCTTGTCCGCCGCCTTGTCGCCGCTGCTCTTGTCGCCCTTGTCGGCGGCCTTCTCGGCCTTGTCGCCGCCCTTCAGATCAGTGGTCTTGATGTCGAAGCTGCGGTAGTCGCCGCCGGGACGGTCGATCGACGTCTCGACCGCATCGTTGCGGATCTCGACGACACCAGCGCCGCGCACGCCGGAAACGCAGCAATTGTCCGGCACCCGCGACGGCACGCTGTTCTTCAGCCAGCACACCGCACCCGCTTCCATCACGGTCGGATAACTGAAGCTCCAGGCGCGGCAGCGCCGGTCGTGCTCGCACAGCAGCGCGCAATCGGCCGGGTCGCCGGAGGCGATCGGCGCGCTCATGTAGTCGCCGCCGGGGCGATCGGAATAGGTCTGGGCTGAAGCCGGCGTCAGGCAGGCAGCCACGAACAGGCACGCCAGTGCCCTCAGCCATGCCCCGATGAAGCGCCCCACGCGCCGCCGCTGAACCATCCGACCCATTGTTAATGTTCGAGTTTTCTTGCGAGTTTTTAGGCAGTCATTTGATCGCCACGAACCTGTATGGCGGATGAACGGCCCGGACCGGGGGAGCTGCGGAAGGCAAAGCAGCGGCGCCCAGGCGCTGAATCGATCCTGAGACACAAATCGCAACAGAGAACAGGGGACCCGAGCCGCCAACCGCCTCAACGTGGAACAGGCGACGCAGCGAACCTGCGACGGCTGCAGGGACGGCCGTTCCGATCAGAACGCATATTCGTCGTAGGCCGGCTCGACCGAGCCGCCCCACGGGCCGTCGAACTTCTCCAGCATCTCCTCCGCCGGCGAGCGGCCGCAATCGATGATCTGATCGAGCGGCTCGAGATAGCGGCTCTCGTCGCGGCCATTCTGATCGACGCGGTTGCGGCGGCGCAGGCCGTGATGGGCGAGCGTCAGGCACTCCTTCGCCACCTCGAACACGTAGCGATTGCGGATGCGCGTCTTGAAGCCGAGGCGCGGCACGTCGTCGCGCAGGTTCTGGCGCTCGAACGCGGTCCAGTCCTTGACGAGGTCCCAGGCCGCATCGAGGCTGACATCGTCGTAGAGCAGGCCGACCCAGAACGCCGGCAGCGCCGGCAGCCGGCCCCATGGCACACCGTCGGCACCGCGCATTTCCAGGTAGCGCTTCAGACGCACCTCGGGGAAGATCGTCGAGAGGTGATTGGCCCAATCCGACAGCGTCGGCCGCTCGCCCGGCATCGCTGGGTTCTTGCCTGCGAAGAAGTCGCGGAACGAGGTGCCGGAGACGTCGATATAGGTCTCCTCGCGTTTCACGAAATACATCGGAACATCGAGCGCGTAGTCGACCCAGCGCTCGAAGCCCATACCGTCCTCGAACGCCCACGGGATCATGCCCGAGCGCTGATTGTCGGTGTCGCGCCAGATCTCGGAACGGAACGACAGGAAGCCGTTCGGCTTGCCCTCGGTGAACGGCGAATTGGCGAACAGCGCGGTTGCGATCGGCTGCAACGCCACCGAGACCCTGAGCTTCTTGACCATGTCGGCTTCGGAGGAGAAGTCGAGATTGGTCTGCACGGTGCAGGTCCGGTACATCATGTCCAACCCGTAGCTGCCGACCTTCGGCATGTAGCTGGTCATGATCTTGTAGCGGCCCTTGGGCATCATCGGAATTTCGGCGCGCGACCAGGACGGCGTCATGCCCAGGCCGAGAAAGCCGATGCCGAGCGGGGTCGCGATCTCGCGCACCTGCGCCAGATGCGCCATCAGCTCCGCATGCGTCTGGTGCACGGTCTCGACCGGCGCGCCGGACAGCTCGAACTGGCCGCCGGGCTCCAGCGAGATGGCGCCGCCGCCGGTGACGTCATAGAGCCCGATGATGTTGCCGCGCTCCATGATCGGCTCCCAGCCGAGCAAGAGCTTCATGCCTTCGAGCAGCGCGCCGATGCCGCGCGCACCCTCGTAGGGGACCGGGCGGTGACCGTCGAGCGTGAACGGCGTCTTCTCGTGCTCGGTGCCGATGCGGAAGGCGGACGGCGGCTTCACGCCGGCGGCCAGCCAGGCCACGAGCTCGTCGCGCGACTGCAGCGGGGTCATATCGATCTGGTCACGCGCCATGGGAGTCTCGGTTCAGAAGCGCTTCGAGGGTCGCGCGTGGTGACAGGAAGGGCCGCGGACCCCAGGGGGCCGCGGATGTGAATGGGAACGGATGCTTCATCGGATCGCTGCGCCCTCTCCGGCCGCCAACGGAGCGGCCTGACCACAGGAGCAGCCGAGGCGATCCAGCAGCATGCAGAGCTTTGCGGCGTCGGTATCCGACAGCTTGGAGCCGACATGCTTCTCGATCGCGGCCGAATAGGCCGACCACATCCGCTTCTGCAGCTCGCGCCCGGCCTCGGTGATCTCGACGAACTGGCCGCGCTTGTCCATCTTGCATTCGCGCCGGACGACCAGACCTTCGTCGACCAGACGGTCGATCAGCCGGGAGGTGGAATATTGCGGGATCAGCATCTGCCGCTCCAGCTCGACCGGACGCAGCTCGCCGGAGGGCGCGCGCGACAGTTCGAGAAGCGCATCATACCATGCGAGCGGCGG
The DNA here is from genome assembly GCF_051168015.1 of Bradyrhizobium sp. HKCCYLRH3061. NCBI lineage: Bacteria > Pseudomonadati > Pseudomonadota > Alphaproteobacteria > Hyphomicrobiales > Nitrobacteraceae > Bradyrhizobium > Bradyrhizobium sp. HKCCYLRH3061. The sequence goes on from NZ_JBNPUE010000020.1 coordinate 30,717, forward strand.
GAACCCGGCCTTCTTCAGCTCCTGCTCGACGCAGTCCAGCACCCGGCTCTGGACCCGCATCAGGCGAATCCAGGCGGCGGTCGCCTCGGTCGATGGTTTGCGTTTCATGGGCCGGCTCGTATCCTCAGATGCGCAGTCTAGCGCATTCGATGCAGCTGCATCAATCTTGACTATTCCATGCATCTGCATGTAAAGGCGGATGTGGCGCCCCGACCGGTTCCACGAAGAAAAGGTCTCACGGAGGGAATACAAGATGAAGCTTTATTATTCACCCGGCGCCTGCTCGCTCTCGCCCCATATCGCCCTGCTCGAGGCCGGCCTGCCCTATGATCTGGTCAAGGTCGATCTGCGCGCCAAGACCCTGGAAAATGGCGACGATTATCTCAAGGTCAATCCGAAGGGCCAGGTGCCGGCCCTGGGGCTGCCGAGCGGCGAAATCGTGACCGAGGGACCGGTCATCGTCCAGATGATCGCCGACCAGGCCAAGGACAAGGGATTGGCGCCGGCGCGCGACAGCGGCGAGCGCTACAAGCTGCTGGAGTGGCTGAACTTCATCACCTCCGAGCTGCACAAGAACTTCGGCCCGATGTTCTCTCCCGTGCTCGCCGACGAGGCCAAGGCGTTCTTCAAGGACCGGGTGATGGGCAAGTTCAAGTACATCGACGGCCAGCTCGCCGGCCGCGACTACCTGATGGGCAGCCAGTTCACGGTGGCCGACGGCTATCTGTTCACCATCCTGACCTGGGCCGACCGGATGAAGTTCGACCTGTCGGCGATGCCGAATCTCGTGGCCTACAAGAACCGCGTCGCGGCCCGCCCCAAGGTGCAGGAAGCGCTGACCAAGGAAGGGCTGATGAAGGCGGGGTGAGTTCGCTGTTGAAAGAGCTCTCTGCTGCCACCCGGGCAGTAGGTTCTCTCCCCCCTTGTGGGGGAGAGATAGAGAGGGGGGTAGCCACGGACACCGTCGCCTGTGGCTACCCCCCTCCCTAACCCTCCCCCACAAGGGGGGAGGGAACGGAGATCGGGCGAGGCCGGCTCCGTGCTAACTCACAACAGGACTAAGCCGCCGCCTTCTTCGGCGGGAAGCGGCCGTAGAAGGTTTCGCCCTTGGCGGCCATCTCCTCCAGGAGCTTCGGCGGCGCGAAGCGCGAGCCGTACTTCGCCGTGAAGGTGTGGCACAGCTCGACGAACTTCTTGGTGCCCATGAAGTCGATGTAGGACAGCGTGCCGCCGGTGAACGGCGCGAAGCCGAAGCCGAGGATCGAGCCGACATCGGCCTCGCGCACGTCGGTGATGACGTGGTCCTCGACCGTGCGCGCGGCTTCGACCGCCTGCACCACCAGGAAGCGCTGCTTCAGCTCCTCGACATCCAGCGTATCCGGATCGAGATGCTTCGGCTGCAGCTTGGCCAGATCCGGCCACAGGCTCTTCTGACCCTTGCCCTTCTCGGGATAGTCATAGAAGCCCTTGGCGTTCTTGCGGCCGAAGCGGCCCTGCTTCTCGACCAGCTCGACCATCAGCTTCTTGTGGTCCTGGTTGATCGCGTTGGGGCCGAGATCGTGCTCGGTCGCCTTCATGATCTTCAGGCCGAGATCGAGCGCGACCTCGTCCGACAGCGACAGCGGGCCGACCGGCATGCCGGCCATCTTGGCCGCGTTCTCGATCATCGCCGGCGGCACGCCTTCGAGGAACATCTCGTTGCCCTCGGCGATGTAGCGCATCACGCAGCGGTTGGCGAAGAAGCCGCGGGAGTCGTTGACGACGATCGGGGTCTTGCCGATGGTGCGGACATAATCCAGCGCGGTCGCCAGCGCTACGTCGCCGGTGGCCTTGCCCATGATGATCTCGACCAGCATCATCTTCTCGACCGGCGAGAAGAAGTGGATGCCGATGAAGCGGCCCTGGTCCTTGAACTCCTCGGCCAGCGAGGTGATCGGCAAAGTCGAGGTGTTCGACGCGAAGATCGCGCCGTCCTTCAGGTGCTGTTGCGCCTTGGCATAGGTCTCGGCCTTGACCTTGCGGTCCTCGAATACGGCCTCGATGACGAGATCGCAATCCTTCAGCGCGGCGTAGTCGGCGGTGGCGGTGATGCGGCCCATGATCGCCTCGGCCTCGCCCGGCTTGGCGCGGCCCTTCTTGACGAGGCCATCGATCACGCTCTGCGCGTGGGCCTTGCCCTTGTCGGCACTCTCCTGGTCGCGATCGATCAGCACCACCTCGAGGCCGCCGCGCGCCGAGACATAGCCGACGGACGCGCCCATGAAGCCGGCGCCGATGACGGCGATCTTCTTCAGCTTGGTCGCGGGCACGTCGGCCGGACGACGCGCGCCCTTGTTCAATTCCTGCATCGACAGGAACAGGCTGCGGATCATCGCCGCCGCTTCCTTGGAGCGCAGGATCTTGGTGAAGTAGCGCGACTCGACCCGCAACGCGGCGTCGATCGGCAACTGCAGGCCCTCATACACGCAGCTCATGATGGCGCGCGCGGCCGGATAGTTGTCGTAGGTCTCGCGGCGATAGATGGCGTTGCCGGCCGGGAACATCATCATGCCGTTCTTCGAGAACACCGGGCCGCCGGGCAGCTTGAAGCCCTTCTCGTCCCACGGCTGAACCGCCTTGCCGCCACCCTTGATCCAGTCCTTGGCCGCCTTGATGAGATCCGCGGCCGGCACGATCGCATCGACCAGCTTGAGCGCCTTGGCTTTGTCCAGCGTCAGCGCTTCGCCCTTCAGCAGCAGGTTCATGGCGTCCTGCGGCTGCACGATGCGCGGCACGCGCTGGGTGCCGCCGGCGCCGGGGAACAGGCCGACCTTGATCTCGGGCAGGCCGAGGCGGGTCTTCGGGTTCTCGGCCGCGACGCGGTAGTGGCACGACAGGGTGATCTCGAAGCCGCCGCCGAGCGCGAGGCCGTTGATCGCGGCGACCCACGGCTTGCCCGAGGTCTCCATCGAGCGGTTGATCTGCGAGAAGCGCCGGCTGGTGTCGAACAGCATCTGGTTGGCGGCTTCCTCACCCTTGCTCTTCAGCACATCCGCATAGATGCGGTTCATGCCTTCGAGCATGGACAGATCGGCGCCGGCGCAGAACGCCTCCTTGGCCGAGGTGATGACGACGCCCTTGATGGCGGCGTCGGCGGTGGTCTGCTTGACGATGGCCTCGAGCTCGTTGGTCGAGGTCTCGTCCAGCACGTTCATCGAACGGCCCGGAATGTCCCAGGTGATCAGCGCAATGCCGTCGGCATCGGTTTCGAGCTTGAAGTTCTTGAAGGCCATATGGATCTCCCTCGGTGCCAGCAGCCGGTCGGCGCGGCGTTGTCCTGTATTCGTCGATGGTAGGGTGGGTTAGCGCAGCGTAACCCACCGCCTCTCGCAACAGGGCGGGTTACGCCTCCGGCTAACCCGCCCTACGGTTGTCACACCCGCTCGATGATGGTCGCGGTGCCCATGCCGCCGCCGATGCACAGCGTCACCAGCGCGGTCGCCTTGCCGGTGCGCTCGAGCTCGTCGAGCACGGTGCCGAGGATCATCGCGCCGGTGGCGCCCAGGGGATGGCCGAGCGCAATCGCACCGCCATTGACGTTGATCTTGTCCTTGTCGATCTCGAACGCCTGCATGTAACGCAGCACGACCGAGGCGAAGGCTTCGTTGAGTTCGAACAGGTCGATGTCCGACTTCTTCATGCCGGAGCGCTCGAACAGCTTCTCGGTGACATCGACCGGGCCCGTCAGCATCATCGCGGGCTCCGAGCCGATATTGGCGAAGGCGCGGATTTTCGCGCGCGGCTTCATGCCATACTTCGCGCCCGCCTCCTTGCTGCCGAGCAGCACCGCACCTGCGCCGTCGACGATGCCCGACGAATTGCCGGCGTGATGCACGTAGTTGACGCGCTCGATCTCCGGATGCGACTGGATCGCCACTGCGTCGAAGCCGCCCATCTGCGCCATCTGCACGAACGACGGCTGCAACTGCGCCAGCGACTGCATCGTCGTCGACGGACGCATGTGCTCGTCCTTGGCGAGGATGGTCAGGCCGTTGATGTCCTTGACCGGCACAACCGACTTGTCGAAGCGGCCTTCCTCCCAGGACTTCGCGGCGCGCTGCTGGCTCTGGACCGCATAGGCGTCGACGTCGTCGCGCGAGAAGCCGTATTTGGTCGCGATCAGGTCCGCCGAGACGCCCTGCGGCATGAAGTAGGCGGGCACCGCCATCGACGGATCCATCGGCCAGGCACCGCCGGAAGCACCGATGCCGACGCGGCTCATCGATTCCGCACCGCCGCCGATGACCAGCTCATGCTGGCCGCTCATGATCTGCGCCGCGGCGAAGTTCACGGCGTCAAGGCCGGAGGCGCAGAAGCGGCTGATCTGAATGCCCGGAACGGCATCGCCGAGACCCGCATTCAGCGCGGCGAAGCGCGCGATGTCGGAGCCGGCCTCGCCGACCGGATCGACCACGCCGAGCACGACGTCGTCGACCGCGTCCTCAGGGATGTTGTTGCGGTCCTTCAGCGCCTTCAGCGGCACGGTGGCGAGCGCGAGCGCGGTCACCTCATGCAGGCTGCCGTCGGCCTTGCCGCGGCCGCGGGGAGTCCGTACGTGGTCGTAGATAAAGGCCTCAGGCATCACGCCCTCCTCATCTGGTCAGATTTGTTGTTGGCATTGACGACGGAGCCGGCGCGCGGCGCGCACCGGCTCTCGTCTGATCCTCAGAAGGCTTCCGCCGGCAATTCCATCACGGTCGCGCAGCCGGCCTGGAGGCGGGCGAGATGCGCCGCCGTCTCTGGCAGCACGCGCTCCATGAAGAAGCGCCCCGTCACCAGCTTGGTGGTGAGATAGGTCGAGCTGTCACCGGCCGCAATCTTGTCCTGCGCGACCTTCGCCATCTTCGCCCACATGTAGCCGAAGGTGACCAGCGCAAAGAGATGCATGTAGTCGGTCGCGGCGGCGCCGGCATTGTCCGGCTTGGTCATCGCGTTCTGCATCAGCCAGGTCGTGGCCTGCTGCAGATGGCCGAGCGCGGTCGACAAGGGAGCTACGAACGGCTTCATCGCGTCATTGCCGCCCTGCTCCTTGGCGAAGGTCCCGACCTCGTTGAAGAACGCCATCACCGCACGGCCGCCGTCACGCGGCAGCTTGCGGCCGACGAGATCCAGCGCCTGGATGCCGTTGGCGCCTTCGTAGATCATGGCGATACGGGCATCGCGCACGAACTGCTCCATGCCGTGCTCGGCGATGTAGCCGTGGCCGCCATACATCTGCTGCGCCTGGACGGCGTTGGCGAAGCCCATGTCGGTCATGTAGCCCTTCATGACCGGCGTCATCAGGCCCATGTGGTCGTCGGCCGCCTGGCGGTCCTTCGGGTCAGCCGAGCGGTGCGCGACGTCGCTCTTCAGCGAGGTCCACACCACCATCGCGCGCGCGGCCTCGTTGAAGGCGCGGATCGACAGCAGGGTGCGGCGCACGTCGGGATGCACGATGATCGGATCGGCGGCCTTGTCCGGCGCCTTGGCGCCGGTCAGCGAGCGGCCCTGGATGCGCTCGCGCGCATAGGCCACCGCGTTCTGATAGGCGACCTCGGACTGCGCGAGACCCTGCACGGCGACGCCGAGCCGGGCCTCGTTCATCATCACGAACATGCCCTGCATGCCCTTGTTCTCTTCGCCGATCAGCCAGCCGGTGGCGTTGTCGTAGTTCATCACGCAGGTCGAGTTGCCGTGGATGCCCATCTTGTGCTCGATCGAGCCGCAGCTGACGCCATTGCGCGCACCGACCGAGCCGTCGGCGTTGACCATGAACTTCGGCACCACGAACAGCGACACGCCCTTGATGCCGGCCGGCGCACCCTCGATGCGGGCGAGCACGAGGTGGATGATGTTGTCCGCGAGGTCATGCTCGCCCGCGGAGATGAAGATCTTGGTGCCGGAGATCTTGAAGCTGCCGTCGGCCTGGCGCACCGCCTTGGTGCGCAAGAGACCGAGATCGGTGCCGCAATGCGGCTCGGTCAGGTTCATGGTGCCGGTCCATTCGCCGGCGACCATCTTCGGCACGTAGGTCTTCTTCTGCTCCTCATTGCCGTGCACGATGAGCGCCGCCGTCGCGCCCATCGTAAGGCCGCCATACATGGAAAAGGCCATGTTGGCGGAGCACTGGAACTCGTTGACGGTCTGGCTGAGCGTCACCGGCAGGCCCTGGCCGCCATATTCGGTCGGTGCCGACAGGCCGAGCCAGCCGCCCTCGACGATCTGCTTGTAGGCGTCCTTGAAGCCCTTCGGCGTTGTCACGCTGCCGTCGTCATGGCGCTTGCAGCCCTCGAGATCGCCCACGCGATTCAGCGGGTGCAGAACCTCTTCGGCGAGCTTGGCGGCTTCGCCGAGGATCGCCTCGCGGACATCGGCCGAGGCATCGGAGAAGCCCGGCAGATTGTCGTAGCGGTCGATCTGGAACACGTCGTTGAGCAGGAAGGTGACATCTTCCACGGGGGCTTTGTAGATCGGCATCGGCGTCTCCGGCAGGAAGGCTGAAGTTTCAGACTGGGATTTCCACGGACGCGGCAGACAATGCAGGCCGCGGACTGTAGCGGGTTTGAGGCACTTGCGGCAGCCGTCACGTTGCGGCCGTCGGTCACGTCACGACGGCTTGCTCATCGCGGCGAGCTGTTCGCCCATCAGGCGGTGCAGCAGGTTGATCGCCTTGAGCGGGCGCACCATGACCTTGAAATGGGTGATCAGACCGGCGTCGTCGAAGCTGATGATGTCGACGCCGTTGAGCTTGATGCCTTCGATCTCGTTCTCGAATTCGAGCACGGCGCCCGTGGCGTTACGCCACTCCCCGACATACTTGAATCCGGGACCGCCCAGGACTTTCTCAGCACTTGCGAGGTATTTGAAGGTGATGTCGCGGCCGCGCTGCGGCGTATGCACGACGGGACTTTCGAATACGGCGTCCGGGTGCAGCAGCTCCCGCAAAGCGCCGAGATCGTGAGACCTCATATAGCCGTACCATCCATCGAGGCCGGTCATTGTCATTGGGCGTCTCCTCGGGGCGGAACAGGCCAGCACCACAACCACCCCATATGCACATTGACGCATATGCGCCAGTGTGCATAATGTCAAGCGTGGAGCGGGGCAGAACACGATCAGAAAAACGGGAGCAGTTTCCGGCCATGGCCCTCGGCGACGCCATCCTCGCCTGCCTCACCGAACATCCGATGACGGGCTACGAGCTCGCCAAGACGTTCGACTCCTCGATCGGCTTCTTCTGGAAGACGGACCACCAGCAGATCTACCGCGAGCTGTCGCGGCTGCGCGACCGCGGCTACATCCAGGGTCGCGAGGTGGTGCAGACCGGCAAGCCCAACAAGCTGGTCTACACGTTGACCCCCGAGGGCCGCGCGGCGTTCCGCAGCTGGGCGGCGCGGCCGAGCACACCGGCTTCCACGAAGGACGATCTTCTCGTCCGGCTCTATGCGCTGGGCGCCGCCGACATCGGGCCGATCCGGGCCGACCTGATGGCGCGGCTGGAACATCATCGCGACCGCGCCGAGCGCTACGACCGCATCCTCAAGAAGCATTACGCTGATGGCAGCGTCGCCCCGGCCGATATGGGCAAGCTCCTCAACCTGCGTCTCGGCCTGCGCCACGAGCGCATGGTGGCGGAATGGTGCGAGGAAGCGATCACCGCGCTGTCGACGATATCCGGCGCGAGCAGCGTGCGGCCGCTCGATCCATCATCACGCGAAAATGCCGGCTGATACGCGCGGTTTGACAGCGCAAAACTTCTGACCGCGCCTGCGGTAAACTTAACGCGTTATTTACCGTAAAAGTCAAAAGTCGGGACCTGGAGCAGACGATCTGCGCGGACCCGTTCATGTTCATGTCCGGGACGCGTGGGGAGGCTGGAGGCGCTTGGTGGAGCGCTGGAAGCGGAACCGGACGAGACATGAATTCGCGCGTACCGTGGAGTAATGAAGGCATCGACCCGTCCGTCCGTGAAAGGGCCGAGGCCGCGGCGCAACGCGCCGGCATGACGCTGAACGACTGGATCAACTCCACGCTCGGCGCATCGGCCCCGCCCGATTTCCGCGGCAGCCCCGCGCCACGCAGCACGCCGACCGTCAGCCGCGATGCCCGCGAGGTGACCGACATCCATCAGCGGCTCGACTCCATCGCACGGCAGATCGAGCAGATGTCGCGCCCCGTCGCGCGCAAGGATGCGCCGCGCGACGAGCAGGGCGTCGCGCGCCAGCTCAACGACGCGATCTCGCGGCTCGACGCCCGCCTGTCACAGATCTCGACGCCGCTGCGCAAGCCGGACACCGAGGACCGCTATCGTGGTCCTGACGGCGTCGAGCGCGCCGCCGCACAGCTCTACCGGCCGGCCCAGGCGCTCAGCGCAGGCTCGTTCGACGTGGCCGTCGCCGAAATCAGCGCCCGCCAGAGCGAGCTCGACAATGCGCGCCCGCTGCCACCGCACCAGGCACCGCCGACCGCGCCTGCGATGGCATCCGCGGCTGCGCCGCTGATGACCCCGGTCAGCGCACCGCTGACGCCGCCGCAACCGACCGCACCCACTCCCGATTTCTCGCTGCTCGAACGCCATCTGCTGAAGATCACGAGCCAGATCGAAGCGCTGCATCGCCCCGAGGACGGCATCGAGCAGTCGATCGCCGGCTTCCGCAACGAGCTCTCCGAGATCCGTCACGCCATTACCGAGGCGATGCCGCGCCGCGCGATCGAGTCGATCGAGAACGAGATCCGCTCGCTGTCGCGCCGCATCGACGAGAACCGCAACACCGGCGTCGACGGCCAGGCTCTGGCCGGCATCGAGCGCGCGCTGACCGACATCCGCGAGGTCGTCGGCTCGCTGAAACCTGCCGAGCAGCTCGCCGTCTATGACGAGGCGATCCGCAATCTCGGCGCCAAGCTCGACCTGATCCTGCGCGCCAATGACGACCCCGGCACCGTGCAGCAGCTCGAAAGCGCCATCGCGGCGCTGCGTGCGATCGTCGCCAATGTCGCCTCCAACGACGCGCTGGAACGGCTGTCGGACGATCTCCGCCAGCTGTCGTCGAAGGTCGACCAGGTCACGCAGGCGCGCGACAATCACGACTCGTTCCACGAGTCGTTTGCGGCGCTCGAACAGCGCATCGCCGCGCTGACCTCGACCCTGGAGAGCCGCGAGCCGCCGGCGGCCGCGCCCGACAACACCGCCCAGATCGAGGACGCGCTGCGCGGCCTGTCCGACCGGATCGACCGCCTGCAGGTCGGCAGCGACGGCTCATCGGCGATCACGCATCTCGAACAGCGGATCAGCTACCTGCTGGAACGGCTCGAAGCCGCCAACGACCCGCGCGGCGGCAACATGACCCGGGTCGAGGATGGCCTGCAGGACATCCTGCGCTATCTCGAACGGCAGCAGGCGACCTTCGCAGCGCTGGCGGAGAGCCGGTCGCAGCGCGAAACGTCGCATGACGGCGGCCTGATCGACATGGTCAAGCGCGAGCTGTCCGACATCCGCTTCAGCCAGACCGAGACCGACCGCAACACCCAGGACTCGCTCGAGGCCGTCCACAACACGCTGGGGCACGTCGTCGACCGCCTCGCCATGATCGAAGGCGACCTGCGCAATGTGCGCGCCACCGCGAGCCCGCCGGCCGCGCTGCCGCCGCTGGCGCCGCCAATCGAGTCGCCGATGCCGGCCGCACGCGCGACAGCGCCCCAGGCCTATGCCGAGCCGGCCAAGCCAGAGCCTGCCTACCGCCCGGAGCTGCCCAATCCGGCGGCCGAGGAGCCAGCGGGACAGATTGTCGCTCCGGCCGCGGGTCAACAGGCGTTCGCAGCGGCCTCGCGCGACTTCCACGCCGCGCAGGCGCCATCGGCTGCCATGCCGCCGCCGATTCCGCCGAAGGCGATCGCCGACATCCTGGAGCCGCACGCAGCGCAGGCGCCCCGCCCGACCGTCATCGTCCCCGAGCTGCCACCGGATCATCCGCTCGAACCCGGCACCCGTCCGCCTGGCCGGACCGCATCGCCCGCCGAGCGGATCGCCGCGTCCGAGGATGCCCTGAGCGAGCTTCCCGCCGGCAAGCGGGAGCCGGTGTCGACATCGAGCTTCATCGCGGCTGCGCGCCGCGCGGCGCAGGCCGCGGCGGCCGCACAGCCTGTGGACGCCAAGAAGGCGAAGAAGGACAAGCCGAAGGACAAGGCCAAGGAGCCGCCGAAAGACCTCCCCAAGGACGTCGCCAGCGACGCTGTCAAGCCCAAGGCCAAACCCAAGGACAAGCCGACGTTCGCTCTCACCGCCGAGGGCGACGAAGAGGTCTCGACCATCGGGTCGAAGATCCGTTCGCTCCTGGTCGGTGCAAGCGTCGTGGTGATCGTGCTCGGCACCTTCAAATTCGCGATGTCGCTGCTCGACAGCGGCAGCACGCCGCCGCCGATCTCGCCGATGGAGACTCAGGGCGAGGCGCCGCGCGCGCAGATGCCGTCGGCCTCGCCGAGCCTGTCGCCGCGGCCGACGACGCCCGACCAGAGCGCGCCGTCGTTGACCTCGCCGACGCCGCTCGACCGTCAGTCCTACAATCGGGCCATGCCGAGCGAAGCGGAGACGATCGCGATGCTCGCGATCCCGCAGGACGTCGAAAAGCCAGCCACCTTACCCGCTGCCGTCCCCACTGACGTCACCGGCACGATCCCCACCGCTGCCAACGGCCAGAAGCTCGGTTTGGTGCAGGTGCCCGCCTCCGAGAAGCTGCCCGATGCCATCGGCGGACTGGCGCTGCGCAATGCCGCACTGAAGGGTGATCCGACCGCCGCCTACGAAGTCGGCGTGCGCTTTGCCGAGGGCAAGGGTGTCGCGGCGAACTATGAGGAAGCCGCGAAGTGGTATGACCGCGCGGCGCAGGCCGGGCTGATCCCGGCGGTCTTCCGTCTCGGCACCTTCTACGAGAAGGGCCTCGGCGTGAAGAAGGACGCCGACATCGCCCGCCGCTACTACGTGGTCGCCGCCGAGCGCGGCAATGCCAAGGCGATGCACAATCTCGCCGTGCTGGACGCCGACGGCGGCGGCAAGGGCGCGAACTACAAGAGCGCCTCGCAATGGTTCCGCAAGGCCGCCGAGCGCGGCGTCGCCGATAGCCAGTTCAACCTCGGCATTCTCTATGCCCGTGGCATCGGCGTCGAACAGAACCTCGCCGAATCCTACAAATGGTTCACCCTGGCCGCAGCGCAGGGTGACGTCGACGCAGGGCGCAAGCGCGACGATGTCGCCAAGCGGCTCGATGTCCAGTCGCTCGCCGCGGCCAAGCTCGCGATCCAGACCTTCACGGTCGAACCGCAGCCCGACGACGCCGTGAACGTGCCGGCGCCCGCCGGCGGCTGGGATGGCACGCAGGCGATCGCGAAGGCTGCCGCCGCCAAGGCGGCCCTGGCGAAGCGCGCGGCGGCGATGGCGCCGCGCTGACACGGGTATAGCGCCCCCTCTCGACATGGACGAGCGCTCGCGCGCAGCCCAAAAAAATCCTCCCGGCTTGCGATCGCGCCGCCATAGTGTCGCGCGGTCGATCGATATAGGTTGTCGCGGCGGATCATCACGAGCGCCGCGAGGAGCATCGACAGGTGTCAGCGGGGAACGAACAACAGGACGGCGCGCACTTCCTGCAGTCGCCGACGGCGCCCCGCGTGCCGCCGCGGACCACGGCGAACGTCGTCGCTGCTCCGCCTCCTCGCCAACGAATGCAGCAAGTGACCGACGGCTATCCTGCGGCGTTCCGATGGCGCCGGCTGGCTTCCGTCATCTTCTTCGTTGCAATCGTGCTCGGCGGGGGCATTCGCGCCTACCGCGACCTGTCGCGGCCTGACGCCTGGTCGTTCTGGAAGGATCAGTACATTTCGCCAAGTCTGTCGGCGGCGCTGGTCGCCAACCCCGTCCTTGCCGGGCTGGGCGACAGGCGCGCCGTGCTCGCCGTCAGCGGCCCCATCGGACCAGCGGCGGCCGGCTGGCTGCGTGAGCGGATCAGCGAGGCCCGTCTCAAGCCGGGTGACGTGATCCTGCTGTCCTCGCCCGGCGGCAACCTCGACCAGGGGGTGCTGATGGGCGAGATCATCCGCGCCCACGGACTCGCGACCGCCGTCGGCGTGGCCGACAATGGCGGCCGCATCCGTCCGGGCTTCTGCGCCAGCGCCTGCGTGTTCGCCTTTGCCGGCGGGCAGACCCGCTACAACCTCGATGGTTCGGCGCTCGGCGTGCACCGCTTCACGTCTGAGGCCCGCGGCGCCGACGCGGTCGCCGACACGCAGCGCGTCACCGGTGCCATCCTCGGCTACATGACGCGCATGGGCGTATCGTCGCAGGTCATCGAGGCGATGTCGCAGACCCGCGACATCCGCTGGCTCGATCCGAGCGATGCCGAGGCCATGAGGCTGGTGACCGCGCAGCTCAAGGCCCTTTGACCGAGCCCTCAGAACCCCACGCTCGGCGTCGGCGGATGTGACTTCGGGCGGGAATGACTGATCCCTTCGCTGCGATTTTCGGTTATGCAGGAGCTTGGCGTCCTGCATGGCATGCGCGGGATGCTCGCTCGAAGGATGGCAGAGGCCGCGCGGATGCAGATTTATCTTCCGATCGCCGACATCCCGGTCAACATCTTCCTGTTGCTGGCGATGGGCGCGGCCGTCGGCTTCGTCTCCGGCATGTTCGGCATCGGCGGCGGGTTCCTGATGACGCCGCTCCTGATCTTCGTCGGCATCACCCCAGCAGTTGCGGTCGCCTCGGTCTCCAGCCACATCGCCGCCTCGTCGTTCTCCGGCGCGCTGTCCTATTGGCGGCGGCGCGCCATCGATCCCTCGCTGGCCGCGGTGTTGATGATCGGCGGCGCGCTCGGCACGGGGCTCGGCGTCGCCACCTTCACCCTGCTGCGGTCGCTCGGCCAGCTCGATCTGATGATCGCGCTGTCCTATGTCGCGCTGCTGACGAGCGTCGGCGGCACGATGTTCTGGGAAGGCCTGCGCGCGATGATGCGCGCGCGCCAGGGCGCGGTCGCGACCGTGCGACGTCCGGGCAGCCATGTCTGGATTCATGGCCTGCCGCTGAAGATGCGCTTCAAGCGCTCGAAGATCTACGTCTCCGTCATTCCGGTGATCGCCATCGGTCTGATCATCGGCTTCCTCGGCGCCGTGATGGGCATCGGCGGCGGCTTCATTCTGGTGCCCCTGCTGATCTACCTGCTGCGCGTGCCGACCTCGACCGTCATCGGCACCTCGATGGTGCTGACGCTCGCCACCATGATGATCGCGACCATGCTGCACGCGATGAGCAATCATCTGGTCGACGCCGTTCTGGCGCTGATCCTGATGGTCGGCGGCGTCACGGGCGCGCAGTTCGGGGCCCGCGCCGGCCAGATGATCCGCGGCGAGCAGCTTAGGCTGCTGCTCGGCCTGCTGATCCTCGCCGTCGGCATCCGGTTCGCGATCGAGCTCGTGATCAAGCCCGACGACCTGTTCACGATCCGCGAGACCGAGATCAGCCAATGACGCCGCTCCGCCTCGCCAGCCTTATCGTCATGCTGCTGCTGGCCGGCGCCGCATCCGCACGCGCCGAGCGCCTGATCGTCTCGGTCTCCAACCATCGCGTGACGGTGACGCCGAACTATTCCGGCGAGGAGCTGGTGCTGTTCGGCTCGGTCGAGAAGGACATCCAGACGCCGCCGGGCCGCACCGCCTATGACCTCGTCGTCACCGTCCGCGGACCGCGGGCCGACATGGTGACGCGGCGCAAGGAACGAAAGTTCGGCATCTGGATCAACACCGACTCCCGCCAGTTCCTGAAAGTGCCCGGCTATCTGGCGCTGTTCGCCAACCGCCCCTTCGATGCGATGGCCGCGCCCGAGGTGCTGCGCCGGCAGCAGCTCGGACTCAACAACGTGCTGCTGACGCAGCGCGTCGGTCCCGACTATGCCGATGTCGTCCCGAACGACGCGTTCCGCAGCGCCTTCGTGCGGCTGCAGTCGCAGCACGGCCTGTACCGCGAGGATACGTCCGCGGTGACCTTCCTCACGCCGACGTTGTTCCGCACCGGAATCCCGTTGCCCGCTGCGGTCCCGATCGGCACCTACGAGGTCGAGATCAAGCTGCTCGCCGACGGCGCACTGGTCACCAAGACCGAGACTGCGTTCGAGATCGTCAAGGTCGGCTTCGAGCAGTTCGTCGCGGCCTCCGCCAAGCAGAACGGCTTCGTCTATGGCCTGGTCACCGCCGCGATGGCGCTGATGACGGGATGGATGGCGTCGATCGTGTTCCGAAGGGACTAGTCGCTGTGCGAGGTCAGCGTTCGATCACCGTCCGCACACCTGGCTCCAGCAGCTTCAGCCGCGCCCCGAAGCCGAGTACGTCGAACGTGTTGCGCAGGTCCTGCGCGCTCTGCCGGAAATGTGCCCAGCCATCGGTGTGGACGGGAACGATCAGCGCGTCAGAAAACACCCGGGCCGTCTCGATCGTGTCGTTGGTGTCCATGGTCAGGTGGAACGGCCCGCGCGTCTGCGCCGCGCCAGCAAACGGCAGCACGATTCCCGCACGAAAGCGCCGCGCCACCTCGGCGACGCCGTCGTAGAACACGGTGTCGCCGCTGACATAGATCGGCGCGGACTCTTTCGACTGCAGCACGAATCCGATGACATCGCCCGCGAGCGGCTCGATGCCGGCCGGACCGTGGCGCGCCGGGGTCGCCGCAACCTTCAACGACCTGCCATCCTTCGTCAGCTCGGTTTCGCTCCAGGGCGCGAGCCCTTCGGCTGACGCACCGAGCCGTGTTGCACCGATCTCGGTGGTCAGCACGCGCCGCGCACGGGACAGGAAGGCCCGTCCGCCATGATCGAGATTGTCGGAATGCTGATCATGGCTGAGCAGCACCGCGTCGACGTCGCCGACCGCATCTGCCGTCAGCGCCGGTCGCGAGAGCTTCTCCAGGGTGACGTGCGGCAGCTGATATGTGCCGGGATCGTCGAAGGTCGGATCGGTCAGCAGGCGGAAGCCGTCGATTTCGATCAGGGCGGTCGGGCCGCCGATCAGCGTGATCGCAACGCTCATGCTTGTGCTCCCACCGTGCGGGCCGGAGCCCGCGTGACCAGATAGATCCCGAGCGCGACGGGTATGACGCCGAGCAGATCCTGCAGCGCCACGTGCTCGCCGAGTACCACGAAGGCGAAGATCATCGCCAGCGGCGGCATCACGAAGTGATAGGCGCTGGCGGCGGTCGCACCGCAGACCTTCAGGAGGTGAAACCAGAGCACGTAGGCGAGGATCGAGCCGCCGAGCACCAGGAAGGCGAACGCACCGATCAGTTGCGCATTCAGCACGATCTCGCCCACGTGCGACACGCCCAGCGCCACCGGCCAGAGCACCAGCCCGGCGGAGAGATTCTGGATTCCGTTGCCGACCCACAGGCTGCCCTTCGGCGCGAGCTGCTTGAAGAGGATGGTGCCGGTGACGATCGAGGCCAGCGCCGCCAGCGTATAGAGGATGCCTTCGAGGTGGTCGGTGCCGACGGACATGCGGTGCCAGACGATCATGGCGACGCCGATGGTGCCGAGCGCGAGGCCCGCGACCTTGCGCAGGGTCAGCGGCTCGCCGAGCAGCAGCGCGGCGAACACCGCGGTGAACACCGGATTGGCCGAGACGATCAGGCCGCCGAGCCCCGCCGACACCGTCTGCAAGCCGGTATAGCCGAGGCCGAGATAGAGTGCGTTGTTGGCGATGCCGATGATCGCGAACACCGCCGCATCGCGCCAGCTCATGCGCAGCTCGCCCCGGATAGCCGGCACCGCGAGAATGAGCACGCCGGCGAGCGAGAACCGCGCCGCGAGCAGCAGGAGCGGCGGACAATAGGTGACGCCGATCTTGCCGGCGACGAAGGCAAAGCTCCACAGCAGGCAGAACAGGCCGATCTCGAGCGGCAGCAGGTTCGACTTCACGGGGGTCACCGCAACGGAGGATAGGGACGACATCGGGGATCTCCTTCGTCCTCGATGTAGGGCTGTTCTTTCCCATCTGGAAATTAAATGATAGACTGAAACTCAGTGGTTTTCCAAATGGAGGCCAGGAATGCTCGATCTGGACCTGTTGCGCAGCTTCGTCTCGGTGGTCGAGGCCGGCGGCTTCACCCGCGCGGGCGAGCGCGTCCACCGTACGCAGTCGACGATCAGCCAGCAGATCCGGCGGCTCGAGGACGATCTCGGCCAGACGCTGCTCAACCGCGACGGCCGCGAGGTCACGCCGACCGAGGCCGGCGAGCGGCTGTTGTCCTATGCCCGCCGCCTGCTCGCGCTTGCGGAGGAGGCCCGCGACGTCGTGGCACGTCCGGGTCCGGCCGGCGCGGTGAAGCTCGGCATTCCCGAGGACTTCGCCGCCTATCGGCTCGCCAAGCTGCTGGCCGCATTCTCGCGCGCCCACCCCGATCTGCGGCTCGACGTGCGTGCCGACCAGAGCCTCAACCTCAAGCGCGACATCGAGCGCGGCGACCTCGACCTGGCGCTGCTCAAGCGCGGCGCCGACGACTCACACGCGGCGATCGCGGCATGGCCGGAGCAGGTCTATTGGGTGACCAGCAAGAGCCATCCGGTCAGCCTCGATGCCCGCTCGCTGCCGCTGATCGGCTTCCCGCTCGGCTGCATCTATCGCACCCGCGCGATCCATGCGCTGGAGAGCGAGGGACGCGCCTGGCACATGGCCTACACATCGTCGAGCCTCGCCGGCATCCAGGCCGCGGTCGCCGCCGGCATGGGACTGAGCATCCTGTCCGAGATGTCGGTGCAGGCGGAGCACCGCGTGCTGACGGCCCGCGAAGGCTTTGCGCCGATCGACCGCACCGAGGTCGCGCTGGTCGCCTCGCCCGACGCCAGCCCGGCGACGCTGCGGCTCGCGGACCGGCTGGCCGAGTTCTGCGAGAAGGTGCAGACGAAGGCGGCGTGACGAGCATCTGTCTACCCCTCCTGCCACTCTGCCGCCACGACGGCGGTGCGTCCCCTCTCCCGCTTGCGGGGGAGGGCTAGGGAGGGGGCCGCTCCAGCAGCGCTGCGCGTGACGCCCCCTCTCCAACTCTCCCCCGCACGCGGGGGAGAGGGCGCAGCGGAGTTCCTTGCGGGTATGATCAGTGCAACCCGAATTCATCCAACTGCCGACCATTCACTGAACTAATAACACCGCGCCGCGGCGATGCTGTGCAGCCTGGTATCGCCCAGCACATGCGCGATGAAGGCACGCTTGGGAAACAGCTTGGCAAAGGCTGCGTCGCGCACGCTCAGGCCGCCGGCATAGGCGCCGAACGCCGGCATCACGGCGCGCTCGCCGTCGGAAACGAAGCAGCGCCGCTCCAAAGTGCGCGCCCGCGTCGCCACCCGCGCCTTGGGATGCAGATGGCCGGCGATCTCGCCGCGCGCGCCGGTCGGCTCGTGGCGGAAGCTGATCGCGCCGATCGTGATCGCGTCGACCACCTCGCCGCCGATGCCGCGCGGCGCCGGATCGTGGTTGCCCGTGATCCAGACCCAGTCGCGGCCAACCTGGAGGTTGGCGATGCAGGCGCGATCGTCGCCGGTGAGACGCGTATGCGCGTCGCGATCGTGAAAACTGTCGCCGAGCGCGATCACGATGCGCGGATTGTAGTGGGCGATCACGTTTGTGAGGCGATTGAGGGTCGCGACGGTATCGAACGGCGGCAGCAGCGTGCCGCGCGAGGCGTAGCTCGAGCCCTTTTCAAGATGCAGATCGGAGACGACGAGCAGGCGCTGCTCGTCCCACACCAGCGCGCCGGAGAGATCGACGCGCAGCGCGGCGCCGGCGACGTCCATCATGCCCGATGCACAGAAAGTCCCCCGCAAGTCCGCCTCGCTTCTACCCCATCGCTTCCTTCACGAGTTCCTCGGCAGCCTCGGCCAGGAGCTCGTCGGCGGCCTCGCCATAGACGGATTCGCGGCCGATTTCCAGCATCACCGGCACCGCCAGCGGCGAGACGCGATCGAGTTCCCGATGGGTGATTCGTCCCTCGATGCGCTGGAGCATATCACCGAGCCGCTTCAGATCGAGCAGGCCGGTGGCGGCATCGGCGCGCGCCGCGCGCAACAGCATGTGATCGGGCTGATGCCGGCGCAGGACGTCGTAGACCAGATCAGTCGAGAACAGCACCTGGCGGCGGGTCTTCTCTTCGGTGGTCGACCGCCGCGCGATCAGGCCGGAAATGATGGCGCAGGCGCGGAACGTGCGCTTCATCAGCGCGGATTCGGCGAGCCATGCCTCGAGATCGTCGCCGAGCATATCCGGGTCGAACAGCTTGGCGAGGTCGAGCCGCCCCTGTTTGACCATCAGCGACATGTCGCCGAGCCCCCACACCGCAAGCGCATATTCATTGGCGACGAAGCCGAGCGGCCGGGCGCGCGCCCGCTCGAGCCGGCGCGTCAGCAGCATGCCGAGCGTCTGATGCGCGAGCCGGCCTTCGAACGGATAGCAGACGATGTAGTGCTTGTTGGAGCGCGGAAAGGTCTCGACCAGCAGCTCGCGCCGCGCCGGGATGCGCGACACGTCCTTCTGCAACGACAGCCAGTCGCGCACCTGCTCCGGCAACGCGCTCCAGGCAGCGCGGTCGTCGAGCAGGCCGCGCACGCGCTCGGCGAGATAGGTCGAGAGCGGAAACTTGCCGCCCATGTAGGACGGCACCTTCGGATCGGAATCGTTGGCCCTGCTGACATAGACCTGGTCCTCGGCCAGCGCCTCGTAGCGCACGATCTCGCCGCTGAACACGAAGGTATCGCCCAGCGTGAGGCCCTCGATGAACGCCTCTTCGATCTCGCCGAGCAGCCGGCCGCCGCGCGCGATCGCGCCGGTCGCTCCCGTGCCGCCGCCGCGCGCGCGCACCAGCCGCACCTTCAGCATCGCTTCTTCCACGATGGTGCCGACGTTCAAGCGATAGCTCTGCCGCACCTTGGGATTGGCGACGCGCCAGCGGCCCTTCGCATCCTGCTTGATGCGCGCGAACCGCTCATAGGTCTTCAGCGCGTAGCCGCCGGTGGCGACGAAGTCGACGACGTCGTCGAAATCGGCCCGCGACAGCGACGCATAGGGCGCGGTGGTGATCACCTCCGCATAGAGTTCGTCGCTGAGAAACGGCTCGGCGCAGGCGCAGCCGAGCACGTGCTGAGCCAGCACGTCGAGCGCGCCGATGCGCAGCGGCGGCGTGTCCTGCGCATTGTCGGCGATGGCGTCGATCGCCACCGAGCATTCCAGCACCTCGAAGCGGTTGGCCGGCACCAGCACCGCGCGCGAGGCCTCGTCGAGCCGGTGATTGGCGCGGCCGATGCGCTGCATCAGCCGCGAGCAGCCCTTGGGCGCGCCGACATTGATGACGAGGTCGACGTCGCCCCAGTCCACACCGAGATCGAGCGAGGAGGTGCAGACGACGCCGCGCAGCCGGCCGGCCGACATCGCGTCCTCGACCTTGCGGCGCTGCGCGACGTCGAGCGAGCCGTGATGCAGGGCGATGGCGAGGTTGTCGTCGTTGATGCGCCAGAACTCCTGGAACAGCATCTCGGCCTGACTGCGGGTGTTGACGAACACGAGCGTGGTCTTGTTCTTCTTGATCAGCTCGTACATCTCGGCCAGCGCGTGGCGCGCGCTGTGGCCGGCCCATGGCAACCGCTCCTGGGTGTCGAGCATCTCGACCACCGGCGGTGCGGCGCCGCCGGCGACCACGACATCGGCCGCAGCGATGCCGCCGCGCGGCTGCGGCACCAGGAAGCGCGCGAGCTGCTCGGGCTCGGCGACCGTCGCCGACAGGCCGATCATGCGCATGTCCGGCGCGAGCCGCCACAGCCGTGCCAGCGCGAGCGACAAGAGATCGCCGCGCTTGGAGGTGACCAGCGCGTGCAGCTCATCGAGCACGACGCGCTTCAGCGAGGAAAACAGGAACGGCGCATCGTCCGACGACAGCAGCAGCGCCATCTGCTCCGGTGTCGTCAGCAAAATGTCCGGCGGATAGCGGCGCTGCCGCTGCCGGCGCGACACCGGCGTGTCGCCGGTGCGGGTCTCGACCTTGATCGGCAGACCCATCTCGGAGATCGGCGCCTCGAGATTGCGCGCGATGTCGACCGCGAGCGCCTTGAGCGGCGAGATGTAGAGCGTGTGCAGGCCGGTGGAGCGAACGACGGATCGCCCCGTTGAAATCACCTTTGCAGCTGCCGGGTTGGTTCCTGCTACCCGCGAAGACGAAGGATCGGGATCCGCGGCAGCGGACTCGCCGGATTCGTGCGAGGCGTACCGGCGGGAAGGCGCGGGATCCATCGATACTTCCGCCGGAGGCCCCCCTCCCGGCCCCTCCCCCACAAGGGGGGAGGGAGAGGAGAGAGCGGATTGTTTGGCGCGAGCAGATCGGTCATTCGACGCAGAGGCCGAGCCCAATTCCACCAAGGTTGGCAGGAACCCGGCGAGCGTCTTGCCGGCGCCGGTCGGAGCGATCAGCAGTGCAGACCGGTTCGCCCGCGCCTTCTCCAGCAGTGCGAGTTGATGCGCGCGCGGCGCCCAGCCGCGCGCCGCGAACCATCTTGCGAAATGGTCGGGCAGCGCGGCGCTGTCGTCGGACGGGACTGGTGAGACGCGGGGCGGCACCGGGGGAAGGTAGGCAGTCACGCGCGGTTCGTCGAGGGTCGGGGCGATAACACGCGACTGCCTCGACCACCTCCGCCGTCGGCCCAGCCCATGCTGGAGCGCACCAGCGCCCCAGCAAACTCCTTTGTCGTTCCTGCGAACGCAGGGCCCCATAGCCACCGACCCCGACGAGACGATGACTGGCAGTTATGCCTGACCGATTGACCCCGCGGTATGGGTCCCTGCGTTCGCCGGCACGACACCGGAGAGTGCAGCCACAGCTCCGGTGTCATCATCCGATGGAGAGAAAATCCCTACTCCGTCATCGGCTTCTCGGAGATGCTCCAATCCTTGCCGTCGAAGATCGAGATGTAGAGAGTCTTCATCGGCGTGTAGTCGTCCGGCGTGTAGGCGTAGTTGACGCCATCGAGGAAGAACGGCGAATGGAAGCCGGCGAGCGTCGTGGCGTGCTTGAGCACGTTCTCGCGGGTCAGCATGTCGCCGCAGCGGCGCAGGATCTCGCCCATCGAAACCGCCTGGCCGTAGCCGGCATAGGCGATGGTGTTGTCGGGATCGATGTTGGGCAGGTACTTGGCGCGCAGCGCCTCGAAACCCTTGACGTCCGGGTCGTCCTTCCATTGCGGCACGCCGGCATCCTTGGAGTAGCGGATGGCAACGATATCCTTGGCGTTCTCGAGTCCGGCGGCCGAGAGAATCGAGCGGCCGGTCGAGCCGGCCGACAACAGCTGCAGCGGCTTCCAGCCGAGCTCGGCCACCTTGCGGATCGACTGCGACGTCGCCTTGCCGGTGGTGATGTTGTAGAACACGTCGGCGCCGGACTTCGACAGGTTGATGAGCTGGGAGTCCACCGTCGGCTCGGTGAGATCATAGGTCTGCTCCATGATCACCTGCGCCTTGCCGCCGGCATCGGCCAGCACCTTCTTGAACGGTCCCAGGAAGTCGCGGCCGAAATCGTCGTTCTGATAGAGGATGCCGATCTTGGCTTCCGGCTTCACGCTCAGCACATGCTTGGCGAGGATGCGCGCCTCCGTCGGATACAGCGGCAGGCCGGCCATGGTCCATTTGTAGTTCTTGGGGTCGTTCCACTTCGAGGCGCCGGTGTTGAGCAGGAGCTGCGGCACGCCCTTGGAGTTGAGGTATTTGTGCACGGCGGTCTGCGGCGCGGTGCCGAGCGAGCCGTACAGCGCCAGCACCTCGTCCTGCTCGACCAGCCGCCGGGTCGCCTCGACGCATTTCGGCGCGCTATAGGCATCGTCCATCGTCAGGAACTTGACCTTGCGCCCGTTGATGCCGCCCTGCTCGTTCAGCATCTGGAAATAGGCCTCGCCGACACGGCCGAGCACGCCATACAGCGAGCCGGGGCCGGAATGCGGAATGGTCTGGCCGATCCTGATCTCGGTATCGCTGGCGCCGGCGTCATACTTCTTTTCGGCGGCCCAGACATAGGGCGAAGCGATCGTCGAGGCGCCGATGGTCGCAAGCGCGGTGGCGCAGAAATCGCGCCGCGTCAGATGTTTTTTCATTTTTGTCTCTCCCTGGACTGCCGGCATTTTTTGGCATCGGGAGAGCTGCGGCAAGAGCGAAGTTGCCGCATTGGACGCCGCGTGCAGCGCATTCAATAGCGTGTAGACTCAAGTCCTGGTGGCGACCACGGCCAGGCCGCGCACCGGCAATTGCTCCTCGGTCCGCGGCGACGCCGGCGCGAGATGGGCCAGCTTCAATCCCGTGGCCGCAATCACGCCACGGACATATTCCGCGCCATGGGCATAGCGCAGCCCCTTGCCCATGATGACACCGTCGCCGTCATGGGTCTCGACGGTGAAGGTCAGCAGCCCCCCCGGCATCAGCACACGTTGCGCCTCGCGCAACACCGGGCCGAGGTCGCCGACATAGACCATCGCATCGGCAGCAAGAATGAGATCCGCAGACGCATCGTCCTGGCGCGCCAGCCCTGCCGTCATATCGTCGACCTCGAGCCCGGCATAGAGCCCGGTGGCGCGCGCTTCCGCGATCATGCCGGCCGACAGGTCGATCCCGATGATGCTGTCGACATTCTTGGCGAACGCCGCCGCGCCCAGCCCGGTGCCGCAGCCGAGATCGATCGCGCGCTTGAAGTAGGCCGGCTTGCGCTCGGCCGCGCGCACCGCGAGCACGGCCTTGAACAGGATGTTCGGCGCCCGGTAGTTGAGCCGCTCGATCAGCTCGGACTCGAAGCGCGGCGCGTATTGGTCGAACAGCGACTGCACATAGGCCTTGGGCATATCCGACAGCGGCGCGGCACCGAGCTGCATCAGCCGCACGCTGGCGCCATGGCGGTCATCCGGATCGGCGCCCCGGGCGTTCTGGAACGCGGCGACCGCCTTGTCGGTTTCGCCGAGCGCAATCCTGATCTGGCCGAGCTCGAACCACGCCGAGGCGAAGTTCGGCGCGACCTCGATGGCCTGCTCCATCACCTCCGCGGCCGCGGCCAGATCGCCCTTCAATTGCAGGTCGCGGGCGAACTCGTAGCGGCGGTCGGCGATCAGGTCGCCGGAGGAGCGGAAGAAACGGTGGGGCATGCTGGAACCGTGGTCTGGGCGGGCTGTCATTCCAGGAGATGGATGCGCGGGTCAAGCCCGCGCATCCCGGCCGGGAATGGGACAGACTGAAAATCCGGCTGACGAGACCTATATGAACTTGATGCGCCCGCAAGACATTCTGTTGCCCGTTCCGTCCGGCCTGTGCTGCAAGTCCGGCGGCTTTCATATCGATCCCGTGCGCCCGGTCGAGCGGGCGCTGATCACCCACGGCCATTCCGATCATGCCCGTGCCGGCCACGGCGCCGTGCTGGCGACGCAGGAGACGCTGGACATCATGCGGCTGCGCTATGGCGAGAATTTTGCCGGCAACACGCAGCCGATCCGCTATGGCGAGGAGATCAGGCTCGGCGACGTCACCGTGAGCTTCCACCCGGCGGGCCATGTGCTGGGCTCGGCGCAGATCAAGGTGTCCTGCGGCGGGACCTGCATCGTCGCCTCCGGCGACTACAAGGATGCGCGCGATCCGACCTGTACGCCGTTCGAGCTCGTGCAATGCGACGTCTTCATCACCGAGGCCACGTTCGGCTTGCCCGTCTTCCGTCACGGCGACGCGGCGCTGGAGGTCAACAAGCTGCTGGCCTCGGTGGCGCTGTTTCCCGAGCGCGCGCATCTGGTCGGCGCGTATTCGCTCGGCAAGGCGCAGCGCGTGATCGCGCTGATCCGCGAGGCCGGCTATGATCGGCCGATCTACCTGCATGGCGCGATGGAGAAGATCACGCGCTACTATCAGGACAAGGGCATCGCGCTGGGCGAGTTGCGGCCTGTGAAGGGCGTCAAGAAGGCCGAGCTTGCCGGCACCATCACGCTTGCGCCACCGAGCGCGACCTCCGACCTGTGGACCCGGCGCTTTCCCGATCCCGTCACCGCTTTCGCCTCGGGCTGGATGCGGGTGCGCGCCAGGGCCCGGCAGCGCGGCATCGAGCTGCCGCTGGTGATCTCGGACCATGCCGACTGGGACGGGCTGACCGCGACGATCGCGGCGACCGGCGCAAGCGAAGTGTGGGTCACCCATGGGCAGGAGGACGCGCTGGTGCATTGGTGCCAGTCGCGCGGGCTTGCCGCGCGGCCGCTCGACCTGGTCGGCTACGGCGACGAGGAGGAGAGCGAAGTGGCGGCGACGGAGGACGCCGAGGCATGAACCGCTTCGCCGAGCTGCTCGACCGCCTCGCCTACGAGCCCGGCCGCAACAACAAGCTGCGGCTGCTGACGGCATATTTCCGCGAGGTCGGGGATCCCGATCGCGGCTACGCGTTGGGCGCGCTGACCGGCGCGCTGTCGTTCAAGCACGCCAAGCCGGCGCTGATCCGCGATCTCATCGCCGCGCGCACCGATCCGGTGCTGTTCGCGCTATCGTATGACTATGTCGGCGATCTCTCGGAGACGGTCGCGCTGATGTGGCCGAAGGGCGCTCCTAATAAGCAGCTCGTTTCCGGGTACCCCCCTCCCCAGCCCTCCCCCACAAGGGGGGAGGGAGCCGAGTGGGACCCGGAGTTTGCATCTCATTCGATAGCGAACGGCAGCTCGAAAAGTGCTCTTGCCCCTCCGAGCTCCGCTCTCTCCGTTCCCTCCCCCCTTGTGGGGGAGGGTCAGGGAGGGGGGTGCCACACAGGCGGTTTCCCCGAAGCGCACACACCCGGATCGCACGCCGCAGGCCACAACAACCCGCCACCGCCGACGCTGACCGAGGTCGTCACCACCCTGCGCACGCTCGGCAAGACCGAGATGCCGCGGCAGCTCGCGCAATGGCTGGATGAACTCGACGAAACTGGGCGCTGGGCACTGCTGAAGCTCGTCACCGGCGCGTTGCGCATCGGCATCTCCGCGCGCCTCGCCAAGACTGCGGCCGCCGCCCTCGGCGACAAGGACCCGCACGAGGTCGAGCTGATCTGGCCGGGCCTCGCGCCGCCCTATCTCGACCTGTTCGCCTGGCTGGAAGGCCGCGGCGACAAGCCGGTCAATCGCGATCCCGCGCCGTTCCGGCCGGTGATGCTGGCGCATGCCGTCGACGACGACGACTTCGCCAACATGAAGGCAGCCGACTACATCGCGGAATGGAAATGGGACGGCATCCGCGTGCAGGCAGTGAGCGGCCGCGAGGCCGATGGCCGCGTCGTCACGCGGCTGTATTCGCGCAGCGGCGAGGACATCACGGCAAGCTTCCCGGACCTGCTGCCCTCGCTGCATCTGCCGGGCTCGCTCGACGGCGAGCTGCTGGTGGTGCGCGATCGTCGCGTGCAGAGCTTCAACGTGCTGCAGCAGCGGCTGAACCGCAAGACGGTGTCGCCGAAGCTGATGAAGGATTATCCGATCCACCTGCGCGCCTACGACCTGCTCGGAGATGAGGAGCACGATCTGCGCGAGCTGCCGTTCGAACAGCGGCGCGAGCGGCTCGAAGCGTTCATCCGGCGTCTGGATGACCCGCGCGTCGACCTGTCGCCGACGATTGCGTTCGCGACCTGGGACGAGCTGAAGGCTGCGCGTGCCAATCCCGCCTCGGCCGGTGCCGGCGACGATGCCGAGGCGGTCGAAGGCGTGATGCTGAAGCGGCGGGACGCGCTGTATCTGCCCGGCCGTCCCAAGGGGCAATGGTGGAAGTGGAAGCACGATCCGCACATCATCGATGCCGTGCTGATGTATGCGCAGCGCGGCCATGGCAAGCGCTCGTCCTATTACTCCGACTACACGTTCGGCGTCTGGACGGCAGGAGACGGTGGCGATCAGCTCGTCCCCGTCGGCAAGGCCTATTTCGGCTTCACCGACGAGGAGCTCCTGCAGATCGACCGCTTCGTCCGCCGCAACACCACCGAGAAGTTCGGTCCCGTGCGGCATGTCGTGCACGAGCCCGAGCAGGGCCTTGTGCTCGAAGTGGCGTTCGAGGGCCTGCAGCGCTCGCCGCGGCACAAATCCGGCATCGCGATGCGCTTTCCGCGCATCAGCCGGCTGCGCTGGGACAAGCCGCCGCGCGACGCCGACCGGCTGGAGACGCTGGAGCGCCTGCTGAAGAGCGAGGCGCTGGCGTGACAGCGTCTCGCGTGTCTAGACCCCAAAATGGCCTGACAATAGGGGACTCGTCATGCCCGGGCTTGACCCGCCTGCGCGGCCGTAGCCGCTTCGGCACGGCGAAGGCCCGGGCATCCATCCTCACTCGAAAGATGGATGGCCGGGTCAAGCCCGGCCATGACAGCATTGAAATGCGCGGCGATCCGCAAATGTCCGGCAGCGCGGAGGAACATTAAATGCCGGCAACCGGCTTGCGGTGCTGAGCCGGGTTCCCCACCTGCCCTGCCGTGCCTTATAATCGGGCTCGCGAATCCGACGAACCCGCCTGGAGACGATGCCATGTCGAACGACGTCAGGGACTATCCGGCCCGCGCCCGCAGCTCGGATGGCCTGTACCGTTTTCTCGGCGGCTCGCCGCTGTCGGTGGCGTTCCGGCTTGTGCTGCTGTCGATCCTGGTCGGCGTGGTGCTGTCGGCCATCGGCTTCGATCCGCTGAACATCCTGCATAGCATCCGGCTGCTTTTCATCCGCCTGTACGAGCTCGGCTTCGACGCCTTCAACTGGCTGTGGCGCTACTTCCTGCTCGGCGCCGTCATCGTGATCCCGATCTGGTTCCTGTCGCGGCTGTTCGCTCCGCGCGGCCGCTGAGAGACGCAGCCGATGCAGCTCCGCTTCGTCGGCTGCGGTGACGCGTTCGGATCGGGCGGCAGGTCCAATACCTGCTTCCATCTGACGGGGGCGCGCACCAATCTTCTGATCGACTGCGGCGCCTCGTCGCTGCCGGCGCTGAAGCGGCTCGGCATCGCCTGCAACGCGATCGAACTGATCCTGATCACGCATTTCCACGGTGATCATTTCGCCGGCCTGCCGTTCCTGCTGCTCGATGCGCAGTTCTTACGGCGAACGACGCCGCTGGTGATCGCCGGCCCCGCCGGCATCGCGGCGCGGCTGACGCAGGTGATGGAAGCGCTGTTCGAGCATTCGTCGACGACGCCGCGCAAGTTCGAGCTGTCGGTGATCGAGCTGGTGCCCGAGGAGACGACGCGCTTCGGTGACATCAGCGTGACGCTGTTTGCGGTGGTGCACGGCAACTCCGGAGGGCCGTTTCTCGGCTACCGCATCGAGGCGGAAGGCAAGGTCGTCGCCTATACGGCCGACACCGAATGGACCGACAGCCTGATCCGGCTCGGCCGCGACGCCGACCTGCTGATCGCCGAGGCCTATACCTACGACAAGGCGGTGAAGAACCATCTCAGCCTCGCGACGCTGGAGGCGCATCTCGATGCTATCAGGCCGAAGCGGCTGGTGCTCACCCATATGAGCGACGACATGCTGGGCCGGCTGGACCGCATCGACCACGTGGCCGCGCATGACGGCATGAGCATCGACCTCTAGCCGGGAGACGCGAAAGGCCGCTAAGAACGGCAGAGACGCGCGTGTCGCGCGTTTCGCCAATCAAAGAGCCGTTCTTGACCGCTTCAGCCAAAGTCACGACTGCGCAGGTGTTCGACATCGCGGGCCCCGCGATGATCGCCAATCTGACCACGCCGCTGATCGGCATCGTCTCGACCACGGCGATCGGCAGGCTCGGTGAAGCGGCCATGCTCGGCGGCGTCGCCATGGCCTCGGTGATCTTCGACTGCCTGTTCTGGCTGTTCGCGTTCCTCCGCGCCAGCACACTCGCCTTCACTGCGCAATCGCTCGGCGCCGGCGAGACCGACGAGATCCTGATGGTCCTGGTCCGCGGCCTCGTGCTGGCCGCGCTGATCGGCGTCAGCCTGATCGCGCTGCAACTGCCGCTGGGCGCGATCATCTTCGACATCATGGGCGGCAGCGACGCCGTGCTGAGCGCGGCCCACAGCTATTTCATCGTCCGGATCTGGTCGGCGCCCCTGGCGCTCGCCAACTACGTGCTGCTCGGCTGGCTGGTCGGACTGGCGCGTGCGCGGCTGGCCTTGGGCGTTCAGGTCGCGATCAACCTGATCAACATGGCCGCGACCATCCTGTTCGTCCAGGTGCTGCAGGCCGGCATCGCCGGCGCGGCGATCGCCGCCGTGATCGCGGAAACGGTCGGTGTCGCGATCGGCCTCGTGCTGGCGCGCCGATTGGTCAAGGCCGACGCCCGGATGTCGCGTGCGGCGCTGCTCGACCGCGCCAAGCTGATGCACATGATGGCCGTCAACCGCGACATCATGATCCGCACCGCGGCGATGATCGTGGCCTTCCTGTTCTTCACCTCGCAAGGCGCGCGCGCCGGCGACACGACGCTTGCCGCCAACGCGGTGCTGAACAATTTCCTGCTGGTCGCCGCCTTCTTCCTCGACGGGCTCGCCAATGCCGCCGAGCAGCTCTGCGGCTACGCGTTCGGCGCGCGCAACAAGGACGCCTTCGCCGGCGCCACGAGGCTGGTGCTGACCTGGGGCTTCGGCTTCGCGCTCGCGGTGGCCGCGATCTTCGCGCTGTTCGGGCCGGTGCTGATCGACGTGATGACGGCAAGCGATGCCGTGCGCCGTGCGGCGCGCGACTACCTGCCGTTCGTGGTGGCGTCGCCGCTGCTGTCGGTGTTCGCCTTTGCATTCGACGGCGTCTATATCGGCGCCACCTGGGCGCGCGACATGCGCAACCTCATGGTGGCGGCGCTGGTCGTCTTCCTCGGCACCTGGCTGGCGCTGCGCGGCTTCGGCAATACGGGCCTGTGGATCGCGATGCTGAGCTTCTACGCGGCGCGCGGCGGCTTCCAGGCCGCGCGCTATCCGGCGCTGTTGCGGGCGTCGTTCGGGAAATCATGAGGGTCGTAGGGCGGCGAAGCGCAGCGTGCCCGCCGCCTTCCTTGACGTGCAAATGGTGGGCACGCTGCGCTTTGCCCACCCTACATTCTTTGTCGACGATAGACCGCGCGCTAGACCGGCCAATCCTCGGCGGTGATCGTGGCGGCATCGGCGCCCACGATCTCCGACAGCGAATCGCGTCCCGTGCGCAGCAGGGTCGAGGTCAGGTCGGCCTTGATGCTCTCGACCAGGCCGAGGCCCTTGTAGACCAGCGAGGAATACAGCTGGATCAGGCTGGCGCCGGCGCGGATCTTGGTCAGCGCGGCGCCGCCGGTGTCGATGCCACCGACGCCGATCAGCGGGAACGCGCCTTCGACGCGCACGAAGGTCTCGGCCACCATGCGGGTCGACAGCCGGAACAGCGGCCGCCCGGACAGGCCGCCCTGCTCCCTGGCGCGCAACTGCTCGCGCAGCGAGCTCGGCCGGGCGAGCGTCGTGTTCGACACGATCATGCCGTCGACGCCGCGCGAGCGGGCGACGTGGACGACGTCGTCGAGCTCGGCGAGGCTGAGATCGGGGGCGATCTTGAGCAGAACCGGGGTGTCACCGGATTTCCGCCTGATACGGTCGCGCGCCTCGAGCACCTTGGACAAGAGCTCGTCGAGCTGCGAGGCCTGCTGCAGATTGCGCAGGCCCGGCGTGTTGGGCGAGGAGATGTTGACGGTGAAATAGCTCGCCACTGGCGCGAAGGTCTCGATCAGCCGGACATAGTCGGCGACGCGGTCGGCCGAATCCTTGTTGGCCCCGACATTGACGCCGACGATGCCGCCCTGATGAGCGCGGCCGGCCAGCCGGCGCAGCACGATCTCGGCGCCGTCATTGTTGAAGCCCATGCGGTTGATGACCGCCTCGTCGCGCTCCAGCCGGAACAGCCGCGGGCGCGGATTGCCGCTCTGCGGCCGCGGGGTCACCGAACCGATCTCGACGAAGCCGAAGCCGAGCCGCAGCAGCGCGTCCGGCACCTCGGCGTTCTTGTCGAAGCCGGCGGCCATGCCGACCGGGTTAGGGAAGTTCAGCCCGAAGGCGCGCACCGCGAGCTTGGCATCATCCGGTCGCGGCTTGATCGCCGGCAGCAGCTTCAGGCCCTGGATGGCGAGCCGGTGCGCATCCTCGGCGTCGAGCCATCGGAGCAGCGGCAGCGAGAGCTGGTCGAAAGCGCGGATCACGGCTTCAATTCCGGAAGGTCGTGGCCGCCATCGGCACGGCTGTGCATCTGGTGAACGGCGGTCACGGCGCCGAGATCGAGCTCGCCATACAAATGCGGGAACAGCTCGTCGTTGCGCGAGCGCTCCCAGCGTAAGCCTGCCCCCAGCGCATCCGCCTCGACCTCGACCAGGAACAGCGCGCTCTGCCCCGAGAAGTGCTTCCGCGCCGTCTCCGGCACCTGGGAGGCGGTCGAAAAATGGATGAACCCGTCGCGCAGATCGTCCGCGCTGCCGCGGTACACGCCCAGCCGCTCCGCCTCGCGCCAGGCCGAAGCTGAGCAGATTTTGTAGATTTTGGGCACCTTCGCGCGGTCCTGGCTTGAGCTTGAGTTTGCTGATGTTTTCGGGAGCGGCCGACCGTATCGGCAGGGGGCGGCGAACTCAAGCATCGTTTGCCCGGGACGGTTCGGCAGCCGACCCGTTCAGATTGTATCCGAGTGACTGCGCCTTCGCGAGGGTGCAACCGGTTCCTCAGCAAGAGTTAACCTGATTCGGCTTTCCTGTTGCGCGCGATTCGCAGCCGATCATGCCCACGCTTGAACCTTTGGAGATTGTCATGGACCGCCGCCACGTCTTGAAGGCCCTGGCGGGGCTCGCCCTGTGCCCCGTCTGCGCCACCCCGGGCTTCGCCGCCGAGGGCGCCCCGCACTGGAGCTATGAGGGCGCGACCGGACCGGCCAAATGGGGTGATCTCGACGCGGCCAACAAGGTCTGCGGCGTCGGCACCCAGCAATCGCCCATCGACATCGAGCACTCGACCCGGGCCCAGCTGCCCGACTTCAGGCTGAACTGGGCCAGGACCGCCGACACCATCGTCAACAACGGCCACACCATCCAGCTCAACTTCGCCGATGGCAGCAGCACCATGAAGCTCGAGGGCACCACCTACAAGCTGCTGCAGGTGCATTTTCATCGTCCGAGCGAGCACCAGATCGGCGGCAAGAACTATCCGATGGAGGCGCATTTCGTGCATCGCGCCGCCTCCGGCGGCCTCGCCGTCCTCGGCGTGCTCATGACCACCGGCCGCCCCAACGCCGCCTTCGCGCAGATCGTCGCGACGATGCCGGACAAGGAGGGTCCCGCGGTCAAGGCTGATCCGCGCATCAATCCCCACATGATGCTGCCAGCGCGCCGCTCCTATTATCGCTATGCCGGCTCGCTGACGACGCCGCCCTGCTCGGAGGTGGTCGAATGGCTGCTGCTGAGCGAGCCGGTCTCGGTCGCGGAAGCCGACGTGGCGAAATTCGCAAAGCTGTATCCGATGAACGCCCGTCCGGTGCAGAAGCTCGACCGCCGCTTCGTGCTGCAAGGGGTGTAGTTCGCTCGCCGCGCGGCGGTGGAAAGCGCCGCCGCGCATTCCGCCGTCGTCCCCGCGAAAGCGGAACCCATACCGCGGAATCCTGATTGTTTGAGAAGATGGCGGAGACCCTCCGCCACATGTTGGCCGGTGGCTATAGGTCCCGGCTCAAGGCCGGGACGACACCTTTTGTGTCATGACCAGCGTTGGCCTCACGCGCTGCGTGCCAATGCCCCGTCGATCATCGCCACCGCATTGTTCAGGCCGTAGACCGCGACGAAGGAGCCGAAGCGCGGGCCCTTCTCCTGGCCGAGCAGCACCTGGTAGAGCATGTTGAACCAGTCGAGCGACACGCCCGGGCGGCCGTCCTTGCCCTTCTTGGCGTGGTCGAGGAACGGCTCGCGGCGGCCGATCTCGTAGACCACGTTCTGGATGTCCTCGGCCGTCGCCTCCGCCGGCAGGTTCGACAACGCGTCGCGCAGATCCTGCAGCGCCACGCGCTCGCCCTCGGTCGGCTCGCGGAACGTCTTGGTGGGCGCGACGAAGTCGCGATAGTAGTTGATCGCGTAGCCGACCATCGCATCGAGCTTGGGATGGGTTTGCGGCGTCACGCCTGGCCGGTAGCGGCCGATGAAGCCCCATAGGGTCTCGGCATTCTCGGCGTTCGACGACGACACCAAGGTCAGCAGCAGCTGGAAGGTGACCGGCATGTCGGCCTTCGGCGGCTTGCCGGAATGGATGTGCCAGACCGGGTTGCCGAGCTGCTGCTTGGCGTCCTGCTTCGGAAAGCCTTCCAAGAACTGCTGGTAGTCGTCGACGTTGCGGGGGATGACGTCGAAATACAGCCGCTTCGCGGCCTTGGGCTCGCGATACATGAACAGCGACAGCGATTCCGGCGAGGCGTAGCGCAGCCATTCGTCGATGGTCAGGCCGTTGCCTTTCGACTTCGATATCTTCTGGCCCTTCTCGTCGAGGAACAGTTCGTAGTTGAAGCCCTCCGGCGGGATACCGCCGAGCGCAGCGCAGATCTTTCCCGACAGCTTGACCGAATCGATCAGGTCCTTGCCGGCCATTTCGTAGTCGACGCCGAGCGCATGCCAGCGCATCGCCCAGTCCGGCTTCCATTGCAGCTTGCAATGGCCGCCGGTGACCGGAACGGTCATCCGCTCCCTGGTCTCGGGATCGTCGTAGGAGATCGTGCCAGCCTTGGCGTCGTGCTCGACGATCGGCACGTACAGCACCAGCCCGGTGCGCGGGCAAATGGGGAGGAACGGCGAGTAGCTGGCCGCGCGCTCCTCGCGCAGGGACGGCAGCATGATCGCCATCACCTTCTCCAGCCGTTCCAGCATGCGCAGCAGCGCCGCGTCGAACTTGCCGGAGGTGTAGTACTCGGTCGAGGAGGCGA
Source organism: Bradyrhizobium sp. HKCCYLRH3061 (assembly GCF_051168015.1). Lineage (NCBI taxonomy): Bacteria > Pseudomonadati > Pseudomonadota > Alphaproteobacteria > Hyphomicrobiales > Nitrobacteraceae > Bradyrhizobium > Bradyrhizobium sp. HKCCYLRH3061. Next base: position 63,671 of record NZ_JBNPUE010000020.1, read on the forward strand.
ACTCATAGTCGAAGCCGAATCTGTCGAGGAACGCGCGCAGCCGCGCATTGTTGTGCGCGGCGAACGAGGGATACTCGTTGGAGAACGGATCGGGGATACGCGACAGCGGCTTGCCCAGATGCGTGGCCAGCATCTCCTTGTTCGGCACGTTGTCCGGCACCTTGCGCAGGCCGTCCATGTCGTCGGAGAAGGCGAGCAGCCGGGTCTTGATCTTGTCCTCGGTGAGCACGCGGAAGGCGTGGCGCACCATCGTGGTGCGCGCGACCTCGCCGAAGGTGCCGATATGCGGCAGGCCGGACGGGCCGTAGCCGGTCTCGAACAGCACCTCGTCCTTCGGGGTTTTCTTCAACCGGTTGACGATCGCCTTCGCCTGCTCGAACGGCCAGGCGTTGGAGTTTTCGGCAAGCGCACGCAGGTCGCTCGGGCTGGTTGGGACGAGATCGATCGTGGACATCGTGAAAAAGACTTCTCCGAAGACGTCAGTGCAAAACAGCGGTCATGATACCCGTCATTCCGGGGCGATGCGAAGCATCGAACCCGGAATCTCGAGGTTCCGGGTTCGCGTCTTCGACGCGCCCCGGAACGACGGCAAGCGCTAGAACGGGCTGATCGAGAAGTAGCGCAGCCACAGATCGGTGTAGCGGCCTTTTTCCCAGACCCGGAACAGCGCCCAGTTCAGCGCCTGGCGCAGGAGGTCGTTGCCCTTGCGCACGGCGATGCCGACGCCCTCGCCGAAATAGCGGCTTTCGACGAAAGGTCCACCGGAAAAGGCGCAGCAATCGCCGGAATCGGTGCCATTGACCCAGAACGCCAGCGAGATTCCGTCACCGAAGATCAGGTCGACCTCAGCCCGGCGCAGCGCCTGCCGCAGCGCCTCGTCGTTCGGATAGGTCTTGATCTCGGCGTCGGTGAACATCGCCTTGAGGTAGGCCTCGTGCGCGGTGCCGGCGACGGCACCGATCTTCTTGCCCTCGAGAAATTCGGGGCGGATCTCGGTCATGACGGCGTCGCGGCGGGACACGAAACGCGCGGGCGCGCGGTAATATGGATCGGAGAAGTCGGCCCGCGCCCGCATCTGCGGCGTCACCGCGATCGAGGCGATAATCGCATCGCCCCGGTTGGACGACAGCGCGTCGAGCAGGGTTTCGAACCGGCGCATCTGGACGGTGCAGGTGACCTTGATCTCGTCGCAGATCGCCCTGGCAAGATCGACGTTGAAGCCGGCCGGATTGCCGTCCGGGCCGGTGAAGTTGAACGGCGGATAGTCGGTCTCGGTCAGGAACCGAATCACGGTGAGGCGCGACAGATCGGGCCGCTCCGGCCGGCGGCGCGGATCCCAGAAACCAGGGACGGCCTGCGGCGCCGCCTCGACGACCGGCCGCACCGGCGCTTGCGCGCGCACCTCGGAACCGGCCGCGGCGAGGCCGAAGCACAGCAACGCGCCAGCGGCGGCGCGGGCGAGACGGGTCGATTTCACGGGCTTTGACAAGACGGTCGGCATCAGCGGTCCCGATGGTCACCGCCTTATAAAGCATCCCAGCGCAAATTCGAGGCTGGATTCGGCCGGGAGGCAGCCGCCCGGCTGGAGCGTTAACGCGCTCAGAGGTATTTCTTGAGATCCGCCGCAGCTTCCTCGGGCGTCCGCTTCAGGTTGAACGGCGCGACGAACCGGCCGTTGCGATCCATCAGATACACCAAAGCGGTGTGGTCCATGGTGTAGTCGCCGTCCTTCAGGGGAACTTTCTTGGCATAGACCCGGTACTCGGTGAGAACCTTCGCCAGCACCTCGGGATCGCCCGTCAGGCCCTTGAGATGCGGGTCGAAGCTCGAGAGGTAATCCTTCATCGCGGCCGGATTGTCGCGCTCCGGGTCGACCGAGATGAAATAGGCGTTGACGCTGTCGGCATCCTTGCCCATCGCGCGCAGCACCTCGGAGATCTCGAACAGCGAGGTCGGGCAGACGTCAGGGCAATGGGTGAAGCCGAAGAAGATCAGAGTCGGCCGCCCCTCCAGGCTCTTCTCGGTGACGACCGCACCGCTCTGGTCGGTCAACTGGAACGGGCCGCCGATCGCCGCTGGCGCCGCGATGTTGCGTCCGCCGCCCATGACGAGGAACATCAGCGACAGCCCGATCACCAGGCTGGCGGCGAAGGCTCCGACGATCACCAGCGGACGGGTGATATTGGACGGCATTGCGCGCTCCTTCACTGTCTCTCAGAAGCAGGCCTGCAAGCCGGCCGCGAGGGTCTCGAAGAACACCGCGGTCCCGTACTGCGCCCACATCGTCACGGCCCCGAGGACGAGTCCGATCGCCGCGAGCCCCGCCGCGATGGCCGGCACAGAGGCGGGACGCCGGGCTTGCGACACGGACGGTATCTCTTGCGGCGCTGAAAGAGGCTGCATGATGGCGTACTCATCGGCCGGAGCCGACCACGCGGCCCGCCCCTCAGACTCCAGATAAGCCCCGCAACCGGTCCAGGCAAGCGCCGCAGTCGGGCGGCCGATCAGCCCAAATGCCAGCCGTTATCAATGGGAGGCGGAGGCCTTGGCCGCGGCCGGAGAGATGGCCGGCGCATTGGGCGCGACATGCGAGGACGAGGGCGAGGATGCCTGGGCATCCATGTAGCAGGGCTTGTACATCGCCTGCAGCTCCTTGCCCTTCAGGAAGATCATCCGGGGCGTCAGGCCGCCGCGCTGGGTGATCCAGCGGCGGATCGGCGACGGGTACATCGAGTACAGCATCTGGGTCGCCTCGGGATTGGTGACGGCCCGGCCGTTGGCGCCGAAATCCCAGGCGGCGTGGAAACCGAGATTGGCATGCGAGGTGACGCAGATCTTCTCGTGCGGGATGGCGCCGAGCACGATGGTGCAGGCCGATGCGCAGAGCCCGTCGATGATCACGTACTCCCCGGAAGACCGCAGGCCCTGGTACTTGTCGACATAGGTTCCGATCCGGCCGCCGCGGTCATCGGCGATCCGGACCACGGCCTGGCTGGCGCCGACCCCCGACAGCAACAGAACGACCGCAAGCAATCCCGTCCAGAATTTCATGTCGAGCCCCAGTGCAACCCGGCGAAACCGATCTGACCGACTTTGGCACGCTTCGTGTGATGCGCTTCTTGTGATGCTTGGACTGCGGTGGACCTTGCAATCACGACCCCATCCGCAGAACCGGAACGCGAAGGCCAAATCCAAATCGCACATGCAGCGTGTTTCGAGATCGTGTTTTTGTCCAGGAGAGCGCAGCGACCAAAGCCAAATTCACCGCGAGTGTTGCAAGCCCGCTGCACCAATGAGTCGCTACCACCGAAAATGGCCGAACGCTGGTTCCGGACATGGCGGTGGCGCCACGAGCAAGGCGGAGGCCCGGCATGATTCGCCCATCGGCGCGGCAGCGGCGTCACGGCGGCACGACCGGCACTCCGGAGAAACCCGGGGGCCGCGCTTTCGCACGACACACCCCAATCAGGGCGGGAGGCGAGTCCCGCGGATCGCCGGCCCAGCGGCGCTGGTGCGGTCCCGATGGCGGGTGGGCTCGCGCGGGCATGGCGTCATGCGACGACGTCAAGAGAGGCCGTCGATGCAATCACAAGTTTGTGCCGTCCGCTCCTGGCCCTGCGCCGCAATGACTGCGGTGGGGTCAGGCGGCACCGCGCCGTCTGATCGGGAGGAGATGAAGCGAGGTCGCGCCGACATCGCGCCAGCGGCCGGGAGACGATCGGCCTCCCGACGCTCACGGCCCCGGCGGATCGAACTAATTATCGGGCAGCCGAATCCGCGCACCGAAGGTGACGAGCGGCGCATCGGCGGCGCCGAGCTCGATCTGCCGCTCCGGCACCTCCTGATAGCTGCCGTCTTCAATCTTTTTTAATTCATATTGCCAGACCGTTAACGTCTCGCCGCGCGCCAGCGCATCGCGGATGCGGCTGGCGCCGCGTCCCGGCAGCTTGAAGAGGTCGTCGCGCATCATGCCGATCATCGTCGGGCTCTCACCGCGATGCAGCTCGAAGAAGACCATGCGATTGGGCTTGTCCTGCGGCTTGAGCACGGTATCCGCCGTGAACAGCACCAGGCAGATCGCGACGGCAATCCACTTCCAAGTGTCGGACATCATGAGACGCATTCCCCGCACCGCCGCCGCGCGAGACCTAGGCCTCGCGCGGACAGGCGGCAACTTACAGTTCTGTCATTCCGGATGAGATGACGTTCGACGTAATCGATTCGCTGCGCGCCTGGCGCGATCATGCGCTCCTCATCGTTCACAACATGGAGAGCACCGATGACCAACCCGACCGAAATCGCCGAGAACTACATCGCGCTGTGGAACGAACGCGACGCCGCGCAGCGCGGCGCATTGCTCGCACGTCACTGGACCGCCGATGCGCTCTATGTCGACCCGATGATGCGCGGCGAAGGACGCGAGGCGGTGGATGGCCTGGTCGCGGGCGTGCAGCAGCGCTTTCCCGACTTCCGCTTTCGCCTGATCGGCGCCGCGGACGGTCACGGTCCTCATCTGCGTTTTTCCTGGGAGCTTGGCGCCGAGAATGCGGAAGCTCCGATCCAGGGCACGGACTTCGTCGAGCTGGCCGACGGCCGCATCCAGCGCGTCACCGGGTTTCTCGACAAGGTCCCGCAGGGCGCCTGATGGACGCTCCGACCGGTCCGGCTTCCGCTGCCGTGTCGGCCTGCCGTGATGGCCGGGCTCCCATGCGCAGACGCACGACCTGCCTTCCGATGATTGCGCTACGTCAACGTCGGACCCGGTCCGCCGCTGCAGAGCTTCTGCTCGCGACGGAGTTCAGGATCGCCGGAGACAGGCGTGCAGCAATCAAGTCCCATCGATGATCACGCCATGGCGGCCGGCACGCTGGCCGCCATCACCACCCTGCCCGAGCTTTGGCGCTGGCGCGTCGCACAGAGCCCGGACAAGCCGGCCTACCGTCATTTCGACCCGCGAAGCGGCCGGTGGGGGAGCCTCTGCTGGCGCGACATCGATCTCGTCGTCGACCGCTGGCGGCGGGCGCTTGCGGCCGAGGGCTTCGACCGGGGCGAGCGTATCGCCATCCTGATGCCGAACGGGACTGCGCATCTCGCCATGGACCAGGCGGCGCTATCGCGGGGCCTGGTGCCGGTGCCGATGCACGCCGTCGACAATGCCGACAGCATCGCCTACATCCTCGCCGATTCCGGCGCCCGGTTGCTGCTGGTCGATTCGGACGCCCGCTGGGCGGAGATCGCGGCGGTCGGCGAGGCCCTGCCCGAGCTGCGGCGCATCGTCTGCGCCGAACGGCGATCGGCCGTCACGGCCGGCGATCCGCGCCTCGTCGATCTGGAGGCGTGGTTGAGTGCAGCCGGCAACGCCGTGCCTCCCGGCCCCCAGGTCGCCGTCGCGCCGCACGACCTCGCCGCCATCGTCTATACCTCGGGCACGACGGGCCGGCCCAAGGGCGTGATGCTGTCGCACGACAACGTCGTCTCCAACCTCAAGGCCATTCATCAGCGGCTCGCGGCCGACACCGACGACGTGTTCCTGTCGTTCCTGCCGCTGTCGCACACGTTCGAGCGCACCGCGGGCTACTACTACGCGATCGCCATCGGCGCCTGCGTGGCCTATGCGCGCTCGGTGAAGCAATTGTCCGAAGATCTGGCGGAGGTGCGTCCGACCATCCTGATCTCGGTGCCGCGCATCTACGAACGCATCTACTCGCTGGTCATGCATCATCGCGGGACCGCGAACCCGCTCGAACGGGCGCTGCTCGACCTGACCATCGCGATCGGCGGCCGTCGCTTCGATGCGCAGCATGGACGCGGGACGGGACTCTCGGCGTTCGACCGTATCGCGTGGCCGCTGCTGCAACGCCTGGTCGCCGCCAAGGTGCTGGCCCGGTTCGGCGGACGGCTGCGGGTCGCCGTCAGCGGCGGCGCGCCGATCGCCGAGCCGGTGGTGCGGCTGTTCCTGGCGCTCGGGCTCGAGGTGCTGCAGGGTTACGGCATGACCGAGACCTCGCCCGTCGTCAGCGTCAACACGCCCGACGACAACGACCCGCGCACCGTCGGCCGCGCGCTGCCCGGCATCGAGGTGCGCATCGGCGACAATGACGAACTGATGGTGCGCGGCCCGAACGTGATGCTCGGCTACTGGCACCGTCCGGAGGAGACCGCGCGCACCAAGGAAGCCGACGGCTGGCTGCACACCGGAGACCAGGCCCGCATCGACGGCGGACGCATCACCATCACCGGCCGGATCAAGGACATCCTCGTCACCTCGACCGGCGAGAAGATCGCGCCGGTCGATCTCGAGACCGCGATCCTGACCGACCCGCTGTTCGAGCAAGCCATCGTGATCGGCGAGAACCGGCCGTTCCTGGCCGCGGTCGTCGTGCTCAACGCCAAGGGCTGGGCCGAGCAGCAGGCGCGGCTCGCGGCGCACGGCCAGCGCGGCCCGGAGGCCGAGGCGGCCTCTCTGCTGCGCCACATCGCGCGCGCCGTGAAGGCCTATCCATCCTATGCGACGCCGAAGGCGGTGCATTGGACCTTGGAGCCGTGGACCGTGCAGGAAGGCCTGATCACGCCGACCTTGAAGAACAAGCGTCCGGCGATCGAGCGGAGCTTTGCGAAGGAGATCGAGGCGATCTATGCGAAACGCGCGGCAGTGGCGCCGTCGGCTCTCGTACGAAGCTGATTCCGCAGGACGTCGCAGCGAGACATTGCGGCATTGGAGCGGGCGAAGGGAATCGAACCCTCGTATGCAGCTTGGGAAGCTGCCGTTCTACCATTGAACTACGCCCGCGCTCGCCAATGCTTAGCCGAGACCATGCGTTTCGCCAAGCGGCTTGTTGCCACGAGACCGCCAACGCTCGGGCGTGGCGGTCTCGAGAGTTCGGCCCCGGCCGGATCGCCCGATCGTGATCGGCCGCGACCGCGGGCTCCGGAACGGATCGGGCCGGCCGCGCTTGGCCCGTTGGAAACGGCGCCCCTCCTGCTTCGCCGCCGTGAAGGTCCTGGGAGCTCACATCATGCAGAGCCACAGCCCCGCGTCTCAGACCGCCCCCTCGAAAGCCCTCGCCGTCATGTCGGGCCCGTCGGCGCTCGACGTCTACACTCTCGGCTGCGGGCTGTTCCTGGCCGTCGCGCCCTGGCTGTTCGGCTTCGCCGGCAGCGCCGGCCGGATCGATGCCGAGTTGGCGGGGGCTGCCGTCGTCGTGCTCTCGCTCGGCGGCCTTCTGGCGTTTGCCGATTGGGAGGAGTGGCTGAAGGTCGCGCTTGGCATGTGGCTGATTGCAGCGCCGTGGCTGCTCGGATTCGTGCATACGTCGGCGATGCATGTCAGCATCACCATCGGGATCGCCGTGACCTTCCTGAGCCTGCTCGAACTGTGGCTCGCGCATGATACTGATTTTGCCGACGATAGGCCTGCATCGGTGAGCCGGCCGTAGCGGCTCTTGCCGATCGCGCTTCACCTGCGTGCTGCGCCGCATTCCGCGATCGCGATGCCAATGACAGAGATCGCAGAATGCGATCGCAACGCGACGCTTGACAACCATCACCCAAATCAGGGCAAACCCGCCCCCGTCAGGCCGCGCTGTTAACACTTTGTAAACAAAGTTGATGCGGGCGATCGTGACGATGATATGATGCGCGTGGGGTTGGGGTGGCGTCATGGGGCGTGGGTATACGATCTTTGATACGGCCCTCGGCCGTTGCGGCATTGCATGGAGCGATGCCGGAATCACCGGCGTACAATTGCCGGAAGCACGCGAAATCGAGACACGGCGGCGCCTGTTTCGCCAGTTTCCCGACGCACGGGAGCAGCGCCCGTGTTCGAATACTGAACTCGCCATCGAAGGCATCACGGCCATGCTGCGCGGGCAGGATGTCGACTTCTCCGACATTGCGCTCGACCTCGACGGCGTCCCGCCCTTCAACCAGCGCGTCTACGATTGCATTCGCGCGATTCCACGCGGCGAGACGCGCAGCGCCGACGCGATCGCAGACGAACTGCACGTGCCCAAGGCGCTGAATTCCATCGCGCAGGCGCTGAGCAGGAATGCGCTCGTTCTGATCGTTCCCTGCCACCGCGTCCGCGACATCGGCAACGGCCTCGACAAGCCGTCGCCCAACAACGGCATCGTCTCCAAGCGCCGGCTGCTGTCGCTCGAAGGCGCACGGCCTCAGGCGGGCCTGACATTGTTCGACGCGTTTCTCGCCGTCGACCGGCCACGCGCGTCGTAAGCGGGCGCCTCGCGTCGCGCAGATTATCTCGCGCGACGGCCTCCACTTTCCGCCGCAATGCGCTAGATTTGCAGGATGACCGCCACCATCCTGTTCGAAAGCCGTGACGTCACAGTGTCCGAGTTCCGCTGTGCAGCGGTGCCCGGCGAGCGTCCCTATGTCGAGCAGTTTGCCGGCTACTCGCTTTCCTATGTGCGCAAGGGCAGCTTCGGCTGCCGGCATCGCGGCCGCTTCTTCGAGCTGGTCACCGGGGCGCTGCTGGTGGGCCATCCCGGCGATGAGTTCATGTGCACGCATGATCACGTCTGCGGCGACGAATGCCTGTCGTTCTTCTTCGACGATTCGCTGATCGACGAGATCGGCGGCGACAGGCAGGCCTGGCGGGCCGGCGCGATGCCGCCGCTGCCGGAGCTCATGGTCCTCGCTGAGCTCGCGGAGGCCGTCGCCGCGCGCGAGCAGGACCTTGGTCTGGACGAGGTTGGCCAGATCATCGCCCGCCGTTTCGTCGCGACCGCCACGGGCCAGCAGGAACGGGCGGCGATGCCAAGCCTGCGCGATCGAAGGCGCGCGGTCGAGAGCGCATTGTGGATCGACGACAATGCGGAGCGCGACATCGACCTGGCCGCTGCGGCGCACGAAGCCGGCGTCAGCCCATTTCATTTCCTGCGGCTGTTCGCGGCCACGATCGGCGTGACGCCGCACCAATATCTGATCCGCGCCCGCCTGCGGCGCGCCGCGCGGCGTCTCAGCGAGGAGGACTCGCCGGTCACCGCCATCGCCTATGATTCGGGCTTTGCCGATCTGTCGAATTTCACCCGCACCTTCGCGCGCGCTGCCGGCGTGTCGCCGGCGAGGTTTCGCAAGGCCTCGCGCGGCGAGCGCAAGATTCTCCAAGACCGTCTGAGCCGCCATTGATTGGATGATCCCAGCGCGTGCGGCAGCCGCATGCGAGCATGGAGATCATCGATGTACGATCATATCGGCCTCAAGGTCGACAATCTGGACGCCAGCGTCCGCTTCTACACGTCGGCGCTGGCGCCGCTCGGCCACATCCTTTGCTCCAAGGACGAAACCTCGGCCGGAATCGGACCGAAGGGCGAGCCGGCGCTGTGGCTGTATCTCGACAAGGGCGCCAGCAAAGGCGCCGCCCATATCGGGTTCCGCGCCCAGGACCATGCCGCCGTCGCCAGATTCCACAGCGAGGGGCTGAAGGCCGGCGGCAGCGACAATGGCGGCGCCGGCCCGCGCGCGGACTACAGTCCGACCTACTACGCCGCCTTCCTGATCGATCCCGACGGCAACAACATCGAAGCCGTGTGTCCGTGAGGTCAAGCCCATGGCATCCATCCAGAAGGACATTCCGATCGCAGCCCCAGCGGCTGCAGTGTGGGACGCCGTGCGCGATTTCGGCGCTGTTCATACCAGGGTGGCGCGCGGCTTCGTGACCGACACCAGGCTCGACGGCGACGTCCGCATTGTCAGCTTCGCCAACGGCAGCGTGACGCGCGAGCAGCTGGTCGACTGCAACGATCAACGCCGGCGCCTCGTCTATGCCATCAAGAACGAGCGCATCAGCCAGCACAGTGCGTCGTTTCAGATCATCCCGGACGGCGAGGAGCGCTGCCGGGTGATCTGGACGACCGACGTGCTGCCGAACGAGATCGCGCCTTACATCGAGCAGCAGATGGAGCTCGGCGCGCGCGCGATGCAGGACACGCTGGGCAGGCTGCGCGGATAACGGCTCAGCCGATACGCGGCGGCGCGTGCGCATCAGGATTGCGTCCGGCAACCAGCACGGCCGGGCGCAGCTCCAGCGCTGCGGCCGGCTTCGGCCCCCAGCGCGTCAGCATGACGCTCGCGAGCGTCAGTACGCCGAGCAGCACCATCGATGACGCCGCCAGCATGAAGAAGTCGCCCTCGGTCGCGGCATGGCTCAGCAGATAGGAGCCGCCTGCGGCGATGAACACGAGCCGCACCGTCTGCGCCAGCACCGGGCCGACCACCCTGGCCGCGCCCTGCGAGGAGAAATACATCGAGATCGCCAGGCCGATGAAGGCATACATCGGCGCGGCGACCTGAAGATAGTGCCGGCCGGCGCTGCGCGCGCTCTCGTCCTGGGTGAAGATGTCGACCCACAATTGCGGGACGATCGCGATCAGCGTCGACAGCGCGCCAACCGATGCGAACGACACCAGCCCCGCCGTCCAGGCGATGCGCCGGGCGCGTGCGACTTGCTGCGCGCCGATCGCCATGCCGACCATCGGCACCGAGGCCATGCCGACGGAGAAGGCGACCGTGGTCATCATAAATTCGAGCCGCGCGCCGATGCCGTAGCCGGCGAGCACCGCGGTGCCGAACGACGCCAGCATATGCGTGAAGATCGCGATCGACAGCACGGATTGCAGCGGCGAGAAGCAGGCGACGGCGCCGACCTTGAGAATGTCGGCGAACATCGCGCCGCTGATCCTGAGGCCGCGCAGCTTCGGCCGGACGCGCGCGCGCCCCGAAAATAGGTACCAGCCCATCACCGAGATGCTGACGCAGAACGCCAGCAGCGCGCCGGCGGCGACGCCGCGCATACCGAGCCCGAGGACCAGGCTGAGCGTGCCGCCCAGCACGATCTGCAGCATCGCCGAGCTCAGGATCATGAACGACGGCAGCTTCATGTTGCCGGTGCCGCGCAGGATGCCGGCCATCGAGTTCATCAGCCAGGGCAGGATCGCGCCGCCGAAGAAGATCTGCAGATAGGCCGTGGCATGGCTCAGCACCGCGCCGCGGCCGCCGAGCAACTCCAGCAAGGCCGGGCCGAACACCAGCATGCCGATCATGAAGGTCGCGCCGAACAGCAGCGCGATCAGCAGCGCATGCGAGGCGAGCGTCGAGGCGCGATCGGTGTCGCCGGCGCCCAGCGCCCGTGCGATCGCCGAGGCCACACCGCCGCCCATCGCGCCGCCGGACATCGTCATGGTCAGGATCACCAGCGGAAACACCAGCGCCATCGCCGCCAGCGCCTCGATGCCGAGCCGGCCGATATAGGAGGTCTCGGCAATGACGACGCAGGTGCCGGCCGTGTTGGCGATGATGTTCGGCCAGGCCAGCGACAGCAGGGTGCGCAGGATGGGTCCGTCGACGAGCTTATTCCGCATCGGCTTCTCGGGGGGCGGCAATGCACGCCCCTCGCCGACCGGATTGTCGGCCAGGCCGATCTCGGACATCTCAGCTCCCCGCTCGGCCGCGCAGGTCGCGGCCGTCTTGTCGTTCGATTGCTTTCGCTTTCCTAGCACGGCGCTGGCGCGCGCCCTGCGCGGCAGGCGCATTGGGGGTGCGCGGCAGACGCAGCCGGCTAGAAGCGGAAGTGCTTGGAAAGCTTCAGGCCCTGGGCCTGGTAGTTGGAGCCGATGCGGCTGCCATACATCGCGTTGGGACGCGCCAGCATCTTCTCGTAGACCAGGCGGCCGACGATCTGGCCGTGCTCGAGGATGAACGGCACCTCGCGCGAGCGCACCTCGAGCACCGCGCGCGAGCCCTGCCCGCCGGCGCCGGCATAGCCGAAACCGGGATCGAAGAAGCCGGCATAGTGGACGCGGAATTCGCCGACCAGCGGATCGAACGGCACCATCTCCGCGGCGTAGTCCGGCGGCACCTGCACGGCTTCCTTCGAGGCCAGGATGTAGAACTCGCCGGGATCGAGGATGAGGCTGCCGTCGGGCCGTGCCTTGATCGGCTCCCAGAACTCCTCGACCGGATAGCCGGCGCGGCGGTCGACGTCGACGACGCCGGTATGGCGCTTGGCGCGGTAGCCGACATAGCCGTTCGCATTGCTGCCTGAGAGGTCGACGGACAGAGCGACACCGCCGGCGAGATCCGCATCATCGCGATCCACCAGCCGCTCGGCCTGGTGCAGCGCGATCAATTCGTCCTCTGACAGGACCGCGTCGCGATAGCGGAAGCGAACCTGGGACAGGCGCGAGCCTTCGCGCAACAGGACCGGAAACGTCTTCGGGCTGATCTCGGCATAGAGCGGACCGTGATAGCCGGCGCCGATCATGTCGAAGCGTCGCGTGCCGTCGGCGATCACGCGGGTGAAAACGTCGAGCCGGCCGGTCGAGCTCTTCGGATTGGCGGCCGCGACGATGTCCTTCGGCAGCGCCAGGCTCTCCAGCAGCGGCACGATGTAGACGCAGTTGGTCTCCAGAACCGCGCCGTCGGCGAGCGCGAATTCGTGCAGCTTGAGCTCGTCGATGCGCTCGGCGACCGTCGCGCCCGGCCCGGGCAGGAAGCTTGCGCGCACGCGATAGGCGACGTCGCCGAGCCGCAGGTCCAAGCTCGCCGGCTGGATCTGGCTCTCGACGAAATCATATTCGGGAATGATCAGGCCGGCCTCCGCCATCGCCACGATCATGCGATCGGGGAGGATGCCGTGGGCGTCGGCGGGAAGCGAAAACGGCAAGGCCTGATCCTTTGCAGGCGCCGGAACGGCGGCTTGTGGAGCCAATATAGGGTCTTTTGACCGGTTATCCGATGGCCGGCTTGACGGAAAGGCCGGTTGCGACTATGAGCACCACTTATCCCGTGGTGATTTGAGCCGGCCGGCTTGCAGCCACGTTAAATAAGTCGCTAAACAGGCCGGGGACGAATGTGATCCCGGCCGTGAGGAGTTTTCCCAGGCCGGTTTTTTTGTGCCCATCGCCAGCAGCGGTGGTCACGATGGAGGTCACATGTCCAATTCTCCTGCGTCGAAGTCCCCCGCGAAGGCCCCGGCGTCGTTCGCTCACTACCGTCCCGAAACCCGGCTGGTGCATTCCGGCACCTTGCGCTCCGAATTCGGCGAGACCGCCGAGGCGCTCTATCTCACGCAAGGTTTCGTCTACGCCACCGCCGAGGAGTGCGAGGCGCGCTTCAAGGGCGAGGATCCCGGCTTCATCTATTCGCGCTTCTCCAATCCGACCACGGCGATGTTCGAGCGCCGCATGATCGAGCTCGAGGGCGCCGAGGCCTGCCGCTCGGCCGCCACCGGCATGGCCGCCGTCACCACCGCGATCCTGGCCCCCCTGCGGGCCGGCGATCACGTCGTCGCGGCGAAGGCGCTGTTCGGCTCGTGCCGCTACGTGGTCGAGGATCTCCTGCCGCGCTACGGTATCGAGTCGACGCTGGTCGATGGGCTCGATCTCGACCAGTGGCAGAAGGCGGTCAGGCCGAACACCAAGAGCTTCTTCCTCGAGAGCCCGACCAATCCGACGCTCGACGTGATGGACATTCCCGCGATCGCCGAGATCGCGCACGCCCATGGCGCGCGGCTGATCGTCGACAACGTGTTCGCCACGCCGATCTGGCAGAGCCCGCTCGCGCTCGGCGCGGACGTCGTCGTCTACTCCGCGACAAAGCACATCGACGGCCAGGGCCGCTGCCTCGGCGGCGTGATCCTGTCGTCGGAAGCGTTCATCGCCGAGCACATCCACAACTTCATGCGCCAGACCGGCCCGTCGATCTCGCCGTTCAACGCCTGGGTCCTGCTCAAGGGCCTGGAGACGCTCGCGGTGCGCGTGCGCGCGCAGACTGAGACCGCCGGCAAGGTCGCCGATTTTCTCGCCGCGCATCCGAAGATCTCGCGGCTGATCTATCCCGGACGCGAGGACCATCCGCAGGCGGCGACGGTCAAGAAGCAGATGCGCGCCGGCTCGACCCTGGTCGGCTTCGAGGTGAAGGGCGGCAAGGCGTCGGCGTTCCGTATGCTCAACGGATTGAGGCTCGCGCGCATCTCCAACAATCTCGGCGACGCCAAGACGCTGGTCACGCATCCCGCGACGACCACGCATCAGCGGCTGACGCCGGACGCGCGCGCCGAGCTCGGCATCAGCGAGGGCTTCATCCGCTTCTCCGCCGGGCTCGAGCATGCCGACGATCTGATCGAGGATCTCGACGCCGCCCTCAGCGCGGCGTAGCGAATGGTGAAGTGGCGTCGCGAGTAGACCGATCTCATCCCTGCGCGCTACTCGTCATTCCTCATCCGCACATCACCTCCGGATCCCGGGGTTCGCTCGCGCGGCGAGCGCCCCGGGATAACGCCCGCGGCGTCACATCGGCCGATAGGTCGGCACCTCGGCCGGCGCGTTGATGCCGAGCTTGACCTGGCCAACCGAGCGGATGATGTCGTCGCCGAGCAGTTGCGCGAAGCAGGCATAACCCCAATCGCTCATGTGCAAGCCGTCCGAGATCACGAACTCGTTCATCGGGATCGCCTGCCGCTCGTGCCAGTCGCGCATCACCTCGAAGCGCGGGAAGATGCCGGCGTGATGCAGCTCGGCGATGCGGCCGAGCAGCTTGTTCATGCGACCCGCGCTCTCCTGCCGCTCGTTCACGCGCGGCGAATATTGCAGATCGACCAGCACGACATCGGAGGCTGCGGCCTGGATCTTGGCGACGCCGTCCTCGACCAGCCTGGCGGTCTCGGCCGGATCGAGATCGCGCAGCACGGCATTGGTGCCGACCTGCCAGATCACGAGATCCGGGTGACGGTCGATCACCGACGTCTCGATCCGCTTCATCATCTCCGGCGCATCCTCGCCGCCGACGCCGGCATTGATGACGCTGATGTCGACCATCGGATATTGCCGGCGCAGCTGCGCGGCGAGCCGATTCGGATAGGTGTAGTCCGGCGCGCTTGCGCCATAGCCCTGCGTCGACGATGAGCCGAAGGCGACGATCACGATCGGCAGGCCGGAGGCGAGCTTGTTGGCGACGTGCGGCAGCGAAATGAAATTCTTCTTCGCGACGCCCTTCGGCGCCAGGCATGGCACGCGGTTGAAGATGTCGGTGGCCGATTTGGCGACCTGCTTGACCTTGTCGATCGCCCGCTCGGTGATGCTGCGCGATTGCGGCGGCGTGGCCGCGACGGCCTGCCCGGCTGCGGCCGGCGGCTGTGCATCGGTCATGGCCGGCGCAGTCGTCGCCGCAGGCGGCGCGGTCGTGGCCGCCGGGCGCACCGCGGCGATCGGCCCGCGCACCTGATCGTTCGCCTGCGCCAATGTGACGTGTCCGATGCTAGGTCGCAGCTCGCTGATCAGCGGAGTCTTCGGACCGGAGCTCTCCACATCGGACAGCGCGGCGGGTGCAGCCGGCGCTGCGCTCTGCGCCCGTACCGTCTGCGGGCTCAGCGCGAGGGCGATGGCAATGACCGCAACGGCCGAAAGCTTCTCCCATGTCCCGGATACGCGGTGACACTCATTCGACGTCATGAACGACATAATCCTAGTTCTGCTGCGCCGGCCCGATATGCGCCGCGTCGATGATGAACTTCGACAGCGCCCGGCCGATGCAGTCATGAACCTGCCTGGCCAGCTCGACCCCGTGTGTCGGATTGAACAGGTCGAAATCGCCCTGCTCGTTCCACTGCCGCATGATGGCAAACCGATCGAACAGCGGAATGTCGCGGTGCTGCGCCACCACACGCATGTTGTCGACATAGGGCGGCACGGAGATCAATGTTTCCGTCCGCGGACTGTATTGCAGATTCATCAAGACGACGTCAGCTCCTGCTTTCTGCAGCGTCGCCACACCGTCGTCGACCGCCTGCCGGAACTCATCAGGATCGATCGACCGCATGGCGTCGACCGTGCCGGTCTGCCAGATGACCAAATTAGGCCTTTTTCCTTCCACCAGTTTAACGAGATTGCCCGCGACTTCCTCGGCCGTCTTCTTGGGCTGCAGCTCGATGCTGAGATTGACGGCGACCGCCGGCAGCTTGTCCTTCAGCGCAGCCTGCAGACGGGCGGGGTACGCATTGGCGTCGGAGGTGTTGACGATCGAGGACGAGCGGCTTCCGACGACGAGAATATCGAGTGTGCGGCCGTTCTTGACGGCGTCTGCAACCTTCGGGAGCGGGCTCTCGGTGGTCAGCAGGTAGGCCGGCACCTCGCAGTTCTGCGGCGCGTCTTCCGCGCGCGCGGAGGCCGCCAGCGAAACAGCCAGCGCCGCGATACCAAACCTTAACCACGAGACGGACTTCATCAGCCCCCTCCCGCCAGATCGGCGTTGCTGCGCGCACCTTTTCGCGCGGCGCCCTTATCGGCCTCACGCTTGTACCACGAAATCAACGACGCCACCCCCCACATGATGAGGATGCCGCAAAGGCTGATCACCGCGTGCATCATGGCGCCGCCGGACACTTCGGCAAGGACGAAGTGGCCCGCAAACGCCAGAAATACGCCAAGACAGAAGATCTCGAGCGAGTGTTGCCCACAAACAATCAGCGGGCGCAGCCACGGCGACTTCAACAGCGGCCAATCCTTGCGCAGATAGTGCACGGTGAGTGCTGCGAGTGCGAGGAAATGCGCGAAGCGCAACACGTCAAGGTCGGTCTTGTCGATCGGATACATCCACTGCTCGATTCGGCGCGGCATCAGATGGCCGAGCTGCGGGATGTACCAGGTCAGGGTCACGCAGAACGCCGCGACCAGATAGGCGACGCAGAGCCCGAGCGTGATCGGCGAGTTGATGATGCGCGACATGCGATGAGCACCGCCGAGCGCGCACCACGCACCGAACACGAACAGGAGCTGCCAGGCGAACGGGTTGAACGCCCAGAAGCCGTTCGGATAGGCCGTCAGATAGAGATCGAGCTCCCAGGTGAGTGCGTAGAGAACGACCGAGAGCCCGAGCGTGACATCCGGACGCCAGCGCATCAGCCACAGGATCAGCGGCAGGAACAGCATCAGCACGATGTAGAGCGGCAGCACGTCCATGTTGACGGGGCGGAAGCGCAGGATCAGCGCCTGCACGATGGTCACGTCCGGCTGCTTGAGAAAATCCATGATCCCCATCTCTTCGGTGTAGAGCGGGTTCTCGAAGCTGGTCGCGACGTAGGAGATCTCGGCGAGGAAGATCGTGAACAGGAAGACATGGGCGACGTAGATCTGCCAGACGCGGCGCAGGATGCGCGCGGTGGCGACGATGAAGCCGGCATCCTGCATCGCCCGGCCATAGACGAATGCCGCCGTGTAGCCGGAGATGAAGATGAAGATCTCGGTGGCGTCGGAGAAGCCGTAGTTGCGGATCGTGAACCAGGTCAGCAGGTTCGGCGGCAGGTGGTCGATGAAGATCAGCCATAGCGCCAGCCCGCGAAACAGGTCGAGCCGCAGCTCGCGCTCGCCGACCGCCGGGAAGGTGATCGCCGGAGCAGCGGTGGTGGCGGGTGCAGCAGTGGCGGCCGGCGCGGCCGCCACGGCTGATGCTGATGCGACCACAGGTGCAGCCGCGCTCGCCGCGGCGGCGGTCTCCGCAGCCGGCGCGGGTGCGGCGCTGGCTGCGGGGGCGGACGGTCCGGCAAGGCGATCGGCAATCGACGTCATCAGGCACCGCGTCAAGGCTGCCAGCCTTCGAGGCCCGGCAGGGGAAATGTAGGGCTGCGCAGTTTTTGCGCAAGCGATGAAGGACTTATCAGCTGGGCCGTGCCCAGTTTTTCGACCTTGGCGGCCAGCTGGTGGGCGATCGCACGACGCAGGACAGGTCGATCGCCGCCAGGGTCTGCCGGCCGCGCCCGATCCGAGTCCAAGGAACGGACCGCGCGTACGGCCGACAGAGTCCGCGATTCTGGTGCCATAATGCGGAACTGTGTTGAAAGCACGATGGCGTCGCGATTGGTTCCGGCGCGGGTTTCCGCTACAATGCCACCATGTATCGCGCCGTGACTCGCCACATCGAAGTGACCGTCGAACCGAACTTCCTGCCTGAGAAGTCTTCGGTGGCCGATGGCCGCTGGTTCTGGTCCTATACCGTCGTCATCACCAACAGCGGGGAGGAGACGGTGCGGCTGCGCAGCCGCCACTGGATCATCACCGACGGGATCGGCCGGCAGCAGGAGGTGCGCGGCGAGGGCGTGGTCGGCGAGCAGCCGGTGCTCGCGCCAGGAGAGCGCTTCGAATACACCTCCGGCGTGCCGCTCACCACCGCGTCCGGCTTCATGGCCGGCTCCTACCAGATGGAGAGCGAGAGCGGCGAGCACTTCGACATCGCCGTGCCGGCGTTTTCGCTCGACAGCCCGGACGGCGGCAAGCGGGTGTTGAATTAGCCGAGCGTGCACTTGGTTCGGCTGATGACCGATCGTGCACCCGCATTTTTGTACTTGGCTTTCAACGTTCATCGCGTATCGGCCCGGCACACCCGCTGACTTCTGCTCAGCTGTCGTCCCGGGCAAGCGTCCGACAACGCGCCAGCGTTGGCGGATGCGCCGACCCGGGACCCATAACCACAGTGTGCAGTTTGGCGACGGCTGGAGCGACGAT
This sequence comes from Bradyrhizobium sp. HKCCYLRH3061, assembly GCF_051168015.1. Taxonomy (NCBI): domain Bacteria; kingdom Pseudomonadati; phylum Pseudomonadota; class Alphaproteobacteria; order Hyphomicrobiales; family Nitrobacteraceae; genus Bradyrhizobium; species Bradyrhizobium sp. HKCCYLRH3061. The sequence goes on from NZ_JBNPUE010000020.1 coordinate 82,183, forward strand.
GCCGTTTCACTACAAGACCCTGTGGTTATGGTTCCCCGCGCGACGTGCGCAATTGCGCACTAGGCGGGGACGACACCATTTCTGTCGAAGCGAGATTGCGTCACACCGCCCCTCTCTGGCTGACGTCACAGCACTTCGCATTCTCGCGACGCATCCCGCGCCCGAGCTTTGTCGATTCGTTCGCCCTCTCAAAGCAGAGGGCGCAGGGAAGGCCGGGCCTCGGCTGAGGCCCGTGGCCCGCCTGCGAAAAGAATGCAGGCGGCAGGTACCACAGGTTCAGCCGGAACGACCCGGCCCTCCCTGCGCGATCGGTTTTAACGGCTGCTTCGCGTTCTCCCTGGTGCGCCGTGCTTTCTGGCCACCATCCCCACGCGAAGCGAAAGCTCCGGCGTGAGTTGATATCAGCGTCGGGATATCAGGACCGCGCGACTTGACCGTGCGTGCATCGCCGTTCGTCCGCGCGGACTGATCCACGCTGCGGCAATACACGCCCATCGCATCCCACTGCCAACGGTTCGTGACGGTCGCGAAACGCCCCTCATGCGGCAGCAGAGACGCGCGGAAATGTGCCAGTGATTTGCCCGACGACACAAGTTGTTTGTTGCTGCGACAAAGGAGCGCGACGGGCAGTGCGGTCGGCACGATCCAGGATGAACTAATAGCGACGAAGCACCGGACCATAGGGCGGGCAAAAGGCACTTGGAGGCCCGACGATAGAGGCACAAGTGCACGGCGCCGTGCCCACCGCCCGCGACCACCGCTCGCGATCGTGGGAACGCGATCACGCTCGGAGGCGCCGTCGGGGCCACCGTGCCGCCAGCGCGACGCCCTTCGATCATCCCCGCATGCGCGCGATGCCTTCGGCCCAGGTCACGACCGGGGTGTAGCCGAGGTCGCTTCGCGCCTTGCTGATGTCGAGCGTGAAATCCTGGCCGATCATGCGCAGTGTCTGGCGCGTGATCGGCGGCTTGGAGCGCAGATGAAACATGCGCCAGACGGTCTCCATGACGGCCGCCATGCGCCAGGCGATGCCGAACGGTGCGGATCGTTGGATGGGGGGAACGTCCCGGGTGCCGAGCAGATCGGTGATCACCTGCTTGAGCGTGCGGGCCTGCCCGTCGGTGACATGGTAGGCCTGCCCGCCCCGGCCTTTTTCGGCCGCCAATAGCAGGCATGCGACGACATTGTCGACGTGGCTCGTGGACATGAGCTGTCCACCGCCGTCGGGCAGCGCGAAATGACCTGCCCTCGCGGTTTCGACCATGGCATCGAGCATCGGCATCCCCTCGCCCCAGATCAGCGGCGGCCGGACCACGATCGTGCGAAACGCAGCCGTGTTGGCCTGCCGCACCATCTGGTCGGCATCCGCCTTGGTCGCGATGTAGGGCGCCCAGGACGGCCTTTGCAGCGTCGCATCCTCGCTGACGTCCCTCATCGGCTTCGGACGTCCCATCACCACCGCGGCGGCTCCGGCGGCGACAAATGTCGATGCGCCAGCCGCCTTGGCGGCGGCCAGCATCTTGCGCGTGCCGTCAACATTGGCCTCGCGAAACAGCGTATGGGGGTCCCACTCGCTCAAGTGCCCGGCCACGTGAAAGACCGTGTCGCACCCTTGCATACCCTCGGTCAGCGCCATCTCATCCTGAAGGTCGCCCCGACGGGTCACGACACCCGGGCCCTCGACGGCCGCCGCCGCCTCGTCGCTGCGAACCAGCGCGACCACTCGCACATTCATCTCCCGCAACCGCGCGATGAGGCGCTTGCCGACGAAGCCGGAGCCGCCTGTGACAAAGACGTTTTTCATGCTACCTCTATAGCGTTGCTATAGCACTCATATAGCACCGCTATAGGCCAATGCAAGATCCGCCAGGGACTGTCGATGTCGACCGAAGATCAGATTCTATCCGCCGCCGCTGAAATCCTGGAACGGCAGGGCCCCGAAGCCGTGACGACGCGGGCGGTGTGCCAAGCGGCGGGCGTCACCGCGCCAACGCTCTATCACCACTTCGGTGACAAGAGCGGATTGCTGCGTGCCCTGGTCTTGCGGGGGGTCGAGACGTTCATGACACAGAAGCGGACCAACCGTCACACCGCTGACGCCCTCGCCGATCTGAAGCGCGGCTGGAACGGCTGGATCGCTTTCGCACTCGAACGACCAAAATTGTTCCGCATGATGATCGATCAAACCCGGTCGGACCCAGGCGTGTCCAGAGAGGCTTTCGGACTCATGCGGGCGGTGGTCGAGCGGCTTGAAGCCCAAGGGCGTTTGACGACCGACGTGGACACCGCGTCACGAACGATCTGGGCGGCTTCGAACGGCGTTCTGACCCTGTTCTTGCAGGACGTGCCGGCCGCCGAGATCAAGCGGTCGAGTGACATATTGCTGGAGGCGCTTGTCGCGAGGTTTGTGCGAACTGATCAGTAATGCGACTCCATCCCATCGCGTCACGCTCCGGCGCCCTGTTGCGCATCACGCCTTGCGGCATCGCTCGCTGGCGCATCGCCGGCCGTCCAATCACTCCTGCCGGGCCGTCGCGTCGTGAATCGACGGCCTAGTTCTCCGTCACGCCCGCCTCGTGCGGGGTGAACTGATAGACCGAGGAGCAGAACTCGCAGGTGACGACGACCTTGTCGTCCTTGACCATGTCGGCGCGGTCCTGGGACGAGAAGCTCTTCAGCATGTTGGCGACCGCGTCGCGCGAGCAGGAGCAGCGCGCCTGCAGCGGCACGGTGTCGAACACGCGCACGCCGCGCTCGTGGAACAGGCGATACAGCAGCCGCTCGCCGGACAGCGCCGGGTCGATCAGCTCGATATCCTCGACTGTCGCGACCAGCGATTGACCCTCGATCCAGGCCTCGTCTTCCTCGACCGCGTGCAGCTCGGTACCCTCCGGCGCATCGCCGGGATGCAGATCGGCCTGGCGCAGGCGCTCGGGCGCCTGCGGCAGGAATTGCGTCAGCAGGCCGCCGGCGCGCCAGCGGTGCTTGCCGCCGCTCCACTCCTCGCCGACGGCGAGGCGCACCCGCGTGGGGATCTGCTCGGAGCGGAGGAAGTATTCGTGCGCGGCCTCCTCCAGGCTGCCGCCGGAGAGCGCGACGAGGCCCTGGTAGCGGCTCATGTCGGCGCCCTGGTCGATGGTCATCGCCAGATGGCCCTTGCCGAGCAGGCCGCCGGAGTCCTTCGCTTCCGAGAGCCGCGCCTCGTCATAGCGTGCGTAAGCGCGCAACCGGTCGGGCGCCTGGAAGTCGACAACCAGAAACGAGACCGGACCATCGGTCTGGGTCTGCAGGATGAAGCGACCGTCGAACTTCAGCGAGGAGCCGAGTAGGGTCGTCAGCACGATGGCTTCGCCGAGCAGCTTGCCCACGGGCGCGGGATAAGCGTGCTTGGTGAGGATGTCGTCGAGCGCCGGGCCCATGCGGGTCAGCCGCCCGCGCAGATCGAGCGCCGCGACTTCGAACGGCAGCACGGCGTCGTCGACCGGCACCGCCGAAGGCGCGCGGCTGGTGTCGAGATTGATATTGGTGTCGGGGGGATTGGCTGTCATGGGGCGTATTTGGGGTTTTTTGGCACGAATGGAAGGGCACCCCCCGGCTGTCGTCCCGGCTTGAGCCGGGACCCATACCGCGGATGCTATCGAGGGACGTCGGTAGTAGTCACTCGTCTTGCAGCCCACACCAGGCCTTGACGAACGAACCACGATCCCGACAACCAAGCAGAGCAACGGCCACCGCTGCAAACCAGTTCGATCACGCGGTATGGGTCCCGGCTCAAGGCCGGGACGACACCGGTGGTGTGGCGCCGTCGAACCCTACGCCCGCTCGCCGAAGCACCACGCCAGGATGCCCTTCTGGGCGTGCAGGCGGTTTTCGGCTTCGTCGAAGACGACGGACTGCGGGCCGTCGATCACCTCGTCGGTAACCTCCTCGCCGCGGTGGGCGGGCAGGCAGTGCATGAACAGCGCCTCGGGCTTGGCCAAGGACATCAACTTCGAATTGACCTGATACGGCTTGAGCAGGTTGTGGCGATGCTCGCCGTCCTTGTCGCCCATCGACACCCAGGTGTCGGTGACGACGCAGTCGGCATTCGCCACGGCCACTTCCGGGTCGTGGCCGAGATGGATGTCGGCGCGGGTGGCGCGGATGAAATCCTTCATCGGCTTGCCCGGCGACAGCTGCGGCGGGGTGGCGACGTTGAGCCGGAACTTGAAGCGCTCGGCGGCATGCGCCCAGGACGCCAGCACGTTGTTGTCGTCGCCAGTCCAGGCCACGGTGCGGCCCTCGATCGAACCGCGATGCTCCTCGAAGGTCATCACGTCGGCCATCACCTGGCAGGGATGCGAGCGCCGGGTCAGGCCGTTGATCACCGGCACGGTGGCGTGCGCGGCGAGCTCGAGCAGCGCCTCGTGGCTGAGGATGCGGATCATGATGGCGTCGACATAGCGCGACAGCACGCGCGCGGTGTCGGCGATGGTCTCGCCGCGGCCGAGCTGCATCTCGGTGCCGGTCAGCATGATCGCCTCGCCGCCGAGCTGGCGCATGCCGACGTCGAACGACACGCGGGTGCGCGTCGACGGCTTGTCGAAGATCATCGCCAGCACCTTGCCCTCGAGCGGCTTCTTCGCCGGCTCGCGCGCCTTCAAGGTCTTCTTCATCGCGCTGGACAGCGCCAGCACGTTGCGCAGCTCCTCGACCGGCATCTCGGTGAGATCGAGGAAATGACGCGGCGTATTGCCCATGGTCTTGCTCATGATGCGGCCGCCTGCCTGGCAGGCTTGCCCGACAGCGCCGCACAGGCGCGATCGAGCATCTCGACCGATTGTTCGATTTCGGATTCGTTGACGATCAGCGGCGGCAGAAAGCGCACGACGTTGTCGCCGGCGCCCACCGTGAGCAGCTTCTGATCGCGCAGCGCCGCGACCAGATCGCCCGACGGCACCACCGCCTTGACCCCGATCAGAAGGCCCTCGCCGCGGATCTCGGAGATGATGTCGGGATGACGATCGAGGACGGCACCGAGCTTCTGCTTCAACAGCAGCGACATCCTGCGGACGTGATCGAAGAAGCCGGGCGCCAGCATCACGTCGAGCACGGCGTTGGCCGCGGCGACCGCCAGCGGATTGCCGCCGAAGGTCGAGCCGTGCGAGCCCGGCGTCATGCCCGACGCGGCCTCGGCCGTGGCGAGCACGGCGCCGATGGGAAAGCCGCCGCCGAGCGCCTTGGCCAGCGACATCACGTCCGGCGTGACGCCGAGCCAGCGATGCGCAAACAGATCGCCGGTGCGGCCCATGCCGGTCTGGACCTCGTCGATGACGAGCAACAAACCGTTGTCGTCGCAGAGCTGGCGCAGCGCCTTGTAGAACGGCAGCGGCGCGGTGCGCACGCCGCCCTCGCCCTGCACCGGCTCGACCAGGATGCCGGCGGTGTGCGGACCGATTGCCTTCTTCACCGCTTCGATGTCGCCGAACGGAACCTGATCGAAGCCGTCCATCGGCGGACCGAAGCCGTCGAGATATTTCGCGGAACCTGTCGCGGCGAGCGTCGCCAGCGTGCGGCCGTGGAACGCGCCTTCGAAGGTGATGATACGGTAGCGTTCGGGATGGCCCTTGGCGGCGTGATATTTGCGCGTGATCTTGATCGCGCCTTCCATCGCCTCGGCGCCGGAATTGGCGAAGAACACGTAGTCGGCAAAGCTCTGCTCGCACAGCCGCGCGGCGAGGCGCTCGCCATCCGGGCTCTTGAACAGGTTCGACATGTGCCAGAGCTTGGCCGCCTGTTCCTGCAGCGCCTTGACCAGATGCGGGTGCGCATGGCCGAGCGAATTGACGGCGACGCCCGAGGTGAAATCGAGATAGCGATCGCCATTGGTCGCGATCAGCCACGCGCCTTCGCCGCGCTCGAACGAAAGATCGACCCGGGCGAATACGGGGAGGAGATGCGTAGCGGCAACACTGGTCATGGCGGATCACATGAGCTGACGGGCCGGCCGAGACACGCGCCACGCGGCGCCATCGCGCATCAGGGACCCCACCCTGGAAAACAAAATGTGCCGCCTTTTCAAGGCGGCACGTACATCTATTGTATGCGGGCAGCGGTGGGAGTCAACTACGCGTCAGCCGATGCATGGCGGGGCCGGCCCGTGAGATTGCGGACGCACGACACGGCTCGAGACGTGCCACAGGGAACCACGGAATGTGTGGACTGCGGCCACCGACTCTTGCGCGAGAGTCACGCCATATTGTAGCGTTTTCGACGTCGAGTACGACATCTCGTGCGGCAGTTCTGATCCCTCTCGAAGTTCTCTGAGTTTGCGTAACGTCCGGGTGCCTCGTGCGCGCCCGGCGAGGGATAAGGGATTCTGCCGCCAGGGATTTTCTTGAGACAGCATCGCAGCGCCGTCCCGGAATTGGCCGGCGCAACGCGAAGGGAAAGGTTCGATGACCGTATTGACCTGGTCCGACGATCGCGTCGAGCAACTGAAAAGACTCTGGGAAGCCGGACTATCGGCCAGCCAGATCGCCGCGGAACTCGGAAACGTGACGCGCAACGCCGTGATCGGCAAGGTGCACCGGCTGGGCCTGTCCGGCCGGGCCAAGAGCCCGGCCACCGCGGCACCGCGCCAGCGCAAGGCGGCCCGCCCGGCACAGCCGATGATGCGGGTGGCGCGTCCGGTGGCCCGCGGCAACACGGCGCTCGCACAGGTTTTCGAGGTCGAGGCGGAGCCCGATCCGGTTGCATTCGACAACGTCGTGCCGATGAACCAGCGGCTGTCGCTGCTGGAGCTCAACGAGGCGACCTGCCACTGGCCGGTCGGCGATCCCTCGAGCGCGGATTTCTTCTTCTGCGGCGGCAAGGCGCTGTCCGGCCTGCCCTATTGCGCGCAGCATTCGCGCGTCGCCTATCAGCCTGCGGCCGACCGCCGCCGCCAGCCGGCGAAGTCGACCACGCGCTGAGCGGTTGGCCGCGACGGGCGATGAGGATGCTCCACATCGCCCCGCGATCTCCGGCTGCTTACTCAGAACGATCGATGACGTGTGCCCGGCCTGCGCCGGGCCGCAGGACGCGCCCGCCGATCAGGCGCCCCGCGCGGGCTTCGACTGCGGAAAGCAGGCCGTGAAGGCGGCGCCATTGCGCGGCACGCTCTCGATCAGCAGCCGGCCGCGATGGCGGTTGAGGATGTGCTTCACCAGGGAGAGGCCGAGCCCGGTGCCGCCCTGCGCGCGGCTGTCGCCGACATCGACGCGATAGAAGCGCTCGGTCAGGCGCGGCAGATGCTCGGGCGCGATGCCCGGGCCGAAATCGCGCACCTTGACCCGGATCTCCGGCGCGTTCTCGGCGGAGACGGCCTGCTCCAGCGAGACGATCACGCGCCCGCCCGAGGCGCCGTATTTCAGCGCATTCTCGATCAGGTTCTCGAACACGCGCAGCAGCTCCTCGCGGTCGCCGGCGATCGTCACCGGCGCCTCCGGCAGGCTGGTCTCGATCACCACCTGGCGCTCCCTGGCCAGCGACTCCAGCCCGTCGGTGACCTGGCGGATGATGGGGACGACGTCGACCATGGCGTGGGGCTGGACATGCGCCGACAGCTCCACCCGCGACAGCGACAGGAGATCGTCGATCAGCCGCGCCATGCGCGTCGCCTGGATGTGCATGATGCCGAGGAAGCGCTCGCGCGCCTTCGGATCGTCCTTCGCCGGCCCCTGCAGCGTGTCGATGAAGCCCGAGAGCGCCGCCAGCGGCGTGCGCAGCTCGTGGCTCGCATTGGCGACGAAGTCGGCGCGCATTTCCTCGACCCGGCGCAGCGGGGTCAGATCGTGGAACGTCATCAGCATGCATTTGTCGGTGCCGCCGAACGCCGTCGGCACCGGCACCGGCGTGATGATCAGCTCCATCCAGCGATCGACCGGAACGTGATCGTGATAGGTGGCGCGACGGATCTCGGTGGTGGCGATCGCCTCGCGCAGCGCGGTGATGATCTCCGGCGTGCGCAGCGCGAACTGGGCGAGCTCGCCCTTGCGCAGGGCCGGCGCGAGCTGCGCGGCGGCGCCATTGAGGTGGATGACGCGGCCGGCGCGGTCGAGCAGCACGGCGGGATCGGGGATGCCCTCGACCACCGCGCTCACGGCCGGCGCCTCGACCGGGTTGGCGTGGCGCTCCTCCTCGCGCTTGGCGACCGCGCCATGCAGCCGCCACGGCACCAGGGCGGCGGCGGCAATGCACAGGAATACCGCCAGGGCCCGCAGCGGCAGCAGCTCGTCCAGCAGCACGAGCCCGACAAGCGCGAGCGCCGCAGCGAGCAGGATGATCGCGGAATGGCGCAGCCGGTCCGGCCAGGGGGTGAAGATCGAGAGCGAGGTGTCGGAGGGAGCGTCGAGGGCCATCTGGTCCGATTGTTCCCTTGAACTGGCGTCAGGCACCGGAATCGCTGCGTTTCCTCACAAAAGCGGCTTCGGGCGGGGGACCCGGATCGAGGCTGAGCGCGGCCTGCCGCAACCGCTTCGACCGTGTGCTGATGATAACCTCGCGAAACGTCAGCAAGATTACAGAAATGAGGAACGGCGCCAAATAATACAGCATCCGGAACAGCAGCATTCCGGCCAGCAGCTCCTCGCGGTCCATCTGCCACAGCCCGACCAGCATCGCGGCGTCGAACACGCCGAGCCCGCCGGGGGAATGGCTGGCGAAGCCGAGCAGGGTTGCCGAGACGAAGATCACGGCCACCACGACGAAGCCGAGATTGGGCTCGTCCGGCACCAGTACGTACATCGCCAGCGCGCAGAAACCGAGGTCGATGATGCCGATCGCGATCTGCAACAGGGTCAGCGGGCCGCTCGGCAGCACCACGGTCCACGGCCCGCGGCCGACCACGCGCGGCTTGGTCCATACCCAGGCGACATACCCCAACAGGCCGACCAGGATCGCGATCGCCACCATGCGGTTGACCCAGGGCGGCAGCTGGTCGATCGAGGCCGCCGCCTCCGGATGATAGCTGATGCCGAGCCCGAGCACGGCGGCATTGCCGAGCCAGAACGTCAGGCCGGCAAGGAAGCAGATCTTGGCGACGTCGATGGCGTTCAGCCCATGAGCCGAATAGACGCGGTAGCGCACGGCACCGCCGGTGAAGACGCTGGCGCCGACATTGTGGCCGATCGAATAGCTGGTGAAGGCGGCCAGCGCGTTGACGCGGTAGGGCACGTGGTCGTGGCCAATGGCGCGCACCGCGAACAGATCGTAGAAGGTCAGCGTGAAATAGCCGGCGGCGACGAACAGCGCGGCGAGCGCGATCTGATGAGGCTCCGTGCTCTTGATCGCCTCGAGCACCTCATAGGTGTCGATGCCGCGCAGCATGTGGTAGAGGACGTAGCAGGCGACCGCGATCACCGCGATGCTGATCAGCACGCCGAGCTTGTGCAGGACTTGCTTCTCGCGCAGGAACGTGGCCGCTCTGCGTATGGCTTCAAGCATCTACACCTCTCACCGTGATCCGATCACGACGGCCGGGGATGCCGGGCCCCGGAGGCCGCAGCATCATGTGCGCATACAACGCCCTCGTAGCGCGTTTCGACGCATTGGGGAACACGGAGCGTGCGAACAAAAGCGTACACATGGATATACTTAGCAGGCTTTACGGAAATGCGATGCACCGTTTTGCCGCACATGAGGCAAGACATCAGGCAAAGACGTCAGGCAAGGCATCATGCAGGACGGCGGGTCAGCGCACGCTCCCGCCAGCCTGCAAACCCCAGGTTAAACTTTGGTGAGGAACGCGGATCTCCGGGCTTTCCGGGGCGCCCCATGGCTCGGCGGGTCGGCATGGCTCAACGATAAGCGCGAGCTGCGCGTTTGACAGGTTCGCGCCTCGTCAAACCTTCGTGTCTCGCAGTTGCGATGACCTGGGCACGCGGACGGTGGGCGCGCCCGCCGCAGTCTCGGCAGGTGGCGTCGGGGGCAGTCCGGTGCGGGCGGTTTCAGGCCGCCGATTTCGTCCGCATGCTGCGGATCACCACCAGCGCCCGCAGCCAGGTGCCGATGGCGCAGCCGACGAGGTAGGGCACGAACATGATCAGCAACAGCTCGAGCCAGTAGCCGGCCCGGCCGGGGATCAGGGAGACCACGGCCGCCGCGACCAGGCCGGCGGCCAGCGCCGCCAGCAGCCAGGTCAGCCAGCCCGACACGCGCGGGGCGCGATGCACCACGGCGACCCAGCCCATCGCCAGCCCGATGGCGAATGCGCCGGCCAGCCAGCCCCAGTGAAAGGCAACGAGATAGGCCATGACGTTACCTCACCACGAATTCGATGCGCCGGTTCTGCGCCCGGCCGTCGGCGGTGTCGTTGGCCGCGATCGGCTGGGTGCTGCCATAGCCGATCGCGCTGAAACGATCGGCCGGCAGCCCGGCCTTGACCAGATAATCGACGACCGCCTGGGCGCGCTTCTGCGACAGCACCTGATTGGCCGCAGAGTCGCCTTCAGCATCGGTGTGCCCGATGATCTCGACATTGGCGGAGGGACAGCGGAACGCGATCTCGACGAGGCGGTCGAGCAGACCGGTGGAATCGCGGTCGAGGTCGCTGCGGCCGGTCTCGAAGCGGATCTTGGCCTTGCCGAGCAGGTCGGAGAACAGCTGCTGGCACACCGTGGGATCGACCGGGGCGGCTGCCGGCTTCACCGTGATCTCGGCCTTCACCTGCCAGCCCTGCGGCACGTCCTTGGCGAGCCCGGTCCGGATCTGGGCGGCGGCGGCGTCGTAAAGCGCATCACCCGAAATCTTGATGTCGCGGTCGGACACCACCAGCGTGCCGGTCGACAGCCGCGACAAGGCGCCCAGCGCCGGCACCACCGCATTCACGAAATTGGCCGGCGCGCCGAGGCTGTTCTTGAGATTGTCCACGACCTTCTCGCTGAAGAATTTGCGCGATGAGGAGCCGATGACGACGGCGTGGATGTTCTCGTCTGGAACGTTGCCGGCGAGCGTCACGGTCACCGCGACCGGGTCCTTGTAGGCCTGGAAGACATAGGGCGGCGCCTTGACCTCGTTGCTGGCGACCTTGAAGCCGTCGGGCAGCTTTCCGAGCGCGGCCGCGATCGCCTCGCGGCCGCCGAGTTCGCGCGCCATGCCGGACAATGTGACGTCGCCGTCGGAGATCGTGAACTTGCCGTCCTTCAGCTTGGCGATCTGGCCGATCAGCAGCAGCGCCGCATCCTCGAAGCGCGCCGGCGCGCCGCGCGCCAAGCCCATCTGGTCAGCGACCTCCACGCCCGGCAGCGCCGCCCGGGTCGCGTCCATCAGCTTGCCCTTCAAGGCGGGCAACGGCGCGCTGCCACCCAGCGTCACCCGGACGACGTCACGCTCGGCCGACCAGACGAACGGCTTGGCCTCGGGGACCAGCCGGGTCTCGTCGTTGACGAGCCGCACGCCGGCCACGGCGTCGACCGCGGCGACGGCATCGCGGCGCCCGGCCTCGGAGAACGCATTGGCGCGCAGCGAGACGTCGCGGCCGTCCACCGTGATGCTCGTCTTGTCGAGGACCGCCCCCTTCAGGGCGGCCGAACTGCGACCGGCGAGATCATTCTCCAGGGGAACGGTGCTGGTCCAGGCCGCGAAGCCCCAAAGCACGATCAGCGGGATGACACCAGGCCACCATTTCCCGCTCCACCTGAAAAGTCCGCGCATTCGTCATCCGTCGCATCGAGGAAGCAGAGAGAAAACAAACCCTTGCATGCCTGTCAAACCGGAAATGAGGAGCGCCGCACGGTACGTTGCGACCGCAGGCTAAGGTTTTCTTCAATCATTCGTCGGTAACCTTGTCCCGACACTCACCGGGCCGCATATTTCAGATGAGGCGATTTCGCAAAACCTTTATCCGTGCCGGCCTGGAAGCGCTGTATCTGAGCGGCGCGCATGTCTGGCTGCGCCCGATCTTCTCGGGCGTGGGTGCGATCTATACGCTGCATCATGTGCGGCCGCACCGCGACGCCGATTTCCAGCCCAATTGCCACCTCGAGGTCACGCCGGATTTCCTGCGCGAGATGTTGTCGCACCTGCGCGACCACGACATCGAGATCATCACTCTCGACGAGTTGCACAGCCGGCTGGTGGCGAAGGACTTCTCGCGCCGCTTTGCCTGCTTCACCTTCGACGACGGCTATCGCGACAACCGCGACTTCGCGCTGCCTGTCATGCGCGAGTTCGATGCGCCGTTCACGATCTATGTGACCACCGATTTCGCGTCCGGAAACGGCCGGCTCTGGTGGGTGACGCTGGAGCGGCTGGTCGCGAAGACCAACGCGATCGACATCAAGATCGGCGGGCTGTCGTTGCAGCTCGATGCATCGACGCCGGCAGCCAAATGCGTGACGTTCCAGCGCCTGCACGACTGGCTGCGCGCACTGCCGGGCGAACACGACGTCCGGCGCGAGATCAGCGCGCTGTGCGCGCGCTACGACGTCGACGAGGCGTCGATCTGCCGTGAGCTCTGCCTGTCCTGGGACGAGCTTCGGGCGCTGTCGGTGGAGCCATTGATCTCGATTGGCGCGCATTCGATCAGTCACTGCAATCTCGCCAAGCAGACCGAGGAGACGGCGCGCATCGAGATCGCCGACAGCCGTGCCCGGATCGAGAACGAGTTGCAGCGGCCTGTGCTGCACATGGCCTACCCCTACGGCGACCGCGCCGCCGCCTCGCAGCGCGAATTCGTGCTGGCGGCCGCGAGCGGCTACAAGACCGCCGTCACCACCCGGCCCGGCATGATCTTCGCCGAAAGCGCCGATCATCTCACGGCTCTGTCGCGCGTCTCGCTGAACGGCCATTACCAGGACGCCCGCGTGCTGCCGGTGCTGACCTCGGGCGCCGCGACCGCGATGTGGAACGGCTTCCGCCGCATCGACGCGGCATAGGCCGCGTCTTCACACCCCCAATGAATTGCGGCAAATCCTTGCGACTGCGTCTCACTTGACAGTGCCAGCGCGTCCCGCACACAAGCGCGCACGACATAAGCAAAAGGGAGGCACCATGCTCAAGAACCTGTTCTCGCTCGAAGGCCGCATCGCGCTCGTCACCGGCGGCTCGCGCGGCATCGGCAAGATGATCGCGTCCGGGCTGCTCGCGCAGGGCGCAGCGCGGGTCTACATCACGGCGCGAAAGGCCGGTCCGTGCGAGGAGACTGCCAAGGCACTGACGGCGGAATATGGCGGCGAGTGCATCGCGCTGCCGATCGACATCTCGACGATGGCGGGTATCGACATGCTCGCGGCCGAGATCAAGACGCGCGAGCCCAGGCTCGACATCCTCGTCAACAATGCCGGCGCCGCCTGGGGCGCCGACTTCGATGAGTTTCCCGAGAGCGGCTGGGACAAGGTGATGAACCTCAACCTCAAGACGCCGTTCTTCCTGACCAAGGCGCTGGCGGCGCCGTTGCGCGCGGCGGCCAGCGCCGAGCGGCCGGCGAAGGTCATCAACATCGCCTCGATCGACGGCATCTTCGTCAACCCGCTCGAGACCTATTCCTATGCGGCGAGCAAATCCGGCCTGATCCATCTGACGCGGCGCATGGCCGCCAAGCTGATCAAGGACCACATCGTGGTCACCGCGATCGCGCCGGGCCCGTTCAAGTCCGACATGAACAAGGCCGCGCGCGACAACGCCGACGAGGTCGCCGCGCGCGTGCCCGCGGGCCGCATCGGCACCGACGAGGACATGGCGGGGACGGCGATCTTCCTGGCGTCGCGGGCGGGCGACTATGTGGTGGGAAACACGATCGCCGTCGATGGCGGCATCGTCTACGCGAATCCCGGCATTCCAGGCGCGGGCTGGGATAGTTGAGGCCGAATTAGTAACCCAAGGAAAGGTCGGCTCCCTCCCCCCTTGTGGGGGAGGGGTGGAGAGGGGGGTAAGCCACGAACGACCGTCTCCGCGGCTTCCCTCCCTAGCCCTCCCCCACAAGGGGGGAGGGAACAGACCGGGTCCAGGTCTCAGGTCTCGATCTTCACGTACTCGAAATCACCCGGCTTGTTGTCGATGCCGACTTTCGGGGGTGCGATCCACGACGCGTATTCGCCGATCTCGGTGACGGGCTTCATCAGCGAGGAGATGTAGGCGCCGTCGTCGGCCGAGGGCAGCCAGTCGCCCTTGCGCTTCTGCCAGGTGCCCTCATCGATCAGGATGCCGTCGGGCGTCGCATGGATGTCCTTGAACTCGCCGATGGCGCGGTGGAAGGCGGTGTGCGGCAGCTTGAGCTGGAACTCGTAGCCGGCCGTGGTGATGATCTTGTTCCAGCGCAGCAGGCCCTTGATGCAATCCTGCGAGTAGTCGTCGCGCAGGCGCATGTTGAGCGCGGTCAGCGCCGGCTCGTCGACACGCTTGATCTCGCCGTCGACCAGCTTGAGCACCGGATAGGTCGAGCTCTTGAGCTGGTGATCGTCCTGGATCTGGGTCTCGTGATAGCGGCCCTTGATGCCGGCGTTGAAGGCGTTGGCCGCGTTGGTCGAGACCTCCGAGCCGAACAGATCGAGCGACAGCGTGTAGTGCAGGTTCAGCTTCTTCTGGATGGTCGGCAGGTCGATGACGCCGAGCGCGCGGACCTTGGCGATATCGGTGGGATCGTCGATGCCGGCGGCCCGCATCGCCTCGACGGTGCGCTGGATGACGCGGCCGACGCCGGTCTCGCCGACGAACATGTGATGCGCCTCTTCAGTCAACATGAAGCGGCAGGTGCGCGACAGCGGATCGAAGCCGGATTGCGCGAGGCTGTGCAGCTGCATCTTGCCGTCGCGGTCGGTGAAGTAGGTGAACATGAAGAACGACAGCCAGTCCGGCGTCTTCTCGTTGAAAGCGCCGAGCATGCGCGGAGAGTCCGCATCGCCAGAGCGGCGGCGCAGCAGCTCGTCGGCCTCCTCGCGGCCATCGCGGCCAAAATATTTCTGCAGCAGGTAGACCATCGCCCAGAGGTGACGGCCCTCCTCGACGTTGACCTGGAACAGGTTGCGCATGTCGTAGAGCGACGGCGCCGTCTTGCCGAGATGGCGCTGCTGCTCGACCGAGGCCGGCTCGGTGTCGCCCTGGATCACGATCAGGCGGCGCATCAGCGCGCGGTATTCGCCGGGGACCTCCTGCCACGCCGGCTCGCCATAATGCTCGCCGAACGGAATCTTCCGATCCTCTTCCTGCGGGGCCAGCAGGATACCCCAGCGATAGTCCGGCATCTTGACGTAGTCGAACTTCGCCCAGCCGCGCGGATCGACCGAATAAGCGGTGCGCAGATACACGAGCGACTGCTGGAAGCCTTCCGGGCCCATGTCGTTCCACCAGTCGACATAGCCGGGATGCCAGCCTTCCAGCGCCTTCAGGACCTGGCGGTCCTCGGCGAGATTCACGTTGTTCGGAATCTTGGTCGAGTAGTCGACGTTCATGATGTTCATGTTCATGGCGTGCCTCCCTGAAATCTTCCCGGTGGTCATGCCGGGCCTTGTGCCGGGCATCCACGTCGTTCGTGTCGATGAGCCCGTCATGGCCGGGCCAAGCCCGGCCATGACGGATGATAACTACACGCGCGTCATGTCGTATTGCGGCCGCTCGCCGGTGCCGTAGCGCCGGAGCGCGCCCTCCTCGCCGACCGCGTTGGGGCGCTGGAAGATCCAGTTCTGCCAGGCGGTCAGGCGAGCGAAGATCTTCGATTCCATCGTCTCGGGACCGGCGAAGCGCAGATTAGCCTCGAGGCCGGTGAGACTGTCGGGCGAGAAGCTGGCGCGCTCCTCGAGGAAGACGCGGATCTCGTCCTCCCAGTCGATATCGTCGAGCGCGAAGGTGACGAGGCCGAGCTCCTCGGCCTCATCTGCCTCCAGCGGCTTGCCGACCTGCTCGTGCACGCGCTCGAGCCCGTTGGGATCGTCGAGGAAGCGCGACTGCAGCCGGGTCAGACCGTGGCTCATCGGATAGGGACCGAAATTCATCGCCGACAATTCGATGGAAGGCGCCGGGCGGTTGTCGCCCTGGATGGTGCCGATCAGCATGTAGGAGCGGTCGGAGGCGAACACGAGCTCGGCCAAGGTGCCGGCGAAGCACGAGCCGGGCTCGACCAGCGTCACCAGCGTGCGCGACGTGACGTCGATGCGCTTGAGCACGCGCTTCCAATAGTGCCTGATCTCGTTGACCAGCCAATGCGCCTTGTTGGCTTCGAGGAAGGCGTCGTAGGCCAGGACCTGGGAGTTCTCGCCCTGCGACTTGAACACCAGCATTGCGATGCCGAGTTCGTTGATGCGCAGATGCAGGATGGCGTCATCGAGCTCGCGCGCGACCTGCAGCGGCCAGAACGAGGCGCCCTGCCCGATCATGCCGTCGATGTCGGCCGGCGGCGCGGCCTCGGGAGCTGAGACCGTGATGGTGGCGATGCGGGCGGCGCGGTCGATGTCGACATTGACGAAGCCGTAGCGCACGCTGCTCGCGTCAATGATGCGCTTCAGCGGCGTGAGCGCGACGCCCTTGCCGCTGCCGTTGCGCTTGGATGCGGCCGCGAACTCCCTGGCGCGCTCGGCGACCTTGGCATCGACCTTGGAGTTCGGCGCGATCTCGTCGACGAGGCGCCACTGCACGGCGCGCTTGCCCTTGACGCCCTCTTCCGTCGTGCAGAACGCGTCCGCACGGTCGCGGCGCACCTTGCGCTTGTCGACGACGCGCGTCAGGCCGCCGGTGCCGGGCAGCACCGCGAGCAGCGGCACCTCCGGCAGCGACACTGAAGACGAGCCGTCATCGGCGAGGATGATGTGATCGGTGGCGAGCGCGAGCTCATAGCCGCCGCCGGCCGCGGTGCCGTTCACCACGGTGATGAAGCGCTGGCCGGAATTCTCGGATGAATCCTCGAAGCCATTGCGGGTCTCGTTGGTGAACTTGCAAAAGTTCACCTTGTGGGCGTGGGTCGCGCCCGCGAGCATGCGGATGTTGGCGCCGGCGCAGAACACGCGCGGCTTGGCCGAGCGCAGCACCACGACCTTCACTTGCGGGTGCTCGAAGCGCAGCCGCTGCACGGCATCTGCAAGCTCGATGTCGACGCCGAGATCATAGGAATTGAGCTTGAGCTGGTAGCCCTCGAACAGGCCGCCATTCTCGTCGACATCCATGGCGAGCGTCGCCACCTCGCCGTCGATCGAGAGCTTCCAATGTTTGTAGCGGGAGGGATCGGTCTGAAAATCGATGAACGTCTTGCCTCCCGCGAGCACGCGGTCTTCCCCGGCCATGAGTCACCCTTCGTTGGAGTGCTTATCGTTGAGATGCACAATAATTCATGTTATGACTGGCGTCTACCGTTAAATGCCAGAACATGCACTTTGTTTCATGTTTGTGATGCCGGTGACGGCAAGGTGGCTGCGGCGAACTCGGCGATAACGCGCAGGGTCGCCTCGGGCGCCTCGCGATGCGGGGAATGGCCGGTCTTGGGCAGCATCGTCACCTCGACCGGGCAGTAGCACTCCTCCTGGAGGATCTCGACCTGGCGGACGGTGCCGTACTGGTCATCGACGCCCTGGATCACGGCCACGGGGACGCGGATGTAGGCGAGGTCAGCCGTGATGTCCCAGGTCCGGAACGCCGGATCGAGCCAGGCGCCGTTCCAGCCATGGAACGCATTGTCGACGTCCTTGTGCCAGCGGCCGAGCTTGGTGCGCAGCTCCGTGGTTTCGTAAGTGGTCTTGATCGCGGCGATCGACGACACCGAAACGTCCTCGACGATGACATGCGGCGCGATCAGCACGATACCCTGGAGGCGATGGTCGGCGTGGCTGCCGGCATAGATCGCCGCGATCGAGGCGCCGTCGGAATGGCCGACGAGAAGACCGCGCCGGAAGCCGATCGCGTCGAGCAGCTTCGGCAGGACATCGCGCGCCTCGCGCTGCATGTAGTCGAGCGGGCGCGGCAGAGTGACCGGGCTCGAGGCGCCGTAGCCGGCGCGGGAATAGGCGAGCACGGAGGCGCCGGTGGCCTGTTGGAGCTTGTCGGGGAAGTCGCCCCACAGGCCGACCGAGCCCAGCCCTTCATGCAGCAGCACGATGCAAGGGGCGTCGGACGGCTGCGGGCCGATGAGACGATATTCGAGCTGGGCGGAGTCGATGGTGAGGAAGCCGTTCGGTGAAAGCTGCACGGTCACTCTCTCCTTCGTCATGCCCGGGCTTGACCCGCCTGCGCGGCCGAAGCCGCTTCGACGCGGCGAAGGCCCGGGCATCCACGCCTTTCTTCGTCGCGGCGGGATGGTTGGCCGGGTCAAGCCCGGCCATGACGACAACTAAAAGCAGGGCCAACTTACGGGCAGGAAGACCAATTACTGGCTCGCCCCCTCGCGCAGCTTGAAGCGCTGGATCTTGCCGGTCGCGGTCTTCGGCAAGGATTCCACCACCTCGATCCAGCGCGGATATTTCCACGGGCCGATCTTCTGCTTGACGTGTTCCTTCAGTGCCTCGTGCAGGGTCGAGCGATCGACGCTCGGGCGCAGCACGACATAGGCCTTCGGCTTCAGCAGGCCCTCCGGATCGGCTTCCGGCACCACGGCGGCCTCCAGCACGGAGGGATGCGTGATCAGCGCGCTCTCGACCTCGAACGGCGACACCCAGATGCCGGAGACCTTGAACATGTCGTCGGAGCGGCCGCAGAAGGTGTAGCGGCCATCGGCATCGCGAACATATTTGTCGCCGGTGCGCGTCCAATAGCCCTCGAAGGTCGAGCGGGTCTTGTGGCGCTGATTCCAGTAGCCTTCGCCAGCCGAGGGCGCGTGCACCAGCATCTCGCCGACCTCGCCGTCCGGCACGCCCTCACCGGCCTCGTTGACAAGACGAACCTGATAGCCCGGCACGGGGCGCCCCGATGAGCCGTATTTGATGTCCCCGGGCACGTTGGACAGGAAGATGTGCAGCAGCTCGGTCGAGCCGACGCCATCGAGAATGTCGACGCCGAACCGCGCCTTCCAGGCATTGCCGACCGATTCCGGCAGCGCCTCGCCGGCCGAAGTGCAGATGCGCAGAGCGCTGCCGGCCTTCTCATGACGCAGCGATTCATCGTGCAGCATCGCGGCGAACAAGGTCGGCACGCCGTAGAAGATGGTCGGATTGTAGCGGTTGAGCAGCTTGAACATCAGCGCCGGCGTCGGCCGCTCGGAGTTGAGGATCGTGGTCGCGCCGACCGACAGCGGGAAGGTCAGCGCATTGCCGAGGCCGTAGGCGAAGAACAGCTTTGCGGCTGACAGACAGACGTCGCTCTCGCGGATGCCGAGCACCTGGCTGGCATAGGTCTCCGCCGTCGCGGCGAGATTGCCGTGCAGATGGCGCACGCCCTTGGGCATGCCGGTCGAGCCCGACGAATATAGCCAGAACGCCGGCTCGTCCTCGTGGGTGGCGACCGTGTCGAACTGATCGCTCTCGCGCGCGAGCTCCTCGGTGAGCAGCTTGTGGCCGAAGGCATTGGCGCCGGAGACCACGACGCAATCGAGATCGGGCATCCGGCCGACAATGTCCTTCACCACCGGATACAGCGCCTCGTACACGAACAGCACGCGGGCGCGGCAGTCGGCCAGCACATAGGCGTATTGCTCCGAGGTCAGCAGCGTGTTGAGTGGCACCGGGACGATGCCCGCGCGCATGGCGCCAAGAAACACCGCGGGGAAATCCACCGTATCGAGCATGATCATCGCCACGCGCTCCTCGCGGCGGACGCCAAGGCGACGCAGCATGTTGGCGACGCGGCAGGTCTGCTGCTGCAAACCGCGATAGGTCAGCTCGGAGACCGTGTCCGTGTAGGCGAGCTTGTCGCCGCGCCCCGCCTCGACATTGCGGTCAAGCAACCACGATACCGCATTGTACGACTTCACGGCATTCTCCCCGGATTTTTGAATTATAATTCATACAAGGCCACCAACATCGCTTGCTGTCAATCCTCCCCGGCATTATGTTTCCTGCTCAAAAGAGTACCTTAGGGATATGACGCCACACAGCGATGCCCCGCGCGACGACGGCCAGTCCGCGGCCGAGACCGATTTCCTCGACCAGCTGGGCCAGCGGGTGCGGCGGATGCGCGGCCTCGCCGGCATGTCTCGCAAGGTGCTGGCCGAGGTCTCCGGGATTTCCGAGCGCTACATCGCCCAGCTCGAGAGCGGCAAGGGCAATGTCTCGATCGTGCTGCTGCGCCGCATCGCCAATGCGATCAACGCGCCGCTCGACGACATCATCCCCGGCGGCGAGCCATCGCCGGACTGGCCAGTCATTCGCGATCTCCTGAAGAAGGCGAGCCCGAGCCAGATCGCCGAGGTCAAGGAGCTGCTTGCCGGCGGCGCATCGGCGCCGCTGCGGCGTTCGTTCTCGGGCATTGCGCTGATCGGCCTGCGCGGTGCCGGCAAGTCGACGCTCGGCAAGATGCTGGCGGCGCGGATCGGCTGGAGCTTCGTCGAGCTGAACAAGGAGATCGAGCGGCAGAACGGGCTGTCGGTTGCCGAGATCATCGCGCTCTACGGCCAGGAAGGCTTTCGCCGCATGGAGCAGGCCGCCCTGGTGCAGCTGCTCGCGCGCAAGGAGCCGATGGTGCTGGCGACCGGCGGCGGCATCGTCTCCGAACCGGTGACCTTCGACCTGATCTTGACCTCGTTCTACACGATCTGGCTGAAGGCCGAGCCGGAGGAGCACATGGGGCGCGTGCGCAAGCAGGGCGACCTCCGCCCGATGGCCGACGACCGCTCGGCGATGGCCGAGCTGCGCAACATCCTCGCCAGCCGCGAGCCGCTGTACGCAAGGGCCAACGCCGTCGTGGATACAGCGGGCCTGTCGGTCGACGCGGCCGCCGCGCGGCTGGGTGAAGCTGTGAAGCCGGTCATCGCCAAAGAGGCCAGGATGTTTGCGCGAGGGTGAACGCGCGCAACGTCAATGCCGGCACATCCCGGCATGCGTTAACCACCGCCGTCATTTTCATACCGCCGATGGTGGCCACACACCCTCCGATTGCTTAATAGATCGTTAAGTGACTGGAGGACGTGTCATGGACAACCGTCGCAACGAGGCCCGCCAACGCGTCTACTATGGCGGCGTTCTGACATTCAACGCCGGCTGCTCGACGCTCGCCTGCGTCGTGCGCAACTTCAACAACCGAGGCATCAAGATCGAGTTGGAAGGGAGCGTGCTGCTGCCCGACCGCGTCGACGTCACGATCGAACGGCGCGGATGGTCGCGGCCGGCCCGCATGGTGTGGCGCGACGGTGCCGGCGCCGGCCTCGCCTTCGACAAGGAGAGCGAGGTCGTCTCGCTGGAATGGGCTCGCACGCTGCGCGACCGCGAACGCACCAACAAGCGGCTCAAATCCCGCCTCGAACAGATTCTGTCGGGGTACTGAGCTGATGTCCGAGGTCTCGCGAGACCGAGACGACCTGCTGCTTGCAGGTCCCGATGCGCCGCAGAGCCCCGCTCGCGCTGCCGAGCGCCGGCCGCGGCTGGCGTGGCTGCGGCGCGTCGCCCTCCTGCTCGCCGCTCAATATGTCATCGTGCTGCTGATCGGCGTCGCAGCGGCGTCCACCGTGCGATCCTATGTGCTGCCGGAGGTCGTCGACCGCTTCGAGGCCCTCGCAGCGGCGCTCAAGCGAACGCCGCTGCGGTAAGCTCATTCCATTTCCCGCAGCTCCGCGTAGGTGAGCGGCTTGAGGCTGGCGCCATCGAAATAGACGAAGCGCAACCGGCGACGGCGTGAGACGAAGTTCGACGGCAGCGGATCGTAGCGGAAGGTGCCGCCGCCGAGATGCGGCGTCAGGCTGCCGACATCGGTCAGCGCGTCGATCTCGACGCGCAGCAGCTTGAGGCTCGTGCCGTCGCGCAGGATCTCGAACGGAACCCGCGCCAGCCGCAGGAAGCTGGTCGGATCCGGCGCGGCGATGAAGCCGTCGACAAAGGCAGCCTCGACCTTGTCGAGATCCGGTTCGGCCGCCGCGGCGGGCTTGGCGCCGTCCGGTTGATGCGGCGTCTGCCACTGTACCGGCGAGCGGCCGCCGTGGGGATGGTTGTGACCGGGACCGTGCGGGGGGTGATCGTGGTCATGGTGGTGATCATGATCATGCGCATGGCCATGATCGTGATGATGATGGCCATGATGGTGGTGATGATGACGCATCGCGAGCCTCAGAAGCTGACCGGCTTGTTGATGATGGACTTGTGGCTGCCGAGCTTGCCGTGGGCGACCATCGAGCCGAGCGCCTCGACGACGACGCGCACGCCGATCAGCGCGGTGATGTCCGAGGTGTCGTAGGGTGGCGAGACCTCCACGACCTCGAGCCCGCACAGGCCTTCGGCGGCGACGAGGCCGAGCAGCTTCAGCGCCTCGCGCGGCAGGAAGCCGCCGGGCTCGGGCCAGCCGGTGCCCGGCACGAAGCCGCAATCGATGGAATCGACGTCGAACGAGATGTAGACCGCGTCGGCATCCTTCCAGGCCAATTCCAGCGCGATCTCGGCGGTCTTCTCCAGGCCGATCTTCTCGATGTCGGCGATGGTCAGCACGTTGGTGTTGCGCTTGCGCGCGACCTCGACGCCCTCGCGCGGCACCTGCCAGCCGCCGATGCCGAGCTGCACAAGATTGGTCGGCGACACGTTCGGCAGGTTGGTCGCCCAGTACCAGGGCGTGGTGTGCATGCGCTCGTCGAGATCCTTCTCCTGGATGTCGATGTGGCGGTCGAAATGGATGATGCCGATGCGCTTGTCGGTGCACTGCGCGATGCCGCGAACGCAGGGGAAGCCGATCGAATGGTCGCCGCCGAGCATGATCGG
Source organism: Bradyrhizobium sp. HKCCYLRH3061 (assembly GCF_051168015.1). Classification (NCBI taxonomy): domain Bacteria; kingdom Pseudomonadati; phylum Pseudomonadota; class Alphaproteobacteria; order Hyphomicrobiales; family Nitrobacteraceae; genus Bradyrhizobium; species Bradyrhizobium sp. HKCCYLRH3061. The sequence continues at coordinate 104,952 of NZ_JBNPUE010000020.1, forward strand.
CAGCGCCCCGGACGAGAACACATGCGCGACGCCGCGGCTGATCTGGTCAAAACTCTTTTCAAGGTTGGCGGGGATGGTGAAGACGTCGCCGGCATCGCACAGGGTCATCTGCTCGCGCAGGTCGACGCCGAGCTCGTAGTTGTAGGGCGTGTACAGCGCAGAGATGCGGCGGATGCCCTGCGGCCCGAAGCGGGTGCCGGGCCGATAGGTGGTGCCGGAATCGAAGGGGATGCCGATCACCGCGGCGTCGTATTTGCCGACGTCGCGGACGTTCTCGACATACGGCGCCTTCATGAAGGTGTTGATCCCGGCGAAATGCGGCAGCTCGCCGCGCGCAAAGGTCGGGATCTCGCGATCCGTCAGCGTGTCGGCGCCGGGCAAACCCATGTCGAGCGCCCATTGCTTCTCCCTGCGCCAGCCGTTGCTCGGCAGCCTGCCCTCGGCCTCCAGCGCCTGCCAGCCTTGCGTCGCCATCTTGTCGAAGTCCGGATGGTGACGCCGCATGAGCCGGCGCTGCGCGTGCAATCCGGCGCGGTGCGACCGGCGCATGAGTGGGAATGACATGGAGACTCTCCTTCGTTTCTTTCGACGTTTCTTGAACTGACTATTGCGCCGCCTGCAGGCTGGCGCGGATGAATCCGAGCACCGGCACGGCGCTGTCGCGGGTGAGATCGAGGTCGTAGGTGATGCGCGCGCCGAAGCGCTCGGGCGCCTGCGGATCCTTGCGCGGGCGGTCGAGCGCGATTAACCGGGTGGCGAGGCCGAACGCCTCCTTGATATCGTGGGTGACCATCACGATGGTCATGTTGTGCTCGCGCCACAACGGCTTGATCAGCCCATGCATCTGCGCACGGGTGCCGGGATCGAGCGCGCCAAAGGGCTCGTCGAGCAGCAGCACGCGCGGCTGCTTCGCCAGTGCCTGCGCGATCGCCAGCCGCTGCTGCATGCCGCCGGACAGCGCGCTCGGATATTTGTCGCGATGCTCGGCCAGGCCGACGGCCTCGATCAGCGCGCGGCTCTTCTCCATCGCCTCCTTGCGCGCCGACCCGAACAGCCGCGCCGTGAACGGGCTGCCGGCAAGCTCATAGCCGAGCAGCACGTTGCCGAGCACGGTCAGATGCGGGAACACCGAGTAACGCTGGAACACGATGCCGCGGTCGGGCCCCGGCTCGGCCGGAAACGGCTGTCCATCGAGCAGCACCGCGCCCTGGGTCGGCCTCTCCTGGCCGAGGATCAGGCGCAGGAAGGTGCTCTTGCCTGCACCTGAAGGGCCGACGATCGACAGGAAGGTGCCGGAGGCGATTTCGAGATTGATGCGCTCGAGCACGACCTGGTTGCCGTATTCGACCCAGACGTTGCGGAAGGACAGCGTGCTCATCAGCGGCTCCCTTGCGCATAGGCCCAGGGAAAAGCGCGCCGTCCGAACCAGACCAGCGCATAGTCGAAGATGTAGGCGAGCAGCGTGATCCAGACGACGTAAGGCAGGATCACGTCCATCGACAGATAGCGCCGGACCAGGAAGATGCGGTAGCCGAGCCCGACATCGGAGGCGATCGCCTCGGCCGAGATCAGGAACAGGAAAGCGGGCCCGATCATGAGCCGCAGCCCCTGGATCAGGCGTGGCATGATCTGCGGCAGCACGACGCGGATCGCGACCTGCCAGGTCGAGGCGCCCAGGGTCTGCGCCTTGATCAGCTGCTCGCGCGGCATGTTTTGCACCTCGAGCGAGAGGTCGCGCACCAGGGTCGGCGTAACGCCGATGATGATCAGCACCACCTTGGACAGCTCGCCGAGGCCGAACACGATGAACAGAACCGGCAGCACCGCCATCGGCGGGATCATCGACAGTACCGCAATCAGCGTGCCGAAGCCGGCGCCGGCGATCGGAAGCAAGCCGATGGCGAGTCCGAGCACGAGGCCGATGACGGCGGCAATGCCGAGCCCGAGCGCGAGCCGCTGCAGGCTCGCGGCCGTGTCCGACCACAGCACGTAGTCGCCGGAGCGACGATCCGGCTCGGTCGCGAGCCGCTTGGAGGTCGCGACCATCTCGGAGACCGGCGGCAGCAGCTTGTCGTCCGGATTGTCCGCACGCCGCTGCGCCGACCCCACCACGTAGATCAGCGCGATCAGCAGGAACGGCAGCAGCGCCAGCAACAGCCGGCTGCCCCGGTTCGGGACGACGTTCATCGCACGCGTCATGGATGGCTCCCTAACTCCTCATGGTGAGGAGGCGCGCAGCGCCGTCTCGAACCATGAGGCCCACCTCGGCCTCACCCTTCGAGACGCTTGCTGACGCAAGCTCCTCAGGGTGAGGGGTGACACGAGTTGCGCAGCGGACAGACGGCTCAGAGCTTCCCGTCGGCGGCCATCTTCATGAAGGTCGGATCGAAGCGCAGCTTGACATTGCCTGCCGCGCCCAGCGTCTTCGTTGGCGTGGAGATGCCGACCGCGTCCTTCGACTTCACGTTCTCGCCAAGCAGATTGTGGTCGAAGCAGAAGGTGCGCACGAGATCCATGATCTTCGGCAATTCCGGTCCGGTCACGAAGGCGAGCGCGTCCTTCGGCTCATAATACATGAACGTGGTCTTGAGCTGGGTCTCGAAACCGGCGAGATCGGTGCCCGACAGCTTGGCCATCGCCTCGCGCGCGGCCTTGCCCTTCTCGCTCTGGTCCTTCATCAGCGCGATGGTCTCGTACCAGATGCCGACCAGCGCCTTGCCGAGCTCGGGATTGTCCTTGAGCGTCGCACTGTTGACGACCATGAGATCCTCGATCTCGCCGGGGATCTTGCTGGAGTCGAACACCAGCGTCGCGCCAGGCTCGGCCTTCACCTCCAGCAGCTGCGGATTCCAGGTGACCACGGCCGTCGTGTCCGGCGACTTCGCGGCGGCGACGATGTCGGCGTCCGAGGTGTTGACCGTCTTGATGTTCTTCTCGGACAGCTTCGCGGTCTCGAGGCCGCGCGCCAGCAGATAATGCGACACCGAGAGCTCGACGAGGTTGACCTTCTGGCCCTTGATGTCGGCCATGGTCTTGCCCTTCTTGAGCACGACGCCGTCATTGCCGTTGGAGTAGTCGCCCATGATGATGGCCGACGTGTCGACGCCGCCGGCAGCGGGGATGGTCAGCGCATCCATGTTGGTGACGGTGACGCCGTCGAACTTGCCGGCGGTATACTGGTTGATCGATTCGACGTAGTCGTTGATCTGCGTGACCTTGATCGTGATGCCGTATTTGTCGGCCCACTTCTTGACGATCCCGGACTCGGCCGCATAGGGCCACGGCATCCAGCCGACATAGATCGTCCAGGCGATGTTGAATTCCTTCTTCTTCTCGGCTGACGCTGGTGACAGCGACGCGGTCGCCAGCGTCGATGCCGCGAGCAGGGCAACAAACAGATTTCGCGCTTTGAACATGTCCAGTCCCTCATCGGTTTTCTGACCGCGGACTGGCATGAAGAACCTCGTGCCTGCCAAGCGCGGCCACTGAGGTCTCCCGGGTTTTTATCCCGCCGTGCACCAGGGCTCTCCCCTGGCGGCTGCTCTCGGACCAGCGTTCTCGACCGAGAACCGGAACCCTAGCTGCCAACTCTGAGCAACTGGAAGAGCAATCCGCGTGCCACGGAAAATGCTTGCGATTCAACGGAACAAATCACAGCATATGCTCAAAAAGACGGCATCACGAATTCATCTTAGGCGATGAGGATCGTTGGCGCTCGGCGGCCATTCATCAGTGGCATGAACCGGTGGCCGAGCGCGAACGACCTCATCAGGTCGGCACGTCCGGTGCTGTGTTGGGAGTCTCGTTGTCATGATCAAGTTGTCAGGGATCGCAATGGCAAGCATGCTGGTCGTGAGTCTTGCGTCCGGAGCGGCCATGGCGCAGAGCGCACCGGCAGCGGATGCGCCGGCCCAGCCTGCTCCCGCCGCAACTCCCTCTCCGACGCCAAGTCCTTCCCCTGCCGCGGCGGCACCTGCTCCGGCGCCGGCAGCCACGACCGAAAAGCCGGCCGAGACAAAGCCGGCCGCCGATGCGGCCGCCACGAAAAAGAAGAAGCGTACCAAGACCACCCGGCAGGAAGTCGAAGACTCCCTGCGCAGCGGCAAGGTGCCCTCGCGCTATCGCAGCCGGGTGCCGAAGGAATACCAGAAGTACATCCCGTTCGACCGCTGAGCGCGGAGGCGGCGATGCGCAGATCGGCGGCGCCTAGGTTGGCGGCGTCATCTTGACGATGATTCCGACGATCAGCATGAAGGCGAGACAAAGCGCCGTCTCGAGGTCGGAATGAGCAGACCAGAAGCTGCGCAGACTGGCCGCGGCCTTTTTCGGTGCTTCGATTCGGAGATGAGGCGCACGCATTTGCTCAACCTTTGGTAAAGGGTGAAACAAAGTACTACCCTGAAGAATAATCCCGTCCACGCCGCGCCTCAATGCGAAAAATCGGCGCACGCCAGCACGACTATGAAATCTACGCCCCTCGCGCGACGCGATCTTGATTTGAGTCAATCCGCTTCCACGTCGTCATAGCCGGCAGCGCTCCGCCCTCAGATACCGAGATAACGGTGCTGCAGCTCCGGCTCGGCCATCAGTTGGTCCGATGTGCCGTGCCACACCGTGCGGCCACGCTCGATGATATAGTGGCGGTCGCAGATGCGGGTCAGATGCTCGACATTCTTGTCGATCACCAGGATCGACTGCCCGCGCGATTTCAGCAGCGACAGGCAGTTCCAGATCTCCTCGCGGATCAACGGCGCCAGCCCCTCGGTCGCCTCGTCGAGAATGAGGAGTTTTGGGTTGGTCATCAGCGCCCGGCCGATCGCCAGCATCTGCTGCTCGCCGCCGGAGAGCTGGTTGCCCATGTTGCTGCCGCGTTCGGCGAGCCGCGGAAACAGCGCGTGGATCTTGTCGAGCGTCCAAGGATCGGACGCGCCGAGCCGGTTGGCCGAAGCCGCTACGAGATTCTCGGTGACGGTCAGATTCGGAAAGATCTGCCGTCCCTCCGGCACCAGGCCGATGCCGAGCTGGGCGATCCTGTAGGACGGCAGCTTTCGCGTCTCCTGGCCGCTGAAGCGGATCAGGCCGGCGCGCGCCTGGGTCAGGCCCATGATCGATCGGATCGTGGTGGTCTTGCCCATGCCGTTGCGGCCCATCAACGAGACCATCTCGCCGGGACGGATCGCCAGCGACAGGCCGAACAAGACCTGACTCAGGCCGTAACAGGTCTCGATGCCGTCGACCTCGAGCAGCATGGCGCTTGTCCCCAGATCAACCATGGCCGACCACCACGTGCTGATCGCCGAGATAGGCGCGCTTGACCTCCTCGTTCTGCCGGATCTCGTCCGGCTTGCCCGAGGCGATGATGCGGCCATAGACCAGCACCGAGATGCGGTCGGCGAGCGCGAACACCGCCTCCATGTCGTGCTCGACCAGCACGATCGAGACCTCGTCGCGCAGCTCATTGAGCAGCTTCACCATGCGCTGCGACTCGGTCACCCCCAAGCCGGCCATCGGCTCATCGAGCAGCAGGAGCTGCGGCTTGGTCGCGAGCGCGACCGCGAGCTCCAGCTCGCGCTGCTCGCCATGGCTGAGCTTCGAGACCAGCACGTCGGCGCGATGGCCGAGACCGACGCGCTCCAGCGCGGCGTGCGCGGCGGCGCGCAGCGGCTTGTCCTTGCGCGCGGCTGCGAAGAAACGGAACGAGTGTTTGCCGTCATGGGCTTGCGCGGCCAGCGCGACATTGTCGGCCACGGTGAAGTCGGTCAGCAGCGAGGTGATCTGGAACGAACGCGCCAGCCCCAGTGCGCTGCGCTTATAGGCGGGGAAATGCGAGATGTCGCGGCCACCTAAGAAAATGCGCCCCGCATGCGGCGCCAGGTGGCCGGTGAGCTGGCTGATCAGCGTGGTCTTGCCGGCGCCGTTCGGCCCGATGATGGCGTGGATCTCGCCCTTGGCAACGTCCAGGCAGACGTGATCGGTGGCGACGATGCCGCCGAACCGGCGCACGAGATTGTCGACGCGAAGCAACGGCTCAGCCACGGTTCAACCTCCCGAGCATGCCCATGATGCCGCCGCGGCCGAACAGCACGATCAGGAGCAGCAGCGGCCCCATGATCAGCGCCCAATATTCGGTGATCTGCGACAGCACCTCTTCCAGCACGAGGAACACCACCGCGCCGACGACCGGCCCCATCAGGGTGCCCATGCCGCCGAGGATGACCATCACCATGAGATCGCCGGAGCGGGTCCAGTACATCACGGCAGGGCTGACGAAATCGGTATTGTTGGCAAGCAGTGCGCCGGACAGGCCGCACAGCATGCCGGCGATGACGAAGCACGCCAGCTTGTACCGCTTCGACGGGAAGCCGATCGCCTGCATGCGCTGCTCGTTGGAGCGCAGGCCCTGCAGCACGAGGCCGAAGCGCGAATTGACGATGCGCCAGATCAGCACCACGACGGCAAGCAGGCAGAACAGGCAGAGATAATAGAACTGCACGCGGTTGCCGAGGTTGATCAGGCCACCGAAATCGCTGCGCTTGTAGACGGTGAGCCCATCATCCCCGCCGTAACGGGCGAGGCCGGACGCGACGTAGTAGGCCATCTGCGCGAAAGCCAGCGTGATCATGATGAAATAGACGCCGCGGGTGCGCAGGGAAAGCGCACCGATCACCAGCGCATAGAGCGCCGACACCGCGATCGCCACCGCGAACTGCGCCCAGCCGGAGCCGATGCCTTCCTGCGCCAGGATGCCGACGGCGTAGCCGCCGATGCCGAGATAGGCGGCATGGCCGAAGCTCATCATGCCGCCATAGCCCATGATGAGGTTGAGGCTGACGGCCGCCAGCGCCAGGATCACGATGCGGGTAAACAGCGTGAGGATGAAAATGTTGCCGGAGAGGTTGGAATAGACCGGCAGCAGCACCAGGCCGGCCACGACGAGTGCGGCCACGAGGCTTGAGACGTTGAGCTGTGATTTCATCTGCGGTTGGCCGGAAACAGACCTTCAGGCCGCGCCACCAGCACGATCGCCATCAGGAGATAGATCAGCATCGACGACATCGCCGGCGCCGCCGTGGACGCCGCCGCCGAGTTCAGCACCTGGCGCAACAGGTTTGGCAGGAAGGCGCGGCCCATCGTGTCGATCAGGCCGATCATGATCGCGGCGATGAAGGCGCCGCGGATCGAGCCGATGCCGCCGATCACGATCACGACGAAGGCAAGGATCAGGATGTTCTCGCCCATGCCGATCTGCACGGTCAGGATCGGCGCCTGCATCAGCCCGGCGAGGCCCGCGAGCGCGGCGCCGAGGCCGAACACCAGCGTATAGAGCAGCTTGATGTTGATGCCGAGCGCACCGATCATCTCGCGGTTGGAGGCGCCGGCGCGGATCAGCATGCCGATCCGCGTCCGCATCACCCCGAGATAGAGCAGCAGCGCCACCAGGAGCGCCACGACGATGATGGCGAGCCGATAGGCGGGATATTGGATGCCGGGCAGGATCGTGACCGGGAAGGCGAGCCAGGACGGCAGCGGCAGCGCCAGTCCCGCCGGGCCCCAGATCAACCGGACGGCCTCGTTGAAGAAGAGGATCAGGCCGAACGTCGCGAGCACATGGTCAAGGTGATCACGCCCATAGAGATGGCGCAGTGCCGTGAATTCGAGCACGATGCCGAGCAGAAGCGTGGCTCCGAGCGCCATGACCGCACCGAGCACGAAGCTGCCGGTCCAGGCCACGAACGTCGCTGCGAAATAGGCGCCCATCATGTAGAGCGAGCCGTGGGCGAGGTTCACGAAGTCCATGATGCCGAACACCAGCGTCAGGCCGGCGGCCAGCAGGAACAGCAGCAGTCCGAACTGCAGCCCGTTCAGGAATTGTTCGACGACGAGAAGCATGCCCCTCACTTCACGCTTAAAAAGACGGCGGCAGAACCCGTTCCAGGCGCTGCCGCCATGTCCGTCCCGATCTTAGGCCGGAGATGTTTTAAGCTTCAAGCAAATTCCAGGCCTGTTTCGGCCGCTGGCTCGGAATTCTTTTCGCTCACTTCATCGGGCACTTGTCGTGGAAGCGGTCCTGGTCGTTCTCGACGATGGTGGCGACCGTCTTCAGCGAGAGCTGGCCGTCGGTGTCCTTGACCACGTCCTGCAGGTAGAAGTTCTGGATCGGGATGTGGTTGTTGCCGAATTTGAAGGAGCCGCGCAGCGACTTGAAGTTGGCCTTCTCCATCTCGGCCTTCATCGCGTCCTTCTTGGACGTGTCGCCCTTGACCGCAACCACGGCGCTGTTGATCAGCTGGGCCGCGTCATAGGCCTGGGCGCCGTAATAGGTCGGACGCAGGCCGGTGTATTTCTTGCGGTAGTCGGCGACGAACTTCTTGTTCTGCTCGTTCGGCAGGTCGTTGACCCATTCCTGGGCGCCGGGCACGCCGATCGCATTGTCCTTCTGCAGCGGCAGCGACAATTCGTCGACGGTGAAGGCGGTGTAGAGCGGCATCTTCTCCTTGAGCCCGGCCTGCGCGTATTGATTGAGGAACTGCACGCCGGCCGCACCTGGGTAGAACACGAAGATCGACTCGGCGCCGGAGGCGCGCGCCTTGGAGAGCTCGGCGGAGAAGTCGAGCTGGCTCGGCCACACCGTGTATTCCTCGCCGACGACCTGGCCCTTGAAGGTGCTCTTCACGCCGGCCAGCATGTCCTTGCCGGCGGCATAGTTCGGGCCGATCAGGAACACCGACTTGACGCCCTTCTGGTTCATGTAGAGGCCCATCGCGGCGGGCGTCTGGTCGTTCTGCCAGGAGGTCGAGAACACGTAAGGCGAGCACAATTCGCCGGCGAGCTGCGACGGGCCGGCATTGGCCGAGATCAGGAAGGTCTGGGAATCCACCGCGGTCTTCAGCGAGGCCAAGAGCACGTTCGACCAGATGTAGCCGACGATGAAGTCCACCTTGTCGGACTGCACCAGCTTCTCGGTCTTCTGCTTGCCGACGTCAGGCTTCTGCTGGTCGTCCTCGTAGATCACCTCGACCGGCTTGCCGTCGATCTTGCGGCCGAGATGGTCGAGCGCGAGCTCGAACGAGTTGCGCATGTCGTTGCCGATCACGGCGGTCGGACCGCTGAACGTCGAGACGAAACCGATCTTGATGGTGTCGCCGGCAAAGGCCGTGCTCGAAAACAGCAGTGCCGCGGCGCTCGCCAGCCAGAAGCTCTTCATGGTCTTCCTCCCCTCAGACAAATCGTTCTTATCGTTGTTTCGTCGCCGCTACGCAGCAGCACGACCAGCGGCGGCGTTTCGCCGCAGCATCCGTCGCGCGGTGCTCATCCTGCGCACGATCGGCCCATGCACCATAATTCCCGGAAACGGGCAAAGGCAAGAACTATAGTGCTTGTTAAGGATACTGCAGCACAGCAGAAGCCGGCCGCGTCAGCATGACACGGCCGGCTGGGATGCTCGTCACGGCACCCGCAAAGAGCGTCACTTCACCAGCGCGCAACCACCTTCGGCGATCGGACGAAACGCCTGCTCGGCCGGGATCGTCGAGACCAGACGATAGTAGTCGTACGGATATTTCGACTCCTCCGGCTTCTTCACCTCGAACAGATACATCGGATGCACCACGCGGCCGTCGGCGCGGATCATGGTGTCGCCAAACAGCTTGTCCTTGCCCTTCACCGTCTTCATCTGCGGAACGACGTCCTTGGCATCGTCGCTGCCGGTGGCCGCAACCGCATTGAGGTAGGCAAGCGTCGAGGCATAGACGCCGGCCTGGTTGCCGCTCGGCATCTTGCCGTCCATGCCGGGGCGCGCCGCGAAGCGCTTGGCGAAGGCGCGGGTGTCGTCGTCCATGTCCCAGTAGAACGCTTCGAGCAGTTGCAGGCCCTGCGCCGCCTTCAAGCCCATGCCGTGGATGTCGTTGATGAAGAGCAGGAACGCGACCAGCGACTGACCGCCCTGCTGGATGCCGAACTCGGACGCCTGCTTGACGGCGTTGATGGTGTCGCCGCCAGCGTTCGCCAACCCGATGACTTTCGCCTTGGAGCCCTGCGCTTGCAGCAGGAACGAGGCGAAGTCCGTCGTACCGAGCGGATGCTTCGCCGAGCCCAGCACCTTGCCGCCGTGCTTCTCGATGTAGTTGGTGGCCTCCGCCTCGATGCCCTGGCCGAGCGCGTAGTTGACCGTGATGAAGTACCAGTCCTTGCCGCCACGGCCCATCATCGCGGCCGCCGTGGTGTTGCCGGTCGCCCAGGCGTCGTTGACCCACTGGATGGTGTTGGGCGAGCACGCCTTGCCGGTGAGATCGGAGCTTGCGGTCGACGAGGCCAGGAAAGTCATGCGGCTGTTGCGCAGCAGCTCGTTGACCGTGAGGCCGACGGCCGAGTTGGGCACGTCGACGACGGCATCGACCTTGTCGACATCGAGCCATTTCCGCGTGATCGCCGAGCCGACATCGGCCTTGTTCTGGTGATCGGCATAGACGATCTCGACCTTGATGCCTTTGCCGCCGCCGTTGAAATCCTCCGCCGCCATGCGCGCGGCCTCGACCGAGCCCATGCCGTTGGTGTCCTGGAAGATGCCGGAGATGTCGTTGAGCACGCCCACGCGCACGACGTTGTCTGAGATCTCGCCGGCGGATGCTCCGGCCGAGACGCCCAATGATGCGGCCAGCGCGAGCGCACAGGTCCTGAGTTGCTTCATGTGTTCCTTCCCCATGTGTTGCTTGTTTTGATTGTTGTCGAAGCCGTCAGCTCTGCTTGTCCGGGATACGCACGACCAGACCGGCCAGCGCCGGCTGCACCTTGATCTGGCAGGACAGGCGGCTGTTCGGCAGCCGCTCCGCCGCCGTGCCATCGAGCAGCGCATCCTCGTCGTCGGAGACCGGATCGAGCCTCGCTGTCCAGGCGTCGTCGACATAGACGTGGCAGGTGGCGCAGACGGCATTGCCGCCGCATTCGGCGACGATGCCATCGATGCCGTGGGTCAGCGCCGCGAGCATGACGCTGGCGCCGTCCTCGGCCTCCACGCTTTCGCTGCGGTTGTCGGGGTGAAGGAAAGTGATCGTCGTCATGGCATGACTCAGGCTGGAGTGCAGGCTGGAGTGAACGTCACCGGCAGGCTCTCCAGCCCGCGCAGCGTGTTGTTGTAGCGGCGCTTCGGCTGGCCGCTCATCGTGATGCTCCCGACCTTGCGCGCAAGCGCCGTCAGCACCGCCTCGCCTTCGAGGCGCGCAACCAACTGACCGACGCACATGTGGATGCCCGAGCCGAAGCCCACGTGACCTGAGACTTTTCGAGTGACGTCGTAGCTGTCCGGCTGCTCCCAGCGGCGGGGATCGCGATTGGCGGCACCTAAGAACATCAGCACCTTCTCGCCTTCGGGAATGACGACACCGCCAAGCTCGACGTCCCGCGTGGTGGTGCGGAAGAAGGTCTGCACCGGGCTTTCGAAGCGCACGGCCTCCTCGAACGCGTTGCGCGCCAGCGACGGATCGGCGCGCAGCCGCGCCCATTGGTCTGGAAAGCGGGCAAGACAATAGACCGCGGCGCCGATGCCATAGACCGTGGTGTCGAGGCCGGCCGACAGCAGCGAGCGCACGAGCAATGGCGCCTCGGCCGGCGTGATCTCACCGGTGTCACTGAAGGCATGGATGCAGGCGCCGAAGCCGCCGGGCGTGAGATTGTCGCGCTGGCACTGCTCCGTGACATAGGCCTGGTGCGGCGCCGAGCGCTCGATCGCCTGCTGTCGCAGCTCATTCGGCGGACCGAAGGCGTTGAACACCAGGCTCGCATAGGGAATGAGATGCTCGCGCCCCTCCGGCTTCAGCCCAAGCGCATCGGGGAACACCGACAGCGGATAGCCCTCCGCGAGATCCGGAATCGCGTCGAACGAGCTCCGGCCTACGAGCTCGTCGATCTTGGCCTCGGCCGCCGCCATGAAGCCGTCGCGCAGCCGCTTCATGACGGCCGGCGACAGCACCTTGCTCAGCACGGCGCGGGTGCGCGTATGCGCAGGCGGATCCGCCTCGAGGATCAGGCTCGGCGGCCGCCACGGCTTTTCCTTGGCGAAGTCGCTCAATCCCACGCCGCGGCTGGAGCAGAATGTCTGGGGATCGTTGAGGACGGCATAGACCTCGGCATAGCGGGCGACGCCGTAGACGTTCCACGCGTCCAGATGGACGACGGGGCCGGCCTCGCGCATCTCCTGATGCGCCGGATAGGGATCGTCGAAGAATTCATACGAAAACGGATCGATGGCGAGGTGCGGGATGGCCGGCGCCACGCCGGCAGCGGGGGAAAGACCTGTTGGGTTCATGCGGAGCTCCCGAAGTTTGGCCTTGTCATGCGGCTTTTCGTATCCGTATGAGTGGCGATGCATGGACGCTGGGGATCATGAGCGAGAAATCCGGGACGCCGCGCAAAGCGCCGCCGCGCGAGCCTGAGGGGCACGGCCTCACGCTCGATCTCGACCGCTATGTGCCGGCCTTCATCACCTTCATCGCCAACAAGCTGTCGAACAGCGCCACCGCGTTCTATCAGGGCAATTTCGGCGTCAACGTCACCGAATGGCGGATCATGTCGCTGCTGGCGATCGAGCCGGGCATCCCGGCCTCGCGCATCTGCAGCGTGATCGGCTTCGACAAGGGGCCGGTCAGCCGCACCCTGGCGCTGATGAAGGGCCGCGGCCTGATCGCGATCCGCAACGATCCGGCGGATGGCCGTAGCCATTCGATTTCGTTGACGGCCAAGGGCCGCGCGACGCACGACAAGGTCATCGTCGCCGCGCTGGAACGCGAGCGGCGTCTGCTCGCCTGTCTCGACAAGGATGAGCGGGAAGTCCTGATCACCCTGCTGCGCCGGATCCACGACAATCTCGACGCCGTCACGGGCGCGAGCTGAGCCACTTCGGCGGCCACCGCCGAGCGGCCGCCCTGTCCGCTGCGGCAATCTGTTGGCGCGCGCGCAAGCGGCCGCGCCTGCGTCGAGCAGGCTGCGCATCACGTTCCCGTCCCTTCTTCAAGACGCGGATCATTCCGCGCCTCATTGCTGATCGGGTCGATCGTTCCACAGATTAGTTGCTTTAGCAACGATATATTTTCGGCCGCGCGGGATGTCGCAGCGCGAAAGCGCCGTCGCACGCGATCGATGCAATTCTAATTATCGGCGAAGGCGGGCGGCAATTTCAGCCTGATATGCCATGTCGGCCGCGCCCTCGATTGCGGCTCGGCCTGCGGGGAGTGGCGGATGTTGGGGTTCATTTTCGGTTTCAATGCGCGTCTCGGCCGTCTGCAATATTTTCTCGCCTCGCTCGGTCTTGCGCTGGTTTCGGTGGTCCTGATCGTGGTTGTGGCCGTCGGCCTTGCCGCGCTCGCCCCGCAGACGTCGGCGCTGACGGTGAGCTTGCCGATCATGGTGCTGATTGGCCTTTGCCTAGTCGCGAACCTGATGCTGCAGGCGATGCGCTTCCGCGACATCGGCTGGGACCCGGTCTGCGTGATCCCGGCCTGGATTGCCGTCATGGTGCTGGACTACGTGATCGCCGGCCGGTTTCCCGAATACGCGGCGACATCATCGCACCACGGCACGTGGGTTGGCGCGCTGATCAATCTCGGCCTGAGCGTTGCACTGCTGTTCTTCCCCAGCGGGGCTGACGACGTTCCATCGTCGGGAACCACCGTGAGCCGCCCGCCGTCTGCATCGTTCCGGACAGCCCGAGGCGCCGGCTCGGCCACCGAGGCACGGCTCGCGCGCATCACCGGCGGGGAGGCCGAGCGGCGCGGGTACTAGGTGGCGCCGGCGCCCAACCTGCCCATCAATTAGGCAAATCGCCTTCGGCAACCGTGTCCGATCGCCCAACGGCTTGTCGGACGGCATACCAACTCACTGACTTTCAAGATTTTTCCCTTGTCGGGCCCGCATCCCGGCCGTGTACACAATGGCACATGGCTTGCTACGTTCGCAGCAGGATTGGCGAAGCGGAGCGCAATAGAATGGCAGGCCAGAGTTGGGGCTCGGACGAGACGCGGAGCGCCGCGTGACCGAGACCATTGCCGAGATCGTCGCCGCCCATCGCGCCGGCCTGACAAAGCCAAGCGACACGATCGCGCGCTGTTACGCCCGGATTCGCGCGCACAACGACCCCGCCATCTTCATCAGCCTGCGCGGCGAGAACGACGCGCTCGCGGAGGCCGAAGCCGTCGCCGACAAGGACAGATCGCTGCCGCTCTACGGCGTGCCCGTCGCGGTGAAGGACAACATCGACGTGGCGGGGCTGCCGACCACCGCCGCCTGCCCGGCCTTCGCGTACACGCCATCTCGCGATTCCACCGCGGTGGGGCGGCTGCGCGCGGCCGGCGCGATCATCGTCGGCAAGACCAATCTCGACCAGTTCGCCACCGGCCTCGTCGGCGTGCGCTCGCCCTATGGCATTCCGAAGAACCCGGTGCGCGCCGATCTCGTGCCGGGCGGATCGAGCTCCGGCTCTGCCGTGGCCGTCTCGGCCGGTCTCGTGCCGCTGTCGCTCGGAACGGATACGGCGGGCTCCGGCCGCGTGCCGGCGATGCTCAACAACATCGTCGGGCTGAAGCCGAGTCTGGGCATGATCTCGACCACGGGCCTCGTGCCGGCGTGCCGCACGCTCGACTGCATCTCGGTGTTCTCGCTCACGGTCGACGACGCGGTCGCGGCGCTGTCGGTGATGGCAGCGCCCGATCCGCTCGATCCGTTTTCGCGCGACCGCCCCGTGGCCGCTGTGACGGCCTTTCCGAAGGGCGTGAAGCTCGGCATTCCCCGTTCGGGCCAGTTGATCTTCTTCGGCGACAAGGCCGCCGAAGCAGCCTATGCCGCCGCGGCCGCACGCTTCGCCAAGCTCGGCGCCGAGCTCGTCGAATTCGACCTCGAGCCGTTCTATGAGACCGCGCGGCTGCTTTACGAAGGCCCGTGGGTGGCCGAGCGCTATCTCGTGATCCGCGATCTTCTCGCCTCCGATCCCGACGCGATCCATCCGGTGACGCGCGAGATCACCATCGGCGGCGCGCGCGGTAGCGCGGCCGACACGTTTGCCGCGCTGTATCGTCTGCAGGGGCTGCGGAAGGTGGCGGAGCGCACGTTCGCAGACGTCGACGCGCTGGTGCTGCCGACGGCGCCGACCGCCTATACCACCGCGGACGTGCTCGCCAACCCGATCGAGCTCAACAGCCGGCTCGGCACCTACACGAATTTCGTCAACCTGCTCGATCTTTGCGGGCTCGCCGTGCCTGCCGCCATGCGCAGCGACGGCATTCCGTTCGGCGTCACGCTGCTCGCGCCGGCTGGACGCGATGCGGCGCTCGCCAGCCTTGGGCGCGCCTTTCATGCCGACACGGCGCTGCCGGTCGGCGCCAAGTCGATCCCGCTGCCGCCGCTCGCGCCTGTGTCACCGTCACTGCATGGCGACGAGATCGCCATCGTCGTCGTCGGCGCGCATCTCTCGGGCATGGCATTGAACCACGAACTGACCAGCCTCGGCGGGCGTCTGCTCGAGGCGACGACCACCGCCCCGGACTACAAGCTCTATGCGCTGTCGACCACGCCGCCCAAGCCCGGCATGCTGCGCATCGACGATGGCAAGGGCAGCGCCATGGCCGTCGAGCTCTGGGCGCTGTCGGCCGCCGGCTTCGGCCAATTCGTCAACCTGATCCCGCCGCCGCTGTCGATCGGCACCATCCGGCTGGCGGACGGCCGCACCGCCAAGGGATTCCTCGTCGAGCCCGCCGCGCTCGATGGCGCACGCGACATCTCCGAGTTCGGCGGCTGGCGCGCGTATATGGCGCAGAAGGACTGACGGCTCCACGCGCAAAATCGTAGGGTGGGCAAAGGCGCGTTCACACGCTCTCGCCGAGCGAGATAGCAGCGGCGCCGTGCCCACCATGCCGCTGGTGATCAGCTCGCCGTGGGACGGTGGGCACGCTGCCGCCGAACGGCGGCTGCTTTGCCCACCCTACCGCTCGAACGAAAACCTACACCGACACCGCGTAGATCTCGTATTCGCCGCGCACCAGCTCGATATGGGCACGCATCGCGTTCGCCGCGCCGGCCTTGTCGCCGCGCAGGATGGCGACGACAACGCGGTCGTGCTCCGCATGCGACTTGGCAAGGCGGCCGAGATTGCGGAACTGGGCGCGGCGGAACGGCTGCACCCGCACCCGCGTCGCCAGGGTGATCTCGGCGATGTAGGCATTGTGCGCGCCGGCATAGATCGCGTTGTGGAAGCGCTCGTTCACCTCGTGGAAGCGCTCGGGATTGCCGGCGTGGCTGAGATTGCGCAGCTCCTCGTGGATGGCTTCCAGCCGCTGCCGCTCGACCGGCGTCATGCGCTGCGCCGCGAGACCGGCGCACAGGCCCTCGAGCTCGGCCATCGCCTCGAACATGCCGGTCAGGCGGTCGGCCGAGGGCCGCGCCACGACGGCGCCGCGATGCGCACGCGCCTCGATCAGCCCCGACGTCGCCAGTTGACGCAGCGCCTCGCGCACCGGCGTGCGCGAGACGTTGAAGCGCTTGGCGATCTCGGTCTCGTCCAGCGGCGCCCCCGGCGCCAGCGCGCCGCGCACGATATCGTCGGCGAGCTGCAGGCGCAGCTCCTCCGCGCGCGTGATCTTCGCGACCGCGGGCGGCGCGCGGTCGATGCGCTTGATCTCGGACTCGCGGGCGGGCCGCTGGCGCGTTCGCGGCGGTAGATCGTCCAGGCTCATCTTCAGCCGCCCTTTGCTTCGTCGATGATGCTGACATGGGCGGCGACGATCTTCCAGCCTTCCGGAAACCGGACCCAGGTCTGCATCTGGCGTCCGACCTTGCCGGGCGCGGTGTCACGATAGAACAGCGTCGAGGCAACCGCAGCGTCACGGCCGTAGGTGGTGATCACGGTGCGCGCGGTCCGCCGCATCAGTCCAGCCGGCGAGCGCGCGGCGCGAAACGCCGCGATCTCGCTGTAGCCGTAGAGGTTCTCGCCGATGCCGTAGCGCAGCGTGCGGGAGTCCTGCTTGAACAGCTCGTCGAGCACGGCGACGTCGTTGCGGACCAGCGCCTGTTCATAGCGCTGGAACTGCGCGGTAACTTCCGCGACGACGTCAGGCAGATCGACTTCCATTCTCCAGAACTCCTCTCGGGGCCGGCGCAGCGGCGACGCCAAGCTGTTGCAAGGCGTGGGCCACACGCAATGCGACATGTTCGCACCAGGGCGCCGCGATGATCTGCACGCCGATGGGCATCGGCTCGAGCGGAATCGGAACGGCGACGACGGGGAGCCCGATGAACGAGATCGGCTGCGTGTGAATGCCGATATTGGCGCGCACCGGCAGCTCGACGCCGTCGAGCACGAAGGTCGCCTGCCCGAGCCTGGGCGCAACGCAGGGCGTTGCGGGCGCGATCAGCACGTCGACAGACTTGAAGAGTTCGAGCACCTTGCCGCGATACCAGCGGCGGAATTTCTGCGCGCGGTCCACCATCGGCGCCGGAATCATCGCACCCGCAATCAGGCGGTCGCGCACCGCCGGATCGAAATCACCCGCGCGCGTGCGCAGCCGGTCGAGATGCAGCGAGGCGCCCTCGGTGGTGCTGATGACATAAGCCGCGGCGCGGGCGCGCGCCGCTTCGGGCACCTCGACCACCTCGGTGACCTCTAGCGCAGCCGCGACACGAGCGACCGCTTCGGCGGCTTCAGGAAACAGATTCGTCTGGAAGTGCCCTCCGGCAAGGGCGATGCGCAGACTGCCGATGCCTTGCGAGAGCTGGCCGGAGACCGGCTCCGGCGCACGCGCGGTGCACGCGGCGTCGTCCGCATCTGGCCCCTGCATCACGTCATAGGCGAGCGCGAGATCCTCGACCGAGCGTGCGAACGGACCGAGATGATCCAGGCTCATGACGAACGGAAACGAGCGCGCCCGCGACAGCCGGCCGTAGGTCGGCTTGAGGCCGAAGATGCCGCAGAACGACGACGGCACGCGGATCGAGCCGTTGGTATCGGAGCCGAGCGCAATCGGCACCAGGCCGCCGCCGACAGCGCTGCCCGAGCCGCCGGACGAACCGCCGCTCATCCGCGTCGGATCGTGCGGATTGCGCGACGGACCGTCATGGACGTTCTCGCCGGTGAAGTCGTAGGCGTATTCGCCCATGTTCAGCGCACCGACCAGGACGGCGCCGGCGGCTTCCATGCGCGCGATCAGCGTCGCATCGCGTGTCGCCGGGGTGCGATCGCGGTTGATCCTGGAGCCGGCGCGGGTCGGCAGCCCCTCGACATCGAACAGGTTCTTCACCGCGAACGGCACGCCGGCGAGCGGACCAACCGGCTTCCCGGCCGCAATGTCGGCATCCACGGCGCGGGCCTTCGCGAGCGCCCGCTCGGCGGTGACGTCGGTAAACGAATTGAGCACACAATCGCGGGCCATGATCCGCGCCAGCGCGGCGTCGGTCGCCTCGACGGCGGTGAGCTTGCCGGCGGCGACCGCGGCGGCGACGGCGCTCGCGGTCATCTCGGGAGAACTAAGCGGTGAAGACACTGGCAGGCTCGGCTTCGTCGGGCAGGGAGAATTCGTCGACCAGCTTCGCCATCCTCAGCGAGACCTCGAGATTGGCCCGGATCGCCGGGCGCCACGCGTCCTCGATCGGCAGGGCCAATGCACGCCCGACTGCGTCGATGTAGTCGTCCAATGGCTCCGCCATCAGCTTTTCCCTTCAAGCTTTCACGCTCAATGCGCCGGCAATGGCGGGTGCGGAATCGCCGTCAACAACTCCCGCGTATAGGCATCCTGCGGATCACCTAGCACACGTTCGGAGGTGCCTTCCTCGACGATTCGACCCGACCGCATCACGATCACACGATCGCACAACAGCCGCACGACATTCAAATCATGGGAGACGAACAGATAGCTCATACCTAACTGCTGCTTGAGGTCCTGCAGCAGATTGAGCACGACCGCCTGCACGGAGACGTCGAGCGCCGCCGTGGGCTCGTCGAGGATGACGAGCTTCGGGTGCAGTGCGATGGCGCGCGCGATGCCGACGCGGGCCTTTTGGCCGCCGGACAATTGATGCGGGAAGCGGTCGAGCAGGTTGAGCGGCAGACCGACCATGGTCGCGAGCTCCTCGCAGAGCGCACGAAGCGCGTCGCGGCCCCTGATATCGCCGAGCTGCAGGACTGGATCGGCGATGGCGCGCGCCGCGGTGAAGCGCGGGTTGAGGCTATCGGTCGGATCCTGGAACACCATCTGGATCCGGCTGCGCAGCGGCAGCCGGGCAAACGCCTGCGGCAGGATGTTGCCGATCTCCTCACCATCGAAGCTGATGCGGCCCGACGTCTGGTCGAGCAGCCGCATCACCATCATCGACGTGGTCGATTTGCCGCAGCCGGATTCGCCGACCAGGCCAACGCTCTCGCCATGACCGACCGTGAAGCTGATGCCGTCGACCGCGCGGAACACCTCCGGCTCGACCGCCGGCCTCCGTCCGAACAGCTTTGACAGTGTCGCGGTAGCGCCCTGGCGCGGATATTCCTTGACCAGCTTGTCGACGAGCAGGAGCGGCCGAACGCTACCCGCACTCCGCTCGCCCTCCCCACTCCGCTCGTCACCCCCGGGCTTGCCCCGGGGGTCCATCGCCTGGAGCGAGTCCTGCGAAGTGGGATGGATGGCCGGGTCAAGCCCGGCCATGACGGAGAGAGTACTAGGCGCCGCCAGCGCCTCCTCCTCCGGCAGCAGATCCCGCAGCGACACGCCGAGGCGCGGCGTCGCGCGCATCAGCTTGCGCGTGTAGGGATGCTGCGGGTTGGCGAAGATGTCGGCGGCCTTGGCGGTCTCGACCACCCGGCCCTTCTCCATCACCACCACGCGATCGCAATAGGCCGCGGCGAGACCGAGATCATGCGTGATCAGGATCGTCGACATGCCCCGGCTCTTGGTGAGCTCGACGACCAGGTCCATCACCGCCTTCTGCGTGGTGACGTCGAGGCCGGTGGTCGGCTCGTCGGCGATCAGGAGCTGCGGGTTGCAGGCCAGCGCCAGCGCGATGACGACGCGCTGGCACATGCCGCCGGACAATTCGAACGGATAGGCGTGGTAGCGCTCGCGCGGGCGCGCGATCTTGACCTGCTCGAGCGCAGCTATGGCCTTCTCGGCGCGATCGGTTGCGGCCGCCTGGGCGTGCTGTTTCAGCACGTCCTCGATCTGCTGGCCCACCTTGCGGATCGGGTTGAGGGCCGCGCGCGGGTTCTGAAAGATCATCGAGATCTCGCGCCCGCGCAGATCGCGCATCGCGCTTTCCTCGGCCGCCCTGACGTCGACGCCGGAGAACATCACCGATCCCTCGGCAATGCGCCCGGCGCGATCGAGGATGCGCATCACCGCATACGACGTCACCGACTTGCCCGAGCCGGACTCGCCGACGATCGCGAGCGTCTCGCCCTTGGCGACGGAGATATCGACATGCTGCACCGCCTTGACGACGCCGCGCCGGGTGGAGAATTCGACCGTGAGATCACGGACGTCGAGCAGCGGCTGGGCGGTCATGTGTGGCTCCGCGTATTCCCATCGTCATGCGCGGGCTTGACCCGCCTGCGGGGCCGAAGCCCCTTCGGCGCGGCGAAGGCCCGCGCATCCATCAGACCGACGAAGTCTCGCTTGAGGGGATGGATTGCCGGGTCAAGCCCGGCAGTGACGGAGTTTTGTTGGGACACCCTCATCCCATTACGTCCTGCGCTGCGGATCGACGATGTCGCGCAGGCCATCGCCGAGCAGATTGAAGCAGAACACCGCGATCATCAGCGCAAGGCCCGGAAACAGCGCGATCCACCATTCGCCCGACACCATGAAGGAGGCGCCCTCGGCAACCATGATGCCCCATTCCGCCGTCGGCGGCCGCACACCGAGGCCGATGAAGGACAGGCCGGCGGCATTGAGGATGGCGTAGCCCATGGTCAGCGACATCTGCACGATCATGATCGGCATGATGTTCGGCAGGATGTGGCCGAGCAGGATGCGCATCTCGCTGTTGCCCGACAGCCGCGCCGCCTGCACGAAGCCGGCATTGCGGCGGACATTGGCCTCGGCCCGCGCGACGCGCGCATAGAGCGGGAAGTTCACGATCGCGGTGGCGATGATGATGTTCTGCACGGTGTTGCCGAGCGCGGCGACGATGCCCATCGCCAGCACGAACAGCGGGAACGCCATGATCGTATCGGCAATGCGGCCGACGATGCGATCGGTCCAGCCGCCGAAGAAGCCGGCGGCGACGCCGGCAAGTCCGCCCATGAAGAACACCAGCGCCACTGATGCGACCGCGATGAAGGTGTCGAGCCGGGTCGCGACCACGACGCGGCTGAAGATGTCGCGACCGAGCTGATCGGTGCCGAACCAATGCGCCGCCGATGGCGGCTTCAGCGCGGACGCCGTGTCGCTGGCCAGCGGATCATACGGCACGATCCAGGGGCCGAAGATCGCAGCGAACAGGATCACGACCAGAAGCCCGAAGGCGAAGCCCGTGACCTTGTTCTCGGCCAGCACATAGCGCGTGTGCCCGATCAGGGCCATGAGACCGGAGGTGCGGGCGGAGACAGCGGGCTCGAGGGTCGGCGCGACGGTGCTCATCCTTCCAGCCTCACACGGGGATCGATGACGCCATAGAGAATGTCGATGACGAGGTTCAGGACGACGTACATCACGGCCATCGTCAATACGAAACCCTGCACCGGCGCGAAGTCGGAGGCGATCAGCGCCTCGACCGCGTAGGAGCCGATGCCGGGCCAGGCGAACACCTTCTCCACGAGTACGTTGGCGCCGAGCAGGAAGGAGAACACCATCGACAGCGTGGTGATGACCGGAAGCATGGCGTTGCGGAACGCGTAGGTCACGGTGACGGTCGAGGGCGACAGCCCCGAGGCGCGCGCCGTGCGCACGAATTCCGACGACAGAACCGAGAGCATCGAGGCGCGCGTCATGCGCGCGATCGGCGCCAGCGAGAAGATCGCCAGCGTCGCGGCGGGCAGGATCAACTGGCTCAGCGCCGAGCGGAACGCCTCACCGTCACGCGCGATCAGCGTATCGACGAGGTAGAAGCCGGTCACGGGATCCGGCGCGCTATAAAACACGTCGAGCCGACCGAGCGGCGCCGGCGACCAGCCGAGCCGGAAGTAGAACACGTACACCAGCACCAGCCCGGTGAAGAACACCGGCAGCGAGACGCCAGCGGTCGTGACGATACGGCAGGTATGGTCGATCCACGACCCCGGCCGCGTCGCCGCGAGCACGCCGAGCGGCAGCGCGATCGCGACCGAAACCAAGAGGCCGAGAAAGGTGAGCTCGGCCGAGGCCGGCAGGCGGTTGCGGATCTCGCTGGCGACCGGCTGGCCCGTGGTCAGCGAACTGCCGAGGTCGCCATGGGCGAGATCGACGGTGTAGCGGAAGAACTGCTCGATCAGCGGCTTGTCGAAGCCGAGCTTCTTGCGGATCTGCTCGACGGCCTCCTTGGTGGCGGCAGGTCCGGCAAAGTACGCGGCGGGATCGCCGGGCAAGGCGCGGGTGAGCAGGAAGGTAACGATCACGACGCCGATCAGCGAGGGGATCGCGAACGCGAGGCGCTTGGCGATGAGCATCAGCATGGCCAAGGCCTCGCCGGATTTTCCACCGCTCCCACGACAATACGCAGTCTGCTCCCTCCCCCCTTGTGGGGGAGGGCTGGGGTGGGGGGTGAGCCGCGGCGACGGTGGGTGGGGTTACCCCCCTCCCCGCCCCTCCCCCACAAGGGGGGAGGGAGTGAGAGAGCTCGGCTCACATAACCAAGGCAGCTCACGCAGCTCATCCCTTCACCAGCGCGCGATAATCCAGCCGACGGTGGAACCAGTACTGATAGCCTGAGATGTTCTTCTGCATCGCGACGTTGACGAACGGCTGATACAGCGGGATGCGCGGCACCTCGGCGAAGGCGAGGTCGACGAAGCCCTTCACATCGGCATCATACGTCGCCTTGTCCCCGGCCGCGGCGGCGTCACGCGCGCCGTCGATGAACTTGTCCATCACCGGCGACTTGTAGCTCATCGTGTTGAACACGGAATTGTTGCCGTGATAGCACCAGTAGAAGAAATACTCGGGATAATCGAGCCAGCCCGAGAAGATGTTGGTGAAGAGCGGCATCTCCTTCTTGTTCAGCTCGGTACGCCAGTTGGCGCCGGGCACCTTGTTGATCGTGGTCTTGATGCCGAGCTGAGCGAGGCTCTCCTGCACGAGCACGCACAAGGGCTCGTTGACCTGTGCGAAATTGAGGTCGAAGGAGATCGTGGTCTCGAAGCCGTTGGGGTAGCCTGCTTCCGCCAGCAGCGCTTTTGCCTTCTCCATGTCGGTGAAGTACTTGGTCGGCTGCGGCCACGCCACCTCGGTCGCCTTGTCGGCTGGCGCACCGAACATCGGATTGGCCAGGCCGAACATCACGGCATCGATGATCTTCTGATAGGGCATTGCATAGGCGAGCGCCTGCCGAACCTTGGGATTATCGAACGGCGGCTTGGTCACGTTCATGCCGATATATTGGATACCGTTGGAGATCGGCAATGAGATCACGGTGTGCTTGCCGTTCGACTTCATTTCCTGGAAGTCCTTGTTCGGCAGCTCATAGGAGATGTCGGCATCCCCGCGCTCGAGCAGCGCGCGCCGGTTGCCGGCCTGCGGCACCATGCGCCAGATCACGCGCTTGATCTTGGGTAGCGGACCGCACACCCAGTCGTCGTTGCGCTCCATGATCACTTCGGTACCGGCGGTCCACTTCGTCACCTTGTAGGCGCCGGAGCCCGCGGTCTGCTGCTTGGTGTATTCGAGCCCCCACGGATCCTTGTCGGTGGCGTTCTTCTTCACCAGTTCGGAGTTCACGACGCAGGGTACGATGACGGCGAGATCTGGGATCGTCAGCCGATCCTTCTTCAGGAAATCGACCCGCACCGTGTGGTCGTCGACGATGACGAACTGCTCCGGCTTGGTCAGCGAGCCCGCGCTCATCTGGAAAGTCGGAAAGCCGCCGACGCTGACGGCGCGATCGAGCGACCACTTCACGTCCTTGGCGGTGACCGGCGTGCCGTCGTGGAATTTGGCGTTCTTGCGGAGCTTGAAGGTGGCGGACATGTCGCCGATGGTCATGTCCTCGGCCAGCTCGGGCTTGAACTTGTCGCGGTCGTAATACGGCACGCCGCCCGGGCCGCTCTTCATCTCGTGGCTGATCAGGCGGTCGTAGCAATTCCACGAGACCTCATAGCCGGGCACGTTGGTGCCGACGCCGTGGATGTCGAGGTTGTTTGGACCGCCCTCGGAGACGATGAGCAGCGTCTCGGACCGCGCATCGGCCTTGGCGGACGACATGATCGCCGGCGCCGTTGGCAGCGCGGCTCCCGCAGCCAGACCGGACACGGATTTCAGAAAATCGCGACGCTTCATCAAATGCTCCCACCAGAATACGACCGGCGGGAACAAGGATCGCAAGCTTCGTGCCAAGCCTCACGATCGGCTAAACCATTGAAATTGCGGGTCTCACGACCTCAAACGTCGCGTCACCTCCATGCAGAATTGCATACATAAGTGCGAATTTGCACAAATTATAGTCTCTCAATACGCCATGCGACCGATTTACGCAGGCGGGACACCGGAACATCAGTCCGGCCAGATCAGGGCCTGCAACTGATCGAAGTTGCGGACCCTGCTGGGCCAATCGGGAATGCAGATGTGCCGGACAGGATCGCTGGCCTGATGCAGCAGCATCAAGACCAGCAGCCGCCGCTTCAGCTGCCAGGTGACGTCGGCCGGCGCAAATCCGTATCCCGCGAACAGCGCGCGCACGCGGTCCGGATGGCCCGCGGCCATGAAGGCGCTCGGCCCGAGCAGGTCGTATTCACCGAAGCCGGTCATGACGTCACCGAAGTCGAACAGACCGCTGATGCGCCAGCCGTCACCATGGCGAGAGACGAGAAAGTTCTCCGGAATGTATTCGCCGGTCAGGATGACGGGCCGTGGGTCCGGAGGCAGCAGCGCGGCGGCGTCGCGCAGGAGATCATCCAGGCCGGCAAGCAGCGCCTCCGGCAGACCGAGCCGCTGATGGCGGGCGCGGCAGCCTGCGAACTGCCCTTGCAGGAAGTCGGACCAGCGCGGACCGGTCGCGTGCAGTTCGCCGGGCGGCACAAGCTGCACCTCCGCAACCAGCCGTCCGACATCCCGGAGCAGAGACTCCTTCGCACGCTCGTCGAGCCCGGGCCAGACCTCCGCCGCCGGAATGCCGTCGAGCCGCGTCATGATCAGGTAGGTCCAGTCGTCCCATTCACCTTCGTGCAGCAACTCAGGCGTGGCGACCTGCTTCAAGCGTCCGGCGAGCACGCGCAGCGTACTCCGCTCGGACAGAAACTGGCGCCGATGGAACGGAGGAAACAGTTTCAGGATCAGCTCGCCGCCGATTCCCGCGACGAGGTTGGTGCCGGCTGCAAAGGGAGCGAGGCCCGGATGCTCGCAACCGTGGTGGCGCACGATATCGCGCGCCACCGGCAGCCATGCCGCGACATCAGCGCGAAGGCCACGCAGCTCGGCGCCCGCAGTGATGTCCGGCAATCGGCCCATCAGTGGCTCACTCGTGCAACGCCGTCATCAGCGATCCGGGCTCGCGCGCTCGAACTGGCGCAGCAGACGGTTGCCGCGCTCGGCGGCGGCATCGAGCGCCGTCTGCGCCGGTTTGCGGCCGCTGAAGGCCTGCTCCATCTCGTCCTCGATGGCATCACGGATCAGCACGAATGAGCCGAGCCGCAGGCCGCGCGAATTTTCCGTGGGCGGATTGAGCGTCACCTGCTCGATCGAGATCGCCGCGCCTGGATTGCGGTCGTAGAAGCCCTGCGCGCGTGTCAGATCGAAGGCCGCCTGCGTGATCGGCAGATAGCCCGTATTCTGGTGCCAGGCGGCCTGAACATCGGGCCGCGACAGATAGGCGAAGAACTTGGCCACGCCCTTGTACTCGGCTGCGGGCCGGTCACGGAGCACCCACAGCGTCGCGCCGCCGATGATCGAATTCTGCGGCGCGCCCGCAATATCGGGCCAGTACGGCATCATGCCGTAGCCGACCTCGAACTTCGAATTCGCCTTGATGTCGGCGTGCGTCGCCGAGGAGCCGATGAAGATGCCGCACTCGCCCTTCTGGAAACGCGGCTCGGCTGCCTGACCGCGGCCGCCATAGTCGAAGACCTTGCTCTTCTGCCATTCCGCGAGCTGGGCGATGTGCCGAATCACCTGTGGATTATTGAATGTCAGCACGGCGTCCAGTCCGGCAAAGCCGTTGGCCCGCGTGGCGATCGGCAGATTGTGGAAGGCGGAGAAATTCTCCACGTTGATCCAGGCCGGCCACGACGTCGTGAAGCCGCAGGCAACGCCATTGTCGCGCAGCCGCCGGGCGGCCTTGCCGAGCTCGGGCCAGGTCTTCGGCGCCGCGCCCGGATCGAGCCCGGCCGCGCGAAACTGATCCTTGTTGTAGTAGAGGATGGGCGTGGAGGCGTTGAACGGAAACGACAGCATGTTGCCGTCAGCGTCGGCATAGGTGCCGGCGATGGCGGGCAGATAGGCCGACGGCGAAAAGCTCTCCTGCTCGTCGCGCATCAGCTCGTAGACCGGGTAGATCGCGCCCTTGGCCGCCGTCATCGTCGCGGTCGCGATCTCGTTGACCTGCACGATCGCCGGCTGGCTGCGCGAGCGGAATGCGAAGATGGCCGCCGTCACGGTCTCCGTATAGCTGCCCTTGTAGCTCGGCACGATGCGATAGTCGGACTGCGAAGCATTGAAGTCGGCGGCCAGCCTGTCGACCTGCCTGCCGAGCTCGCCCGACATCGCATGCCACCACACGATCTCGGTCGCGGCCTGGGCCGTGCTTGCACAAACAACCGTCCAGAGCAGGATTGCAGACGGAACAGAACGCCAGAGGACCGTCACCGGGAGCCAACTCCAATTCCATGGATGAATCTGCCTGGGCTGAGATCGCAATCGGACCGAAAATGGGGCCCAGCAACCCAGAGCTGCAACAAACTATCAACAAACCATTGACGCGTATCGCTTTGACGTCAGAATGGACTTATAGCACCTGTTCGGGAGAGCATTGAACCTTTTCACATCCGGGCCGACCTCATCATCAAGGGGAAAGTGTTGCCTGTGTACCGCGCCCATCTTTCGTCGATCTCGAGAGTGGACGTCACGCCGGTGCTGATGCGCGCTGAGGCGGGCGCGCGGTACCGCTCGTCCCTTTTACGCCTCCCGTACTCCGCGGCGCGGTTAAATGCGCCGCAGCATACAAATCCGGGCGCCCGCGGCGGATCGCGCGCAGGCCGGTTCCGTAAGCCCGGTCCGAGGTAGCGATCGTGGCGCGATCCGAGCAGCGGAAATCCGTCGCGCGGCCGCTCAGCCTGGCGGTCCTGGGGCGGGCACGAATCGTGCGCGCGCTGCGGGCGGTTCCGATCCGCTGGCGCATCCTCTCGATCGCCGCGCTGAACTCGGCGGTCGTCATCGTTCTGGCGGCGCTGATCTGGAATGGCGCGACGGTGCTCGGCACGGCCTGGGACGACGTCCGCCAGGTCCGCGAATCCGACAAGGTCCTGGCCCTGCTCGAAAGCGAGACCAGCCGGCTGCATAACCTCATCCATCGCTACATCAATCAGCCGAGCCCGGAGCTGTTCGCCGAGATCCTGCTGCTGCGCGAGGCCGTGCTCGGGACGCTGACGACGCGCGCCTCGACCGACCCGATGCTGTCGGGGTCGGTCGAGGAGCTGGAGCGCGTCACCGTGCGCTTTCTGGACGGCTTCGGCGAGCTGCGCAGCCTGCAGGCGACGATCTCCAAGACCTACGAGGAGGAGGTTCTCGGCCCCGCGCGCGACATCGCCGGGCTGTATTCGGTGATCGAAGGCGCGACCGGCCATCGCGACGCGCAGATCTGGCCCTCGCTCGGCAAATCGCGCGAGGCGTTCACCGCCATGCTGGTCGCGGCCAATTCCTACTATCTGTCGCTCGCGCCCGCCTCCGCCGACGACGCGCGCCGCAACACGGAGACGATCGAGAAGACCATTCCGGTGATGTCGAGCCTTGCGGACAATGATCTGCAGCGCCTGGCGCTGCAGCGGCTGTCGGCCCGGACCGCGGCGCTGCGCGCGGGATTCTCCAAGCTCACCGATCAGCTCACCAACCGCACCGAGCTGCTGCGCAACACCATCGATGCGAGCCAGGCCGAGACCATCGGCGCCATCGACGGCCTGTCGGTGAAGATGCGCCAGCACGAGCAGAAGGCGCAGGCGACGTTCGATCGGACGTTGAAGGACATCTCCCGCCGCGTCCTCTCGATCGCGGTGATCTTCCTGGGAGTGATCCTCTCCGCCGGCGTGCTGATCGCCTTGTCGATCCGGCTGCCGCTGCAGCAGATCATGGCCTCGATGCGCGCGATCATGCTGGGCGACTACGACCGCGAGGTCCAAGGCACCGAGGCGCGCGACGAGGTCGGCGCGATGGCCCGCGCCGTCGAGACCTTCCGCGAGAACGCGATCGCCAAGCGCAAGACCGAGGACGAGCTCCGCGCCGCGAAGGAAGAGGCCGAGAGCGCCCTGCTCGAACTCAGCGCCGCACAGCGCAACCTGATCGATGCCGAGCGGCTGGCGGCGCTGGGCGGGCTCGTCGCCGGCGTCGCCCACGAGGTGAACAATCCGATCGGCATCAGCCTGACGGTGGCCTCCAGCTTCGCGCGCCGGGTCGAGATGTTCGAGGCGGCGCTGCGGTCGCCCGAAGGCGGCCTGCGCCGGTCGCAGCTGGAGGAGTTCGTGCGCACCTCGCGCGATGCGTCCGAGCAGCTGGTCGCCAATCTGCAGCGCGCCGGCGAGTTGATCCAGTCGTTCAAGCAGGTCGCGGTCGACCGCTCCCATGCGGAGCGACGGACCTTCGTCCTGAGCGAGGCGACCGATCAGATCATCACCAGCCTCAAGCCGGTGCTCAAGCGCGCGCCGATCACGCTGGCGGTCGACGTCCCCGAAGGGCTCTTCATCGACGGCTATCCCGGGTTCTACGGTCAGATTCTCACCAACCTGTTCCTCAACGCCGTCAACCATGCCTTTGCCGACGGCCGCGCGGGCACCATCTCGATCACGGCGCGGCCGCGCGGCGCGGATGACATCGAGATCATTTTCGCCGATAACGGGGCCGGCATGACCCCCGACGTGCAGCGCCAGGCCTTCGATCCGTTCTTCACGACACGCCGCAACGAAGGGGGAACGGGGCTCGGGCTGCATATCGTCTACAATCTGGTGACGCAGCAGCTTGGCGGCCGCATGATGCTGGAATCCCGCGAGGGACAAGGCACCACCTTTCGGATTATCATGCCGCGGGTCGCCAAGGGCGGCGCCGAGACAGCAATGGGTGACGGAACGACGCAATGGCCGAACAGGACGATGTCCTCCAACTGATCGAGGATACCGGTTTCGACGAGGACGACCGTTCGGCCCGGAAATGGAAGATCGCCGTCATCGACGACGACCATGCCGTGCACGAAGGCACCCGCTTTGCGCTGTCGGACTACAGCCTGAACGGCCAGGGGCTGGAAATCCTCTCCGCCTATTCGGCGGCCGAGGGCCGCGCCCTGATGCGGGAGCACACCGACGTCGCAGCGGTGCTGCTCGACGTCATCATGGAGACCGACGTCGCCGGGCTCGAGCTCGTCGAATACATCCGCAACGAGATCAAGAACGAGACCGTCCGCATCATCCTGCGGACCGGACAGCCCGGCCAGGCGCCGGAGCGGCGCGTCATCGTCCAGTACGACATCAACGACTACAAGGCCAAGACCGAGCTCACCGCCGACAAGCTGTTCACCTCGCTGACGGCAGCGCTGCGCAGCTACCAGCAGCTCGAGCGCATGGTGCAGACAAGGCGTGGCCTCGAGATCATCATCGACGCCGCCTCGACGCTGTATGATTTCAAGTCGATGCAGCGGCTGGCCGAGGGCGTGCTGACCCAGATCGCGTCGCTGCTCAACGTCGATTGCGCCGGGATCCTGGTGCTGCGCGACGACGGCAGCCAGACCGAGGATTTCTCGGTGCTGGCCGGCTCCGGCTGCTACAGCCGCTTCTCCGGCGCCGTCACCTCGCGCTCGCTCGACCCCGACCTGCGCGACATGGTCGAGGCCGCCTTCAGGCAGCGCAGCAACGAATTCGCCGACCATCGCACCGTGCTCTATGTCCGCACCGGCTCGGGGCGCGAGGTCGTGGTGCTGCTGCAGGCGGAGCGGCCGCTGTCCGAGACCGACCGCTCGCTGGTCGAGATCTTCTCCAGCCGGCTGTCGATCGCCTTCGACAACGTGATCCTCTATCAGCAGCTGCATGAGGCCAACACCCAGCTCGAGGACCGCGTCGCCCAGCGCACCCGCGCGCTGATGCAGGCCAACCGGCGGCTGTCGGCGCAATGGCTGCGGCTGCAGCGCGCCAACGGCTTCAAGAACGAGATTCTCGGCACCGTCGCCCATGACCTGAAGAATCCGCTCGGCGTCATTCTCGGCCGCACGGAAATGCTGACCGAGTTGATCGCAACCGGTGCATCCGCCGAGGGCATCACCAGCCAGGTCGGACATATCCGTGATGCCGCCAAGCGGCTGACCTCGATGGTCGACCATCTGATCTCGGATGCGATGGCCGACGCCTTCGACATCACCATCCGCCGCGAGCCGGTCGACATCACAGCCCTGATCCACGAGGTGGTCGAGGCCAACCAGCCGCTCGCCCTCAACAAGCAACAGGTCATCGAGGTCTCGGCGCCGACGCTGCCGTCGACGATGTGCGACATCGACCGGATCCGCGAAGCGATCGACAATCTCTTGAGCAACGCCATCAAGTACAGCCCGATCGGCGGCAGGATCATCGTGAATGCCTCGGACGATGGCGACAACACCATCATCGGCATCACCGACCAGGGCGCTGGCCTCTCGCCGGAGGATCTCGGCCGGCTGTTCGGCCGGTTCCAGCGGCTGTCGGCCAAACCGACCGCGGGCGAGAGCTCGACCGGGCTCGGCCTGTCGATTGTCAAACGCATCGTCGACATGCATGGTGGCGAGGTGACGGCCAGGAGCGAAGGGCCGGGATCCGGATCGACCTTCACCATCACACTGCCGGCGGCCGAATTGTCATGAGTCAGAGCCAGCACATCATCATCGTCGACGACGAGGCGCCCGCCCGCGAAATGGTGGGTGACTACCTCAAGATGCACGGCTTCACCGTGACCTTGTGCGATGGCGGCAAGAGCCTGCGCAGCGCCATCGAAACCGGCCCGGCCGATCTCGTCGTGCTCGACCTCAACATGCCCGAAGAGGACGGACTGTCGATCATCCGCGATCTCAAGGGCCGCACCAACATCCCCGTGATCATGCTGACGGCCACCGCCAGCCCGATCGACCGCGTGGTCGGGCTCGAGCTCGGGGCCGACGATTACGTCGCCAAGCCGTGCGAATTGCGTGAATTGATGGCCCGGATCCGCTCCGTGCTGCGCCGCAGCGGTCCAGCCAAGGCTGCGGCGGCCGTCACGGAGACCGCTCCGGCCCAGGCCAAAAACCCGCAATTGGTGCGGTTCGGCACCAAATGGCTGGATCTCGATGCCCAGGCGCTGCGCGACGACGAAGGCAACGAGCATCCGCTGACGGCTTCCGAGTACGGCCTGCTCAAAGTGTTCGCCGCCAACCCGAAGCGGGTGCTGTCGCGCGAGCGGCTGCTGGAGCTCGCCAATGCCCGCGATGCCGAGGCCTTCGACCGCGCCGTGGACCTGCGAATCATGCGGATCCGCCGCAAGATCGAGCCGGATCCGACCAAACCGGCCGTGATCCGGACCATTCGCGGCGGCGGCTACCTGTTTTCCCCGGCCGGCGACAAGGCCTGAAGCGGGCCAGCCGGCGGCAGCCGGAGCGACCTGTTCGCCCGCATTTCGTTCCGCAAATTGGAATAAGGCACAATTCCGCCACGACTGTTTCGCGATGTGCGGCGCGACGAAACATTTCCGCAGGCGCACGAAACCATTTTCCTGTTTTCGTGCAGACGTCCCGAAACGGGCGCTCCTTAACAATCCATCCCGTCGAAACGCCGCAAGGGGGCGGCGGAACGGGAGAGTGCCATGCAGAACGTCGTTGCCATCAATTCCGCAGCCAGCCAGGGCATCATCGCAGCCCAGGCGACCACGGACGACATGCTCCTGGAGAGCATTGCCGATGGCGATCGCACCGCGATGCACACGCTTTATGCGCGCCACAATGTGCGGGTCTATCGCTTCATCCTGCGCATCGTGCGCGACACCACGGTCGCCGAGGACCTCGTCAGCCAGGTGTTCCTGGACGTCTGGCGCACCGCCAAGCAGTTCGAGGGCCGCTCGCAGGTCTCGACCTGGCTGCTCTCGATCGCCCGCTTCAAGGCGCTGACCGCACTGCGCCAGCGCCGGTTCGAGGACATCGACCAGGACGAGGTGCGCGAGATCGCCGACGACTCCGACACCCCGGAAACGTCGCTCGAGCGTTCGACGACCAGCGCCATCCTGCGCGCCTGCGTCGCCAAGCTGTCGCCGGCGCATCGCGAGATCATCACCCTGATCTACTACCACGAGAAGTCCGTGGAGGAGGTCGGCCAGATCATCGGCATCCCGCAGAGCACGGTGAAGACCCGCATGTTCTACGCCCGCAAGCACCTCGCCGAACTGCTGCGCGGCGCCGGCGTGCACAGCCTCGCCGCCTGATTCACCTTCATTCTCGTCGGGACCAAGGTCCCGGCGGGTTCCCGTGACGACGACATCGAGAAAATCGCCGAACGAAACAATTGAAACAATCGGCGAAATCACCTGGAAAATTTCGGCCGCTAGAACGTTATCCATCAGCCGAGCCTCAGTCCCCCAGCTGATCTCGGTTTGGAGCGAGCAAATTCAAGGTTACCTCCACCTTCCAAGGTTGCTCCGAAGACCCGGCGGATGCCCCTGCCGGGTCTTCGTCGTTTGGGATCGCTCACGCCGCCAATAGGGCGATTTGACCATTTGATATCGTGCGTTGCCGGTGCAATCTTCCGTCATGGGGCGATGCTACAAGCCCCGTGGCAATGACGGACGGTGCTGATGTTCGGTTTGGATGCGGTTGAGCTGGCGCGCGCGCAGTTCGCCTTCACGGTCACCTTCCACATCATCTTCCCCGCCTTCTCGATCGGGCTCGCGTCCTACCTCGCCGTGCTCGAGGCGCTGTGGCTGTGGACCGGACGCGACGTCTATCTCAACGTCTTCAATTACTGGCTCAAGATCTTCGCCATCGCGTTTGCCATGGGTGTCGTCTCCGGCATCGTGATGTCCTACCAGTTCGGCACCAACTGGTCGGTGTATTCCGACAAGGTCGGCCCGGTGATCGGCCCGCTGATGGCCTATGAGGTGCTGACCGCCTTCTTCCTCGAGGCCGGCTTCCTCGGCGTCATGCTGTTCGGCCTGAAGCGCGTCGGCCCGAAGCTGCATTTCCTCGCCACCCTGATGGTCGCAGTGGGCACGCTGATCTCGGCATTCTGGATCCTCTCGGCCAACTCCTGGATGCAGACGCCGGCCGGCTATGCCGTCAACGCCGACGGCCAGTTCGTCTCGGTCGACTGGCTCGCAGTCATCTTCAACCCGTCCTTCCCCTATCGCCTCGTGCACATGGTGCTCGCGGCCTATCTGACCACCTCGCTCGTGGTCGGCGCCGTCGGCGCCTGGCATCTGCTGCGCAATCCGCACCTGCCGGGCCCGCGCGTGATGTTCTCGATGGCGATGTGGATGGCCGCCCTGGTGGCGCCGCTGCAGATCCTGGTCGGCGATCAGCATGGGCTCAACACGCTCGAGCACCAGCCGGTGAAGATCATGGCCATGGAAGGCCATTTCGAGAGCCACAAGGACGGCGCGCCGCTGTACCTGTTCGGCTGGCCCGACCAGGCCAAGGGCGAGCTGAAATGGGCGCTCGGCATCCCCAAGTTCGGCTCGCTGATCCTCAAGCACCAGATCGACGCTCCGATGGCCGGGCTCGACACCGTGCCGCGGCAGGACTGGCCGCCGGTGCCGATCACGTTCTGGTCGTTCCGCATCATGGTCGGCCTGGGCCTGCTGATGTTGGCGCTCGGCGGGTTCAGCCTGTGGGAGCGCTGGCGCGGCCGGCTGTACATCAACCGCGGCCTGCACCGCTTCGCGATTGCGATGGGACCGGCGGGGTTCATCGCCGTCATGGCCGGCTGGATCACCACCGAGACCGGCCGCCAGCCGTTCACGGTGTACGGGCTGCTGCGCACCGCGGATTCCGTGTCGCCGCTCGCCGCCCCGGCCGTCGGCACGTCGCTGCTCGCCTTCATCGTCGTGTATTTCATCATCTTTGCCGCCGGCGTGATGTACATCCTGCGCCTGATGGCTGAGCCGCCGCATCCCGGCGAGCCGGGCCCGAGCAGCGAGCAGCCGGTCCGCACCGCCGGCATCACGCCGGCCGCCGGTGTCGTGCAGGGAGCCGTCGGATCATGAGCGTCACCGTCGATCTCGCCACCCTCTGGGCGTTCATCATCGCGCTCGCCGTGTTCATCTACGTCGTGATGGACGGCTTCGATCTCGGCTTGGGCATCCTGTTCCCGCTGTTTCCCGGCAGGCAGGACCGCGACGTCATCACCAACACCGTGGCGCCGGTGTGGGACGGCAACGAGACCTGGCTGGTGCTCGGCGGCGGTGGCCTGATGGCCGCGTTCCCGCTCGCTTATGCGATCCTGATGCCCGCGCTGTATGCGCCGCTGATCGCGATGCTGGTCGGCCTGATCTTCCGCGGCGTCGCCTTCGAATTCCGCTGGCGCACCCGCGCCCAGCGCAATCTGTGGGACATCGCCTTTGCCGGCGGCTCCTGGGTCGCGACACTGGCGCAGGGCATCGCGCTCGGCGCCATCCTGCAGGGCGTGCATGTCGAGGGGCGTAACTATGCCGGCGGCTGGTGGGACTGGCTGACGCCGTTCAGCCTGCTCACCGGCGTCTCGCTCGTGATCGGCTATGCGCTGCTCGGCGCCACCTGGCTGATCCTCAAGACCGAGGGCGACCTGCGCGACAAGGCCTACCGCATCAGCTGGGTCCTGCTGTTCGCGATGCTGCTCGCCATTGCCGCCGTCAGCCTGTGGACGCCGCTGCTCACCATTCAATATTCGGACCGCTGGTTCAGGTGGCCGGCGATCATTCTCACCGCGCCGGTGCCGCTCGCCGTCATTGGCGTCACCGTGCTGATGATGAAGAACCTCGCCCAGAAGCGCGATGGCTGGCCGTTCTTTCTCGCGCTCGCGCTGTTCTTGCTGTCCTACGCCGGCCTCGGCATCAGCATGTATCCCTACGTCGTGCCGCAGAGCATCACGATCTGGCAGGCGGCAGCACCCGAACGCAGCCAATTGATCATGCTGCCGGGCGTGCTGGTGCTGGTGCCGCTGATCCTCGCCTACACCGGCTGGGCCTATTGGGTGTTTCGCGGCAAGGTCGGGCACGACAGCGGCTATCATTGATGCCCTCCGAGCAGCCTGCCCCACTCGCGAAGCGCCTCGCCTGGTTCGTTGCGCTGTGGCTCGCCGGCGTGGCGACCGTCGGCGCGGTGGCCTTCCTGCTGCGGCTCTGGATGAAGCTCGGATGACAGCGGGTGCGCCCTGCGCTCACCTTGACTTTGCTGCGAATATGCTCCTGAAATTTGGCGGGTGGATTTGATCGGGCAAGCTTCGCAGGGGTCCGTCGAGGAGAGCTTTGAATGCCGAGTTTCCGTCGCCTGCTGTGTGCGGCCAGCGCCATCATTGCGCTGGCACTGTCCACATCGCATAGTTTTGCCCAGTCCGAGGACCCCGGCGATCAGCCCGGCCTCGTCGCCGATGACGGCTACGAGCTCGATCCCGAATGGCGCAAGCAGGTGGTCTACTTCCGCACCACCGAGCCGCCGGGCACCATCATCGTGTCCACCGCCGAACGCCACCTCTATCTCGTGCAGCCGGGCGGACGTGCCATCCGCTACGGCATCGGCGTCGGCCGTGACGGCTTCCAGTGGCAGGGGCTGCTGTCGATCACCAAGAAGGCCGAGTGGCCGGATTGGACGCCGCCGCCCGAGATGATCCAGCGCCAGCCCTATCTGCCGCGCTTCATGGCCGGCGGCCCCGGCAATCCGCTGGGCGCGCGCGCGATGTATCTGGGCACCACCGTGTACCGCATCCACGGCACCAACCAGCCCTGGACCATCGGCACCAAGATTTCCTCCGGCTGCTTCCGCCTGGTGAATGCCGACGTCGCCGACCTGTTCGACCGTGTGCCCGTCGGCACCAAGGTCGTCGTGAAGCAGAAGCCGGAACTGTAACGGCGGCCACGGCCGCCGATTTTCCAGCCATCGCTTCGTCCTGACATTTTTTGAAAGAGATTGACCATGCGCACTTTCCGAGGCGGCCTGCTGATCGGGCTCGCCGTCGCCGTCCTCGTCGCGGCGCTCGCCGTCACCTATGAGATGTACGACACCCGCACGCTGAAGCGGACCATCCGCCGCGGCGAGGTGCTGTGCGGCGTCAATGCCGGCCTGCCCGGCTTCTCGATTCCCGATGATAAGGGCAATTGGAGCGGCTTCGACGTCGACTTCTGCCGCGCCGTGGCCGCCGCGATCTTCGATGATCCGAAGAAGGCGAAGTTCGTGCCGCTCGACGCCAGTGAGCGCTTCAAGGAGCTGCAGAGCCGCAAGGTCGACATCCTCTCGCGCAACACCACCTGGTCGATGGCGCGCGAGCAGAACTACGACCTGTATTTCCCCGCGGTCGCCTATTACGACGGCCAGGGCTTCATGGTGCCGCGGTCGCGCAAGCTGGAGACGGCGCTCGACCTCAACGGCAGCAAGGTCTGCGTGCAGGATTCCACCACCAACGCGCTCAACCTCGGCGACTATTTCCGCACCAACAACATGAAGTATGAGGAGGTGAAGTTTTCGAAGCTCGACGACGTCATCAAGGCGTATGACAGCGGCAAGTGCGACACCTTCACCGCCGACGTCTCGCAGCTCTACGCGCTGCGACTGACGCTGTCGAAGCCCGCCGATCACGACATCCTGCCCGACCTGATCTCCAAGGAGCCGCTCGCGCCCGTGGTGCGCCAGCGCGACGACGACTGGATGATGATCGTCAAGTGGACGCTGTACGCGATGATCAATGCCGAGGAGCTCGGCGTCACCTCCAAGAACATCGACGAGGCGCTGAAGTCGAAGAAGCCGGACGTGATGCGGCTGGTCGGCAACGAGGGCAGCTACGGCGAGGACCTCGGGCTGACGAAGGATTGGGCGGCGCGCGTGATCCGTCACGTCGGCAATTACGGCGAGGTCTATGAGCGCAATGTCGGCAGCGAGTCCAAGCTGAAGATCCCGCGCGGCATGAACCAGCTCTGGAACGCCGGCGGCGTGCAATACGCACCGCCGATCAGGTAGGGGTTTCCGCTCCCCCTCGCCGTCATCGCGAGGAGCAACGCGACGAAGCGATCCAGGATTGTCAGAGAGACTCTGGATTGCTTCGCTTCTGTTCAGCCCGGGGACATGGCTGACAGGTGTTCGGAGACATGGTTGACACCTCAAA
>NZ_JBNPUE010000021.1:0-140636 GCF_051168015.1 Bradyrhizobium sp. HKCCYLRH3061
CGGCGCCGGATCAACAGCTTCATCGCCGAGATCTACAATAAGGAGCGCTTGCATTCGGCCCTCGGCTATCGATCTCCTCTTGAGTTCGAAGCCGCGTTCAAGCAAAACACGATGCGATGACTTTACCCATTGTCACTGAGATTATCGTGTCTCACTTGAGGGGTGCAGTCCAGCAGCGTCACCGTAACTCTGTAACTCTCCAATCCGCTCCCTGGGGGCATGGATCACGGCGTTCGCCGGGACGACGGCGGAGCGTGTCGGTACGGTCGCCGGAGCAAGATATCTCGGAACGTCCTGCGTATCCGGCAAGCTTGAGGTTATTTGGCGAGCGCCTTCGTCGCCTCGACCAGCCGGGCACTCGCGCTTGCGGTGGCGAGCAATACACCGGCATCGCCAGTGAGGCGTGCCTCCATGAAGGCTATCGTCCTGCCGAGTTGGAGCACCCGCGCCTCGCCGACGATCGGTCCAGGTTTTGCCGGCGCAAGAAAGTTGACGGTCATGCTGACGGTCGCCGTGTAGAGCCGGCCCTCGGTCTTGATGAAGACCGCAGGTCCCATCGTATCGTCGAGCATCGATGCGAGTATGCCACCCTGGATGAATCCGGCCGGGTTGCAGAACTCCGGCTTGCCGTCGAAGCCGATCTTGATCCAGCCGTCAGCCGGGCGGCCGTCGATCAGCCGCCAGCCGAGCAACATGGCGCAGGGCGGCGAAGCGAGCGTGTCGATTGCGGTTGCGATCATGGGTGCCTCCTCGTTGCGCCCAAGTTCTAAATGTCCGCTGCTGCCAGCCCTGTGTCAGCAGCCGAAGTCGCCATCGCCGAGCGCTGTCCAGGCGCGGCTGCCGGGCGCTGATCCAGGTCGTTGTTCGAGGCGTGAATCCGCTCTCTCTCACCCGGGCCCCTCACGCCGGCGCTTCCGCTCAAGCTTCGCGACCATGCGCGCGCCAAGCCTACGCGCAATCGATGGGAAGAGCCGAAGGCCGAGGACGGCCAGCCGGGCACGCCCACCCGGAACGATGAAATGCCGATCGCGCTGGATTCCCCGCAATGTATCCGCAACCACGAGGTCCAAGGGAGTTCTCGGGATGGTCAGCGTATGTCTCCGGTTCTCCGGTGTCCGATAGGAATCGAGCTCCGCGACCATCGGCGTCTCGAACTCTCCCGGGCAGACGAGATGAACCTTGATACCTTGGCGCAGCAGCTCGTAGTGCAGGCATTCGGTGAAGCCGACCAAGGCATGTTTCGCAGATCCATAGGCGGTGAAACCGAAAATGCCGGTTAAACCAGCGATCGATGCTATATTGATCAACCGCCCGCCAGTGGCGCCCAGATGGGGTAAAGCAGCCCTGGTGACGTTCACCACACCAAAGAAATTGGTTTGCATCACGTCCCGGAAGTCATTGTCGGTGAGGGTCTCGAACCGCCCCTCGCGCATCACGCCGGCATTGTTGAACACCATGTCGATCCCGCCTCGGCAACGAGCAACCTCCCCGATGGCCTGGAACGTCGCAATTGGATCGCCAACATCGACGGCCTGAACCTCGATATCGGCGCCGGCGTGTCGCCGACGAAGTTCGTGAGCCGCGAGGTCCAGATTATCGGTCCGCCGCGAGAGGAGCGTCAGCCGAGCGCCTTGAGGGGTAAGCGCGTTCGCTATCGCAAAGCCCAGGCCTGTCGCTCCCCCGGTGATGACAATGCTAAGTGAACGAAACATGTGAGAATCCTTGCTGAGCTTCCCAGGTGCCGTTGCTGAGCAGGACTTCGGACAAGCTCCCAGTGCTTGAAGCCTCCGGTGAGACCCCGCAGGGCGACGGCCCGTCGCCGCAAGGCATGACCACATCGTCTTCGTGCTGCCACATCGAGCTATTCCGATTGGTATTTGAGCGACAGCGGACCGCATGCCGGGCTGCGGTCAATCGAGCGCAGCGGCGATGCGGTCGGCGAGGGCGAGCAGGGTTTCTGTTTTACCCATCGGCGCCTCCCCGTGGCCCTTCATCGGCACGTCAGCCCAGCGAGGTATGATGTGGAAATGCAGGTGGAAGACGGTCTGACCGCTGGCAGCCCCGTTCAACTGCACGATCAGGAAACCCTCGGGTGCGAGCGCCTTGACCACGGCCCGGGCGGTGCGTCGGGTGGCTACGGCCATCCGAGCGAGCACGTCCGGCTCCACGTCCAGCAGGGTGCGGGAGGTCGAGGTCTTCGAGATCACCAGGATGTGCCCCTCCGACTGCGGAAAGGCGTCCATGAACGCGAGGACGTGATCGTCCTCCCAGACCTTGGCGGCGGGAACTTCGCCGCGAAGGATTCGGCCAAAGATGTTGTTGGGGTCGTAGGGGGCGGTGAGGGTCATCTGGTGCTCCGGAGTATGGGAGAGGCTGCGGTGGGGCGTTTTGTGTGACGGCGCGGCGCTCCATCGGCCGAGGACGCGTGGTCCGCGGCACGGCGGCGCAATCGCTGAGGGGGTCTCGCGTGCCGGGCGCGGCGCGCGTGACACGGACCGTCGTCTCTTAGTCTGGCCGAGGCTGACCGGGTGCGTGTTGCAAGCGGGCTGTACCGTGTAGGCGGCATTTCCAGATGCCGGCCACGGCAAGAAGCCGCCACAACTCAACAGTCGCAATCAAGAGAGCGTTGGACATCATTTCCCCAAACAGATCTTTCCGCTATGGACGCCGCGTACGACAAAAGCTGCGCGCCCAGGTCGCTGGATTGCGTCGGCGTGATCTTCTCGCAGCATAGACGTGTGGAGGAATGGTCGCTTGCCAGAATCGGCTACCAACTTCGACGAGAGAGCTTTGTTGTGCCTCTGGCCTCAGCGAATGATGTTCATCGGGCGTCCAGGTGCGCTGCCGCTGCACCGGCATCCAATATCGGTCTGCCTGGTGGCGCTTCAGGGGCCTCTGCGGATCGGCACCACAATGGCCGGGGAAAGCCTGACCTGCCTTACGGCCATCGTCCCCGCAGGCTTGTCGCATACCCTTGATCCAAGCGGGGCGCCGGTCGCCGTGATATACAACGATCCTGACGATCCTTACTATCGGCGCCTCTCGCCCCATCAGGGATGTGGCCTAAGCTCACTGGCCCCTGACGTCGAAAGCTCGCTTATCGTCGCTGTGCGGAATCTCTACGCGTTGCATCAGGCCGGTCATAGGCTACGCTTCGACGATTTCGATTTCGCGGCTGAGCAGGCATTGGGGATCGAACCGCGTCCACCACGAGTCGATGCGCGGGTCGAACATATCGTGTCTATCATAAGGGCTGACATCGCCCGCAATCACTCGATCCAGGAACTGGCCCGGCGAGTCGACCTTTCCCCCAGCCGCCTGCAGCATCTGTTCGTCCAAGAGATTGGCGTGCCATTGAGGACGTTCAGGATTTGGATTCGTTTCCGGCACGCCGTGGAGCGTGTGGGAGGCGGCGACTCCATCACGTCGGCGGCCCTCGATGCAGGCTTTGCGAGCTCCAGCCATTTCAGCCACGCCTTCAAGGCAACCTTTGGCGCGACCGCGGCCAGCGTGCTCAAGGACGCTCCGTCCAGGGTCCAGATTCAATTGATCGGGTAGCTACGAGGGCCGCCATGGGCGCGGCGGACGAGCGTCGCGATCGGCCGAGATCAGGTAGGGTGAACAAAGCAGCCGCCCGCCAGGGCGGCAGCGTGCCCACCGCGTCACCGCGCACCCAGAGCCAAACGATGGGCACGGCGCGCGAAACAGCGCGGCCGTGGCGAGCTGTGGTGATGCGCACCTTTGCCCACTCTACGTCAGCTAGCCGGGTTCTTCAGCCTCCGTCACAGACGCATCCTCAATCACCCAACCCATGCGCCACCACCTTGCGCATCACGTTGGGCAGCGCCTCGCCGTCGAGCGTCGCGATCGGCACCCAGCGCATGCCGTCTGGCGCGCGCGTGCGGGCCGGCACGCGGGCCGCGTAGACCACGAGCTCCAGCGGAAAATGCGTGAAGACATGTGTGACGACGCCGAGCTTGCGGTGCCAGCCTTTCACACCGGCCAACTCTGGCGCCTGCGCCAGCGCGTCGGCGTCGTCCTGGCCGGCGCGCCACTCCGAGCCGGGGACCTCGGTCATCCCGCCGAGCAGGCCCTTCGAGGGACGCGAGCGCACCAGCAGCTCATCGCCCCTGACGACGACGAAGGCGGCGCCACGCCGCAGCGCGCCGGTCTTCTTGGCGCC
Source organism: Bradyrhizobium sp. HKCCYLRH3061 (assembly GCF_051168015.1). Classification (NCBI taxonomy): domain Bacteria; kingdom Pseudomonadati; phylum Pseudomonadota; class Alphaproteobacteria; order Hyphomicrobiales; family Nitrobacteraceae; genus Bradyrhizobium; species Bradyrhizobium sp. HKCCYLRH3061. The sequence continues at coordinate 4,184 of NZ_JBNPUE010000021.1, forward strand.
TTTGCGCGGGAACGTCTCCTGGTCACCGCGCTCGCGCGCTGCGCAGTCGTCGTTCAGCGGGCACAGCGCGCAGGCCGGCTTCTTCGGCGTGCAGATGGTGGCGCCGAGGTCCATCAGCGCCTGCGCGCTGTCGCCGGCGCGGGACGGTCCGAGCAAGGTGGCGGCTAGCGCCTGGATCTGCGGCTTGGCCTGCGGCAATGCCTCCTCCACGGCGAATAGCCGCGAGACGACGCGCTCGATGTTGCCGTCGACCGGCATGGTCAGGCGATCGAACGCGATCGCGGCGATGGCCGCGGCAGTATAGGGACCGATGCCGGGCAGCGCGCGCAAGCCCTCCTCCGTGTCCGGGAAGGCGCCGTCATGCTCGCGCATCACGGTGACGGCGCAGGCATGCAGGTTGCGCGCCCGCGAATAATAGCCGAGCCCCGCCCACATCCGCAGCACGTCGTCGAGATCGGCGCTGCCGAGCGCCGTGACATCAGGCCAGCGGGCGACAAACTTCTCGAAATACGGCCCGACCGCCTTCACCGTGGTCTGCTGCAGCATGATCTCCGACAACCAGACCCGATACGGATCGGAGCGCTGTCCGGCTGGCGCACGCCATGGCAGCCGCCGGCGATGGCGGTCGTACCAGGCGAGAAGCTGTGCGGGACGCCCTGCTTCCCCGACAGCGATATCATGTTTGCGAGAAGCCTTGAGTTGAGCCACCCCTCCTCCATACGAGGAAACGAGCAACGAGACCAGAACCCTGATCCGGAAGTCCCCAACTCGTGGCAGAGCCAAATAGAATGCGCTCGCATTCTATAACGTCCCGCGTTATAAGTTCCGGATGATCCAGAGCTTCGCGGATCGCGAGACGGAGCTGATATGGAGCGGCCGACGGAGCCGGAGATTGCCGTCCGACATCCAGGATGTCGCGCTTCGCAAACTTCGTCTTTTGAATCAGGCGCGGGTTCTCGACGATCTCCGCGTGCCGCCGGGCAACCGTCTCGAAGCCTTGAAGGCTGACCGCGTCGGCCAGCATTCGATCAGGATCAACGATCAATGGCGAATTTGCTTCGTCTGGGATGATAGAGGACCGGCGCATGTCGAAATCGTCGACTACCACCGCTAGAAGCAACCTGCTGCACAATCCCCATCCCGGCGAAATCCTGCTGGAAGAATTCCTCAAGCCGATGGGGCTGAGCCAGAACGCGCTGGCGCGTGCCGTTCACGTGCCGCCCCGGCGGATCAATGAAATCGTGCTGGGCAAGCGCGACATCACTGCCGACACCGACCTGCGCCTTGCCCGTTATTTCCGGATCTCGGAGGGCTTTTTCCTCGGTCTCCAGATGGATTATGATCTCATGCAGCGGCGCCGCGAGATTGCGCCGGACCTGAAGGCCATCCGGCCGCGTGCGGCCTGACGCCCGCGCCGTTGCGAGCATTGATCATGGCAAAGCCCGGCCGTCTCACCGCAAAGCCTCTCTCGCTGATGATGGGCGACGTGCTGACGGCCGCCTATGCCAAGCAGGGGTTTGCCGCACGTGAACTCGTGACACGCTGGCCGGAGATCGCGGGCCGCGACATCGCCGAGCATGCCCAGCCGTTGAAGATGCAATGGCCGCGGCCGGTCGAGGGCCAGCCGCAGGAGCCGGCCACCTTGATCCTGCGCGTCGAGGGGCCGATGGCGCTGGAGATCCAGCATTCCTCGGATGTGATCCTGGAGCGGGTCAACCGCTTCTTCGGCTGGCATGCCGTCGGCAAGCTGGCGCTGCGCCAGGGCCCGTTGACCCGGCCGCCGGTGAAGCGCCGCCCGGCCCCGCCCGATCCGAAGACGGTGGCGAAAGTCGCGCAGACCCTGACCGCGATCGAGGACGACGCGCTGCGTGACGCGCTGGCCCGGCTGGGCGCGGCCATCAAGCGAAATTGACGTTCGCCGTTTGATCCCGGCTTGAGCGCCGGCATTGCCTCCAACTGGGTTTCAAGCTAGCGAAAAGCCACGTCACGAGTGTTTCAGGCGCGAGATGCGCCCATTTCGGAGCAGAGCCTTGATCATTACCCGCCGCGCCTTCACCGCAGCCTTGTCGCTGACCGGCCTCGCCGCCCTGGCGGGCCTGTCCCCGCTGCGGCTGATCTCGGACGCGATGGCGCAGAGCGCCGCCGATGTCGCCAAGCCCCAGTCCTTGCCCGACATGGCGATCGGGCCGGCAGACGCTGCGGTGACCATCACCGAATACGCCTCCATGACCTGCCCGCATTGCGCGGCGTTCAACGCCACCGTGTTCCCGAAGCTGAAGGCCGAATACATCGATACCGGCAAGATCCGCTACATCTTCCGCGAGTTCCCGCTCGACATCAAAGCCGCCGCGGGCTCGATGCTGACGCGCTGCATCGCCAATGGCGACGCACAGAAGTATTTTGCGGTCACCGACATGCTGTTCCGCTCGCAGAACGACTGGGTGGTGAAGAACACCACGGAGACGCTGACGCGGATCGGCAAGCAGGCCGGCCTCAGCCAGCAGCAGGTCGAGGCCTGCCTCAAGGACCAGGCGCTGCTCGACAAGATCGCCGCCGACCAGAAATACGCGAGCGACATTCTCAAGGTCGATTCGACGCCGACCTTCTTCATCAACGGCGAGAAGATCAAGGGCGAGGCTTCGATCGAGGAGTTTCAGAAGAAGATCAACCCGCTTCTGAAGAGCTGATTCGAGAGACTGAGTCCGACAAGACACAGCGCGGCCCCTTCGTGGGGCCGCTTCTGATTCGTGGGCCGTTCGCCGCGAGAAAGCCTTGGAAAAGCGGGGCCGCCGGGTTGCCCTCGCGGGCGGCCATCGCCATTGTCCGGCCCCTAGAATGGGGCGCAAAGGCGACTCAGTCCACATTGACATTGCCTTCCATGGTATTGTCGGGGTTGGGAGATTCGTCTCCCGCCAACAGAGAATCTGTGCATGAAACTCACGCGTCTTCGTCTTCACGGTTTCAAGACGTTCGTCGAACCGACTGACTTCGTGATCGAACCCGGTCTCACCGGCGTCGTCGGTCCGAACGGCTGCGGCAAGTCGAATCTGGTCGAGGCGCTGCGCTGGGCGATGGGCGAGACCTCGCACAAATCGCTGCGCGCGGCCGACATGGACGCCGTGATCTTCTCCGGCTCGAACACGCGGCCCTCGCGCAACCACGCCGAAGTGGTGATGACGATCGACAACAGCGATCGCACCGCGCCGGCTGCCGTGAACGACCGCGACATTCTCGAGATCTCGCGCCGCATCGAGCGCGAGGCCGGCTCGGTGTATCGCATCAACGGCCGCGACGTGCGCGCCCGCGACGTGCAGATCCTGTTCGCCGACGCCGCCACCGGCGCTCGCTCGCCGGCGCTGGTCCACCAGGGCAAGATCGGCGAGATCATTCAGGCCAAGCCCGAGCAGCGCCGCCGCGTGCTGGAAGACGCCGCCGGCGTCGCCGGCCTGCATGCGCGCCGCCACGAGGCCGAGCTGCGGCTGAAGGCGGCCGAGACGAATCTGCTGCGCGTCGAGGACGTCATCGGCCAGCTCTCCGGCCAGATGGAAGGCCTGCGCAAGCAGGCCCGCCAGGCGATCCGCTATCGCGAGGTCGCCGCCAAGGTGCGCAAGGCCGAAGCCACGCTCTATCATCTGCGCTGGATGGGGGCGCATGCCGACCTCAACGACGCCGCGCATGTGCACGATGTCGCGGTCCGCGAGATGGCCGAGCGGACCCGCGAGCAGGCCGAATCCGCCCGCATCCAGGCGATCCGCTCGTCGCATCTGCCGGCGCTGCGCGAGGCCGAGGCCCGCGCCGCCGCGACGATGCAGCGGCTGAAGAACGCCCGCGACCTGCTCGACCGCGAGGAGGTGCGCGCCAAGGAGCGCGTCGGCGAGCTCGACCGCCGCCTGATGCAGCTCACCGCCGACGTTGCGCGCGAGCAGCAGCAGAACCAGGATGCGCAGGTCGCGCTGCAGCGCCTGGAGACTGAAGACGCGGAGCTGAAGGAAGAGATCAAGGCGCGCGTCGAGATGCGCAGCGGCGTCGACGAGCGCGTCGCCGAGGCCGAGGCTGATCTGACCGAGACCGAGCGCCAGTTCACCGAGCTGACGACGCAGCTCGCCGATCTCACCGCGCGCCGCAACCAGCTCGAGGCCAACGTCCGCAGCCATCGCGACCGGCTCGCCCGGCTCGACCAGGACATCGCCAATGTCCGCGCCGACGAGGAGCGTCTGGCGCAGGAGACCGCCCATCTCGGCGATCTCGACACGCTCGCCGCCGCGCTCGAAGCCGCGGAAGAATCCGAGGCGCAGGCCGAAGCCGCGGTGCAGACCAACGAGGCCGCGCAGGCCAATGCGCGGCAGAAGCTCGAAGCCTCGCGCGCGCCGCTCGCCGAAGCCGAGAAGCGCGCGCAGCGGCTCGAGACCGAGGCGCGCACCATCTCCAAGATGGTCAACAGCGAGACCAAGAATCTGTGGCCGCCGATCATCGACGGCGTCACCGTCGCCAAGGGCTATGAGAAGGCGCTCGGCGCCGTGCTCGGCGACGATCTCGATGCTCCGGTCGATGCGTCCGCGCCGATGCACTGGACCGTCGCCGGCGCGGAGGTCACCGACCCCGCGCTGCCCGACGGAGTCGAGCCGCTCGCCGCCTATGTGCAGGCGCCGCCTGAGCTGTCGCGCCGTCTCGCCCAGATCGGGGTCGTGTCGCGCGATCGCGGCGCTCAACTGGTTTCTCAGCTCAGGACCGGCCAGCGGCTGGTGTCGCCGGAAGGCGACGTCTGGCGCTGGGACGGCTTCATCGCCGCCGCGCATGCACCGACTGGTGCCGCCCGCCGCCTCGCCGAGCGTGCCCGCCTGATCGACATCGAGGCCGAGCTGGAGCAGGCGCGCATCGATGCCGCGAACAAGCGCCAGGCGCTGGAGAGCGCCGAGGCCGAGGTCAGGGCCGCGACATCAGCCGAGAGCGCCGCGCGCGAAGCCTGGCGCGCCGCGCAGCGCGAGGTGAACTCGGCGCGCGAGCGCCACGCCAACGCCGAGCGCGAAATCAACCGCCATTCGGCGCGCAAATCGGCGCTGGTCGAGGCGTCCACGCGTCTCGCCCATGACCGCGCCGAGATCGCCGAGCTGCACCAGAATGCGCTGGAGGCGATCGAGGAGCTGCCGGCGACCACCGAGGCCGACGGCCGCTTGGCCGCCGTGCGCGCCGAGATCGAGACCAAGCGCCGTGCCGCCGCGCAGGTGCGCGCCGAGGCGCAGGCGCTGGCCCGCGAGGCCGAGCTCGCCGATCGCCGCGTGCAGGCGATCATCAGCGAGCGTAACGACTGGTTCAACCGCATCCGCGGCGCCGGCTCGCAGATCGCCACCATCGAGGCGCGCATCGCCGAGGTGAGGGACGAGCGCGCCGAGCTCGACAACGCGCCGGAGATCTTTGCCGAGAAGCGCAGCGCGCTGATCGACGAGCTTGCGATTGCCGAGGAGGAGCGCCAGGTCGCGGCCGACGCGCTGGCCGAGGCCGAGACCGCGATGGGCGACACCGACCGCGCCGCCAAGGCGTCGCTGGAAGCGTTGTCGAAGTCGCGCGAGGCGGCTGCGCGCGCCGAGGAGCGGCTGGAGAGCGCCAAGCGCCGCATCGGCGACGTCGAGCGCGAGATCCACGACATGCTCGAATGCGAGCCGCAGGCCGTCGCGGCGATGGCCGAGATCGGTCCGGACACGCAACTGCCGCCGCTGCACGAGATCGAAGAGACCCTGGAGAAGCTGCGCCGCGACCGCGAGCGGCTCGGCGCCGTCAACCTGCGTGCCGAGGAGGAGCTCACCGAGGTCGAGGGCTCGCACACCGCGCTGACCACCGAGCGCGACGACCTGGTCGAGGCCATCAAGCGGCTGCGCCAGGGCATCCAGAGCCTGAACAAGGAGGCGCGCGAGCGCCTGCAGTCTTCGTTCGAGACCGTCAACGACCACTTCAAGCGTCTCTTCACCGAGCTGTTCGGCGGCGGCGAGGCGGCGCTGCACCTGATCGAGAGCGACGATCCGCTCGAGGCCGGCCTCGAGATCATCGCCAAGCCGCCGGGCAAGAAGCCGCAGACGCTGTCGCTCTTGTCGGGCGGCGAGCAGGCGCTGACGGCGATGGCGCTGATCTTCGCGGTGTTCCTGACCAACCCCTCGCCGATCTGCGTGCTGGACGAGGTCGACGCGCCGCTCGACGACCACAACGTCGAACGCTTCTGCAACCTGCTGCACGAGATGAAGGGCTCGACCGAGACCCGCTTCATCATCATCACCCACAACCCGATCACCATGGCGCGCATGAACCGGCTGTTCGGCGTCACCATGGCCGAGCGCGGCGTGTCGCAGCTCGTCTCGGTCGCGCTCGACGAGGCCGTGAAGATCCTCGACCAGCAGGTGGCGTGACCGTGCTCCGTCATTCCGGATCGCCGCGTCAGCGGCGCCCGGGATGACGCATGGAGAGGACGATGATCTCTCCCGATCTGCCCGCCGCGCTGAAGGCGTCCCTCGAAGCCAGGCTGCACGGGCAGTCGCGGCAGGATGCGGCGGCCCGAGCGGCCCGCATCTCGGCCGCCTATCGCAGCGGCGGCAATTCCGGAACGATCACGAGCGACGCCGACGCCATCGCCTATGCCACCGTGCGGATGCCGGCGACTTATGCCGCGATCGCGGCGAGCCTGAACGCCGTGATGCAGGCCTGCCCGGACTTCGCACCGGCCTCGCTGCTGGACGTCGGTGCCGGGCCAGCGACCGCGAGCTTCGCTGCGGCGGAAGCGTTTCCGCCGCTGACCTCGTTCAACGCCGTCGATTCCAATGCAGCGTTGCGCGGGCTGGCGCTGACGCTCGCTGACGACACGATGCGCCTGCGCGACCTCTCCTATGCGCTGGGACCGGCGCGAGCGCTGCTCGATCGTGCCGGACGTGCCGATCTCGTCATCGCCAGCTACATGATCGGCGAGCTGGCGGACGCTGAACGCTCCGCGATCGTGGACGCGCTGTGGGCGACGACCGGCGATACGCTCCTCATCGTCGAGCCCGGCACGCCCGCCGGCTATCAGCGCATCATCGCGGCGCGCGACCGCCTGATCGCGGCCGGGGCTCATGTCGCGGCGCCCTGCCCGCACGCAGCCCCCTGCCCGCTGGTCGCACCGGACTGGTGCCACTTCGCGCAGCGGCTGGCGCGGTCCCGGGCGCATCGCGAGCTGAAGGGCGCCGACGTCCCGTTCGAGGACGAGAAGTTCAGCTTCATTGCCCTCACTCGCAAGCCAGCAACGCATCGTCCCGCCGCACGCGTGCTCGCGCCGCCGGCGATCACCAAGATCGGGGCAGCCGCGAAGCTGTGTCAGGCGGACGGCGCTGCCGGCGTCGTCAGCATCCCGCGCCGCGACAAGCCCGCCTTCGCCGCCGCCCGCCGGTGGGACTGGGGCGACGGCGTGGAGCCGCCGCCGCGCCGCTGAATACCTGCCCGGCCGCCCATGGTTAACGTCCGGTCGAGTTTGTCTCTCATTTTCGCGATCTCGCGAAACCGGCGAGAAATCCGCGTTTGCTACGGTGAGCTGCAACGGGCGCTGACATGCGCTGCTCACAAGGGAATGCATTTCGATGTTCAGGACGATGACGATCGCTGCGATGCTGCTGGCTTCGGCAGGGACCGCCTTCGCGGGCGGCCATGGCGGCGAGTCCTCGGCGCCGCCGCCGGCTCCCAAGCAGGAAGGCCCGCCGGCCAGGGCGATCATCGGCAAGAACGGGCCGGTTCTGACGGACCCGAAAGGCATGACGTTGTACTATACCGAGCGCGACACGACCGGGACCAAATCGACCTGCGACGGCGACTGTGCCCAGAAGCGCCCCCCGCTGTCGGCGCCCGACAACGCGGTCGCGACCGGCGATTTCACCGTCATCACCCGCAGCGACGGCAAGAAGATGTGGGCCTACCGCTACCGGCCGCTCTACACCTCGCAGCTCGACAGCGCCCCCGGCGATATCAAGGGCAACGACCCCACGCAGCAATGGCGGATCGCCCGTCCCTATTGAGCCCTGCGCGTCGTTGCCTCCGGCGCCAATTCGGCCACCTGGGCGCCCATCGAACGGACCGGTCAGGCCAAAGCGACTTGAACGGGCATCCCCCCTGATGCGACCAATGCACGCCGGTCCACCTGCGGACCGGCGGCGCCGTCGCGTGTCGGCCGCCTCGTTCTCCCGCCCCCTCCCTCGGAGCCCGTCATGTCCGGCTGGATCGTCCTCGGCATCATCGTCATTCTCGTGCTGTTCGCCCTTGGCGCCTACAACCGGCTGGTCGCCCTCAGCCAGCGGGTCGGCCAGGCCTTTGCCGACATCGACGTCCAGCTCAAGCAGCGCCACGATCTGATTCCGAACCTGGTCGAGACCGTGAAGGGCTATGCCGCGCATGAGCGCGGTACGCTGGATGAGGTGATCAAGGCCCGCAATGCGGCCATGTCGGCGCAGGGACCGGCCCAGGTCTCGGCGGCCGAAGGCCAGCTCTCCGGTGCGCTCGGCCGGCTGATCGCGCTGTCCGAGGCCTATCCGGATCTGAAGGCCAATGCCAACTTCCAGCAGCTCGCCAGCGAGCTGTCCGACATCGAGAACAAGATCGCCGCCAGCCGCCGCTTCTTCAACAACGCTGTGCAGGAATACAACACCGGCATCCAGCAGATGCCCGCCGCACTGTTCGCCGGCACCTTCGGCTTCACCCGCAAGGAGTTCTTCGATCTCGGCGCCAGCCGGGCCGACGTCGAGGCCGCGCCGAGCGTCAAGTTCTGATCCCGCGCCTTCCGCGCTGAAGGGTCCGACGCCATGGCCGCCTACGGTCTCTACACCCACATCGCATCGAACAAGACCCGTTCGGTGCTGCTGCTCGGCGGCCTGTTCCTGCTGATCTATGTGCTGGTGTTCGCCGGTGCGCTGATCGCGGAGGTCATGATCAACGGCAATGGCAGCGTCGCCTATTACATGAACGCTGCCACCCGCGACCTGATCAAGGCGCTGCCCTGGGCCACGATCGGCGCGGCGGCCTGGATCGTGATCGCCTATTTCTTCCACCAGACGATGATCGACGCCGTCACCGGCGGCACCGCGGTGACCCGCCAGGAGCAGCCGCGGCTGTACAATCTGCTTGAGAATCTCTGCATCTCGCGCGGCATCACCATGCCGAAGCTGAAGATCATGGACAGCCCGGCGCTGAATGCCTTCGCCACCGGCCTCAATCAGCGGCAATACGCCGTCACCGTCACGACCGGCCTGCTCGCTGCGCTCGATGACAAGGAGATCGAGGCGGTGCTGGGTCACGAACTCACCCATATCCGCAACGGCGACGTGCAGCTGATGGTCGTGGCCGTCATCATCGCCGGCGTCGTCGGCTTCTTCGGCGAATTGTTCTTCCGCCTGTTCACCAATATGAGCTGGGGCGGCGGCTGGGGCCGCTCGTCGTCGTCCTCCTCCTCGTCCGACTCCGACCGCAAGGGCTCCGGCGGAGGGGCGATCATCGTCGTGATCATCGCGGTCGTGCTGATCTTGGTGGCCTGGCTGTTGTCCCAGGTGGTCAAGCTGGCGCTGTCGCGCACCCGCGAATACCTCGCCGATGCCGGGTCGGTCGAGTTGACCAAGAATCCGGACGCCATGATCAGCGCTCTGCGCAAGATCGAAGGGCGCGGCGAGCTGCCCGGCGCCACCTCCGCCGTCATGGAGTTGTGCGTCGACAATCCGCGCGAGGGCTTTGCCGACCTGTTCGCCACCCACCCTTCCGTCGATGCCCGGGTCCAGGCGCTGATCAAGTTCGCCGGCGGCCATGATCCCGGCCCGCTGGCACTGCCCACGGACGAGGCACAGCCGGACGACACCGGCGCCAACGCGACCGAAAGCGACGCTCCGCCACCGCTGCCGTCCGGCGGTCCCTGGGGCCAGGCCGATGGCCCGCCTACGCCATCCGGCCAGGGACAAGCCGCTCCCGAGGGACCTTGGAGCACACCCGCAACCGGTCCCTGGGGCCGGCACTAGACCCCTCCTTCGCAGCGGAATCGGGGGCGAATGCCGTGCGACGGGCAATCGTCGCTGCCACTCGCTTGCAAGTGCTTCCTCGCCGGCACGAACGTTTGGCCGGAATGCCTCCGATTGCTCCGGCCCGCGGCGGCGAAGGCGCAAATTTCCCCGGTCCCGTGCTGCAATGAATTTGAATTCTCCAGCGTTTCTGCCATGTTCGCGCCCAAAGCAGAATGCAATGCGCCGGCCCCCTGGCCGGCCTCAGGGCTGAAGGACTTTCCATGGCGAAACCGGCAGTGGTTGTGGTGGGCGCGGACAAGGGCGGGGTCGGCAAGACCACGGTGTCGCGGACGTTGCTCGATTATTTCAGCGCCAACAACGTCCCCACCCGGGCGTTCGACACCGAGCATCCGCGCGGCACCCTGAAGCGCTTCCACCCGGAGATCACCGAGATCGTCGACATGAATTCGACGCCGGACCAGATGAAGATCTTCGACACATTGAGCGCGGTGGCGCCGTCAGTGACCGTGATCGACGTCCGCGCCGGCCTGATGTCGCCGACACTGGCCGCCTTGCGCGACATCGGCTTCCTCGACGCCGCCCGCTCCGGCCAGATCACCTTCGCGGTGTTCCACATCCTGGGCTCGTCGATCGCCTCGCTCGACGAGATCGCCGAGACCGCGAGCTACATGATCGGGGCGAAATATTTCCTGGTGAAGAACTTCATCAACAACACCAGCTTCTTCGAGTGGGACCAGTCGACCTACAATTCCTACTTCCACCGCATCAAGGACGCGACCGAGCTGACCATCCCGAAGCTCAACGAGATGGCGTTCGAGCAGGTCGAGGTGGCGTCGGTGCCGTTCCTCAAATTCGTCGCCAACAAGGGGCCGCGCGACGAGGCCGCCAACTACTCCTTCGTGCTGCGCGGCTATGTCCGGCATTGGCTCGCCAATGTCTGGAGCGAGTACGACCGGATCAAGCTGACCGACATCGTCGGCTCGACCAAGGCGGCGGCGCCGCGGCCGGCCGGGGAAAAATAGCATTCCCGTGACTGATGGGACTTTATCGCAACCGCATTTGACCTGATATAGGTCGGATGCCCGCGACGCCCGTCTACATCGTCTGCTCGCCCCGGCCGCAATCCGGGAAGACGCTGCTTGCGCGGGTCCTGAGCGAGTTCCTGCTGCTCAAGAACGGCCAGGTGCTCGCCTTCGACGTCACCCTGCGCGAGCCGTCGCTGCTCGACTTCCTGCCGCAGATCACGGAAACCGCGACAATCGAGGACACCTACGGCAAGATCCAATTGATGGACCGGGTGATCCTCAACGACGGTATCCCCAAGGTGATCGACCTCGGCTACTACTCGTTCGACGAGTTCTTCAAAATGTCCGAACAGATTGGCTTTTTGAAGGAGGCCGCACGGCGGAACGTGGTCCCGATCGTGCTGTACTGCGCCGAGGGCGACCGCGTCTCGATGCGCGCCTATGACGCCCTGCGGCGGCAGATCCCGAAGGCACAGCTGATCGTGGTCGAGAACGACCACGTGCTGCGCGAGGAGCTCCCCGACCTCTACAGCCGCAGCAAGCATCTGCGCATTGCCGCCCTGCCCGCCTTCCTCCGAACCTACATCGAGCGCTTCTCGTTCTCCTTCACCGGCTATCTGCGCCAGGAGAAGGACCCCTCCACCGAGCTCTATCAATGGATCCGGCGCAACTATTATGCGCTGCGCGAGATCGAGAACGAGCTCCTGATGCAGCGGTCCTGACGCCGCCGCGCGCGTTTCAGTGCCCTTCGAACGAGATCAGCGTGCGCACGGGCACGTCGAGCGCGCGCAGCTTGGCGGCGCCGCCGAGATCCGGCAGGTCGATGATGAAGCAGGCCGCCACCACGGTCGCGCCGATCTGGCGCAGCAGCTTCACCGCGCCTTCGGCCGTGCCGCCGGTGGCGATGAGATCGTCGACCAGGATCACGCGCTCGCCGGGCTGCACCGCGTCGACATGCATCTCCATCTCGTCGGTGCCGTATTCCAGCGCGTAGGACATGCTGACCGTCTTGTGCGGCAGCTTGCCCTTCTTGCGGATCGGCACGAACCCGGCCGAGAGCTGATGCGCGACCGCGCCGCCGAGGATGAAGCCGCGGGCCTCGATGCCGGCGACCTTGTCCATCTTCGATCCGGCCCAGGGATGCACCAGCTCGTCCACCGCGCGGCGGAACGCGCGCGCGTCCGCCAACAGCGTCGTGATGTCCCGGAACAGGATGCCGGGCTTCGGATAGTCCGGAATGGTGCGGACCGTGTTCTTGATGTCCAGATCGAACGTCATCGTGCTCTCGCTACCTTGTTTTGCCGTGACCGCGAGGAATTCGTCATTGCGAGCGAAGCGAAGCAATCCAGGGCCGCGAAAACAACTCTGGATCGCTTCGTCGCTACGCTCCTCGCGATGACGGCGACCACCTGTTACGCCGGCTGCTTCAGCCGGAATGCATTCTCCACGATCCGCAAACCGACGGCATCGCCGAGCGACATCAGCGATTCCGGATGGAACTGCACGCCGCCGACCGGCAGCGTCTTGTGCTCGATCGCCATCGCCACGCCGTCCTCGGTTGCCGCCGTCACCGTCAGCACCTCGGGCATGCTGTCGCGCTCGACGAACAGCGAGTGATAGCGGCCGATCACGATCTCATTCGGCAGCCCCTGCATCAGGCGGCCGCCGCGCACCTGGACCCGCGAGGGCCTTCCATGCGCCGGCTGGGCGAGCTGGCCGAGCTGGCCGCCGAAATACTCTCCCATCGCCTGCACGCCGAGACAGACGCCGAAGATCGGCAGCTTCTTTTGAAGCGCGGCATCGATGGTGGTCGAGATCTTGAAGTCCTCGGGACGGCCCGGCCCCGGCGAGAGCACGATCAGATCCCAGCTGCGCTCGGCCAGCATCTTCAGTGCATGGACATAACGCACCACCGTGACGTTGGCGCCGACCTGGCGGAAATAGTCGGCCAGCATGTGCACGAACGAGTCGTCATGATCGATCAGCAGCACATTCTTGCCGGAGCCTGTCGCGTCCGGCGCCGTCGACGACAGCGGCTTCGGCGGATCGCCGCGCAGCGCCTGGAACAGCGCCGCCGCCTTGACCTGGCACTCGCGATCCTCGGCCGCGGGGTCCGAATCGAACAAACAGGTGGCGCCAACGCGCACCTCGGCGAGCCCGTCCTTCATGCGGATGGTGCGGATGGTGAGGCCGGTGTTGATCGAGCCGTCGAAATTCACGGCGCCGATCGCGCCGGCGTACCAGCGCCGCGGCGAGCGCTCATTGTCCTCGACGAACTGCATCGCCCACAGCTTTGGCGCGCCGGTGACGGTCACGGCCCAGGCGTGGGTCAGGAACGCGTCGAGCGCGTCGAAGCCCGGCCGCAGCATGCCCTCGACGTGGTCGACGGTGTGGAACAGCTTCGAGTAGGTCTCGATCTGGCGGCGCGCCAGCACCTTGATGGTGCCGGGCACGCAGATGCGCGCCTTGTCGTTGCGGTCGACGTCGGTGCACATGTTGAGCTCGAATTCGTCCTTCTCCGAGTTCAGGAGCTGGCGGATCTGCTCGGCATCGCCGATCGCATCGCGGCCGCGCGCGATGGTGCCGGAGATCGGACAGGTCTCGACGCGCCGTCCGTCGGAGCGCACGAACATCTCAGGCGACGCCGACACGAGAAACTCGCCGTCGCCGAGATTCATCAGCGCGCCATAGGGCGACGGATTGATCCGGCAAAGCCGCTGGAACACTTCCGCCGGCGAGCGCTCGCACGGCTCGGCAAACAACTGGCCGGGCACCGCCTCGAACAGGTCGCCGCGGGCAAAGGCGGCGCGGGCCTTCTCGACCGTGGCCTGGTACTCACCGGGCGCGTGGTCGGCAAAGCCCTGGCGCGGCTCCTTCAGATAGACGCTGGCGTCGGTGTCGCGCGGCAGGCCTGATGTCGACTGGCCGTTCCAGGAAAAATCATAAGACAGCACGACGCCGCGGCCGGTGGCGCGGTCATAGGCCAGGAGGCGATCGGGCACGTAGAGCACGATGTCGCGCTGGTCCTTTTCGCGCGGCCGCTTCTGCACGAGGTCCTCGATCTGGAAGACGAGGTCGTAGGCGAAGGCGCCGAACAGGCCGAGCAGCGGATCGTCATTGGCGGACAGCGCGGCGATCATCGCCCGCACCAGCGACATCACGCTGGCGCGGCGGGTGCGTTGGTCCTCCTCGACCGGGGCAGGCCCGCGGACGATGTGTCCGGCCAGCCGCGCCGGCGAAGCCGCAGTAATGACCACGCAGGGCTCGCGCAACGTGTCCTTCAGGAACGCGATCAGCACCTCGCCGCGGCGGTTGAGCGCCTGCAGGGTGAAGTCGGTGCCCTTGGTTTCCAGTACCAGGGGTGGGTCGGCGAAGCCGAGGTCAAAACTCTCGTAGCGGCCGGGCACGGTCGTGCCCGAGGACAGCACCACGCCGCGGCGGCGGTCGAGCAGGTCGATCAGGTCGTCGAGCCGGCTGGCATTGCCGGAAAACTGCTCGACGGAGCGCGTGATCGCGAGCCCGCTGGAGGTGCGGTAGTCGCTGCGGGCCGGAAGGGCGAAAACGGTCCTGTTCATGGGGTCCTCTTGGGCGTCCTCTTACGGAATTTGCCGAGGAAACGCCACACAGGACCAACCGGAAGCCGCCGCTGCGTGGCGGCCCCTCTGCGATCGAATGTCAAATGAATCGCACCGGCCACCTCTTACAAGGTGCGCCACCAGAGACGGGCTGGGCGGACAAGGGTGCTCATGGCGCGGAACTGACCACGGGCGGCGGGCGGGGTCAAGGGGCGGTAGGGACACAAAGGGGGGTGGGATGCGTCGGCAAATCAAGAGCGGCGCCGCGAGCCGGCTGCCCGATATAGTGCCCTTGCCCCTTGTGGGAGAGGGCATGTGCGGCCCATCCGCGAACGCGGTTGGGTGAGGGGTCTCTCTCAACGAGTGGCGCTTGCAGAGGCATACCCCTCACCCAACCGCAATTGCGGCTCTGTCCTACATGCCCTCTCCCACAAGGGGCGAGGGCGCAGTCACGCGCACCCGCGGGGCGAAGGCGAGAGCCTTGGCAGGGCGAGAACGGAACATACGTCCGCATTCTCGCGACACGATCGGCCCGAGTGATGATGTTCAAGACCGCCCTTTCTAAGTCGAGGGCGCAGGGAAGGCCGGGCATCGGCTGATGCCCGTGGCCCGCCTGCAGCAAAAAAAGCAGGCGGCAGTCACCACAGGTCAGCCGGACGACCGGCCTTCCCTGCGCGATGGTTTGACGGATTATACGCATTCTCCCCGGGGACCGGGCTGTCTTGCCCCCGTGACCAGCGGATCATCATCACCACCGGTGTAGCCTCAGCGTCGGGAGGCCAGGACCATGCGACTTCACCGTGCGCGCCCGCCGTTCGTCCGCACGACAAAAGCCATGCTGCGACGTGACGCGCCCACCGCATCTCCACCCCGCGTCTCGTGACGACCGCGATACGCCCCTCGTGCCGGGGTGGGACGCGAGCATCAAAGCATGGATTCTGAAAAGTAGAAACAAGAATATTTTTGCCCGAGGGACTGGACAGGCCAAATCAGCTTGAGGCGGCTGAGGAATTTCGTCTCGAAACGCGCGCAGCGAACTCGCCGGCCAAGAGCGGCCGTTACCCCTCTGCAGCCGGCAATCGCAATTCGCTGCGATTGATCTCGAACACGTCGCCACGACATTCCAGACGACCGGCTGCGACAAGCGCACGGGCTCGCGCGATCAGGAGCAGATCACCCGTCTGAAGCGTGGTTGTCGGAGGTTCGCAGAGAGCCTCGCCGATGATCCTCGTGGCCTTCTGCCATTCGGCAGTGGCGTATGACAGCAGCACGGGATCAAAGAACGAGATCGGCGCCGATATCAGCTCGCCGTCGCTGAGGATGCGCAATGGCGCGTTGTCAGCTTTCAGGCGCGCCCAACGTTCGCGATACACATCACGCGACCCGGGGGTCAGGTCCTCCGCGAGATCCCAGAGATTGTTGTCGCTGATGACCTCAGGCGGAAGCAGCGCCAAGCTGACGGCCAGCTGCGGCTCGGTCGTGCCTCCTCTCCGCACCATGGTGTCGGTGAGATCGATCACCTCAAGGGGCTCCTGACCGAGCCGCCACAGGAATTCGAGAAAGCCGGCATATTCCTGGGTCGAGCGTCGAGTGAACCAGACGATCCTTCGGTGATTGCGCGAGAGGGCCTCGCTCCAGAACGATGTTGCCTGACCGCCGACCTCGTCCCAGCCAGAGAATCCCAATTTCTCTTCCACCCAAGCGGTTCGCAACGCCGGATCGGGCGGATCGATCGGGCCGAAGCTCAAACTGTCGGGAAGGCCGATCACGCGCTCGTCGCGGCCGGATTTCCCAAACGCTGCGCGCAACGTACCCGCTGCGGACGAATTGAAGACCACATGAAGTATTGAACCGGACATCGCAGAATCCCTTGCTGGCGTGATCCACTAATCCCAGTCGGCCGAGCCACGGCGTCGCCTCGCGCGCCACCCACCGCCGAGCGAGCCTTCTGAAGCGCATCAATGACTCGATCGAGCTCCTCAGCTTCCATGAGGACCTCGATGTCTCCGGCCGTCCTCAACGACAACACCAATCCAACAGCATTGCCGACGACGCGAGCCAGCACGAAAGCGTCGTCACCGGAATTCTTATCTACAAAGGCAATCGGCTCGATGATCACGCGTATTCCAGGATTGCTTGGCGAGTTGCCATGCCAGCCCTATCGGCAGCGGCGCTGAGGTTGAGTTAGTACCGCGATGGCGGTGCGCCCCCCTCCCCCTTGCGGGGAGGGGTCGGGGGTGGGGGGCCGTGGGGCGCTGACGTTCGTGGGAGCACGCCAAAGATGCGACCCAGGCCAGCAATGCCAAAGAGGACGATACGATCGTCATACCCCTGCTCATGGGTGACGAGCCATCGCTGATGGTCATCCATCGCAGGCGATTTCATCTGGGGCAGGGTGACTCGTGGACCCCCACCCCCAACCCCTCCCCGCAAGGGGGAGGGGAGCTCACCGCCGTTGGGGCGAGAGGCCGGGTTCGAACTTGCGAAGCTGGGTGCTCGCGCGGCAAACGTCCTACAGCAGCGCGAGTGCGGCTTGCTTGAGGTGGGCGGCGATGGCGTCGCGGGCTTCGGGTGAGGCGACGCTGCGCGCCATGGTCACGCCGCCCGAGAGAAGCGCCATCAATGCCCAGGCCTTTTGCAGCCGCGCCTCGTCGGTCTTTCCCTGCAACCCTTTCGCGATCTGCCGGGCGACCCGTTCGAGCGCCGCGCCGTAGCTGGCCTTGATGGCCGCGCTGGCGCGCGTGACGTCCGGGGTCAGGCTCTGCAGGCCGCAGCTCGCATCCAGCGCGCAAGTGAGGCGCTCACCGAGATAGAAGGCGACGAACGTCTCGGCCCAGCGGGCGCCCTGCTCCGCCTGAAGGGCTGCAATGCCGGCTCTGAGTTCCTCGAGTCCGGCCAAGGCGGCGGATTCGAACGCGGCGTCCTTCGACTTGAAATGACCGTAGAATGCGCCGGAGGTGACCCCGGCCTCCTTGGCCAGACCATCGACGCCGATCCCGCCATAGCCGAGCCGGCGAAATCCGCGGCCTGCGGCCTCCAACAGTTTTGCCTTTGCTTCCAGCTTATGTTCGGCCTGATACCGCATCTGGCGCCTCTCATAGCGATCGTTATTTCATGATTGACTCATAACGATCGTTATTCTATCAATACATCACGGTCGTTATATAATGGCCGCCATTCCCCGGACAACCGCCATAGCGCGGGCACAGGAGGACTCATGCCGATCAGTCTCACACTCACCGAAGGCGTCATCGCTGCCGACAAGGCGCCGATCGCCGTCGCGCGGATCACGGAAGCGTTCCTGAGACATCATGGTCTCGCGGGAAACAGGATCATGACGGCGAACGTCACAGCCCATCTGAACATCCTGCCGAAGGGCCAGACCTTCGCCGGTGGCACGCCTGTCGACGGAGCCTGGATCGAGACCAAGACGCCGTCCTTTGCGCTCGCCAGCCACGACATCCAGACGGCGTTCTTCGGCGAAGCCACCGACATTCTGCATGACCTCTCCGGCGGGGCGCTGGCGAGGGACCGGATCTGGTCCAACGGCGTCCATGCCGTCGACGGCACCTGGAATCTGCACGGCAGGCCGATGACCAACGAAGCGCTTGTGGGAGCCATCACCGCAGGCTGACCACGGCCATCGCGGCCGCTACCGCATCGCGCGGCGGCGGCCGTGACCGAATGCCGACCGCTCACGTCCCCGGCTTCACCAGCCCGAGCTCCGCGAACTTCATCTCCGTCGCCACCACCGCGTTCTCATACACCTCGCCGCGCTCGACGAAGTAGTTGAAATAGCCGGCCGGCGTCTCCGGCTGGATCTCGACCAGCTCCACGGTCTTGTATTTGGGATCGGTGATGGCGCCGCTCGCGATCAGGTCGTTGATGCGCTTGAGCGCATCGACCTCGGCCTTGTAGCCGACCGAGAACCACATCTCGGTGGTCCAGTCCTGCACCTCGAACCAATTGGCCGGCGCCTGGCCCTGCCACCCCTGGGCGAGCGGGCGGACGGCGAAGACGCGGTCGAAACCGTGCAGCTCGGAAATGATGCTGGCACGGTGATAGGCACCGTCCATCTGTCCCTGCGGCAGCTTGGTGAAGCCGTACAGCGACAGCCACAGCGCCGCCTTGACCGCTTCCGGCGTGATCGGGCGGATGGCGCGCTCGGCCAGCACCTCGGAGGCGTAGCGCAGGTCGCGCTTCGCCGCCGATTGCCGCGCCTTGACGGCATGAGCATTGGGAACCGACTTCTCCGACGGCAGCAGCGCCCGCGCCGCCTCGTTGCCGTAGAGATAGCCGGTGCCGGTCTCGGGATCATAGGTGTTGAACACGACGCCGATCGGCGTGGCGTTGAGCGTCTCCGCCGCGTGCGCGAAGTCGGCCTCGCTGCGCACCGGGACATATTGCTGCGCCGGCCACAGCCGGTCGGCGAGGGCGTTGAACGGGCCGTCGCGCCAATCCGGCCAGGAGACGAGGCGCGCCAGCGCCTCGGCATAGGCGGGACGGAACACCCCGGGATAGCCGAACATCACCGTGCGCAACTGCGACGCCGGATCCCGGTGGCGGTCGGAGGACATCAGCTCGTTGCGCAGATCGAGACCCTGAAGCCACGCCGACAGCACCAGGATCTGGCCGGATGTCGCGGTGACGAGATCCGGCGTCACGCCCCAGGCGCGGGCCGTATCGAGGAAGCCGGCGCCATGGGCGTTCAAGCCGCCCAGCCCGGCCAGCGCAAAGGCCACACGCACGGCTTTCTCCATCAGCAGAGGGATCGGGGAATGCTACCTCAGATTGTTTCTGCGACGCAACCGGCGACGAGACGCGGCGAATTCGAACATCGAACGAAGCGACGCGTTTCGAACATGATCAACGCTCATATCCCGGCGAAACAACGGTGATTCGCGGAAACCTCGCAGCGCCAGGCGGCGGAAGGCTGCAGCCGGCGGCTGTGCGGCCCGTCACAACCTCATGTTGCGCGCGTGCATGAGGCCTCTCCTGTCGATCGGCGGTTGTCACAACCGCAAAAAGTTACATAACTTGACCGTGCGTGAGGGCAACACCTGTTGTCTATCTGCCATAGTATGGCAATGATTGGTTAACCATATTGAATTACCTTGGTTAACATGGCTCGCGGCAAACAGCCTTCTGTGTCGCATGCGCTTCCGAAGCAGCAGACGCTGCTCGATTGCTTCCTGGAAGCGCAGGCGAAGAGGACGAAGCGTCGACGGCGCTCCGCCGACGCGGCGACCAGCATCGATCCCGCCCGTCCCTTGGAGCCGACCGACGACGCCTCGTCCCGCGACGAGGCCGAACAGACGTCGGCCGAGATCAAGGCCGTCCGCGCGGTGTAAAGTCCGCGTGGCACCGCTTCGGACCGGTGCGCCCCTGCCCTCAGCTCAGCCGAGATGCTTGTGGAAGAACGCCGTGGCGCGGCCCCAGGCGAGCTCGGCGGCCGCGCGGTCGTGCACGGTCATGCGCTGCTCGTTCACGAAGGCATGCTCGGCGTCGTAGCGGTAGAGCTCGAGCGACTTGCCGGCGGCCTTCATCGCCGCCTCGAAGCCGTCCACCAGCGCCGGCGTGCACCAATCGTCCTTGTTGGCGAAATGGGCCTGCAGCGGAATCTTGACGTCGGCGGGCTTGGCTGCCTGCTCCGGCGGAATGCCGTAGAACACGACGCCCGCGGTCAGCTCAGCGATCCGGGTGGCGCCGATGATCGTCACCGCGCCGCCGAGACAGAAGCCGGTGAGGCCGACCTTGGCGCCGTTACGGGCGAGATATTGCGCGGCGCCGCGCACCGTCTGCGTGGTCGCGTCCATGAAATCGAGCGAGTTCATCTCGCGGCCGGCGGCGTCCGTGTCGTGATAGGGCACCACCGTGCCCTTGTAGAGATCCGGCGCCAGCGCGTTGAAGCCGGCCAGCGCGAACCGGTCGCACATGCCCTTGATCTGATCCTGCAGGCCCCACCATTCCTGGATGACGACGACGCCCGGCGCATTGCCCTGCGCCGCCTTGGCGAGATAGCCCTTGGCCTCCTGGCCGTCGGGGCGCTTGAAGCTGATGAGTGTGCCCATGATGGTCCTCCGCAATTTCTGTTTGGGACGTTGGGAATGCGGTTTACCGCAAATGCGCGTCCGGCGCGACGGGAGGGGATCGGGTTCGCTTCAACGTGACCGCCTTCGTAGCCGGATGTCGCCACGCTCGGCCACGGGTCGCCGCGCTACACCGGCAGCGACCGTGGCGCGAACAGGATCACGGCCATGCCGGCGAGGCAGATCAGGGCGCCGGCGGCGTCCCACAGATCGGGGCGATGGTCTTCGACCAGCCAGCCCCACAGCAGCGCCGACGTGATGTAGATGCCGCCATAGGCGGCGTAGGCGCGGCCGGCGAGCGGGCTGTCGGCGAGGGTCAGCAGATAGGCGAAGCCGGCAAGCGCGGCCATCCCCGGCAACAGCCATAGCGGCGAATGGCCGAGCCGCAGCCAAGCCCAGAACGCAAAGCAGCCGCCGATCTCGAGCACGGCGGCGCCTGCGAAGGCCAACAATGACGTCATGTGTCCCCTCCTCTGCCGTGCCTCGCCAATGCTACGACGGCCAGAGCGGCCAAAAGAAAAAAAGCCCCCAGAGGGGGCTTTTTCAATCGCATGCGGCGATGGCTCGCGCTCCGCTCAATGCGCGGCAGCCCAGACCCGCTTCTTGGTGAAGTACATCAGCCCGGCGAAGATGATCAGGAAGATGAACACCTGATAGCCGAGGCGCTTGCGTGCTTCCATGTGCGGCTCGGCGGTCCACATCAGGAAGGTCGCGACGTCGTGGGCATACTGCTTCACGGTGGCCGGCGAGCCGTCGTCGAACGTCACCTGGCCGTCGGACAGCGGCGGCGGCATCTTGATCGCGTGGCCGGGGAAGTACTTGTTGTAGTACGAGCCGTCCGGGATGGTCACGCCGTGCGGCGGGGTCTCTTCATAGCCCTGCAGCAGCGCGTTGACGTAGTTCGGGCCCTGCTCCTGGAACTGGGTGAAGAAGTCGATCAGGAACCAGGGGAAGCCGCGCTTGTAGGAGCGCGCCTTGGCGATCAGCGACAGGTCCGGCGGCGCCGCACCGCCATTGGCCGCACGGGCCGCCTGCTCGTTCGGGAACGGCGCCGGGAAGTAGTCGGCGGGACGGCCCGGGCGCTCGAACATGTCGCCGGCGTCGTTCGGACCGTCCTTGATCTTGTACTCGGCGGCGAACGCGGCCGCCTGGGCTGGCGAGTAGCCCGGGCCGCCAGGCTCGGCCAGATTGCGGAACGCCACATAGTTCAGCGAATGGCAGTTCGAGCAGACTTCCTTGTAGATCTTCAGGCCGCGCTGCACGGCGCCGCGATCGAAGGTGCCGAACGGACCTGCAAACGACCACTTCACCGACGGCGGGTTCTCCTGGCCTTCGCTGGCACGGGCATCGCCCATGCTGCCAGCGAGCAGCGACACCGCGGCGACCAGCGCAATCGCGGCCGAGGCCACCACCTTGCGGCCGGACTTCGCCAGCACGTCGTCGGCGATCGAGTTCGGCAGCGGCCGCGGGCGCTCGATGCGGGCGAGCAGCGGCAGCACGATCAGGAAGTAGGCGAAGTACAGCACGGTCAGGATACGGCCGAGCACGACGTAGACGCCCTCCGGCGGCTGCGCGCCGAGATAGCCGAGGCCGACGCAGACGACGACAAAGATCCAGAAGAACTGCTTGCCGAGCGGACGGTACTTGTTCGAGCGGGTCTTGGCCGAGTCGAGCCAGGGCAGGAACACCAGCACGATGATCGCCGCGAACATCGCGATCACGCCGGCGAGCTTGTTCGGCACCGAGCGCAGGATGGCGTAGAACGGCAGGTAGTACCATTCGGGCACGATGTGCGCCGGGGTCACCGCCGGGTTGGCCGGGATGTAGTTGTCGGCGTCGCCGAGATAGTTCGGCATGTAGAAGATGAACCAGGAATAGAAGATCAGGAAGCAGGCGACGCCGAAGAAGTCCTTGATCGTGGCATAGGGCGTGAACGGCACCATGTCCTTCTCGGTCTTCGGCTCGACGCCGGCCGGATTGTTCTGGCCGACCACGTGCAGCGCCCAGACGTGCAGCACGACCACGCCGGCGATCAGGAACGGCAGCAGGTAGTGGAGCGCGAAGAAGCGGTTCAGGGTCGGGTTGCCGACGGAGTAGCCGCCCCACAGCAGGGTCACGATGCTCTCGCCGAAATAGGGCACCGCCGAGAACAAATTGGTGATGACGGTGGCGCCCCAGAAGCTCATCTGGCCCCACGGCAGCACGTAGCCCATGAAGCCCGTTGCCATCATCAGGAGATAAATGATGACGCCGAGGATCCAGAGCACCTCGCGCGGCGCCTTGTATGACCCGTAATACAGGCCGCGGAACATGTGGATGTAGACGGCAAGGAAAAACATCGACGCGCCGGAGGCATGCATGTTGCGCAGCAGCCAGCCGTAGTTCACGTCGCGCACGATCAGCTCGACCGACTTGAAGGCCATGTCGGCGTGCGGCGTGTAGTGCATCGCCAGGATGACGCCGGTGACGATCTGCACGCCCAGCATGATCGAAAGGATGGCGCCGAACGTCCACCAGTAGTTCAGGTTCCGCGGCGTCGGATAGGCAACGAAGGACGAGTGGACCAGGCCGATGATCGGAAGTCGTTGCTCGAGCCACTTCAAGGCGGGGTGGCTCGGCTGGTAGTCAGAAGGTCCACTCATGATGCGTTCCTGAAGAAATTATCTTGCACGATCGAGCGTGAGCTCAAGACAAACGTCTGCTCAGCCGATCTGGATCTTGGTGTCGGAAACGAACTGATAGGGCGGGACGGGAAGGTTGAGCGGCGCCGGTCCCTGGCGCACGCGGCCGGAAGCGTCGTACTGCGAGCCGTGGCACGGGCAGAAGAAGCCGTCGTAATTGCCTTCATGCGCGATCGGGATGCAGCCGAGATGGGTGCAGATGCCGATCACGACCAGCCACTGCTCGTGGCCGTCCTTGGTGCGGGACTGGTCGGTCGCCGGATCCGGCAGGCTCGACACCGGCACCGCGCGCACTTCCTCGACCTGCTTCTTGGTGCGGTGGGAGATGTAGATCGGCTTGCCGCGCCAGAACACCTTGATGTCCTGTCCTTCGGCGACGGGCGCGAGATCGACCTCGATCGGCGCACCGGCCGCGATGGTCGAGGCATCGGGGTTCATCTGGGAGATGAAGGGCCACAGGGCGAGCACACCGCCGACTGCCGCGGTAGCGCCCGTGGCGACGAAAAGAAAATCCCGGCGTGTCGGATGATCCGCAGTAGACGCTGTCACGATTCCAACCCTTTCTTCGTTGCAGCCGGTGGAACCGCCCCGCTCGACGTCTGACGATCTCGACCTGGGAGATCACGTGACCGGGAGATCCTGCCGGCGCCCGCGTCCCCCGCGGCGGCAGAAAACGGCTCGCTCCACCGCCCCTGGGGAACAAGCCGTCCAGAATCGTTCTATTGGCACCCTTGCGATACGAGCGCAAGCCCGCTATCGGCCCTGCAGCACGCCATGCACCAATTCCCGCTTCCGAAGCGGACTTTCAGCCTCAGTCTTAAGACCAATTCGCATGCAGATCGCGCTCTATCAGCCCGACATTCCGCAGAACACCGGAACGATTCTGCGCCTCTGCGCCTGCCTCGGGCTCGCGGCCCACATCATCGAGCCGGCGGGCTTTCCGGTGTCCGACCGCCAGTTCCGCCGCGCCGGCATGGACTATCTGGACCAGCTGAATTGGCGGCGGCACGATTCCTGGAGCGCGTTCGAGGCCTGGCGGTCCGGAGCGGGCCATCGCCTGCTGCTGCTGACGACCAGGGCCGCGACCTGCTATCTCGACGTCAGCTACCGGCCGGACGACATCCTGCTGCTCGGGCGCGAGAGCGCCGGCGTGCCGGACGGCGTGGCGGCAGCGGCCGATGCGCGGTTGCGGATTCCGCTCAAGCCCGGACTGCGCTCGCTGAACGTGGCGATGGCGGCGGCGATCGCCACCGGCGAGGCGCTGCGCCAGACCGGACAATTCGTCCAATTGCAGTCACAAGGAGCCGGAGCGTGAGCTACGCGGTGAAGGAAATCTTCATGACCCTGCAGGGCGAAGGCGCCCAGGCGGGCCGTGCCGCCGTGTTCTGCCGCTTCGCCGGCTGCAACCTGTGGAGCGGCCGCGAGGCCGACCGCGCAACCGCGACGTGCCGGTTCTGTGACACCGATTTCGTCGGCACCGACGGCACGCTAGGCGGCCGTTACGCCAATGCCGCCGACCTGGCCGCGGCCATCGCCGGGCAATGGACAGGCGGGGCGGCCGACCGCTATACGATCCTCACCGGCGGGGAGCCGCTGCTGCAGGTCGATGCCGACCTGATCGAAGCGCTCCACGCCCGCGGCTTCGCGGTCGGGGTCGAAACCAACGGTACGCTCATTCCGCCTGACGGGATCGACTGGATCTGCGTCAGCCCGAAGGCCGGCGCCGAGCTGAACCTGCGGCAGGGCCACGAGCTGAAGCTGGTCTATCCGCAGCAGGGAGCCGAGCCGGAGCGGTTCGACGGCCTCGCCTTCGAGCGCTTCTCGCTGCAGCCGATGGACGGGCCCGAGGCGGCCGCGAACACGGCGCGCGCCATCGATTACTGCCAGCATCATCCGCAATGGCGGCTCAGCCTGCAGACGCACAAGATGATCGGCATCAGATAGGATTGTGACTGACACGATGTGGGAATTGACCAAGTCGTTCACCTTCGAGGCCGCGCATACGCTGCCGATCACGACGCTCGGCGAAGCCAGCCAGGAGATCCACGGCCACTCCTTCCGCGCCGAGGTGACGGTGCGGGGCGATGCGACCAATCCCGAGACCGGCATGGTGGTGGATTTCGGCGTGCTGACGCAGCGCCTGGGCGAGATCCAGACCATGCTCGACCACAAGTTCCTGAACAAGATCGAGGCGATCGGGCTGCCGACGCTGGAGAACCTGTCGCGCTTCATCTATGAGCGCGTCCGCTCCATCGGCCATGTCACCAAGGTCAGCGTCCACCGCGACAGCTGCCGCGAGACCTGCACCTATTTCGGTCCGCAGGCCTGATCGATTGTGGTAGGACCGAACCGTAGCGACAACAGCACTGTCACCTCCGGCTGTCATGGACTCTTGACGGCGGGGTGACCGCCAATGTGCCAGGGGGGGAGCGTCCATGACCATCGCCGCCATCGAGGATCGCAAGGCCCGCGCCCGCGCCTGGTTCGAGAGCCTGCGCGACCAGATCTGCGCGGCGTTCGAGCGGCTTGAGGACGAGGCGCCGGCTGCGCTCTATCCGCGCGCACCGAGCCGGTTCGTGCGCACGCCGTGGGAGCGCACCGACCATGGCGGCGGGCATGGCGGCGGCGGCGTCATGAGCATGATGCACGGCCGGCTGTTCGAGAAGGTCGGCGTGCACTGCTCGACCGTGCATGGCGAGTTCGCCCCGGAATTCCGCAGCCAGATTCCCGGCGCCTCGGAAGACCCGCGGTTCTGGGCCTCCGGCATCTCGCTGATCGCGCATCTGTGGTCGCCGCACGTGCCGGCGGTGCACATGAACACGCGCTTCGTCGTCACGACAAAAGCCTGGTTCGGCGGCGGCGCCGATCTGACGCCGGTGCTGGACCGCCGCCGCACCCAGGAGGACTCTGACACGGTCGCCTTCCACGCCGCGATGAAAGGTGCCTGCGACGCACACGCGGCTGTCGCCTCCTATGACAAGTACAAGCGCTGGTGCGACGAGTACTTCTACCTGCCCCACCGCAAGGAGCCGCGCGGCATCGGCGGCATCTTCTACGACCATCACGATTCCGGCGACTGGGAGGCCGACCTCGCCTTCACCCAGGACGTCGGCCGCGCCTTTCTCGCCATCTATCCCGAGCTGGTCCGGCGCAATTTTGCCGCGCCCTGGACCGAGGCGGACCGCGAGGAGCAGCTGATCCGGCGCGGCCGCTATGTGGAATTCAACCTGCTTTATGACCGCGGCACCACATTTGGGCTGAAAACCGGTGGCAATGTGGAGTCCATTCTGTCGTCGATGCCGCCTGAAGTGAAATGGCCCTGAAACCCTTGTTTGATTGACCCGTAAGCTCATTATGACCGCCGCCCTGCCCCGCGCCATGCTGATCGACATGGATGACACCATCCTGTCGGCCTATGGCCGTCCCGAGATCGCCTGGAACATCGTCGCCACCGAGTTCGCCGACGAACTCGCGCCGCATACGCCGCAGGCCGTGGCCGCTGCGATCCTGGCCTCCGCGCGCAGCTTCTGGTCGGTCGCGGGCGCGGAGTGGCGGATGAAGCTGATCCAGGCGCGGCAGGAGGTGGTGAAGGGCGGCTTCGCGGCGCTGACCAGCGCCGGCGCCGCCCTGCCGACCGAGCTCGCGATCCGCATCGCCGACCGCTTCACCGCCTACCGCGACGAGCAGATGTTCGTCTTCCCCGGCGCCCACGAGGCGATCGACGCGTTCAAGGCGCGCGGCGTCAGGCTGGCGCTCGTCACCAACGGCGAGGCCGGCCAGCAGCGCGCCAAGATCGAGCGCTTCGCGCTGGCGCATCGCTTCGACCACATCCAGATCGAGGGCGAGCACGGCTTCGGCAAGCCCGAGGAGCGCGCCTATTGGCACGCGATGGAGCGGCTCGGCGTCGGTCCGGACGACACCTGGATGATCGGCGACAATCTCGAATGGGAGATCGTCGCGCCGCAGCGGCTCGGCATCTACTCGATCTGGATCGACGTCCATGGCGACGGCCTGCCCGAAGGCACCGACGTCAAGCCCGACCGCATCATCCGCTCGCTGACCGAGCTGGTGCCGGCCTGAGCGTTAGCCCGTCGTTCACCTTGACGGGACACGCGCCTTTAACCGCGCGCGCCGTTCGTGCCCTCCCCCGGTGACCTGCGGCCTGCCCGTAACCGAATCGAAATTCGCACAAGCGTCTATTCGCTGCGGGGCTTGGAGGGGAATAGGCGCCAGTCCTTGCGCGCCGCTTCGACCGATCGCAAGCCGGTTCGAGCAGCGTCGGTGTCATGGCTCTCAATCTGCCGCAGATCTCCCTGGGCGTGTCGATCAAGAACTCGCTCCTGACGTCCGTCTTCCTGCTGCTGGCGATCCTCGCCGGCGTGTCGGTCATGGCGACGATGCGGCTGTCGGCGCTGCAGGACGCGATCGAGAACATCAACCGCGACCGGCTGCCGAAGATTCACACCCTGGGTGATCTCAACGTCAGCATCGCCCACACCCATCTCGTCGCGATCCGCGCAGCCCTCTCCACCGCGGCCGAGCCACGCGCCGCGTCCGAGCAGGAGCTGAGACGCCGCACCACCGACGTCGATGCGAAGATCGCGCGCTTCCAGGACACGATCGGCACCGACGCGCCGTTGAAGATGGCGTTCGACGAGTTCGTCAACAAATGGGACCTGTACCAGAAGCAGCAGGCGGTGATGCTCGAGCCGGAGGTCGGGGCGAGCCGCGACCGCCTGGAGCATGTCGTCAACATCGAAACGCCGCCGGTCTTCCAGGCCGTGGTCGATGCAATCGGACACGGCATCAGGCTCGCCGACCATCGCGCCGACAGCGCGATCGAGAGCGCGACGCTGGATGCCCAGGTGTTTCGCCTGGTGCTGTGGTCGGTCAACGGCGTCAGCGTGCTGATCGGGCTGGCGACGCTGCTGTTCGTCGTCCACGATGTCTCGATGCCGATCTTCCGCATCACCCGCAGCATGGAGGCGATCGCCAGGGGCGAGCTGCAGACCGAGATTCCCTATGCCGGCCACAGCAACGAGCTCGGCATGATGGCGCGGGCGCTGGCCGTGTTCCGCAAGAGCCTGGTCGAGAACGAACGCCTGAACGCGGCGACACGAACCCTCTCGGAGCTCAGCGAATGGCTGCAATCGGCCAAGTCCGAGAGCGAGCTCTACGGGATGATCTCGACCGTGCTCGGCGGACTGATGCCGGAATGCACGGGCGCGCTCTACATCTACGCCGACAGCCGCGACGTGCTCGAACTGGCCGCCGAATGGAACGGCACGCTGCCCACCCGGACCCTGCACCCCGACGATTGCTGGAGCCTGCGCCGCGGCCATGTCTACGTCCATGGCACGAGCGAGGTCGAATTCCGCTGCGACCACGTGCACCACGAGACCAATGAGAACTACTGCTGCATCCCGATCCTGGCCCATGGCGAGACTGTCGGACTGCTGCACGTCGCCTACAATTTCGACGACCGCGACACCGCGGCCGAGGCCAAGGCGCGCTTCGCCGATCGGGCCCGCCTCGCGCTCGCCTGCGCCGAGCACCTGTCGATTGCCATCGCCAACATGAAGCTGCGCGAAGGCCTGCGTGACCAGTCGCTACGCGATACGCTGACCGGGCTGAACAATCGCCGCTATCTGATCGAGACGGCACGCCGCGAACTGCTGCGCGCCGCGCGCAATCAGACGCCGCTGAGCGTGGTGACCTTGGACATCGACCACTTCAAGTCGTTCAACGACAATCACGGTCACGAAGCCGGCGACACCGTGCTGCGCCATGTCGGAGAGATCCTCAAGGCCACGTTCCGCGGCGACGACGTGCCCTGCCGCCTCGGCGGCGAGGAGTTCGTCGTCATGCTGCCGAACTGCGGAATCGAGGAGGCCGCGCTGCGCGCGGAGGAGCTGCGCGCCCGCGTCGAGGCGCTCAACATCAGCTATGGCGAGGGCATGCTGCCGCGGGTGACGATCTCGGTCGGCGTCGCCGCCTATCCCGAGGCCGGCCTCGACCTGACGGAGATCCTGCGCGTCGCCGACGGCGCGCTGTACCGCGCCAAGCACAAGGGCCGCAACCGGGTCGAGCTCGCCTCCGGCGGCATGGTCCCGCCGATCGACGAGGTGACGAACCGGGCCGTCGCCGCGCTCGATGCCATCGTGGCACGTGCGGAGACCGACACCATCACGCCATCCGATCGGGAGACGGGCCAGCAGGTGGCCTGACGCCGGAAAGCTACTCCGCCGGCAGCAGGTGTCGCAGCGCCGACGCGATCATCACGCCGCCGCCGGTGATCACGGCGGCATCGAGGATGGCGGCGTGGATGTGCACCGGCATGCGGGCAACGAAGGCCTTGGCGAGGAACGCGCCGGGCACCGCGACCGCGCCGATCAGCAGGGCGAAGGCCAGCACCTGCGCCGTGACCACGCCTGCGAGGCCGAACACCGAGATCTTGATGACGCCCGTCGCCACCGAGATCATCGCATCGGTGGCGATGACCGCGGCGCCTTCCAGGCCCGCGGCCATCAGCAGCGACAGCAGGATGACGCCAGAGCCAGAGGTGCCGCCGACCAGCACGCCATAACCGACCGCGCCGGCGGCAAGCCCGCCATTGCCGATCCGGACCTCGCGCTTGCGCAGGATCCGCCGCAGCGGAACGCTCATCATGAGCATCGTGCCGATCACGAACGCCGCGCCGGCATTGGTCAGTCGCGTGTAGCCGTAGGCGCCGAGCGCGGTCGTGAGCGCTGCCGCCGCGATGACGATTCCGGCGCGCGCACGGTCGGCGTGGCTGATATAGGCAACGACACGGCTGAGGTTGGTGAGGATCGCGGAGATCGCGATGATCGGCACTACCGGTTCGGCGCCGACCATCGGCACCAGTACGAGCGGCATGAGAGCGCCGGTGCCGTAGCCGGCAAGACCGCCGATGATGGAAGCGAACAGGGCGACGGCGGCGACGAGCAGGAGTTGCGAGAGCGAGATGTCGGCAAAGCCTGCCAGAAAATTCATGAACGTCCGTCGCGATTGACGCGCGCCGCCGCCTGGTCGGCGATCGCGTTCAGCGATGCCTCGTCGAGCGGAAAGTCCGCAGCCAACCAGGCATCCTCTGCGAGGGTGAGCACATGACCGAGAAGCGGTCCCTCCGCAACCCCACGCGCGATGAAATCGGCCGCCTTCAACGGCAATTTCGGCGGCGTGAAGCGCTGCGGCAACAGCGCACGCTCGCGCCATCGCCGGTCGCCGCGATCGCGCGCCCGCGCCCAGCCGAGCATCAGGCGGTCGCGGTAGACGGTCTCGCCGAGACGATACAGCAGACGCCGGACCCGCGCCTCGTCGGCGGAAGCGAACCGCCACCAGCGATGGCCCATGCCGTCGAGCGCCTTGGTCTCGGCATTGGAGAGCTTCAGCCTGACGCCGAGCCGGCGCGCATCCTCGGTCACGGCGACCGCGAGCGCGGCAAGACGGCGGACCGCGCTCGGCGGCAGCTCCAGCTCGCGCTCGATGCCGATCATCGCGGCGAACGGACCGAGATAGGCGACGCCGCCGAGGATCGCCGTCAGCAACCCGCCATCCGCCATCGCCGCGACGGCGCCGACCGCGCCGTCGGTGACGAGCAGCTTCAGCATCTCCATGCGCACGCGCTCGGCTGACAGCGTCGCAAGCCCGCCACGGCCGGCGATGCAGGCCAGATAGCCCTCGCGATCAGGGGCGCCATGCCCGAATGCCGCATGGATGCGGAAGAAGCGCAGGATGCGCAGATAATCCTCGGCGATGCGCTGGGCGGGATCGCCGATGAAGCGCACGCGGCGTTGGGCGATGTCGGCGAGACCGCCGACGTGATCATGCACCACGCCGTCCGGCCCGACGGAGAGCGCGTTGATGGTGAAGTCGCGCCGGTGCGCGTCGCCGACCCAGTCGCGGCCGAACTCGACTTTGGCCTTGCGGCCGAAGGTCTCGGTATCCTCGCGCAGCGTCGTGACCTCGAACGGATGCCCCTCGAGCACGAGGGTCACGGTGCCGTGGTCGATGCCGGTCGGAACGCTCTTGATCGACGCCGCCTTGGCACGCCGGACCACCTCCGCCGGCAGCGCCGTGGTCGCGATGTCGATGTCGCCGATGGCGATGCCGAGCAGCGCATTGCGCACGGCGCCGCCGACCACCCGCGCCTCCTCTCCGTCGCAATTGAGCAGCGCGAGCACGCGCGCGGCGGGACCGGACGAGAGCCAGGGCGCGTGCAGCACCCGCGCGTCGATCATTTCTCGACCCCTGGAACGAGCCTGCCGTTCTCGACATGAGCGGGGACGTAGGTCGAACGCGGCGGCGCGCCGGAGAACTCGGCGAGCAGGACCAGACTTGCAATCACCAACACCAGCGCCGCCACCGTCAATTTTGTGATCAGATGAAAGGGCCAGCTGGCCGGCACCAACAGCCCCGATTTGGTCGCGAGCAAGAACAACACATAAACCGCAAAAGGAATGAGGAAAATTCCGATTTCCGTCAACACGCCACGGATCATGGCCGACATATCCGTTCGTACAAGACCCGAAGGATGCCGGCTGTGGCGCCCCATATGTAGCGCTCGGCGAACGGCATCGCGTAATACGAGCGCTCCATGCCGCGAAACTCCTTGGAATGCAGCTGATGATTGGCGGGGTCCATCAGGAAGGCCAGCGGCACCTCGAAGGCGTCGTCGACCTCGCCGGCGTTGATCTTGAGCGTGAATCCGGGCCGCACCCGCGCCACCGTGGGCAGGATGCGGAAGCCGAACGCGGTGCCGTAGACGTCGAGATAGCCGATCGGGTCGACGAAGCTGCGGTCGAGCCCGACCTCCTCCTCGGCCTCGCGCAGGGCGGCATCGAGCGGCGAGGCATCGGTGACGTCGATCTTGCCGCCGGGAAAGGCGATTTGTCCGGCATGGCTCGAGAGGTTCGGCGAGCGCTGGGTCAAAAGGACCGTCGGCTCGGGATGGTCGACCACCGGGATCAGCACTGCCGCGGGGCGGATCGGCTGCTCGCGGGAGATGATCTCGAGCATGCGGTCGGTGCCGGAATCTCCGCTGGCCGGAATGACATCGGGATCGAGCAGGGCCTGCGGAACGTCGAAGCCCAGCCGCGCGCGGCCCCGCGCGAAGAAATCCGCTGAATTGACCACAGCGGCGGCCCCGTTCCTCACCATGGGCTGGTTCAAAGCGCCGCCCTCACCTCTTCTGCATCGGCCATGGGGAAGAACGCGCCGCCGGACCCCACGCCGAACATGACACGCCCATCGATCATCCGCTCCTCGCCCATGTCAACAAGCTCGTAGTACAGCGCCCGGGTCACCTTGGCCCAGAGATCGGCCCGCACATGCAGATAGGGCGTCAGGCCGCCGCTGTCGCCGGGCTCGAAGCGCAGCCGGTGCGCGGCATCGCATGCGACCCAATCATCGACATTGGTGCGGAATCGCAGCAGCGGTCCGCGCGCATCGCTCTCCGTCCGCATTTCTACGGCCGTGAAGGGAGCGTCATCGACGCGGATGCCGACCTTCTCCACCGGCGTGACCAGGAAATAGCGGTCACCTTCACGCTTGAGGATGGTCGAGAACAGCCGCACCAGCGCCTGCCGCCCGATTGGCGTGCCCATGTAGTACCAGCTACCATCACCGGCGATTCGCATGTCGAGATCGCCGCAGAATGGCGGATTCCACAAATGCACCGGCGGCAATCCCTTTGCGGACGTGCCGGCCTGCGTTGCCGCCGACGTCAGCCGATCGAGTCCGTTGGCGGTGTCGAGTCCGTTGTCGGTGGTCTGCCCTTGCTTCGCCATGGTTTGCCTTGAGTTTGCGTCCACCTTGGCACGATTGGTGCAAGATTCCATCGCCGTCGTCTGTGCAAAAGTTCCTGGCGGCCCTGCAGGTCAGGTAAGGTCGCCATAACGTGATGCCGTCAATACCCCGTAATGCCGATAATATGGGGATAGTTTAACTCAACGAATACAGCGCCTTCGCATAGATTGGCATCCGCTTCCCCGGCAAACTGGAGCGGAACGTCCGTCCGAAAGTTCAAGATGCGGGGCAGAAGGAGCGACGGAAATGGCTGAGAGTGCCGAGAAGCTCGAGGATGCGATCGTCCGGTCGGCCGAACAGGTCTCCGGCCAGATCCGAGCGGCAAAGGATGCGATCTCCAGCGTCATCTTCGGCCAGGACCGCGTGGTGGAAAACACGCTGGTGACCATCCTGTCCGGCGGCCACGCGCTGCTGATCGGCGTCCCCGGCCTCGCCAAGACCAAGCTGGTCGAGACTCTGGGCGTGACGCTCGGCCTCGATGCTAAGCGCATCCAGTTCACGCCCGACCTGATGCCGTCGGACATTCTGGGCGCCGAGGTGCTGGACGAGAGCGCCGGCGGCAAGCGCTCGTTCCGCTTCATCGCCGGCCCGGTCTTTGCGCAGCTCCTGATGGCGGACGAGATCAACCGCGCCAGCCCGCGCACGCAGTCGGCCTTGCTGCAAGCCATGCAGGAGCAGCACATCACCGTTGCAGGCGCCCGTCATGACCTGCCCAAGCCCTTCCACGTGCTCGCGACCCAGAATCCGCTCGAGCAGGAAGGAACCTATCCGCTGCCCGAGGCGCAGCTCGACCGCTTCCTGATGGAGATCGACGTCGACTATCCGGATCGCGACGCCGAGCGCCGCATCCTGTTCGAGACCACCGGCGCCGAGGAGAGTGCCGCCAAGGGCGCGATGACGGCCGATGCGTTGATCGCGGCCCAACGCCTGGTGCGGCGACTGCCGGTCGGCGATTCCGTGGTCGAGGCGATCCTGTCGCTGGTGCGCTCGGCGCGTCCCGGTCCCGAGGCCGGCGACGCCGGCAAGCTGATCGCCTGGGGCCCCGGTCCGCGCGCCAGCCAATCGCTGATGCTCGCGGTGCGCGCCCGTGCGCTGCTCGACGGCCGCCTCGCGCCCTCGATCGACGACGTGCTCGATCTCGCCGAGCCCGTGCTCAAGCACCGCATGGCGCTGACCTTCCCGGCGCGCGCCGAGGGACGCACCATTCCGGACGTGATCCGCCAACTGAAGAGCCGGATTGGCTGATGGCCGCAGCGACGGGGCACGCCGACAAGGAAATTCTCGCGATACGGCGTGCCGATGGCGAAAGCCGGACGCTGGCATCGTCGCTGCCGCGTCTCGTGCTGGAAGCGCGCCAGATCGCCGCCAACGTGATCCATGGTCTGCATGGCCGTCGTCGCGCCGGCTCCGGCGAAAGCTTCTGGCAGTACCGCCGCTTCGTCTCCGGCGAGCCGTCGCAGCGCGTCGACTGGCGCCGCTCGGCGCGCGACGACCATCTCTATGTCCGCGAGCAGGAATGGGAGGCCGCGCACACGGTGTGGATCTGGCCGGACCGCTCGCCCTCGATGGCCTTCGCGTCGAAACGCGCGCGCGACAGCAAGCTCGAGCGCGCCCTGATCGTGACCTTCGCCCTGGCCGAGCTGCTGGTCGCCGGCGGCGAGCGCGTCGGTATTCCCGGCCTGATCAATCCGACCGCGAGCCGCAACGTGATCGACCGCATCGCGCAAGCGATGCTGCACGATGAGACGGTCAGGCCGAGCCTGCCGCCGTCCTTCGTCCCCTCGGCGCTCGCCGAGATCGTCGTGCTGTCGGACTTCTGGTCGCCGATCTCGGAGATCAGCACCATGCTGGCCGGCCTGTCCGCATCGGGCGCACACGGCACGATGGTCCAGGTGGTCGATCCCGCCGAGGAGACCTTCCCCTATTCCGGCCGTGTCGAGTTCGTCGAGCCGGAAGGCGGCGAGGTGATCACCGCGGGCCGCGCCGAGAGCTGGGCGCAGGACTACGTCGCCCGCGTGGCGCTGCACCGCGACCAGATCCGCGCCGAGACCGGCAAGCTCGACTGGCTGTTCACCACCCACACCACCAGCCGCTCGGCCGCCGAGCTGCTGCTGTTCCTGCATGCCGGCATGACCACGGCAAAAGGCAGCGCGCGCGGCGGCGTCAAAGTGGGCGCTGGCCCCGGAGGGCTCGGCGCATGATGGGCCTGCCGCTGTCGTTCGCCGAGCCGCTGCTGCTGACGGGCCTCGTCAGCCTGCCGGTGCTGTGGTGGCTGCTGCGGGTGATGCCGCCGCGGCCGCGCCGGATCGAGTTTCCGCCGACCCGCCTCCTGTTCGACATCACGCCCAAGGAAGAGACACCGTCGCGCTCGCCCTGGTGGCTGACCCTGCTGCGGCTGATCGCGGCGGCGCTGGTGATCTTCGCCGCGGCCGGTCCGATCTGGAATCCGCGCACCGAGGCCGTCGGCAGCAAGGCGCCGCTGGTGCTGCTGCTCGACGACAGCTGGAGCGCAGCCGCAAGCTGGGACACCCGCATCAGGGCCGCCGACGAGATCATCGCCAATGCCGATGCCGACCGCCGCGGCGTCGCGCTGCTGCCGCTGTCGGAGCCCGCGCGTGACCTCACCTTGATGCCGGCCGGCGCGGCGCGCGTCGCGCTGCGCCAGATCGCGCCCAAGGCCTACACGACCGAGCGCGCCGATGCGCTGCCGCAGCTCAATCGCTTCCTGAAAGCGACCGGCGATGCCGAGATCATGTGGTTCTCAGACGGCGTCGATCCCGGCCGCGGCAGCGAATTCGTGACCGGTCTCGCCAAGACCATCGGCGACCGCAGCCTGACGGTGTTCGAAGGCGGCACGCCCTCGCCGCTGGCGCTCGCCGGTGCTGAGAACGCCGCCGCCAAGATGACCGTGAAGGTGCTGCGCGCCGATCTCTCCGTTCCCGGCGGCATCGTCCGCGCGCTCGATGCCAAGGGCTCGCCGCTCGGCGAGGCACAATTCAGCTTTGCCGCCGGCGCGCACGACGCCGAGGCGAGCTTCGACCTGCCGGTCGAGCTGCGCAACGACATCACCCGGCTCGAGATCGCGGGCGAGCGCTCGGCCGGCGCCGTGCAGTTGCTCGACAAGCGCTGGCGCCGCCGCGCCGTCGGCATCGTCTCCGGCGCCACCAGCGACACCGCGCAGCCGCTGCTCGCCCCGACCTTCTATCTCACCCGGGCGCTCTCGCCGTTCGCCGATCTCAGGCTCGGCGATCGCGGCGCCCCGCAGCAGGTCATCACGCAGTTCCTCGACCAGAAGGTGCCGATGATCGTGATGGCCGACGTCGGCACGCTGTCGCCCGAGCTGCGCGACCGTCTCAACGACTGGATCGAGAATGGCGGCGTGCTGGTGCGCTTCGCCGGTCCGCGCCTGGCGCAGGGCGACGACGACCTCGTGCCGGTGAAGCTGCGCCGCGGCGGCCGCACCCTGGGTGGCAGCCTGACATGGGAGAAGCCGCAGCACCTGGCCGCGTTCGCCGCCGACGGTCCGTTCGCCGGCATCACCGTCCCGAAGGACGTCACCGTCAACCGCCAGGTCCTCGCCGAGCCCGACGCCGTGCTGGCGACCAAGAGCTGGGCATCGCTGGAGGACGGCACGCCGCTCGTCACCGGCGAGCATCGCGGCAAAGGCGTGATCGCGCTGTTCCACGTCAGCGCAGACATGCGCTGGTCCGATTTGCCGATGTCCGGCGCGATGGTCGAGATGCTCCGCCGCATCGTCGACATGTCCGGCTACACCTCGACGCCGGGACCGGGTCCCGCCGGCGAGACCGCCAAGGCCACGCTGGCGCCGCTGCACATCCTCGACGGCTTCGGCGCCTTCGGACCGCCGCCTTCGACCGCCAAGCCGCTGCCGGCCGATTTCAACGACCGGGCTTCGCTGGATCATCCGCCCGGATTCTATGGCCCAGCCGAGGGACCCACCGCAGTGAACACGCTGAGCCCCGCCGATCGCATTCTTCAGCTCGACACGTCGGCGCTGCGCGCCAACCGCGCCAGCTACACCACCGCCGAGCCGCGCGATCTCCGGGGCATCCTGCTGTCGACCGCACTGCTGCTTTTCCTGATCGACGCGGTCATCGTCGCTCTCCTCGGCGGCGCGCTGGCCTCGCTCGCACGGCGGCGACGTGCAGCACCCGCCTCCATCGCGCTTGCGGTGCTTGCAACCGGTGCCCTGCTCGCCGTCGCAATGCCGACCACCGCGCGCGCCGATGCGGCAAGCGATGATTTCGCGATGCGCGCGGTGTCGCAGACGCGACTTGCCTATGTCGTGACCGGCAATGCCGACGTCGATTCCATCGTCAAGGCCGGACTGACCGGACTGACCTTGTTCCTGGCGCAGCGGACCGCGCTCGAAGCCGGCGATCCCGTCGGCATCGATCCCGCCCATGACGAGCTTGCCTTCTTCCCGCTGATCTACTGGCCGATCGTGCCGGGCGTGCCGAAGCCGCCGCAAGACGCGATCAACAAGATCGATGCCTACATGAAGCAGGGCGGCACGGTGATCTTCGATACCCGCGACGCGGTCGAGGCGCCCCCCGGCGAGAACGGCGCGCAGCAGACCCCGGGCATGCAGTCGCTGCGCGAGATCCTGTCGTCGCTCGATGTGCCCGAGCTCGAGCCGGTGCCGCGCGAGCACGTGCTGACCAAGACGTTCTACCTGCTGCGCGACTTCCCCGGCCGCTTCACCACGGGGCAGACCTGGGTCGAGGCGTTGCCGAAGGACGAGGACGAGGACAGCGCCTCGCGCCCGGCGCGCGGCGGCGACGGCGTCTCGCCGATCATCATTACCTCAAACGATCTGGCCGGTGCCTGGGCGATCCGCCCCGACGGCCAGGCCATGCTGCCGATGGTTCCCGGCGAGCCGCGGCAGCGCGAATTCGCCTTCCGCGCCGGCGTCAACATCGTGATGTACACGCTGACCGGAAACTACAAGGCGGATCAGGTGCACGCGCCGGCGCTGATCGAACGGCTCGGGCAATGAAATTAGCTGTGCGCGAAGGTCGCGCCAAACCCATAGCCGTCATGGCCGGGCTTGCCCCGGCCATCCACGACCAGCGGCGCACGCTGCGCGACGTGGATGCCCGGCACGAGGCCGGGCATGACGACAACTGCGAGTTTGCCTCATGAACTACGGCATCGCGTTCACACCTCTGGTCCCGCCGATCGTGCTGTGGCTCGCGATCGGCGCGATCGTCGTCATCGCCGCGCTGCTGTTGCTCGGCCGCTCGCGTTCGGCCTGGATCCGCGTCACCGCGCTGGCCTTGATCGCGCTCGCACTGGCCAATCCGCAGTTCACGCGCGAGGACCGCGAGCCGCTGAGCTCGGTCGCCGCCGTCGTGGTCGACAAGAGCCCGAGCCAGAATTTCGGTGACCGCAACAAGCAGACCCAGGCGGCCCAGGAGTCGCTGGTCGACAGCCTGAAGAAGATCAAGGGCCTCGAGGTCCGCGTGGTCGATGCCGGCCAGGCCGACGGCGAGACCGACGGCACGCATCTGTTCAGCGCGCTGACATCGGCCCTGTCGGACGTCCCCGTCGATCGGGTCGCGGGCGCCTTCATGATCACTGATGGCCGCGTGCACGACATTCCCGGCAACCTCGCCGCGCTCGGCTTCCAGGCTCCGCTGCAGGCCCTGATCACGGGCCAGAAGGCCGAGCGTGACCGCCGCGTCGCGATCACCGCGGCCCCTCGTTTCGGCATCGTCGGCCAGCCCCAGACCATCAGCTTCCGGCTCGATGATCAGGGCATCGCGGGCGCCAGCGCGAAGGTCGTGATCCGCCGCGACGGCGAGGTCATCAGCGAGCGCACCTTGACCAGCGGCCAGGCTGCCAATGTCGACGTCGACGTCAAGCACGAAGGTCAGAACATCGTCGAGATCGAAGCCTCGCCGCTCGACAACGAGCTGACCCTCGTCAACAACCGCGCGGTGGTCTCGATCGATGGCGTCCGCGACAAGCTGCGCGTGCTGCTGGTGTCGGGCGAGCCGCATTCGGGCGAGCGTACCTGGCGCAACCTGTTGAAGTCAGACGCCAGCATCGATCTCGTCCACTTCACGATCCTCCGGCCACCGGAGAAGCAGGACGGCACCCCGATCAACGAGCTGTCGCTGATCGCGTTTCCGACCCGCGAGCTGTTTCAGCAGAAGATCAACGAATTCCAGCTGATCATCTTCGACCGCTATGCCCGCCAGGGCGTGCTGCCGGTCGCCTATTTCGACAACATCGCGCGCTACGTGCGCAATGGCGGCGCGGTGCTGGTCTCGGCCGGCCCGGACTACGCCTCCAACACCAGCATCTGGCGCACACCGCTCGACTCGGTGCTGCCCGCCGAGCCGGTTGGCGTCACCGAGAAGCCGTTCTATGCGCATCTGTCCGACGCCGGCAAACGGCATCCGGTGACGCGCGGCCTCGAAGGCTCGGGCTCCGAGCCGCCGCGCTGGAGCCGCTTCTTCCGCACCGTCGAGACGCGCAATGCGGTCAGCCCGCCGGTGATGACCGGCGCCGACGGCAAGCCGCTCTTGCTGCTGTCGCGCTTCGGCGCCGGCCGCGTCGCGCTGCTGCTATCCGACCACATCTGGCTGTGGGCGCGCGGCTACGAGGGCGGCGGTCCGCATCTCGACCTGCTCCGACGCACGTCGCACTGGCTGATGCAGCAGCCTGACCTGGATGAGGAGGCGCTGCGACTCCAGATCCAGGGCAAGGATCTCGCCGTCATCCGCCAGACCATGGGCGACACCGTGCCTCCGGTCACCGTGACTTCGCCGTCCGGCCAGACGCGTGAGCTGACGTTGAGCCAGGGCGATCCCGGCGAATGGCGCGCGACCTTGCCGGCCAACGAGCTCGGCCTGTGGCAGGCCACGGACGGCACCTTGAAGGCGCTCATCAATGTCGGCCCGACCAATCCGAAGGAATTCTCCGAGGTCACTTCGACCACCGAGACGCTGAAGCCGCTGGCACAGGCCACCGGCGGCGACGCCCGCCGCATCGCCGACGGATCCGGCATCGACATGCCGCGCATCGTCCCCGTCAGGTCATCGACGCTGTTCAGCGGCGACGGCTGGATGGGCGTGCGGATGCGCGACGCCAGCGTCGTCAAGGGCGTCGGCGTGCTGCCGATGTTCGCCGGCGTGATCGGCCTGTTGCTGCTGCTCGGCGCGCTCGCCGCCACCTGGGTGCGCGAGGGTCGCTGACACAACGACACGAGCACGCGCCACCGCCTCGTGCGACGTGGCGCGAAGGGCACAGCGACGGGGATTCCACCCGCCGTCGCAGTGCGCTGATTGACAGGTGGGAAGCCCCCTTGCGATGTTACATTGTAACAACGGCTGATCATCCTCCCAGCCGAACGGGGTGGCCTATTCACATGAGGCCGATTTACATGAGCCAGAGCTGGCGATGAGCTGGTTTCGCGCGAACATCAAGGATGTCTCGCGGCTGGCGCTGTTTGCGCTGGTGCTGCAATTCGCGCTCGCGTTCGGCCACGTTCATTGGCTCTCCGCGCAGGCGCTGGATGGCGGCCGTCTCACGACGGCGCAGGCCCATACCGGCTCCTCTCCCGCAAGCCAGGACCCCGACCAGCAGCCATCCGCTGACGGCTGCGCCATCTGCGCCGTCATGGCGATGGCGCAGTCGATCCTGCTGTCACCGGCGCCCGTTCTGACGCCTCCTGAAGCGGTCGCATTCCGGCTGCCCGATGCGATCACCGCCACTGTCGCGGCCGTCGTCGTCGACACCGCCTTCCAGCCGCGCGCTCCTCCCACCGCCTGATCTGAGCCGCTCGAAACACTGCCCCGCTGCGCGAGCGCACGGCGGCCGCGTGCAGGAATGGGTCCGTCGCAACCCGACGGCAGGCGCATCCCGCCAGCAACGAAAGACGTGGGACGCCTGATCAGGATCAGGAATTGAAAGATGTTGTCGAGAGCCTTGATGTCGGGCTGCAGCGCCGCAGCCTTGTTGTGCGTTTTGGGTGCGCCCGCGCGCGCTGACGATCCGGCGAAGCCGGCGGCCGAACTGCCCGAGGTCACAGTGACCGCACCGAGCCCGATCCGTGCCCGCAAGCCGGTGGTGCCGCGGCCCAATCCCACCGCGCGCGTGGCGCGCAGCGGCCCACGCACGCCGGCGCCCGCGCGCGAGGCCCAGACCGCGCCGCCCCCGCCGCAGCAGGGCGTAACGCCCATCATCACCGACCAGTTCGCGACCGTCACGGTGGTGCCGAATGAGGAGCTGCGCCGCTCCGGCGCGGCAACGCTCGGCGATCTCCTGAATTCCAAGCCGGGCATCACCGGCTCGAGCTTCGCGCCGGGCGCATCGAGCCGGCCGATCATCCGCGGCCTCGACGTCAACCGCGTCGGCATCGTCGAGAACGGCATCGGCGGTGGCGGTGCGTCCGATCTCGGCGAAGATCATTTCGTGCCGATCGATCCACTCACCAGCGACCAGATCGAGGTCGTCCGCGGCCCCGCAGCGCTACGCTACGGCTCGACTTCGATCGGCGGCGTCGTCAGCGCCACCAACAATCGCATTCCCAGCGCGCTGCCGAGCTGCGCGACGGCGCCGTTCCAGACCTATGGCCTGCCGGCGAGCGCGCCAGCCGCGGGCAGCGCGCCTTGCGTCACCGCGGAAACGCGCACCTCGTTCAGCTCGGTCGATCGCGGCGTCGAGGGCGGCGTGCTGCTCGATGCCGGCGGCGGCAATTTCGCTGTCCATGCCGATGCCTACGGCCGCAAGACCGGCGACTACTCCATTCCCGGCTACCCCTATCTGTTCGACCAGACCCGCCCGGTGAACGGCCGGCAGCCGAACTCCGCCGTGCAGAACGATGGCGCCTCGCTCGGCGGCAGCTACTTCTTCTCAGGCGGCTTCGTCGGCGCTGCGATCACGCAGACCGATGCGCTCTACCATATCCCCGGCATCGACGGCGCCGACAGCCGGACCCGGATCGACGCGCACCAGACCAAGATCACCGCCAAGGGCGAGTACCGCCCGGACTCCGCGGCGATCGATGCCATCCGCTTCTGGGCCGGTGCGACCGACTATCGGCACAACGAGATCGGTCTCGCCGATGTCACCGATCCGACCACCGACGGCGTGCGGCAGACCTTCACCAATCGCGAGCAGGAAGCGCGCGTCGAGATGCAGATGATGCCAGTCAATCTGCGCTTCGCGACGCTCACGACCGCCTACGGCGTGCAGGCCGGACACCAGGAGCTGAATGCGCCGAGCCCCGACAATCCCGGCTCGGTGTTCAACGGACTGTTCGGCCCCAACACCAACAACCGCGTCGCCGGCTACGTCTTCAACGAGTTCGCCTTCACACCGGCGACCAAGGCGCAGGTCGCAGCCCGCATCGAGCACGTCTCATTGAACGGCTCCACGCCGAACTTCCCGGTCGACTATCTGCCGGACGGCACGCCACAGGCCAACATCGCCCGCAATCCGTCGTACACGCCGAAGAGCGCGAGCGTCGGCCTGTTGCAGAACCTGCCGGGCGATCTCGTGGCGAGCGTCACCGCGCAATATGTCGAGCGCGCGCCGAAGCCAGCCGAGCTGTTCTCGCGCGGCGGCCATGATGCGACCGCAACCTTCGACATCGGCAATCCGAACCTGACCATCGAGACGGCCAAAACCGTCGAGGCCGGACTGCGCAAGGCCACCGGCCCTTTCCGCTTCGAGGCCACCGCCTACTACACGCAGTTCAGCAACTTCATCTATCGGCGGCTGACCGGCGTGATGTGCGGCGACGATTTTGCCTCCTGCGGCACCACCGGCACCGAGCTGAACCAGGCGGTCTACTCGCAGCGCAACGCGCTGTTCCGCGGCTTCGAGTTCCAGAGCCAGTTCGATGTCGCTTCGCTCGGCACCGGCATCTGGGGCATCGAGAACCAGTTCGACGTCGTCCGCGCCACCTTCGCGGACGGCACCAATGTGCCGCGGATTCCGTCGATGCGCGTCGGCGGCGGCCTGTTCTGGCGCGACGCCAACTGGCTGACCCGCATCAATCTGCTGCACGCCTTCGCGCAGAACGATATCGCGCCGATCGCGGAGACGCCGACGCCAGGCTACAACCTGCTCAAGGCCGAGGTCAGCTACCGGACCAAGCTCAACCCGAACATGTTCGGCGCGCGCGAGATGCTGGTCGGCCTCGTCGGCAACAATCTGCTCAACGAGAAGATCCGCAACTCGGTCTCCTACACCAAGGACGAGGTGCTGCTGCCCGGCATCGGCGTGCGGATCTTCGCCAATCTGAAGTTCTGATTGCGAATTCGGTGGGGCGTGGAGGAAAGCAACCTGCGCTCCCCGTCGTCATTGCGAGGACCGAAGCGACGAAGCAATCCAGATTTCCGTCGGGAGTCTGGGTTGCGTCGCTTCGCTCGCAATGACGGAAAACGTCAGCGCGCGTAATCCCAATCGGGCCGGATCGCGCCCTCGACGCCCTCGAACGCGCCCTCGATCAGCTCGTTCACCAACAGCCGGTTGTAGTCCACCGGTCCCGGCATGATCGCCCTGCCCTTCGGCACCGGCTTGAAGCCGACGCGCGTGTAGTAGGCCGCGTCCCCCACCAGCAGTATCAAGCGGTGGCCCTGCGCCCGCGCGTCCGCGACCGAACGCTCCATCAGCATGCGGCCGATGCCGTGCTTGCGGAACGGCGGCTCGACCGTCAGCGGCCCGAGCATCAGCGCCTTGGTGTCGCCGACGCAGATCGGCAGTTGCCGCACCGAGCCGACCAGCAAAGTGCCGATATGAGCGGTGAACGACAATGCGAGCAGATGATCGACATGCTCGCGTAAGCGGTAGGCGCTCAGCACGAAGCGGCCGGGGCCGAAGGTGCGCTCATGCAGCCGCTCGATCGCCTGCGCGTCGCCCGGCTTTTCGGCGGAGATCGTAATGGACAGGTCACTCATGTGGGGTGGCGAGATAGCATTCTGGAGCGGCGCGGTCCATGGGCGGGCCGTCCACGTGTTGACAGCATTCTCCTGCTCCGGGGGGCACCGATGCTAATTTTCTGAGCATTCGCGCGGCATGACCGAAGATTGTGCTAAGATGTCAAGTTTCCGGAGCTGCCCTCGCTTAACCTGTCCCAGGTCATGAGCGTTGTGGTCGCCGTCGCGGCCGCTTGGACCGCTCTGACGCAACACGAGCAG
This sequence comes from Bradyrhizobium sp. HKCCYLRH3061, assembly GCF_051168015.1. Lineage (NCBI taxonomy): Bacteria > Pseudomonadati > Pseudomonadota > Alphaproteobacteria > Hyphomicrobiales > Nitrobacteraceae > Bradyrhizobium > Bradyrhizobium sp. HKCCYLRH3061. The sequence goes on from NZ_JBNPUE010000021.1 coordinate 48,566, forward strand.
CAGGTCGAAGATGACGGGTGCGTTCAGGTCGCGCCATCGCGGCGAAACTCATGTGTTCGATGATCTCAAGACGCTGCTGGCCTGCGCCTCGCCGCGCCGGTCCGGCGATGAGCTGGCTGGCATCGCAGCCGACAGTGCCGCGCGGCGGGTTGCAGCGCGGATGGCGCTCGCCGACGTGCCGCTGCGGCGTTTCCTCGACGAGCCGCTGATTCCCTATGAGAGCGACGAGGTCACGCGCCTCATCCTCGACAGCCACGATGCCGCCGCATTCGCGCCCGTCGCATCGCTGACCGTCGGCGAATTGCGCGAATGGCTGATGTCCTGGGAGGCGGATGCCGGCCGGCTGGCCGCCCTCGCGCCGGGACTGACGCCGGAGATGGTGGCCGCGGTCTCCAAGCTCTGCGGCAATGGCGATCTCGTCGCCGTCGCCGCCAAATGCCGGGTCGTGACCCGCTTCCGCTCCACGATCGGCCTGGAGGGGCGGCTGTCGTCGCGGCTGCAGCCGAACGATCCGACCGACGATCCCCAGGCGATCGCCGCCGGCACGCTCGACGGCCTGCTGTTCGGCATGGGCGATGCCGTGATCGGCATCAATCCCGCGACCGACAATGTCGAGGCCTGCATCCGCCTGCTCACGATGCTCGATGATCTCAGGCTCAAATTCGAGGTGCCGACGCAGTCCTGCGTGCTGAGCCACGTCACGACCTCGATCCAGGCGATCGAGAAAGGCGCGCCGCTCGATCTCGTCTTCCAGTCGATCGCCGGCACCGAGGCGGCCAATGCCGGCTTCGGTGTGACCCTGAAGCTGCTGGCCGAGGCGCATGACGCAGCCTTGTCACTGAAGCGCGGCACGGTCGGCAACAACGTCATGTATTTCGAGACCGGCCAAGGCGCGGCCCTGTCCGCCGATGCGCATCACGGCCTCGATCAGCAGACCGTCGAGGCCCGCGCCTATGCCGTCGCGCGCGCCTTCTCGCCACTGCTGGTCAACACCGTCGTCGGCTTCATCGGTCCTGAATATCTCTACGACGCGAAGGAGATCATCCGCGCCGGCCTCGAGGATCATTTCTGCGCCAAGCTGCTCGGCGTGCCGATGGGCTGCGATGTCTGCTACACCAACCATGCCGAAGCCGATCAGGACGACATGGACGACCTGGCGCTGCTGCTTGCGGCGGCGAACGTCAACTTCCTGATCGCGGTGCCCGGCGCCGACGACATCATGCTCAACTATCAGAGCCTGTCGCATCACGACGTGATGCGGCTGCGGCATCTGCTCGGCCGCCGCCCGGCGCCGGAGTTCGAGGCGTGGCTGGCGCGGATGGGTCTCCTCGACCACAGCGGCCGCGTGCCGCCATTGCCGGGCAGCGCGCCTTCCGTAGCCCGGCTGATCGGCCAGGGGGCGCGGGCATGAGGGACGATCCGTTCGACCTGCTGCGCAGGATGACGCGTGCCCGCGTCGCGCTCGGCCGCGCCGGCGACGGGCTTCCGACGGCGGCGAAGCTGGAATTCCAGATGGCGCATGCGCGCGCGCGCGATGCCGTATGGGGCAAGGTCGATTTCGACGGCATCGCCGGCGCGCTCGCGCCGCGCGAGGTGATCAAGGTCGCGAGCGCAGCACCGGACCGCGCCAGCTATCTGCGCCGGCCAGATCTTGGCCGCCGTCTCGCCACGGGCGAAGCGTCGCGGCTGCCATCAGGCCCATACGATCTCGTCTTCATCATTGCCGACGGGCTGTCGGCGGATGCGGTCGAAAGCCATGCCGCCGCTGTCGTGATCGCCACCGAGGCGCGTCTGACAGGCCTGTCCATCGGCCCGATCGTGCTGGCTTCGCAGGCGCGCGTGGCGCTGGGTGACGATGTCGGCGCCGCGATGCGCGCACGGCTTGTGGCGGTCCTGATCGGCGAGCGTCCGGGTCTGTCGGCCGCGGATTCCCTCGGTGTGTATCTGACGCTGCACCCGGCCCCGGGCCTGCGCGACAGCGCCCGCAACTGCATGTCCAACATTCACGGCCACGGGCTCTCCGCCGAGCGCGCCGCCGACAAGCTGGCCTGGCTGGTGCGCGAGGCGCTGCGGATCGGCGTCACCGGCATCGGCCTCAAGGAGGCGGCGCCGGACGCCGCGATCGCGACGACACAACCAACAACACAAATCACCCATCACAAGCCGACAGGAGCGAATGGACATGAGTGACGAGGCCAAGCCGACGCTTTCGAAGAGCCTGACCGGACTCCATCTGTGGGGCATCGCGGTCGGGCTGGTGATCTCCGGCGAATATTTCGGCTGGAGCTACGGCTGGGACAAGGCCGGCACGCTCGGCTTCCTCATCACCACGATCTTCATCGCGGTGATGTATACGACCTTCATCTTCTCCTTCACCGAGCTCACCACCGCGATCCCCCATGCCGGCGGTCCGTTTGCCTATTCCTACCGAGCCTTCGGCCCGCTCGGCGGCTTCGTCGCCGGCTTCGCGACGCTGATCGAGTTCGTGTTCGCACCGCCTGCCATCGCGCTCGCCATCGGCGCCTATCTCAACGTCCAGTTTCCGGCGCTGTCGCCCAAGACCGCCGCGCTCGGCGCATATCTGGTGTTCATGGCCCTCAACATCGCAGGCGTATCGATCGCCGCAACATTCGAGCTGTTCGTCACCGTGCTGGCGATCGCCGAGCTCCTGGTGTTCATGGGCGTCGTGTCGCCCGGCTTCTCCTTCGCCAATTTCGCCGCCAACGGCTGGGCCGGCGAGAATTCATTCTCGCTGGCGAGCATCGGCGGCATCGTCGCCGCGATCCCGTTCGCGATCTGGTTCTTCCTGGCGATCGAAGGCGCCGCCATGGCCGCGGAAGAGACCAAGAATCCGACCAAGACGATTCCGCTCGCCTACATCGCGGGGATTCTAACGCTCGTCGTGCTCGCCTTCGGCACCATGATCATGGCCGGCGGCGTCGGCGACTGGTCGAAGCTCGCCAACATCAATGATCCGCTGCCGCAGGCGATGAAGATCGTGGTCGGCGAGAACTCCGGCTGGCTGCACATGCTGGTGTGGATCGGCCTGTTCGGACTGATCGCCTCGTTCCACGGCATCATCATGGGCTACTCGCGGCAGATCTTCGCGCTGTCGCGCGCCGGCTTTCTGCCGGCGAAGCTCGCCGCGTTGCATCCGACCTGCCGCACGCCGCATTGGGCCATCCTTGCCGGCGGCGTGATCGGCATCGCCGCGATCTACTCCGACGAGCTCATCCAGTTCGCCGGACAGACGCTGACGGCGAACATCGTGACGATGAGCGTATTCGGCGCGCTCGTGATGTACATCATGAGCATGGCCGCTCTCTTCCGCCTGCGGGCCACCGAGCCCCATCTCATCAGGCCGTTCAAGGCGCCAATCTATCCCGTGCTTCCGGCCGTGGCGCTGGTCTGTGCGACGCTCTCGCTGCTCACGATGATTTGGTTCAATCTGCAGGTGTTCGCGGCCTTCGTGGTGCTGTTCGCGGCCGGCCTGCTGCTCTATCGTCTGACCGCCGGCAAGCGCAGCATGGCGGCGAACGACAGCCTGCTCGACATCGCCTTGACCGAAGCCCGCGCCATGGCCGACTGATCCGGCCGGATCGCGACAGTCTCGATCGAGGACCCTCCGCGCCATGTGCTTGCGCGGAGGGGTCATGAATGGCCGCTCCGGCAGGCACGTGACTTGCATAACTACGAGGTGTGAAACAACGGCGCATTTCCTCAAAGGTGAGGATTTCATGGCACAGCATCCGACAGCCGAAAGCCAGCATCCGCGCGATCGGAGCCGCAACATTCTGGCCGCCGCGGCCACCGGCGTCGCTGATTTCATCGCCCAGACAGGCGGCCGTCCGGAAGCGGTGTTCGAGCGGATCGGCATCGATGCCAGCTGCCTCGGCGAGACCCGCCGCGCGCTCGACCTCGCCGACTATGTCGCGATGATGGAAGACGCCGCACAGGAGACCGGCAACGACAATTTCGGCCTTTGGTTCGGCCAACGCTACCAGCCGCGGATGCTCGGCCTGATCGGCGAGATCGCGCTGGCGGCGCCGACGCTGGGCTCGGCGATCGAGCATCTCGCGCTGTGGTTTCCCTGGCATCAGCAGGCGACCGAAACCCGCCTGACGCGCCACGACGGCTTGCTGCGGCTCGAATATCGCATTCTCGACGGCTCGATCGTCGATCGCCGGCAGGATGCCGAATTGACCATGGGCATGTTCGCGAACGTCTTCCGTGCGTGCCTGCCATCGGGCTGGGCGCCTGACATGGTGCTGTTCGAACACGCCCGGCCGGCGGCCTGGCGCGATCATGAGGCAGCCTTCGATGCCGACGTCGGCTGGTCGCAAGGCACCAATGCGCTGGTGTTTCGCGATCGCGGCCTGGACCGGGCGATGCCGGGGGCGGATCTTCCACGCCTGCAGCGGCTGACGACGGATCTTGCCGGTGTCGCCGGCTCCTGCGGCACGCCGGCGTTCCTCGATCTGGTCCGTGGCGAGATCCGGCGGCGGTTGTCGGCCGGCGCGCTTCATCTCGAGGAGGTCGCCGATGCGCTGTCGACAACGTCGTGGACGTTGCAGCGCCGGCTTGCCGAGTTCGGCGCCACCTTCTCCGACCTGGTCGAGGCGACGCGGCTCGACCTCGCCCGCCACTATCTGCGCCAAGCGCATCTGCCGCTCGGCGACGTCGCCTTCCTGCTCGGCTATTCCGAAGCCTCAGCCTTCTCCCGCGCGTTCTCGCGCTGGACCGGCTGCAGCCCGCGGCATTGGCGCCAACGGTCATTGCAGGCGACGGCTCGCAGCTAAAGCCGCGCGACCGGCATCAATCTGTCGGCATCGTCTTCTCGACCAGCCGCACCCAATAGGAGGCGCCATGGCCGAGGATGTTGTCGTTGAAGCGATAGGCCGGATGGTGGCAGTCCTTGCCGTCGCCCATGCCGAGGAAGACGAAGGCGCCGGGGCGGGCCTGCAGCATGAAGGCGAAGTCCTCGGCGCCCATCAGCGGCGGCGCATTGTCGACCACCCGCTCCGCACCGACGACGTCGCGGGCGACATCGGCGGCGACCCCGGTCTCGCGCGCATGGTTCATCGTAATCGGGTAGAGCCGCGTGTATTTCGTCGTCGCCTCACCGCCATAGGTGCGGGCGATGCCGTCGGCGACCTCGGCAATGCGGCGCTCCACCAGGTCCTGCACCTCGGGATCGAGCGTGCGCACGGTCCCCTTCAGTTCGACGGTCTCCGGAATGACGTTCATCGCCGTGCCGGCCTCGACGACGCAGATCGAGATGACCGCCGACTTGATCGGATCGACGTTGCGCGACACGATCGACTGCAGCGCGGTGATGATGTGCGCCGCGATCAGCACGCTGTCGACCGCCTTGTGGACCCCGGCACCGGCATGCCCGCCCTTGCCGCGGACGGTGATCTCGAGCTGGTCCGACGACGCCAGCATCGGGCCCGGCCGCAGCGCGAAGACGCCTTCGGGCACGCCCGGCGCGTTGTGCAGGCCGTAGACCTCCTGGATGCCCCAGCGGGTCATCAGCCCATCGTCGACCATCGCCTTGCCGCCGGCGCCGCCCTCCTCGGCCGGCTGGAAGATCACGATCGCCGTGCCGTCGAAATTGCGGGTGTCGGCGAGATGCTTCGCGGCGCCGAGCAGCATCGCGGTGTGGCCGTCATGGCCGCAGGCATGCATCAGGCCCGGCGTCTTCGACGCATAGGGCACGCCCGAGGCTTCCTCGATCGGCAGGGCGTCCATGTCGGCGCGCAGGCCAATGGTGCGACCTGAGCTGGTCCGACGGCCGCGGATGACACCGACCACGCCGGTGCGTCCGATGCCGGTCACCACCTCGTCACAACCGAATTCGCGCAAGCGCTCGGCGACGATGCCGGCGGTGCGGTGCACCTCGTACATCAGCTCGGGATGTTCATGGAAATCATGGCGCCAGGCGGCCATGTCGTCGGTGAGCGCGGCGATGCTGTTCAGGATGGGCATGGAGGCGGTGTTCTCGTTCGGGACGGTGACGCCCGAACCATGACCGGAACGGCGGATGGACACAAGCTCTCGCCCGCATCAGCCCTCGATCGGGGCGTGTGACAGGTACGCGAGCAGCTTCATCTCGCGGCGGCCGCGGGTGACGGTGTCGAGCACGAGGCCCGAGGAGGCCGACAGCAGCGCCATGATCATCAGGCCCATCGACAGCACGGCGGTCGGCAGCCGCGGCACCAGCCCGGTCTCGATATAGGTGACGAAGATGGGAATCGCGAAGCCGATCGAGACCAGCGCGAGGAAGATGCCGATAGCGCTGAAAAAGCGCAGCGGCTTCTCCGAGCGATACAGCTTCAGGATCGTGCCGAGGATGCGGAAGCCGTCGCGCCAGGTGTTGAGCTTGGAGACGGAGCCTTCGGGCCGCGCGTAGTATGGCGTCGCGAGCTCGGCGACCGGCAGCGCCAGCTCCAGCGCATGCACGGTCAGCTCGGTCTCGATCTCGAATCCGTCGGAGAGGACGGGGAAGGATTTGACGAAGCGGCGCGAGAACACGCGGTAGCCGGACAGGATGTCCTTGAAGGCCTGGCCGAACACCTCGGCAAGGAAGCTCGTCAGCATCCAGTTGCCGGTGCGATGGCCCATGCGGTAGGCGGCCTGCTCCTGGTCGACCCGCAGGCCCACCACCATGTCGAGCCGCTCGCTCACGAGACGCGCGATCATGCCGGGCGCGCTCGGCGCGTCATAGGTCGCGTCACCATCGACCAGCACGTAGATGTCGGCATCGACATCGGCGAACATGCGCCGGACGACATGGCCCTTGCCCTGCCGCCGCTCGCTGCGCACCTCGGCGCCGGCCGCGCGCGCGACCTCGATGGTGCGGTCCTTGGAATTGTTGTCATAGACGTAGACGGTGGCCGTCGGCAGCGCCTGCTTGAAATCGCGGACCACGGTGGCGACCGCGGCCTCCTCATTGTAGCAGGGCACCAGCACGGCGATCCGCATCGAAGCTGAACTCATCGACCCCTCTCCCCCAGGGACGGGAGACTGCCCTCATTCGGTGCAGAAATTCATAATGATCCGGCGACAACGCGCTGTTCCGGCCGCCAGGTGGGAATGACCTTAACGCCGTCCAGCACCTCGCGCAGGCGGGATTGCGTGCCGAGCGTGGTTCCCTCCGGCAGCGCGTCGCGTGCGAAGAAGCCGGTCTCCACGATTTCGAGGTTCGGCTCCGGCGGCCGGTCCTGCGTGAACCTTTTGATAACGAAGACGGCGACGTGGTCGCGCGGCGAGACGTGGCTGTTGAGGAAGATGCCGTGCAGCTCCGGCTCGCCTTCGAGCGCGATCCGGCCCTCCTCGAACAGCTCCCGCGTCAGCGCCTCGATGAATGTCTCGCCGACCTCGACGCCGCCGCCCGGCAGGTGCCAGCCCGAGACATAGCCATGCCGGACCAGGAACACGCGGTTCTCGGCATCCAGCACCACGCCGCGGACGCCCAGCGTCATGCCGCGCGCGAAGCGCCAATAGAGGTGGAAGCCGCGCCGGAGCACCGGCTCGAACCGGATCCGCAGCCGGCTCAGATATGTCGTCATCGCTGTCGTCGTCCTGGTTGTTCTTGCGCTCGCAGGCGGGGCTTGTCATGAGAGCCGGGGCATCACGAGGGATAGCACGAGATGACATCTGCTGGGCGCGCCTGCATCCGCCATCGGCACCGAGGGGCGTAATGGCTGCCTTCACCCTCGCCCACCTGTCCGACCCGCACCTCGCTCCCCAGCACAAGCCGCGCCTGTCGGAGCTCGCCGGCAAGCGCGCACTCGGCTATCTCAACTGGACGCGCAATCGCTACAAATATCACCGCCGCGACATCCTCGATCTGCTCATCTCCGATCTGCATGCGCAGATGCCGGACCAGATCGCCGTCACCGGCGATCTGGTCAATTTCGCGCTGGAATCGGAATTCCCGCTCGCCCAGGCCTGGCTGCGGACCGTCGGGCCGCCGGACAAGGTCACCGCGATTCCCGGCAATCACGACGCCTATGTGCGCTCGACCCGGCTGCGCTTCGCCGAGAGCTTTGCCGACTATTTCGGCGGCGATGCCGAGGGACCGGCTACGTTCCCGTCGCTGCGCCGGCGCGGGCCGCTCGCGTTGATCAGCCTGTCCTCGGCCGTGCCGTCGGCGCCGTTCATGGCGACGGGACGGCTCGGCAGCGCACAGCTCGCCGCGCTGGAGCAGATGCTCGAATCGCTGGCCCACGAGCAGCTGTTCCGCGTGCTGCTGGTGCATCATCCGCTGCGCTCGGCCCACCGGATGAAGCGGCTGACCGACGCCGGGAAGCTGATCGCGCTGCTCGCGCGCCACGGCGTCGAGCTGATCCTGCACGGCCACGACCACGTGCATTCGACGATCTGGATCGACGGCCCGGAGCGCAAGATCCCGGTCGTCGGCGTGCCCTCGGCGTCGTCGATGGCGCATGGCCACTATCCGGCCGCGGCCTACAACATGTTTGCCATCAGCAGCGACGGCAATCACTGGCGCTGCGACATGACCGTGCGCGCGGTCAACGAGGCGCTGCGGGTGCGCGAGATCCGCGAGGTCCGCCTGCTTTGAGGCGCGGCCACGCCGTCAGATCTGCTGTAGGCTCGCATAGAATGCGACGCCGAACAGCGACAGCGCGCCGAGCACGAAGCCGAGCACGAACGGCCAGACCCCACCGCGCCGCCGCGGCGCCTTGGCGCTCGTCTTCGCCTGAGCCCTTGCGACGCTGAAGGCGCGCTCGCGCTCGACCATGCGGCGGGCGACGTAGTCGGTGACGGCCTTCACGATCGCCGCGATGTCGTGCGACTCGGCGAGCACGACGCGGCCGTTTCGGGTGTCCTGCACGAAGCGATACTGCCGCTTGTCACGCCCCATCACGACGTGGGCGACGACGTCGATCCACAGCCGCGGCGTCTCGCCCTGGCTGATGCCGCGATCGAACAGATCGAGCTGGATCGGGATATCCGCGAACAGCGGGTCGAGCGCGTCGTTGAGGATCTCCAGCCGCGCCACCTCGGCGTCGCGCAGATCAACCACCACGCCCGTTCGGTCTGCGGCCTCGATCCGGGCCTGGCGCAGCGCCTCGCGCAGGCGCACGGGGCGGGCTTCAGTGCTGCTGTCGGCGGCCTCGGACATCGGTCACGCTTTCACGGTTCGGCCCTGGTTTCGCCAGGTTCCCACCGTGTTAACGTAGCAGTAACCCAGTATTCTGCAATCCCCTTTCATCTTCAATGGGTTATAAGCACGCTGGCGTAACCACGAAACGGACGTGGGCGGCCTCCTCCGGCATGACCCGGCTGAGACCGCCCCGTCCTTGGGCTCTTTCCTCGAGCTTAATCAAATACCCGGCAATGCATTCCTTCCCAGCGATCAGGCCGCCGGCGCGCGCTGCGGCTCCTCGACGATCGAGAAGCGGACGCCGGCCTTGTGGCGGTTCTCCTCGGACACCTCGCGCCAGCAGTCCTCGGCCTCCTTGCGCGACTTGAACGGCCCCTTCACCTGGGCCGAGCCTTCCACCAGCTTGTGGAAATTCATCGAGCCGAACTCGCCGCCGATCACCCAGAAATTGCTGGTCATGAGACCCTCCTTCAACCGTCACAACTTTGACAGTGCATTGCGAATTGCGTGACAGGAGATAAACGCGAAACTGGCAGCTTCGTATAGAGGCCTTGTTTTCGAATGGTGATGTCATGTAACATCATCACTTGTCATAAATGTCATTTTGTCAATTTTGTCACAATCCGAGGGCCGGTCGGCCATGAGGGGATCGCGATGCCCGGTGAGTCCGGAAAGAAGCTGTTCGTCGGGCCCCGCTTCCGGCGCATCCGCCAGCAGCTCGGGCTGTCCCAGACCCAGCTCGCCGAGGGCCTCGGCATCTCGCCGAGCTATGTCAACCTGATCGAGCGCAACCAGCGCCCGGTCTCGGCCCAGATCCTGCTGCGGCTGGCCGAGGCCTATGATCTCGATCTGCGCGATCTCGCCACCGCGGACGAGGACCGCTTCTTCGCCGAGCTCAACGAGATCTTCTCCGATCCGCTGTTCCGGCAGATCGAGCTGCCCAAGCAGGAACTGCGCGACCTTGCCGAGCTCTGCCCCGGCGTCACCCATGCGCTGCAGCGGCTGTACGCGGCCTACGCCGAGGCCCGGCGCGGCGAGACCCTGGTGGCGGCGCAGATGGCCGACCGCAACGACGGCGCCCGCTTCGAAGCCAACCCGATCGAGCGGGTGCGCGACCTGATCGAGGCCAACCGCAATTATTTCGCCGAGCTCGAGCAGCAGGCCGAAGCCTTGCGCGACGCGCTCGACGTCCCGGCCGAAGGACTCTATGCCGCGCTCGCCGCGCGGCTGCGCGAAAAACATTCGGTGCAGACCCGTGTGATGCCGGTCGACGTCATGCGCGAGACCTTGCGCCGCTACGACCGCCATCGGCGTCAGCTGCTGATCTCCGAGCTGGTCGACGGGCCCGGCCGCACCTTCCAGCTCGCAGTCCAACTCGGCATGGCCGAATGCCTCCCACAGTTCGAGATCATCATCGGCCGCGCCGGCGCGCTCGACGACACCTCGCGCCGGCTCTACCGCATGACACTCGCGAGCTATTTCGCCGCCGCCGTGATGATGCCCTACGCACCGTTTCTCACTGCTGCCGAGGCGCTCAGCTACGACATCAACGTGCTGGCGCAGCGCTTCAACACCGGCTTCGAGCAGGTCTGTCACCGCCTCACCACGCTGTCGCGCCCGAACGCGCGCGGCATTCCGTTCTTCATGCTGCGCGTCGACAATGCCGGCAACGTCTCCAAGCGCTTCTCGTCGGGCACCTTCCCGTTCTCCAAGTTCGGCGGCACCTGCCCGCTGTGGAACGTGCACTCGACCTTCGACACGCCGGACCGGCTGCTGAAGCAGATCATCGAGCTGCCCGACGGCTCGCGCTATTTCTCGATCGCCCAGATGGTCCGCCGGCCGGTGGCGCCGCATCCGCTGCCGCAGCCACGCTTCGCGATCGGCCTGGGCTGCGAGATCCGCCACGCGTCGCGCCTCGTCTACGCCGCCGGCATGGATCTCGAGACGGCCGAGGGCACCCCGATCGGGGTCAACTGCCGTCTCTGCGAGCGCGAGAACTGCGCCCAGCGCGCCGAGCCGCCGATCACGCGGACGCTGATTTTGGATGAGACCACCCGGCGCGTCAGCTCGTTCGCGTTCAGCAATGCGAGGGAGTTGTGAGGGCTCCACTCTCGCCTCCGTCATTCCGGGGGCGGAGTGTGTAGCCCCGCTCTCGCAATGACACTGAAAAAACAACGCACGGACGCGAGCACACGTCACGCGGAGACACGTGAAGCTCGGATATCCGGTGCGGAGAGACATGCAGTCACCTCCTCGCGGCGCATCTGCGCCCGAGCTTTTCTGTTAGTTTGCCCCCTTTGAACACAGAGGGCGCAGGGAAGACCGGGAGCTCGCCGCCCCCATGGCCCCCGTGCGGAAAAAATGCACGGGGCAGGAACCACAGGTTCGGCTGGGACATCCCGGCCTTCCCCGCGCGATGGCTTTACGGCTTACTCCGTGCTCTCCCCAGGGACCGGCTGTCTTGCCCCTGTCATCAGCGCCATCGTCGGCGCGACTTGATCTCAGCACCGGGAGATCAGGACCACACGGCTTGACCGTGCGCATCGAACCGTTCGTCGGCACGATCGCTCGCGCTGCAGTTCGATACGCCCATCGCATCCCGCACCCAACGCTCGTGACGACCGCGAAACGCCCCTCAGATCGAGGCGGGACAAGCGGAGTGAACATCAAATTCTGAAAAATGGAAATAGCAATATTTTTGCCGATAGGACTGGACACGAGTGATCCAGCTGAACTCGCTGACGAAATCAGTCCATCGGCGCACACGGAATTGACAGCTCGACAGGCCATGAGCCGGTAGCGCGCGCCGCAAATCCAACAAATATGCGCGGCCGATTTGCCCGACGGGCGGGCGGGGGTCGCGTAACAAGAGACGCGAGGGGAGGAGACCAGATCGCGCTGGAGCTGAACGTGATCAAGAACTCGGTATCGATAAGGCCTCCAGCTCCTCGATGCCGACAGGAGGCCTGCTTCGCCACCCCATGATGAACGCGCGCTTGGCCAGGCCGTCCTGAACACGAGCGATCTGGGTCCGCTCTCTGGCAATCCGCGCTTGCAGCAGGGGATCGCGAGTTCCGGAGGCGGCGAGGCATTTGTTGATCACCCAACCGAACGGCTCGATGCCGGCGCGCCGCAGGTCCTCTTGGAGAGCGGCGGCCTCCGAAACGGGCGTCGTTTCCGGCAGGGTCACCAGGATGATCTGCGTGTAGCTGGAATCCTGCAATCGCATCAGCGGCGTGATCAGCCGGCCAGCGGCGCTCGGCTCCAATTGGCTCGTCATCTGGCGATGATAGGCCCCGGTCGCATCGAGCAGGAGCAGAGTATGACCGGTCGGCGCCGTATCGAGCACCACAAAGGCGCTCCGGGCTTCCGCAACCACGTGCGAGAAGGCATGGAAAACGGCGACTTCCTCCGTGCAGGGCGAAGCCAGGTCCTCAAGCAGGAGCGCCTTGCCCTGCTCATCCAGGTCGCGGCCACGGCTCGCCAGTATCTTCGCGACATAGCGCTCCGTCTCGCGCCGAGGATCGATCCGATCCACCGTCAGCCCGGGCATCGCGGCATCAACGACATCCGTGACGTGGGCCGCTGGATCGGTCGTGCTGAGATGGACGGCATGTCCGCGTCTCGCAAGGCCGACAGCGATGGCAGCGGCAACCGTCGTCTTCCCGACGCCGCCCTTGCCCATGACCATGATGAGGCCGCTATTGCGGTGAGCAATGTCATCGACCAAACGGTCGAGGCCCTGCAGGCCGACCGGCACTCCGACTTGCTCGCCAGTCGACGTCTCAAGCCGTGGACTGGACGACGACAACACGGCCCTGAGCGCCGCGAGACCCACAATGTCGAACCCAACCAATGGGACGTCGTCCCGCGGCAGCTTTCGCAGCGAATCCGGCATCGAGGCGAGCGCCTCATCCTGATCCCGCTCGAGTGCGCTTGCGACCGCGTCGGCAGGGGCAGTGGCGTGAAAGCGTCCGTTCACGACGAGTGTCTGATTGGAGAGGTTGAGTGCATCAAGTTCGCTCGACGTTCGCGCCGCCTCCCGGATTGCACTCCGGTCGGCGCGGGTCACCAGGACCACGGTCGTCCGCCGAGGATCGCCCAGCGCTTGAAGCGCTTGTCGAAAACGATCCTCCTGCATCTTCAAACCCGAATGTGGGCCGAGGCACGATGCTCCGCGGTCGTTGTCCTTCAGGAAACCGGTCCAAGCCTTCGGCAGGCTCAGAAGCCGCAAGGTGTGGCCGGTCGGGGCCGTATCGAAGATGATATGGTCGTAACCCGCTCTGTCCCCGTCCAGCAATCCGACGAACTCGTCGAATGCGGCAATCTCGGTGGTGCATGCGCCGGAAAGCTGCTCGCGTATGGTCGATCTCTCCTGATCCGTCACCGTGGTCTCGAGCTGTTCGAGCACGCGAGATCGGTAGCTCTCGGCTGCGGCCTCAGGGTCGATATTCATCGCGAAGAGCCTTGCCGCGTTCGGCACCGGCACCGGGCTGTCAGTTAGTTCAACTTCCAACATCTCGTCGAGGTTCGACGCAGGATCGGTGCTGACCAGAAGGACACGCAATCCACGGTCCGCGAGACTGATGGCGGTCGCACAAGCGAGCGACGTCTTGCCCACACCGCCCTTGCCAGTGAAAAAGAGAAAGGGCGTCGGAGCGTTCAGCGCGCGCAATCGAAGCATTCAAATCCCTTCCAGGTGATCGTGTGCGGCATTGCCGACCCGGGAGTCGGTAAGATTTTTCTCGCCGGCGTTCGCTCGATTCGGTGCATGAACTTGGCGCGGAGTGCTAGACCGACTTCGACGTCCTTTCGGGTCACCAATCATGGTCCCTTTTCGTGCCTTGATCGGTTGCCGCAGACCAGTTGATTCGTAGAGCCCCGGCTGGAAACCTTGTTGCGATGGATCAATAATCGTGTTGCAGGAGCGCACCCATCGTCGGCATTGCGGCAGCCGCCGTGTGCGAGTCAGGACGTGGAAGATCCCAGCCCTGGATGTAGCCCCGCACCTTCCGGCGTAAGACACGAGAAGCAAAATTGCTGTGGCTGACGCGAGCAGGTCGAGTGCTCACGTCTCGGCTCCATGTCCGTCACGCGGGACCGTCGCTCACGCTGCGTTCAGAACGCCGCGCACATGCTCTGCACGCGCCGGACGGATCGCCGTTGGCGCATTCAGCAGGTCGGAACTCCAAAGCCGCCTCTTGTTGGCTTGCGGTGGAACCGCAGGCCTCCAGAAGGGTTGCTCCGCAGTTCCACGCAACAGAGTGAGAATAAGTTGAATCGCCGTCAGTTCATTCAATCTGCGGCTGCGATCCCGGTCGCCGCGTCCCTGGCGCGGAGCGCGTCCGCAGCGCCGCCTGCGGCTCAGCCGTTCAGTGCAGCCACCGTGCGCGACCTCGCACGCGCCCTCGCGGCCAAGCCATTCGCCGCGCCGGACGACAAGCTGCCGGACGCGCTGGCGAAGCTCGACTACGATGCCTATCGTTCGATCCGCTTCCTGCCGGACCACGCGCTGTGGCGCGGCGACGACCTGCCGTTCCAGGCGCAGTTCTTCCATCGCGGCTCGATCTACAAGGACCGGGTCGACATCTACGAGGTTGCGGACGGACAGGCCAGGCCCGTGGCCTATCGTCCCGAGGACTTCGCATTCGGCCAGCAGGTCGCGGCGTTCCCGGCGGCCGACCTCGGCTTCGCCGGCTTCCGCATCCATGCGCCGATGAACCGGCCGGACTACTATGACGAGGTCTGCGTGTTCCTCGGCGCGAGCTATTTTCGCGCGGTGGCCAAGGGTGAGATCTATGGTCTCTCCGCGCGGGGACTTTCCATCGACACCGGCGAGGCGAAGGGCGAGGAATTCCCCGTCTTCAAGGCGTTCTGGCTGGAGAAGCCGACGCCGGGCGCCACCGCGATGGTGGTGCACGCGCTGCTCGACAGCAAGAGCGCGACCGGTTCCTACCGCTTCACCATTCGTCCCGGCGAGACCACCGTGTTCGACGTCGAGGCCTCGCTGTACCCGCGCGTCGAGATCGGCCATGCCGGGCTGGCGCCGATGACCAGCATGTTCTTCTTCGGACCGAACGACCGCAACGAGGCCGACGACTTCCGACCCGCGGTGCATGATTCCGACGGGCTTGCGATGTTCAACGGCAAGGGCGAGCAGCTGTGGCGTCCCTTGAGCAATCCGCGCGACCTGCAAGTCAGCGTGTTCAACGACCTCAATCCGCGCGGCTTCGGCCTGATGCAGCGCGAGCGCAGCTATGCCGCCTATCAGGATCTGGAATCGCATTTCGAACGGCGGCCGAGCCTGTGGATCGAGCCGATCGGCGACTGGGGCGAAGGCGCCGTGGTGCTGTTCGAGATTCCGACCAAGCAGGAGATCCACGACAACATCGCCGCATTCTGGCGGCCTAAGACGCCGCTCGCCGCCAAGGGCGAGCACAACATGACCTATCGCCTGCATTGGGGCCAGGACGCGCCGAAGCCGCACGCGCTGGCGCGCTTCACCCGCACCGGCGTCGGCGTTCACGGCGAAGGCCGGCTGTTCGTGCTGGAGCTCGAAGGCGACGCCCTGAAAGGGCTCGATCCGGCGCAGATCAAGGGCGTGGTGAGCGCCGACAAGGCCGAGGTGACCAACATCGTCACGCAGCCCAATCCCGAGACGGGCGGATGGCGGCTGAGCTTCCAATGCGCCGTCAATAGCGCACCGGTCGAGTTGCGCGCGGAGCTGACCGCCAACGACAAGCTCGTCTCCGAAAGCTGGATCTACCGATGGACGCCGTAGCCGCAGAGACGATGCGCGCGCCTCGTCGCGCGGAGATCAACGGCCTGCTGCCCCCAGAAGCGCCGCTCGCGATGCAGCCGTCGCCGCTCCATCATGTTCCGGCGGCGGCGCAGGCGATCACGAGCGGGCCACGCATCGCGTTCCGACGCATGCTGATCTTCGCCGGCACGGCCGCGCTGACGCTGGCCGGCTGCACCAGGATGTACGAGGTGGTCGAGGTCGGCGGCGTGACCGTGCTGGAAGGCATGGTGCTGGTGCTGTTCTCGACCCTGCTCGCCTGGATCGCCTTTGCTTTCGTGTCGGCCCTGGCCGGCTTCTGCGCGATGTTCGCGCGCCGCCGCGATACGATCGCGATCGATGTCGAAGGTCCGCTGCCCGGGCTCTCGAGCCGCACGGCGATGCTGCTGCCGACCTACAACGAGGAGCCGCACGCGGTGATGGTGCGCTTGCGCGCCATGATCGAGTCCGTGGCGGAGACCGGCCAGGCCGAGCGCTTCGACTGGTTTCTTCTCAGCGACACCACCGATCCCGACATCTGGATCGGCGAGGAGGCCGCGTTCCTGGCGCTGCGCGAGGCCTGCGCCACCGATCGCGTGTTCTACCGGCACCGCGCCGACAATGTCGCCCGCAAGGCGGGCAACATCGCCGAGTGGGTGCGGCGCTTCGGCGCGGCCTATAATCACATGATCATCCTCGACGCCGACAGCCTGATGAGCGGCGCGACGGTGGTGCGGCTGGCGCATGCCATGGAGCACGCCCCTCAGGCGGCGCTGATCCAGACCCTGCCCGTGATCGTCAACGGCACCAGCCTGTTCGCGCGATTGCAGCAATTCGCCGGCCGGCTCTACGGACCTGTCATCGCCGCCGGCAATGCCTGGTGGTACGGCGCGGAAGGCAATTACTGGGGCCACAACGCCATCATCCGCATCGCCGCCTTCGCGCAGGACGCGGCCTTGCCGGAGTTGCGCGGGCGAAAACCATTCGGCGGGCATATTCTCAGCCACGACTTCATCGAGGCCGCGCTGATGCGCCGCGCCGGCTGGGGAATCTACATGACGGTCGACCTCGACGGCAGCTACGAGGAAGTGCCGCCATCGCTGATCGATCACGCCGCGCGCGATCGGCGCTGGTGCCAGGGCAATCTGCAGCATCTGGCGGTGCTGCCGGCGCGCGGCCTGCACTGGGTGTCGCGGCTGCACCTGTTGATCGGCATCGGCGCCTACATCACCGCGCCGCTCTGGTTCGCGTTCCTCGTGCTCGGCATCCTGATTTCGCTGCAGGCCAATTTCGTCCGCCCGGAATATTTCCCGAAGGGCTTTGCGCTGTTTCCGAGCTGGCCGGCGCAGGATCCGGTGCTCGCCGCCCAGGTCTTTGCCGCGACCCTGGGGCTGCTGATGGTGCCGAAGCTGCTCGCCTGCCTCGCGGCCCTGTTCACGCCGGCGCGGCGCCGCGGCTTCGGCGGCGGGCTGCGCCTCTGCGTCGCGGTGTCGGCTGAGACCGTGCTGGCTGCGCTGATCGCGCCATCGATGATGATCTTCCAGTCGGTCGCCGTGATCGAGATCCTGCTCGGGCGCGACGCCGGGTGGCAGGTGCAGCGCCGCAGCGACGGCGGCGTGAGCCGGCAGGAGATCTATCGCAAGTTCGCGCTGCCCACCCTGTGCGGCCTCGCCATGGCTGCCAGCGCCTATGCGGTGTCGCTGCCGCTGCTCGCCTGGATGTCGCCGGTCATCGCCGGCCTCGTGCTGTCGATTCCGATCGGCCTTCTAACGGGCGGCCGCGGCACCGGCGCCGGCCTGTTCGTGACGCCCGAGGACCGGACGCCGCCGCGCGTGCTGATGCGGGCGCGGGAGCTTGCCCGCGAGCCCGAGCCCCGCCGCGAGGCCGCGCTGGTCGCGCTGCAGCGGAATGCCGAGCTGCGGCGACAGCATGTCGATGCCCTGCCCGCGCCACGGCGCCGCGAGCCGGGTGACATCGATGTCGAGCTGACGACGGCGAAGGCCAGGATTGCCGACGCGGCCTGCTTCAGGGACGCGATCGACTTCCTCTCCCGCCGCGAAACGCTCGCCGTGCTCAACGATCGCACCACGATCGAGCGGCTCGTCAAGCTGCCGGCCGCCGAGGCATGAGCCCGGGCTACTTGGTCAGATGCGCCGAGGCGATCGCCTGCTGGAACAGAGCGGTCAATGCGGCGCCGATGCTGCCGCTGGAATCCACCTCGTAGTAGTAGCCGGGGCTGGCGCAAGACTTCATGATATTGCCGATGTCGCTGCGCCACGGGGCGATGTAGGTCGTGTACCAGCTGTTGTTGGTGATCGCGAGATAGGTGGTGTAGAGCACAGCGATCTTGATGCCGCGCGCCTTCAGGGAGGTGCAGGTCGCGGTGTTCAGCGGCTCCTGGCAGCGTCCGCCGGAGAGCACGGTCTTGCTGCACGTCGTCGGGTAGGAGTAGTCGGCGACGCCGTCGGCGACGAGGAACAGCCATTTCTGCGGCTTGGTCGACGAGCCGTCGCCCTGCGTCGGGATCACGCCGTTCATGGCGGACATCGCGCCGTCGTAATCGGTGCACATGTCGTTGTTGTAGCCGCTATAGGGGATCGTCATCAGGTCGAGCGCGCCGACCGACGACTTCACCGACGACATGCTCGACGACAGGCTGGCGATGGTGGTCAATCCCAGCGAGCCGCAGTCGCTGCCCAGGCTGTAGACCGCCATGCGGTACTGGTTGCTGACGACCTGGCTGGCGGTCGCGGTGTCCGTCAGCGACTGCGTCGCCGACCTGACGACGTCGATCCGCATCGTCACGCCCTTCTTCTTGGCGATGGAATAATAGCTGTTGGTCTGCAGCGTCTTCTTCGTGCTCGACGTATAGGTGTCGTGGCAGGCGAAGGCGCACTTGTCGGAGGTCGCATTCTGCAGCGTCGTCATGTCGGCCGTGGTTGCGCCGAGGCCCTGCGACGGCGAATTGTCGAGCAGAACGTAGAAGTCCATGTAGGTCGGGAACGAGGCCGAAGCCGACGACGAGGCCGAGACCGTCATGGTCGGGTAGCCGAACATGTGCATGAAGGCCGTCTTGACCACCACGCTGGCGCTGCCGGTCACGGTCCGCGCCGTGACGCTATCGCTGATATCGATGTTCAGCGAGTCCGCCGCCAGATTATGCGCCGCCATCTGGCCGTTGAACATGTTGGTCGCCGCCGTCTTGGCGTCCGACGCGGCGCCGCGCATGGCGGTGTAGCCGGTCGCAGCCAGCATCGCGGCGTCCATCGAAGCCGACAGCTTCGCCTTGGCGCGCACGGCCATCGAATAGTCGATCGCCGAGCCGACGAAGGCGAGGATCGGGAGCAGGGCAAGCGCGAAGATGATCGCGATATTGCCGCTCTGGTCGCGACGGAACCGCGACAATAGGCTGAGGTATCTATTTCCGGCCAGCACGGCCACACTCCAACAAACACGGTGATGTTGCCGAAGATGTTGCGGATCAACCGTTGCATTGGAATTGATGGAATTGCAGAGAATTCGTTACGTTGCGTTTCCGATTGTCGTAAGCGGTGTTGATGCACCACTCGAAGCGACATGACCGCCATGCGCAGGGTTTTCGTGGGCCGGCACGACACCGAATGACGGACGGGTCTCATCCGCCCGCCGCCCCGATCTGCGCGGCGCCCCTCCTCTGGTACCCCGATTGCAAAGCGGCTGCGCCGATTGCATAGTCCGCGCGCTTTGCAGCGCCGGGGCGCGCTGATTCTCTGGGGGAGTTGGGGACGACGATGGCGGATGCCGATCTTGATGCCGTGATCCGGCAACTGGCCAAGCAGCAGAACAAGGCCATTCTGGCGGCGGCGAAGAAGCGCAAGGACCGCTTCAATGGCATGGCCGTCAAGGCCAAGGACAGGGACGCCAAAGAGCGCTTCAAGCTGCTCGCGCGCGAGGCGGTCGAGCAGGCCAATGCCGCCGCCCGACGGCTCCTGATCTCCGCCGACAACGTCGCGGACAGCTACGCCCGCGCGATGCGCCAGGCCGCCGCCGCGGAGCTGCCCAGGAAGCCGGAGACCAAGCAGCCGGAGAAGAAGGCCGACGGTGCGGCGGCCAAGCCGCAAGGCGGCAAGGCGACGAGCAAGGCGGCCGGGAAGGATCCTGCCAAGCCCACACCGAAGAAGGCCGCGCCGAAGAAGGCTTGAGCCGGGCTCCGAACGTGGGAGCCCCCCTCCGCAAGATTGCGCCCTCGACAGCAACCTTCGCCGGGCCTTTCGACTTGCCTCCGCAACAATCTGTCCGGATGACTGCATGAAGGTGCTGGTTTGGCATGTGCCAAGCAGATGTTCATGCTCATCGTGAAGCTACGGCTTCAGGACGACAGAGAACAGGCGAAAGCCCGCGATCTTCGGAAACGCCTCCGCGGCCTCGGGCGAGACCAGGGCCACCACGGCCGCGCTCACCTCGCCATTGTTCAACCGGGTGATCGCGGTGGCCTGCCCTTCCAGCAGCAGCACCTCCGTCGCACCGGCCGCATTCATGGCCGCGGTGATCTTCGCGTTGGACTTGGCATAGCGCTCGTCGATCGCGATCACCTTGCCGCTGAGATCGCCTACGCCACGCACGGTGGGACGCGCCAGCAGCACAGCGACGAGAGGACTTTCGCCGGGTCCTTCGGGGACACGCAGCGCGGTCATCCGCTCGGCGAGCTCGGCGGCCACCGTCACCGCAGCCACCATGACGTCGTTCTGGACCTTGGCCGGACTCGGCGTGTCCGTCGTGGCGGCGGGGGTCTTGATCACCGGCGAAGGTGCTCCGTCAGCCGGCGCAGGCGAACCGGGCCGCGGCGTTCGCGCCGGCGCCGCGAGCGGCTTCTCGATCGGTTTGTCAACCGGCCTTTCAGTCGGCTTCTCAGCCGGCTTGGCGGTGACGATTTGCGACTTGACCCGGCGCTTTGCGGCACGGGCGTGCTTGCGCTGCAGAGCCGCGCGGCGCGCGACCGCAGGCTTGTGGATCGTGGTGATAGGCTCCAATGATTGCGGCGACTGGTCGGCGACGGGACCGTCCACGCATGGCCTTCCGCTCAGATCGACGCAAGACGATGCCACCTGCGGCGTGACCTGGTGGCTGCAGCCGGCCAGCGCCAAGGTTGAAACGACGGCCAACGCGCCGAGACAAAGCGCTCTCACTTTTCCGCTCCTGACGACTCTCCCGCGCACGAGACGCGCCTCTGCTCTGGCCTGCTATTTCAAGGGTCATCGGTTAAACTCAGGCTTAAGCGCCGGTCCCGGCACGCGGACTCAGTGAGGCGTGGTTAATGTCGCGCGCACAAGGCGGCGACATTGGCCGGCCTCGACCGCGAGTCTCCGGCATTCCCCCCAGCGGATATCAAACAGGCTTCACGCCGCCGCGGGGGGCAGGCACGAATTCCGTTGATCGGATCGCCGCGCGCCGCCATGTTGCGGCAGGCTCGTCGCGACGCGCCGCGTTCCCTGCGCCCGCCGCGGCGGAACGAAGCGCCGCCGCAGATGTTTCTCGAACTTGCGAAGGATGCTTCATGGCCAAGACAGACCCCGCAGCCGGCAAGCCGATCGCCAATGCCGCGCTCGCCAACATTCCGCGGCTGATCACGGCCTATTATGCGCTGAAGCCCGACCCGCACGAGCCGACCCAACGCGTCGCGTTCGGCACCTCGGGCCATCGCGGCTCGTCGCTGAAGACCGGCTTCAACGAGAACCACATTCTCGCCACCAGCCAGGCGCTCTGCGACTACCGCCGCCAGCAGGGCCTCGACGGCCCCCTCTTCGTCGGCATCGACACCCACGCGCTGGCCGAGCCGGCGCTGGCCAGCGCGCTCGAAGTGTTCGGCGCGAATGGCGTCGAGGTGATGGTCGACAAGGACGGCGGCTACACACCGACACCGGTGATCTCGCACGCCATCATCTCCTACAACAAGGGCCGCACGGCGCATCTCGCCGACGGCGTCGTCATCACGCCGTCGCACAATCCGCCGGAGGATGGCGGCTACAAATACAATCCGCCGCATGGCGGCCCCGCCGACACCGATGCGACGGGCGAGATCGAGCGGCAGGCCAATGTCTATCTGGCCAACGACCTCGATGGCGTATCGCGCATCAGCTACAGCCGGGCCAAGCAGAGCGGCTCGGTGCACACCTACGACTACATCACGCCCTACGTCGCCGATCTCGCCAACACCGTCGATCTCGAGGCCGTCAAGTCCGCGGGCATCAAGATCGGCATCGATCCGCTCGGCGGCGCGGCGATTGCCTATTGGGCGCCGATCATCGAGCGCTACGGCCTCAATGCCACCATCGTCAACGATCTCGTCGATCCGACCTTCCGGTTCATGACCGCGGACTGGGACGGCAAGATCCGCATGGACTGCTCGTCGCCCTATGCGATGGCGAGCCTGATCGGCATGCGCGAGCGCTTCGACGTCGCGTTTGCCAACGACACCGACGCCGACCGCCATGGCATCGTCACGC
The DNA here is from genome assembly GCF_051168015.1 of Bradyrhizobium sp. HKCCYLRH3061. Lineage (NCBI taxonomy): Bacteria > Pseudomonadati > Pseudomonadota > Alphaproteobacteria > Hyphomicrobiales > Nitrobacteraceae > Bradyrhizobium > Bradyrhizobium sp. HKCCYLRH3061. The sequence goes on from NZ_JBNPUE010000021.1 coordinate 70,959, forward strand.
GCTCGGGCGGGCTGATGAATCCGAACCACTATCTGGCGACCGCGATCTCCTATCTGTTCGCGCACCGGCCCGACTGGCGCAGCGACGCCGCCATCGGCAAGACCATCGTGTCGAGCTCGCTGATCGATCGCGTCGCGCAGAAGCTCGGCCGCAAGCTGGTGGAGACGCCGGTCGGCTTCAAATGGTTCGTCGAAGGGCTCGGCTCCGGAAGCTTCGGCTTCGCCGGCGAGGAGAGCGCGGGCGCTTCGTTCCTGAAGCGCGACGGCACGGTGTGGACCACCGACAAGGACGGCCTGATCCTCGGGCTGCTCGCCGCCGAGATCATGGCCAGGCGCGGCCGCGATCCGAGCGAGCTCTACAAGGAGCTGACGGCAGAGCTCGGCGCGCCGGTCTATGAGCGCATCGACGTGCCGGCGAGCCCGCCGGCAAAGGCGGCGCTGAAGGCGCTGACGCCGGAAATGCTGAACCTGAAGGAGCTCGCCGGCGATCCCGTCCGCATGGTGCATACCAAGGCTCCGGGCAACGGCCAGTCGTTCGGCGGCATCAAGGTCGAGACCGACTACGGCTGGTTCGCGGCGCGCCCCTCCGGCACCGAGGACGTCAACAAGCTCTATGCCGAGAGTTTTCGCGACGCCGAGCATCTCAAGCGGATCCAGAGCGAGGCCCAGGCGGCGCTGGCGAAGGTTGGGTGAAGAGGGCGAGTAGCGAATGGGGGCTTCCTCATCCCCTATTCGCTACTCCCTATTCGCCATTCGCCCCTTTCCACCATTCGCTTCCCCCTCGCCTTTTCCTTTCCCTCCGTATCGGATATCGATGGATGGACAAGGAATTAGACAGCCATCGGTGAGACCGGATGCGAAGCTCTTCGACTGCCTTGCGCGTCACCTTCAGCGCGCTCGCAACCTCGTTCATGCTGGTTGTCAGCGCCACCGCGCAAATGGCGCCGGAGGCTGCGGCGCCGCGGCCCAAGCCGGCGCCATCGATGCGCGCCGCGGCCTGCCATAACGGCCAGAGCTTCGACCGGTTTCTCGCCGAGCTGAAGCAGCGTGCCATTGCCGAAGGCGTGTCTCAGAGCGCGATCGCGGCCGCCTCGCCCTACCTCACCTACAACCAGGGCATCGTCAATCGCGACCGCGGCCAGCGCGTGTTCGGTCAACTGTTCACCGAGTTCGCCGGCCGGATGGCCGCGCCCTACCGGATGCAGAACGGCCAGCAGCACATCAAGGCGCACGCGGCAGCGTTCGCGCGCGCCGAGAAGGAGTATGGCGTGCCCCCGGCGGTCATCGCCGCGTTCTGGGGTCTGGAGAGCGATTTCGGCGCCAACATGGGCAATTTGCCGGTGCTGCCGTCACTGGTGTCGCTGGCCTATGACTGCCGCCGCAGCGAGCGCTTCCAAAACGAGACCGTCGCCGCATTGAAGGTCATCGACCGCGGCGATCTCACGCCGTCAGAGATGATCGGCTCCTGGGCTGGCGAGCTCGGCCAGACCCAGTTCCTGCCGACCCACTACGTCACCTATGCCGTCGACTATGACGGCGACGGCCGCCGCGATCTCCTGCGCAGCGCGCCCGACGTGATCGGCTCGACCGCCAACTACATCGCGACCGGACTGAAATGGCGCCGCGGCGAGCCGTGGCTGGAGGAGATCCGCGTGCCGCAGACGTTTCCCTGGGAGCAGGCCGACCTCACCGTCAAGGCGCCGCGCAGCAAATGGACCGCCCTCGGCGTGACCTATGCCGATGGCCGGCCGCTGCCGAACGATGCGCTCGAAGGCTCGGTGCTGCTGCCGATGGGCCGCAACGGCCCGGCGTTCCTGGCCTATGCCAACTTCGCCGCTTATACCGAATGGAACAACTCGCTGATCTATTCGACCACGGCCGGCTACCTCGCCGCCCGCATCGCCGGCGCGCCGCCAATGCGCAAGCCCGCCGGCCCCGTGGCGCAACTGCCGTTCAACGAGATCAAGGAGCTGCAGCAGCTGCTGGTGAAGGCCGGCTTCGACGTCGGCAAGGTCGACGGCGTGCTGGGACAGCAGAGCCGCACCGCGGTCAAGACGATGCAGCTGCGGCTGGGGCTGCCGGCCGACTCCTGGCCCACGGCAGAGCTGCTCACGCGGATGCGTGGAAACACGCCGCGGGCGCAGGCGGCACCGGCTTCAACGACAGCGACGCGGTGAGCGCACATCGGCGGGCGACGCCCGCGCGTGGCGCGTAAGAGCCCAAACGAGTCGATGACCTCTTACGACCCGGCGCGCAGCCGCGTTGGCCAGCCGACACGGACCAAGGTTTCATCCGGGTCGGATAGCGCGAACTCGTACATCCCCCAAGGCTTGTCTTCGGGCGTTTGCTGAAACTCCTGCGCCGCGGCGTCGACATCCTCGACATAGAGGTAGAGTCCAAAGGGGTTTCGGCCCGGCGTCAGCCATCCCTCGACCGCGTCCGTCAGGTGCAGAGATCCACCTTGCGGATTCGACAGCATGCGATAGGTGTTGGGCTCACCCGGAGCCGGCCTGTCGCTGTCCGGGCGCGCAAAGCCGAGCCGATTGTAGAACCGCTCCGAGGCATCGAGATCATTGCACGGCAGGATGGCGATCAAAGCTCCGGAACGGATCATGCGTGTCCTCCGATGTCATGCGACCATCGTCCGCTCCTCCCAATTCCAATCTATCACCCTTGGAATTGGACCGCGAGATGATCGCTCCGGACACAAAAGCGGGAGGTGACGGACAACTCGAGCCCGTCGGCTTGTCACAATGATCTCCATCCCGAGCATGGTCGGCAACTCAGCCGAAATGAGCCGTCGCCGTCGTGCCTGTCTCAGTACGGGTGCCGGTCCTTCTTGTCCATCCAAGCCTTATACGCCTTCAGGCCGGTGTCCCGCTCGAAATTCTCCACGACCTCGATCCGGCGTTGCGTCCACGGCTTGGCGAAATCCTCATACTGGAAGGCATGCGCCTGATGGATGCCAGTCGTGCGACAGCAGTGGCGACCGCCTATTTGCCGCGACATCGAAAATCGCTGAGAACGCCGGCGACGGCCAGCTCGCATAGACGAGGTGATATGCCGGGAACGGTAGGGCAGCAATCCGCCAGCGCCCGGAAAAACCGGAAAGATGCAGTTGCATTCTCTTGGACGCCGCCCCATCTCCGAGGGCGCGCGCTTTCGTCGCGACGTCTCCTGCCAAGAGAGAGCATCACATGTCCTTCTACGATTCGACCGTCCCGGCCTACCTCCAGATCCTCGGCAGCCTGTCCGGCCTGCTCAGCAAGGCCGAGGCCCATTGCGAAGCCAGGAAGATCGCCCCCGAGGTGCTGCTCGGCGCACGCCTGTATCCGGACATGCTGCCGCTCTCCAAGCAGATCCAGCTCGCCTGCGACTTCGCCGCCAAGGGGTGCGCGCGGCTGTCCCACAGCGAGATCCCCAGCACGCCCGACACCGAGACGACATTCGCCGAGCTCCGCCAGCGGCTCGCCAAGACCGTCGATTACCTCAAGGCGTTCACGCCGGCGCAGTTCGACGGGGCCGATAGCCGCGACGTGACCTTTCCCAGCGGGCCCAACACCACCCTGACCCTGAAGGGGCAGGACTTCGTTAACCGCGTCTCGTTTCCCAACTTCTATTTCCACGCTGCGATCGCTCACGGCATTCTCCGCCACAACGGCGTCGACATCGGCAAGCGGGACTTCCTGGGCGTGGCCTGATCCCCTTTCGTGGACTGCGACAGGCTGTCCAGCGGACGGCCAGTCGCGGCCGCTCCATCGCGCGGCTCGTCTGCGCCGGACGGATACCTCCCGGCATTGCGCTGTTCGCGGCAATGCACAACTGACCTGAACCCCCTCCTCCTCCCTCCTGGAAAGACCCCGATGAGTGCATCCAAACTGTTCGAGCCGTACCAGCTCGGTCCGATCACCCTCGCCAACCGCGTCGTGATGGCGCCGCTGACGCGCAACCGCGCCGTTGAAGGCCTCGCCGCTGGTCCGCTGACGGCCGAGTACTACGCCCAGCGCGCCTCGGCCGGCCTCCTGATCTCCGAGGCGAGCCAGGTCTCGCAGCAGGGTCAGGGCTATCAGGACACGCCCGGCATCTATTCCAAGGCGCAGATCGCCGGCTGGCGCAAGGTGACCGACGCGGTGCACGCCAAGGGCGGCCGCATCTTCATCCAGCTCTGGCATGTCGGCCGCATCTCCCATGTCTCATTGCAGCCGAACGGCGGCGCACCGGTCGCGCCGTCGGCCGTTGCCGCCAAGACCAAGACCTTCGTCGGCGGCGCCTTCACCGACGTCTCAGCGCCGCGCGCGCTTGAGCTCGGCGAAATTCCCGGCATCGTCGCGGCATTCAAGCAGGCCGCATTGAATGCCGTCGAGGCCGGCTTCGACGGCGTCGAGATCCACGGCGCCAACGGCTATCTGCTCGACCAGTTCGCCAAGGACGGCGCCAACAAGCGCACCGACGCCTATGGCGGCTCGATCGAGAACCGCGCAAAGCTGATGCTCGAGGTCGCCAAGGCCGTCTCGGAGGCGATCGGCGCCGACAAGACCGGCATCCGTCTGTCGCCGGTGACGCCGGCCAACGACATCTCGGATTCCAATCCGCAGGCGCTGTTCGACTACATCGTCGACCAGCTCGCGGCACTGAATCTGGTCTACATCCACGTGATCGAGGGGGCGACCGGCGGCCCGCGCGACGTTGCACCGTTCGACTACGCCTCGCTGCGCAAGCGCTTCAACGGCACCTACATCGCCAACAACGGCTATGACCTCGCGCTCGCGAACAAGCAGCTGGATGCCAACGCGGCCGACCTGATCGCCTTCGGTCGGCCGTTCATCGCCAATCCCGACTTGGTCGAGCGGCTCAAGACGGGCGCAGCTCTCAACGAGCTCGACCGCGCTACCCTCTATGGCGGCGGCGAAAAGGGCTACACCGACTATCCGACGCTGAAAGCGGCGCAAGCGGCGGAGTAATCGTCATCTCGTAGGGTGGGCAAAGCGCTGCCGCCAGGCGGCGCGTGCCCACCGTGCATCCGCGCAAGCGGAGGGAATGGTGGGCACGGCGCGCAAGAGACCGCGTCTGACGCAGCATGTCGCTTGCGCGCCTTTGCCTACCCTACAGCCCTGCGATCCAGCACATCCCCACCTACATCATGCTGCCCGGCAGGAAGCAGCGCACATCGATGCGCAGGCCCGTATTCAGCTCGCGATAATACACGGGCCATACCATCGTCCGGCCGGCGCGATTGGGCTCAGTCACCACGGCCTCTTCCGGAACGACCCACCATTGGCCTTCAATGCGGACACGATAGCGGCCATCCTTCGTGTCCCAATCCGTGTCCGAGAGCGCGGTGCCATCCGCATCCGAGCAGCACGGCCCCCTGCCCGAACGCAAACTCTCGAACCAGCCCTTGAGCGGAGAATTGGCATAACGCCCGTCGAGATCGCGCGCCGTCGCATCGCCAAGCAGCAGAGAATGCGCACCTATACCGCCGGCGAGAGTCGCGACCGAGATCGTCGCTCGTACCCAACGGCGGACGTGGGGCCGGCGAAGGGCATCCACCAATAATGAGACGATCGATACAAGGCTTGAAGATCTACGACTCATGTGCACACCTCGCTGCTCGATACGATGCGCAATAGCTGGTCGGCTTCTGTGGCGGAAGTTCGTAGTTGACGGAGGCCGGCAGCAACTAATCGCGATGCTTCGTAAATTCCAAGAGCAGGCAACGATCCCGCTCACGAGGCCAGCGGGATAATTGCCCGAGACCCGGCGTGAGCAGGCCCCTCGACGATTCATGCAGGCTGCGTAGGGTGGGCAAAGCGGCCGCCCCGCAGGCGTCGCGTGCCCACCGTGCACCCGCGCAACCGGAGGGAATGGTGGGCACGGTGCGCGATGGAGTTCAGCTCGCGGCATGCAGTGTCGCGCGCGCCTTTGTTCACCCTACGGCAGCGGAGACGCGTCGCGCCGCGCGCTGCGACGATGCAGCGACAAAAAGGCCGGGATTGCTCCCGGCCTCTTCGACGTCGTGCTTCGCAGGCTCTGCCAAAGGCGGACTCTTCAGAACTCCGCCCGCACCTTCAGCACCGCCGACTGCTCGAGATACTGGCTGCCGACCACGGCGTTGTAGCCCAGCGAGATCGACTGACGCTCGCCGAATGCCACCAGCTTGAGCGCGGCGCCCAGCTCGGCCAGGTTGCGTTCGGGCGACGGTCCGGCGGCGAAGAAGGTCGCGCCGCCGCCGGCGAAGCTTGCGGTCACGTTCTGCGCGGTGTTGCCGAACTCGTGCCGCCATGCCGCCAGCGTCTCCAGGCCGAAGCCGTAGGTCGAGGTCACCAGCAACGGAACCGAGGCGCGGAGGCCGAGGTTCGAGCGCACCGAATTGGTGGTCTGCTTGGCGATCGCGAGCGCAGCACCTGCGGTGCTGGTCTCGGTGTAGGCCTGCTGATCGAGGCGGGCATAGGTCACGCCGGCAAACGGCGTCAGCACGGCCTGATCCACCTTCACGGGCAGACCGAATTCACCGCGGAGCAGCGTCAGCCACCCCTTGTGGCTGCCGGAGGCGGTATCGGTGAAGCCCGCGAAGTTGATGCGGCGCGTGGTGGTGTAGTCGACCAGCGCGACGCCGGCGGAGCCGTTGACGTACCAGGACGGCTGGACATAGGCACCGTACACCGTGCCCTGATAGTGCTGCATCCCGACCGCATCGCCGGCGGCGGTCCGATCGTCCATCGCGCTGGTGGCATAGCCGAACGCGGCACCGACGCGGAACGCACCATCGATCCGCTGATCGATGCCGGCAACGAGCCCCCCGGTATTGCCGCTGTAGCCGGCAACACCGGCCACGTCGCGCTGCGACGCATTGGTGCCGATCAGGCTGCCCCAGACGGTGCGTTCCGGTTCGGGCGCGATGGCCGGAGCCAGCGCTGCCTTCACCGTCGGACGGGCCTTGGTCGCATTGAAGGCCATCAGCATCGAGGTGAGCGGATCGGTGTCGTCGGCGAACGCCGAGGCGACGCGCGAATTGGGCGATGCGGCCGCGGCCGTCAGCCGGTTGTCGATCTGGTTCTGGAACAGCGATGCGGTGCTGAGCGGCACCTGGACCTGGGCGCCGTTCACGAACGGACGCAACTGATCGCCGGCGCTGCGCACCTCCCTGTCGGTGCCGAGGCTCTGCACCGCGCCGCCGAGCGCCTGCACCTGCGCGTTGCTGCCGCTGTAGCCAAGCAATCCGTTCAGCGCGGCGAGGCTGGAGGGCGAGATGCCGGCGATGGTCGCGGGCGACCGCACGGATGCATTCAGCAGCAGAGCCCCGGTGGACGTATCGGCCGTGAAGCCGACCAGCGCGCCGGGGAAATCGACGTCGAGCGGCGTCGCCGACACCACCGTCGCGACGCGGTAGACATCGCCATGGCGCACAATGCCCTGAAGCGTCGGCGCGACCGTGCCCGCGCCCGCAAAGGTCACCGCGCCCGTGATGTTGCCGATCCTGGTCGGCGCCGCCGCGGTGCCGCCAGATCCGAAGATCGTGGTCCGCAGCACAGCGCCATCGACGAGCTGCACGCCGGCCCCGCCGCTCACGGTGACCTGCGACTTCATCAGGTCCAGCATGCCGAAATTGACGATGCTGGCGAGGCTTGTCACGCCGTCGAGCGTCAGCGAATTGCTGCCGAGGCCGTTCTGCGCGACGACGTTGCCGCTGAAGCCGGTGCCCTTGAGCAGGATGGCATTCGTGGCGCCATCCTCGTCGTTGATGGTGATGTCTCCGCCGAGCGTGCCCGTGTTGACCAGATTGAATGTGCGGGCGCCGAAGAACGTCGCCGCCTGGTTGTTGCTGGCGGCGCAGAGCGGGTCCGTGGTGTTGGTGCCGGCCGTCGGACAGGCGTTGCCGTTGGCATCCATGCCCGAGCCGGAACTGCTATAGGTGCCGGCGACGGTACCCGCGGTCGCCTTGGCAAAGGAGCCGCGCGAGGCGCTCTGGTCGACCGAGATCGATCCCGAGATCGTGCCGCTGTTGGTGACGTCATGCTCGCCCGAGCCGAGATAGAGGTTACCCTGGATCAGGCCGGCATTGGCGATGACGCTGTCGCGCGGGCCAGAGTTCGAGCCGCTGCCAGTCAGCGGGAAGGTCGATCCTGCGGCGAGACCGGCGGCGGTGGTCAGCGGATTGGTATCGAGCGCCAGGATGTCCCCCTTGATCACGCCGCTGGCATTGTTGGTCAGCGTCAGCGCCTTGGTCTCCGTCACCGTCACGTTGCCCGCGGAGTCGAACTTGTAGAGCGGCGAATCCGGATTGCTGCCGGGGATGGTATCGAACTCGGCGCCGGCGAACGCTGCGATCGCCCAGTGACCGTCGTAGAAGCGGCTCGCCGCCGTCCAGCTCGTGTTGGCGATGGTGCCGGAGTTGGTGATCGAGGTGTCGGCCCGGCCGTAATAGGCAGCGGCATAGTTGCCGGTCGCCGAGATCGTACCGCCGGCGCGGTTGTTCACCACGAAGCTGTTGGTGTTGTCGTCGGAATAGAGCGCCGAGATGACCGCGAGGTTGGTGCCGTTGTACCGGCCTGTCGCCGTAGCGCCGATCGAAACGCTCAGCTTGCTCGCATCGAACGCGCCGAAGACATTCTGGGTGACGGCGAGCGTCCCGGTGTTGTTGACGGTGAACTTGTTGACCTGGCTGTCGGCGACGACGACGTGAAGCCGGCCGGCGCTGAGCTGGCTGGTGGTGAGGCTCAGCCAGCCGGCATTGTTGATGATGACGTTGTTGACCGCTGGGTCCTCGGCATTGGAGAAATTGGCCGCGATCATGCCGCGATCGGCCAGGCCGGTCTGGGTGTTCGTAGTGAGATTGCGAACGGCCGTGGAGTCCAGCGTGACGATCGCCGTGGGAGGGTTGGGATTGTAGCCGGTCGCTGGAAAGACCGGGTTCGCCGGCGTATAAGAATTGCTGCCGCTCGAGGGCGTCGCTGTCGCCGCAGCGGCGTCGTACACGGTGATCGCGGAGGAGATGCTCCCGCTGCAGGTGACCGTGACACCCGGCGTCGTGCACTCGGCCCTTGCCTCGCCGACGACCATCCATGTCGACAACAACACGAAACTAGCAGCAGCCGCCTCGCTGCGCTTTTTTCTTTTTGATTTCACCTGACGCCCCACGTTACGCAATACACGGCTTCTTGTTGATGACCGATTGTATCGAAACGTTGGCAGGAACCAGCAAGGCGAACTTTTCTATGAACGCACGGGACATTGTCCAACTAACAGCAGAATTAGTCCCATAGTAATTCGATTAATCATCATAAGCGGCTTCGCTTGAAGCACCGCTCTCCCGCCAGATCTGAAACTTGACGACGAGGACGGCAGACCGCTCTACCGCGAAGGACATCGCAGAGATGAACTCCGCGCTCGCGGTTCCGGCACCTGCAAGACCCCGACCAGCAAATGAAAAGGCCGGGATTTCTCCCGGCCTTCTTGCCACGGTGGGGGCTGCCGTGGCGCGGCGCGGATGCGCCTATGCGTCGCTGGTGGTCCGTGGCTGAGGCTCAGAACTTCGCCCGGATGCCGGCATAGGCCGCGAGCGGCATTCCCGGCACCATGCTGCGGGGATCGTTCAACGCGAACGCCGTTCCGCCGCCGGCGGTGTTGAAGCCGGCAGGGTCGAACACGGTGCCCGCCGAGTAGTAGCGCTGGTTGAACAGGTTCTGGATCAGGCCGAACACCTCGACGTTCTTGGTCACCTGATAGGACGTGTTGACGTTCACGACCCAGTAGGCCGGAACCTTCGGATAGACGTTGGTTTCGTCGTGCAACAGGTACTGGCTGCCGACATAGTTGACGCTGGCGCCGACCTTCCAGGCGTCGGTCACGGCATATTCCGCGCCGAGCTTCAGGCGATGCGCCGGAATGCCGGGAATGTGGTTGCCGGAGACGACACCGACCGGCGCCCCGAGGAACGGATCGTTGACGTCGAAAGCACTGCGGAAGGTGGCGTCGATGAAAGTATAGTTGGCGTATGCGGTCCAGCGATTCCAAGCGAGATCGAGCTTGGCCTCGACACCCTGGCGGAGGGTGGTGCCGGCGTTCTTGAAGTAGCCGCGCACCGGGTTGGCCGGGTCGACGACCTGGATGATGTCGTCGGAATTCTCGGTCCGGAACAGGCTGAGGCCCCAGCGCAGCCGCCAGCCGTCATCAACCGCCACCGACTTGATCGGCGCCTTGCGATAGGCCGGCAGATCGGCGGCGTAGGCCGAGCGGCCGCCGGAGATCTCGCCGCGCAGGCCGCCTTCGACGGTGCGCGACACCACCTGCTTGAGCGGCGGATCGGCGATCAGGAAGTTGTCGATCAGGCAGGGATTGGCCGGATCGGAGCAGCCGAGCTCGAGCGGCGTCGGCGCGCGGTTGGCCTCGGAGTAGCCGGCGTAAGCGGTCATATCAGGCGTGATCTTGTAGGTCAGGCCGACCACCGGGTTGAAGCGCTGGAAGTTGTTGTTGCTGTTCAGCAGCGGCGCGAAGCCGGTCTGGTCGCGCAGATTGATCTGCGCCCAGTTGAAGCGGCCGCCGGCCGTCAAGGCGAGCTGCGAGGTGATGTCGAAGGTGTTGGTCGCGTAGACGCCGAGATAGGTGTTCTTGGCGTTCAGGTTGACCGGGGCGAGGCCGGCATTGGGCTGATCGACGTAGACGCCGAGGCCGGTGACGAACAGATTGTTGTCGATGGTGCCGAGCTCGGAGGTGGCCTGGAAGTTGGTATTGCCGTGATCGACGCTGGCGCCGACGACGAAATGGTTGTCATGGCCGAAGAGCTGCGTCGTCGAGGTCGCCTGCAGCGAGCCGCCATAGCTGTCGGTCTTGACGGTGTTGCGGTCGATCTGGCCGAGCGCCGCATCGCCCGCCAGCGTGTTGACGGTCGGACCGTTGCGGTTCATCTGGAACTCGGTGCCGGCGGAATCGCTGAGACAGAATTCGCCGGGGAACGCGCCCGCAGGGTCGCAGGCCGCAACCTCGGTGCCGTTGCCGTCGATGCGCGCGGATTTGTAGTTGCGGTAGTAGCCGTTGGCCTGGATCGAGAGCGTGTCGGTCGGCGCCCACTTCATGCTGGCCTGCACCATCTGCATCTGCAGGCGCAGCGACTGCGGCCAGGTGTAGACGCTGGACCAGCGCTGATTCAGCATCTCGATCGGCGTAGCCGCGACCGAGCCGAGCTTGTTGTCGGCGCCGGTGAAGGAGAGGTGGAATTCGGTGTTGTCGCCGCGCGCGCCGAAATCGGCATACATGCGCCGGATCTGCGAGGCCGACGAATAGTCGCGCCAGCCGCGGTCATAGGCGCCTTCCGCGGCAATGTATGTCGAATAGGTGCCATTGTTCCAGCCGTATTGCGCGCCCGACTGGATCCGGCCGAACGAGCCGCCGAACAGCTGCGCTTCGCCGCCCTGGTAGTTGAAGCCGTTCTTCATCTCGATCGAGAGCGCGCCGCCGGTGGCGTTGAGGCCGAACAGCGGATTGTTCGGCATCAGCGTCATGCGCGCGATCGCCATTTCCGGGATCAGGTCCCAGTTGACGACGTCGCCGAAGGCCTCGTTGATGCGGGTGCCGTTCTGGTAGACGGCGATGCCCTGCGGCGTCCCGAGCACCGGCGAGGCGGTCTGGCCGCGGTAGTTCAGGTCGCGCTGAAACGCGTTGCCGGTCTGGTCGCTGAGCGATACGCCGGGCACCGATTGCAGGATGCCGTCGAGCAGCGTCGGCGCGCGGCTGTGGTCGAGCTCCCGCGCTCCGATGGTTTCGACATTGGATGGAATCTTGTCCTTCGCGATCTCGCTGCCCTGAACGGGCGAGACGCCGACCACCTCGATGGTCTGCAGGGTTTGCTGCGCGAACGCAGCCGTAGGCAGCAACGCACACGTCGCGAGAAGCGCGCTCTTCGGCGCCGACAGTCTGGTCAAGACGTCCCCCAGTTTCTTGTCGACCGGTTCCGGCAACAGCCCACGCCCCTGAGCCCCACCCGCACCAAAACTGGTCGATTTACCCGTTTACGAACCTTAACATTCGTAAACAGCCGTCCAGTTCGTCGCAACGGGCAATATTCTTCGGCCCCTAGGGACAATCTTCCCGGATCCGGAAAGTGGAGATCAATTCGCCGGGCTCTCTCCCAGACTCGGCCGCACTGTTGCACCCGATCCTGGTTTGCAAGGGAACTCATTGGTAGAGGGAAGCATCGGCGCCGTCGGCGCCATAGGGGCAAGACGACGTCGGATGTATCGCGTTCTCCTCGTCGACGACCACCCGGTCGTGATCACGGCCTGCCGCTGGCTGCTGAACGAAGCCGGGATCCGCTCGCTGTCCGAGGCACACGATGCCGACAGCGGGTACGACGCCTATGTCCGTGACCGGCCGGACGTCGCGATCGTCGATCTGCGTCTGCACGGGCAGGAGCTCGGCGGCATCCGTCTGATCGAACGCATGCGGTCGCACGATCCCCGCGCCCGGATCCTGGTCTTCAGCATGCATGCCGATCCGCGTATCGTCCGCTCGGCGATCGACGCCGGCGCCAGCGGCTATCTGCTGAAGGACGCGCCGCCGCACGAGCTGCCCAAGGCGTTGGAGCAGGTGCGCGCCGGCGGCACCTATCTCGATCCGCAGCTCGCCACCCGCATCGCCCTGCTCCGCGCCGACCCCGACGGCATGGCTGCCCCTGCGCTGACCCCGCGCGAGCGCCAGGCGCTGGCGCTGCTGGCCGAGGCGAAATCCTATCAGGCGATCGCCGACCATCTCGGCATCAGCTACAAGACCGTCATCAACCTGACCTACCGGCTGCGGCAGAAGCTCGGGGCCCGCAGCCTGCCCGACCTGGTTCGTCTCGCAGTGGAAATGTCCCGCCCAAGCTGAAACGCGAGGGGCCTGCGACGGTCTCCCGTCGCAGGCCCCGTGAGTTGATGTCTTGGTCGCGTCAGTCCGATACGGACGGCGCCTCACTTCAGCAGCTTGGCGACCGACTTCAGCTCTCTCGAGTCGAGCGTGCCGTCGTTGTCAGGATCGGCTGCCTTGAAGCGGCTTTCCACCAGCGCGAGATACTCGTCCTTGGTCAGCGTGCCGTCATTGTCCGGATCCGCGGCTTTGAGATCCTTGGCCGACACGCGGCCACGCAGCTCCTTGGCGTCGAGCGTGCCGTCATGGTCGCGATCGAGACGATCGAACAGCGCGCCTGCGGCCGTGCGGACCTCGCTCATGTCGGCGGTGCCGTCCTTGTCGGGGTCGATCGAGGTCAGCAGCTTAGACGGGGCCAGTGCACTGACAGCCATCGTCGACGTGCCGACGATCGCCGCCATGCCGACGGCAGCGGCCGTCATCATCAGTTTCCAATTCATCGAATTGATCCTTTGTCTCCGCCGTCCGAGGGGCGGCGATGAAGGGCAAGAAAACAACGTATGCGAGCGACGCTGGTTTCACCGGAAACGCGCCACACATCGCTTTGACCTATGGGAGGCCTTGTCATTTCGCAAGTGCAAGAACGCGACGCCCGGGAAATTCCGGCAAGAGCGTCGGGACTAGAACCTCGGTCCGTGCAGGAAATATCTCCCCGGACGGTCGCGACGCGGACCGCTATCGTGGTCGAAGGCGCCTCCCTCCGCCTCGGCCCAGGCGTTGGCGACGTGGCGTCTGCGCTTGGCGACATGCCTTGCGGTTTTGGCATCGCTGCCCGACAACGCGTGTTGGGCTTGCCCAACCTGACTTCTCTTGCCGGCGTGGGTTTGACTCCACCAGGCCTCCAATTGGTCCCGCAGCGCCTCCTCCGCGAAGGCGCGTCCGTCCAGCAGCAGCGTGGACAGGAGGAGCGCGACTATCAGCCCCAGCCGCATCAGCTGAGTGGACGAGCGGCGACGATGACCGGGTGTGTGAAGCACGGGCGTGTCCATTCTCTGGCTGATCCGGCGATCAGCAATGCATGCTGCAACCGATGTTTTCCTCGCTCTATGACCTCAATGTGTTTGCAACACGCCACATTCATCACCGTGTTGAGATTCACTCGCGAAATGGCCGCCATATTGTCTCGGTCAAAATGTCCCGTTCGACTTGCCAAAACATCCCTATTCCTCACCGAAACAGGAAAGGCCGGAGCAAATGCGGCATTCAACGACTGATCGTTTCCCGATCGCGTCATCTTTCAGCCGACAGGCCCGCATGTTTTCGCCCCGCCGACTCGCTAGCTCATCAGTTGAAGGGAGCGCGGGGACATGCAGCCGAACGGCATCGCCAGGAGTGCAAAAAGACGATCGCGATTGTACATGGCTGCCGGTGCTCTCGTGCTCGCGCCCTTCGGTGCAGCGGCCGAGGAGATCCAGGGCAATGACCCGGCCTCGCCCGGACATTTCCAGGTCGAGCAGCGCTTCGGCTATCTGACCACCTTCAATCCGCAACAGAACGGCGGACGCCGCGTGCCGCAGCGTGCGGTCACCGGCGAGACCGAGATCGGCTACTCGCCGACCGAATGGTACGAGATCGCGTTGACCTCGCCCTACGCCTTTGCCCGCACCAATGTGCCGATGGCGCTGGGCAACGTGATGGACAACGGCGTGCCCGGCTATTCATTCCAGTCCGGCGGCGTCACCATTCGCCAGACCTTCATCCAGGGCGACCGGCTCGAGCGCACCGTCTTCCTCGGCCTGGTGTCACGCACCATCCTGGCGCCGCAGGGCGGCCTGACGCCCGATCTGTGGGTCGCCAACAAGGCCGGCGCCGGCCAGCCCGGCGCGCCGCGCTTCGTGCAGGAGGCCACGCCGCGGGTGGCGCAGATGTTCACGCCGATCATCGGCGTCAACCTGCCCAACGACTATCAGCTCATCTTCAACGCCAACATGACCTTCGGCATCGACGGCGCCGGCTCGGCGTTCGAGCCGTCGGTGCGCTTCGTCAAGCGCCTCAGCGACCGCTGGACCGTCGGCATCGAGCATTTCTCCAATCTCGGACCGTTCGGCTACATCCTGCCCTGGAATCAGCAGATGCAGACGCTCTACGCAGTCGCCGACACCCGCTTCAAGGGCTTCGAGCTCAGCTTCGGCCTCGGCTACGGCCTGACCAACGCCTCGCGTGGCCTCGCCGTCAAGACCAGCATCGGCAAGGATTTCTGATCCGCGCGCCTTCATCCCGTGACCAATCATAAGAAAAGGACACTCGTCATGCGTCGCCTCGTCACCGCCTGCGCGCTTCTCATGCTGGCCGGCTCCGCCGCGTCCGCCGAGGACGGCCCGCGCTTTCTCAACCGCACCGGCCAGACCATCGTGAAGATGTACCTGGCGGCCGCGGGCACCAAGACCTGGGGCGCCGACCAGTGCAAGAACGACGACGAGGGCGAGGTCGACCACAACGAGCGCATGACCTTGGTCGGCGTGAAGTCCGGCCGCTACGACATCAAGCTGTCCGAAAAGGGCGGCCGCACCTGCGTCGCCAAGAACATCGAGCTCAAGGAAGGCGCGCAGTTCGTCGTGCGCGATACGGATCTGACCGAGTGCAGCAAATAGCGGGACGGAGCGCCACCGGACGTAGCTCCGGATGGCGCCGCGTTCAGCGCGGCCTCAGATGCAGCGGCACCGTGCGCGAGACCTGCGCCTGAGCCATCGCCGGCGGAAAGCGCGGGAACGGCGCGGCGCGTTCGATGATGCCCAGCGCCGCGCGGTCCAGCGCCGGTGAGCCCGAGCTGCCGGCGAGCCGTCGCGACAGCAGACGTCCGTTACGATCGATCACGACGTTCAGCATGACGGTGCCGCTCGCGCCATTGCCGTCGGAGGGATAGGCCGCGGCGCGGCGGATCTGCGCCACCACCTCGGCGTTCCAACTGGCCTGGCCCTCGCGCGCCCCGACGCTGTCCTCGCCGGGATTGGGCGCCGACGCGACACGTGAAGGCCGGGCCGCCGGCGCCGCAGCCGGCTTCGGCGGTGCGGACTTCCTCTCGGCCCGCTCCTTCGTTTCCTTCTTCTCGACCGGCTTGCGCTCGACACGCTCGGGCACGGGAACGGGCTTCGGCTCCGGCGGCTTCGCCTCGATCGGTTTTGGTGGTGGCGGCGGCGGCAGAACGACATCGTCCGCACGCGGCGGCTCGGGCGCGAGGGCGACCTGCGGCGCGGGCTCCGGCGAGGGAATGACATCCGGCTTCAGGTCAGGCTTGGCCACGACCTGCGGCTCCGGCTCGGAGGGAGCCGGCGGGACAGGCTCAGCGACGGCCTCACGCGCGACCGGCTCGTCCTTCACCTGCTCTTCCTTCGGCGGCTCCGCCGGCGGCGGCTCGGACGCCGGCGCATCCTGCGCCGTCGGCGCCGGCTCGCTCACCACCGCCGGGGTGAACACGACGTCGAAGGCCGGCGCCTGGGCACGTCCCTGCGGCGCGGGGCGCAGCAGCAGATAGCCGACGGCGAGCCCGACATGCAGCGCGGCCACCACCAGCGCGGCGATGGTCCACAGCGTCCGCTCACGGCGCTGCTCGTGTTCGAACGGATCGAGCGTCAGGACGCTCACTGCGCGCCCCGGTCTTCCAGTGCGACGAGTGCGACCTTGGTATAGCCGGCGCGGCGCAACGTGTTCATCAGCGCCATCACCTCGCCATAGGGCAGCGTCTGATCGGCGCGCAGCAGCACGCGCTGCTCATGATCGGACTTTGTGGCGGCATCGAGCGAGGCGGCGATGTCGGCCTGCGCCACGCTCTGGTCGCCGACGGCGAGCGAGCGGTCGGCCTTGAAGGTGACGAAGACCGGCGTCTCCGCGCGCGGCTGCGGCTCGGCCGAGATCGCCGGCAGGTTGACCGGGACGTCGACCGTGGCGAGCGGCGCGGCGACCATGAAGATGATCAGGAGCACCAGCATGACGTCGATGAACGGCGTCACGTTGATGTCGTGCGTCTCCTCGAACTCGTCGGTGCGCCGGGCGAGCTTGACGGCCATGGCTCACTCCGCCGGATTGGCGATCGACAGCATCGGCGCCTCGACCGCGCGGATGGCGCTGCGCCGCGCCTCGGCAGGCCCGGCATGCTGCCGGTCGAGATCGCGGCTGAGCAGGCGCATCACCGCCACCGACGCATCGGCGATGACGGCGCGATAGCCGCCGGTGGCGCGCGCGAACAGGTTGTAGATCACGACCGCGGGAATCGCGGCGGCGAGGCCGAAGGCGGTCGCGAGCAGCGCTTCCGCGATGCCCGGCGCCACCACCGCGAGGTTGGTCGTATGCGCATGCGAGATGCCGATGAAGCTGTTCATGATGCCCCAGACCGTGCCGAACAGGCCGACGAACGGGCCGACGGCGCCGACGGTGGCGAGAATGCCGATGCCGCGGCCGATGCGCGCCACTGCCGCCGCCTCGATCCGCTCGAACTGCCAGGAGACGCGCTCCTTGATGCCGTCGGCAGGCAGGCCGCGCGACTTGTCGATCTCGTCGTCGGCCAGGGCGAGAAGTCGGCCGACGACACCCTCATCGGCCGAAATGCGTCCTGTCGCATCGGTCAAGGAGCGGGCCGCCATGGTGATGCCGAGCGCGCCGCGGGCCGTGCGCAGCGCCGAGCGGAGCTGAATGGTCTTGACGACCAGCACCGTCCAGGTTGCCACCGAGGCCAACGCCAAGCCGATCATCACCGACTTCACGACGATGTCGGCCTGCATGAACATGGTCCAGGGCGACAACGCCTCCGGCAGCGTGCTCGCGATATTGGCGATGTGCGCCTGATCCATGGCCGTACTCCCTGTAAGGGACCTTGGGGGTCCTCGATGCAGCCGCGGAGCCCCGTGCCGTCCACCGTTCTCCCCGGAGGGCTCTTGGTTTTGATACCCGGGCAGAGCTGCAATGGAACGGCTGCACTGTTCGCAAGCCGAGAGTGCCGCCTGTTCTCGGCAGCTTCAAGACACTTGCCTCATGGAATATGTCCCCAGGCCGATGGGAAGAATTCCCGGATGGAACGGGCGCGAGCGGTTGCTGCGCTACGGTGGTGCGCATCGGCCTCAAGTTCGCCCAGCTCGAGCCGGCGAGGGCACCGCTCGCATCACCGCGGACGATGAGTCCGGAGCCGGCACCCGAGTTCAGTTGTCCGGCCCGACCGTATATGATCGTGAATATGAGCGAAACCACCGAAGAGATCGCGCGACGCGCCACGGCCGCCTTCAACGCAGGGCGCGCGGCAGAGGCGCAACGGCTGTGCGAAGCGGGCTTGAAGCAAAGTCCAGACGAACCGATGTTGAGCCATCTGCTTGCCGCAGTGCTGTTCGCGGTCGAGGACAACGCCGCAGCACGGTTGCGCATCGAGGCCAGTCTGGCCCGCCGGCCGGACCATGCCGCAGCTCGGCTGCTTGCGGCGCGCATCGCGCGGGTGGGGAAGGATTTCGAGCGCGCGCTCGCCCATGTCGACCGCGCCATCGCGCTGTCACCCCGCCGCGATGTCTTCATCGAAAAAGCGCGCATTCTCGATCAGGCAGGAATGGCAGCCCATGCGCGGGCAGCTTGGCTGGCGATTCTCAAGGTCATACCGGAGCACGACGAAGCACTAGCGCGGCTCGGACGTCTTTCCTGGGAGAACGGCGACTTCGATACGGCACGGACCGTCCTCGAACGGGCAGCCAACCCGGCTGCGCCGGCCTCGGTCTGGTTCGATCTCGGCCTCGTGCGACAGGATGTTGCGGATCTCGCGGGAGCTGCCGCAGCCTATCGCCGCGTGCTGGCGATAAGGCCGGATCACGCCGAAGCGGCGCTCAATCTCGGCATCGTCCTGCAGGACAGCGGCGACCCCGACGCGGCAATGCAGGCCTATGCTTGTGCCTATCGGCTTCGCCCACAGATGTTCGGTGCCATCGCCATGGCGCTCACCTCGGCTCCGCATGGCCGACTTTGGATCGACCCTGCCGCGTTGAAGCGCGCCCTGAACTCAGCTGGTTAGGCGGCCGCGGCGTGCGCGAAATTTCTTGCGGTACACGTTGGGTGTCGCGAGCACCTCGGCGACCGTCCCGGCATACGTATCCCGCTGCGCGTCGTCGAGCGGCTCGAACACGAGCTGCGGCGGCTCGCGCAATACTGCAAAGCATTGCGCCACCGGCGTTCCCCTGGCCAGGATGCCGGTGAAATCTGGATCGAGCCAGAGCGCCGGAAAATTGATGCCGCCGTCGTGGAAGCGATCCGCATCGACCAGGCCCGACAGGGTCCGGAACGGCAGGTCCTCGCGGTTGATCGGATGCGTCGCGAACAGCGACCACCCGGCTTCGCACTCGATCGTCCAGAAGGAATTGAACTTGATGGCCGCCTGCTTGTCCGACGCAAACGGCGCACCGGCCAATTGGGCCGCGACATGAAAGCTCAACGGCGCACGCGGATGTCCCTTGGTCGCCGGCGCCGGAATGTCCCATTCCCAGGCGAATGCGCCGCGCTCGACCCTGACGTCGCAGGGCAGCAGAATCGTCACGCCATAGGCCATCGCGTCGACAAAGGGGGGACACTGCTTGACCGTGCGGATGTCGCGCCCGTGAAGCTCCGAATGCGCCGAGGCCGGCATCTGGCGCAACCATTCCGGCAGCATGGTTCGGGCCGGCACCGGTCGCAGCAGGTGATCCGCAAGGACGGGGTCGCAGCGAAAGATCATGCGCATCGCAAATTCCAGAGCTCGACCCGGTCTCATCCGGGCCACTGGCATCCAGATCCGAACTCGCACGACCGAACAAGTCAACGAAAAAGAAGAAGGCCGGGATTGCTCCCGGCCTTCCAAACTCCCCGGGGACGACCGACCTGTCGCCGGTCGTCCGAAGGAGAGGTTGCTATTTCGCCTCGGCGCGCTTCGGAGGCGACGCCGGCCACGACTTGATCAGCGTGTCGTAGTCGATCGTCTCGCCCTTCGGCTTCTCGTTCGCGAGCTTGCGCTGCGGAGCGATGTTGCCGTCCTTGGCCGACTTGTTGAACCAGTACTCGGCCGACTCCTTCTTGTTCAGCTTCGGCCCGCAGTCGCCCTGGACCTTGGACTTCTCAAGACGCTCGAGCACGGAGTCCTGTGCGGCTGCGAGTGCGTCCATCGCCTGCTGCGGCGTCTTCGCACCGGACGACGCATCGCCGATGTTCTGCCACCACAGCTGCGCGAGCTTCGGATAGTCGGGCACGTTGTTGCCGGTCGGGGTCCACTGCACGCGCGCGGGCGAGCGGTAGAACTCGATCAAGCCGCCGAGCTTCGGCGCGCGCTCGGTGAACGACTTGTCCCAGATGTCCGATTCACGGATGAAGGTCAGACCGACATGGCTCTTCTTCAAGGACACCGTCTTCGAGACGATGAACTGCAGATAGAGCCAGGCCGCCTTGCGGCGATCGACCGGCGTGGACTTCAGGAGCGTCAACGATCCCACGTCCTGATAGCCGAGCTTCATGCCGTCCTTCCAGTAGGAGCCGTGCGGCGACGGAGCCATGCGCCACTTCGGCGTTCCGTCGGCGTTCATCACCGGCAGGCCGGGCTTGACCATGTCGGCGGTGAAGGCGGTGTACCAGAAGATCTGCTGAGCGATGTTGCCCTGCGACGGCACCGGGCCGGATTCCGAGAAGGTCATGCCCTGGGCCTGCGGCGGAGCATACTTCTTCATCCAGTCGAGATACTTGACGATCGAATAGACTGCGGCAGGTCCGTTGACGTCGCCGCCGCGCTCGACCGAGGAGCCGACCGGACGGCAACCTTCCATGCGGATGCCCCATTCGTCGACCGGCAGGCCGTTCGGGAGGCCCTTGTCGCCGTTACCGGCCATCGACAGCCAGGCGTCGGTGAAACGCCAGCCGAGCGAGGGATCCTTCTTGCCGTAGTCCATGTGGCCATAGACTCGGACGCCGTTGATCTCCTTGATGTCGTTGGTGAAGAACTCGGCGATGTCCTCGTAGGCCGACCAGTTCACCGGCACGCCGAGGTCGTAGCCATACTTGGCCTTGAACTTGGCCTTGTAGTCCGGGTTGGTGAACCAGTCGTAGCGGAACCAATACAGGTTGGCGAACTGCTGGTCGGGCAGCTGATACAAATGGCCGTTGGGCGCGGTGGTGAAGGACTTGCCGATGAAGTCGTTGACGTCGAGCATCGGATCGGTGACGTCCTTGGCGTCCTTCGCCATCCAGTCCGTCAGGTCGACGGCCTGGCCGTAGCGGAAGTGGGTGCCGATGAAATCGGAGTCGTTGATCCAGCCGTCATAGACATTCTTGCCGGACTGCATCTGGGTCTGGATCTTCTCGACGACGTCACCTTCCTGGATGATGTCGTGCTTGACCTTGATGCCGGTGATCTCTTCGAACGCCTTTGCCAGAGTCTTGGACTCGTATTCGTGGGTTGTCAGCGTCTCGGAGACAACGTTGATCTCCATGCCCTTGAAGGGTTCAGCGGCCTTCATGAACCACTGCATTTCCTTCATCTGGTCGTCCTTCGAGAGCGTCGACGGCTGGAACTCGCTGTCGATCCACTTCTTTGCGGCGGCCTCGTCGGCCTTTGCCGGAACGGACATCGTCATGCCCGCGGCAAACAGCGCTGCGGCGCTGGTCATCGCGAGGTAGCGGGCCTTGGTCAAGTGATGCTTCCTAGGCTTCAAGTGTCGCATGCTTTCCTCCTTGAGCGACAATATTCCAGGTCCGGGTTGCCCCCGGATCTGCCCCTTTTCACTTGCGTCAGACGGTGCGAAAGATCGCAACGGCGGACGCAAGCGAAATTGCGGTTGCGAGCCACAGGCTCGAAACCTCAAACCCTTCCTCGCCGATCGGCAAGGTCGTAATCGTGTCGGTGCCGACCAGGCCGATCCAGGCAAGATGGATGATCGCCGCCAAGATCAGCGAGATGAACAGACGATCGCCGCGCGTGGTCGGAATGCGCAGCACTCCGACCCGCTCGGCCTCGGGGTAGCGGGCCGCGAGCCAGGTCATGACGACCAGCGTGCAGGCCAGCGCGGCGAAGAAGATTGCTGTCGGCAGGGTCCATGCCATCCATGCGATGTTGTCCATGGCTCAGTGACTCCAGGCGGTAGCGGCCCCCCTCCCCCGCTTGCGGGGGAGGGTTGGGGTGGGGGCGCCGCGAGTCGAACTGCCCGAGAGGACAGAGGTCCCCACCCGCATCGCATCTGACGATGCGACGCGACCTCCCCCGCAGGCGGGAGAGGTGGAGCGGAGACTGCGGCGACATGAAATCATCATCACACCCGTCCCAGCGCGAAGCCGCGCGCGATGTAGTTGCGGACGAACCAGATCACGAGCGCGCCGGGGATGATGGTCAGCACGCCGGCGGCGGCGAGCAGGCCCCAGTCCATGCCGGCGGCAGACACGGTTCGCGTCATGATCGCCGAGATCGGCTTGGCTTCGGTCGCCGTCAGCGTGCGCGCCAGCAGGAGTTCGACCCAGGAGAACATGAAGCAGAAGAACGCCGCCACGCCGATGCCGCTGGCGATCAGCGGCACCAGGATCTTGATGAAGAAGCGCGGAAACGAGTAGCCGTCCAGAAACGCCGTCTCGTCGATCTCGCGCGGCACGGACGAGACGAAGCCCTCGAGAATCCAGACCGCGAGCGGGATGTTGAAGATGCAATGGGCCAGCGCCACCGCCCAGGGCGTATCGAACAGCCCGATCGCCGAGTAGAGATTGAAGAACGGCAGCGCATAGACCGCGGCCGGCGCCATGCGGTTCGACAGCAGCCAGAAGAACAGATGCTTGTCGCCGAGGAAGCGGTAGCGCGCAAAGGCGTAGGCCGCCGGCAGCGCTACGGCAATCGAGATCACCGTGTTGATGACGACGTATTTCAACGAGTTGACGTAGCCGGAATACCAGCTCTCGTCGGTGAAGATGCGCATGTAGTTGGCGATGGTCGGCTGATGCGGCCACAGCGTCATGGTCGAGACGATCTCGGTGTTGGTCTTGAAGCTCATGTTGACGAGCCAATAGATCGGCAACAGCAGGAAGACCAAGAACAGCGAGATGATGATTCGGCGGCCCGGAATCGTGTTCATCACGCGCCCCCTTCCACCGGCCGGCGCTCGGCGCCGGCATTGGTCATGATGGTGTAAAACACCCAGCAGACGATCAGGATGATCAGATTGTAGACCAGCGACAGCGCCGCGGCCTTGCCGAGGTCGAACTGGCCGAGCGCGATCTTGACCAGCTCGATCGAGATGAAGGTGGTGGAATTGCCCGGGCCGCCGCCGGTGACCACGAACGGCTCGGTATAGATCATGAAGCTGTCCATGAAGCGCAGCAGCACGGCGATCAGCAGCACGCGGTGCATCTTCGGCAGCTGGATCGCGGTGAACACCGCCCAGCGCGAGGCGCCGTCGATCTGGGCCGCCTGGTAGTAGGCGTCCGGGATCGATTTGAGGCCGGAGTAGCATAGGAGCGCCACCAGGCTGGTCCAGTGCCAGACATCCATCAGGATGACGGTGAACCAGGCGTCAGCCTCGTTGGAGACGTAGTTGTAGTCGAGGCCGATGGCGTTGAGCACATAGCCGAGCAGGCCGATGTCGGGACGCCCGAATATCTGCCAGATGGTTCCGACAACGTTCCACGGAATCAACAGCGGCAATGCCAGCACGACCAGTGCGAACGCCACGGTCCAGCCCTGCCGCGGCATCGCCAGCGCGATCACGATGCCGAGCGGGACCTCGATGGCGAGAATTGCGCCGGAAAAGATCAGGTTGCGCCACAGCGAGGCGAGGAAGCGGCCGCCGAGATCGGTCGAGGGATCGAGCAGCTCCTTGAACCAGCCGACACCGTTCCAGAAGAACTGGTTGTTGCCGAAGGTGTCCTGCATCGAATAGTTCACCACCGTCATCAGCGGCAGAATGGCGGAGAACGCCACCAGCAGGAACACCGGCAGCACCAGGAACCAGGCCTTGTTGTTGATGGTCTTGTCCATCACTCAGGCTCCCTCGACGAGACGGCTGTCGGCATAGACGTGGACATAGGCTGGATTGAACTTCAGCCCGATCGCGGAGCCCTGCGGCGAGAAGCCGGCCGGCAGTCGCGCGGCGAACTTGACGTCGCCGACACGGACGCGCGCGAAGCGGATGCGGCCGAGATCGTCGACGCGCTCGATATTGGCATCGAGCAGGCCGGGTCCGGGCTGAGCGACATCGACGAACTCTGGCCGCACGCCGATCTCGATCTTGGCTCCGGCCGGCAGCGCGTCGTAGCTGCGCGACAGCGTCAGCGTGTGACCGTCGATGCGGGCCTCGCGTCCCTTCACCTCGGCGGAGAGGATGTTCATGCCCGGCGAGCCGATGAAGTAGCCGACGAAGGTATGCGCCGGCTTGTCGAACAGCTCTGCCGGCGTGCCGCTCTGCACCACGCGGCCGTCATGCATGACGACGACGGTGTCGGCGAAGGTCAGCGCCTCGGTCTGGTCGTGGGTGACGTAGATCATCGTCAGGTCGAGCTCGCGATGCAGCGCCTTCAGTTTCGAACGCAGCTGCCATTTCAGCTCGGGATCGATCACGGTCAGCGGCTCGTCGAACAAGACGGCGGCGACATCGGAGCGCACCAGGCCGCGGCCGAGCGAGATCTTCTGCTTGGCGTCGGCGGTAAGCCGTGTCGCCTTGCGGTTGAGGTCCGGAGTCAGATCGAGGAGACGCGCGATCTCGGCGACGCGCTTGTCGATCTCGGCCTTGGGCACGCCGCGGTTCTTGAGCGGAAAGGCGAGGTTCTCGCCGACCGTCATCGTGTCGTAGATCACCGGGAACTGGAACACCTGCGCGATATTGCGCTCACGGGTCGAGGCTTTGGTGATGTCGGTGCCGTCGAACAGGATCTTGCCGTGCGAGGGCGTGAGAATGCCCGAGATCAGGTTGAGCAAGGTGGTCTTGCCGCAGCCGGACGGGCCGAGCAGCGCATAGGCGCCGCCCTGGCGCCAGGTCATCGTCACCGGCTTCAGCGCGTAGCTCTCGATATCGCCGCTGTTGCCGTTGTAGGCGTGGGCGAGATCGACGAGGTCAATGCGGGCCATGCGGCATCTCCCTCAGATCGCCGGCGCGGCGACCAGGCGGTCGCCGGCGTCGAACACGAACACATTGGACGGATCGAGCACCGCGTCGAGGATCTCGCCGGGCTCATATTCATGGACGCCGTGCAGCACGGCGACCCAGTTCATGCCGTCGCGCGTCAGATGCACGAAGCTCTCCGATCCCGTGATCTCGGTGACCGAGACGATCGCGGGAAAGGCATGGCGGCCGTGGCTGCCGTCGCCTTTGCCAAGCCCGAGCTGATGCGGGCGGAAGCCCACGCGGTAGGCGCCATCGGACAGATCGGCATAGAGGCCGACCGCCGGCGCCTTGACCCCGCCGGCATACTCCACGCTCTCGCCGCGCTTCTGGATCTCGACCGTGTTCATCGGCGGGTCCGAGAACACCTGGCCGACACGCAAGGTATCGGGTCGGCGATACACGGCCGCGGTATCGCCGGCCTGCAGCGCCTGCCCTTCCCACATGCAGATGGTGCGGCCACCGAGCAGCAGCGCCTCCGACGGCTCGGTGGTGGCGTAGACGAAGATTGCGCCCGAGGCTTCGAAAATGCGCGGCAGCTCGGTGCGCAGCTCCTCGCGCAGCTTGTAATCGAGATTGGCGAGCGGCTCGTCCAGCAGCACGAGGTCGGCCCCCTTGACCAGGGCGCGCGCGATCGCGGTGCGCTGCTGCTGGCCGCCGGAGAGCTGCAGCGGCGTGCGCTTCAGATAGGGCTCGAGCCGGAGCAGCCGCGCCGCTTCCGCCACGCGCTTCTCGATTTCCTGGCGCGACTTGCCCTGCACGCGCAGCGGCGAGGCGATGTTCTCATAGACCGTCAGCGAGGGATAGTTGATGAATTGCTGATAGACCATCGCGACCGAGCGCTGCCGCACATCGGCGCCGGTGACGTCCTTGCCGTCGACCAGCACGCGGCCGGTGGTCGGCTTGTCGAGGCCGGCGAGCAGCCGCATGATCGAGGTCTTGCCGGACAGCGTCGGCCCGAGCAGCACGCTCAGCGTGCCGCGCTGCAAGGTCAGCGAGACGTCGCGAATGGTGGTCACGCCGTCGACAATTCGGGAGACGTGATCGAGCGTGACGCTCATGCGCGTCCTCCCGCCTCACGCGCCGGCAAGGTGGAGCGCTCGCGATTGGCTGTGATCCACGCCTCGAGGGCGGCGATCTCAGCCGCAGACATCCGCAACCCCAGCTTCGATCGACGCCACACGATGTCCTCGGCCGTCAACGCCCACTCGTCCGTCATCAGGTACCTGACTTCACGCTCCGTCAAGGTGCCACCGAAGTCCTGGCCGAGATCGGCCAAAGATGTCGCACCGGCGAGCATGGCCGCAGCCCGCGTGCCGTAGGCATGGGCGATGCGCTTCGCATGTGCATCCGACAGGAACGGAAAGGTCTTGCAGAGATCCGCAATCAACGGCCCGACGGCCGAGACCTTCATGTCGCCGCCGGGCAGCGGCGCCTTGCCGGTCCAGCCTTCCTCCGCCTTGCCCCCTTTCAGATAGGACGCAAGACGCTCCAGCGCCTCTTCCGACAGGCGCCGGTAGGTGGTGATCTTGCCACCATAGATCGACAGCAGCGGCAAGCCGCCGGGCGTATCGAGCTCGAATACGTAGTCGCGGGTCGCTGCCTTGGCCTCGCTGGCGCCGTCATCATAGAGCGGCCGCACGCCGGAATAGCTCCACACGACGTCGGCCGGCGTCACCGGCTTGGCGAGATATTCCCCGAGCGCGGCGCAGAGATAGGCGATCTCCTCGTCGGTCGCCTTCACCTTGGCCGGATCGCCCTGATAGTCGCGATCGGTGGTGCCGATCAGCGTGAAATCCTGCTGATAGGGAATGGCGAAGATGATGCGGCCGTCGGCGTTCTGGAAGATGTAGGCGCGGTCGTGATCGTAGAGCTTGCGCACCACGATGTGCGAGCCCTGCACCAGCCGCACCTTCGCTTTCGCATTGACGCCGGCGCCGGTCGCCAGCACCTGCTCGACCCAGGGACCGGCGGCATTGACCAGCGCGCGCGCCTTGATGGTCTCGCGCTCGCCGGTCTGGGTGTTCTCGGTCGTGACCAGCCAGTGGCTGCCATCCTGATGGATCTCGGTCGCACGGGTGCGGGTGCGGATGACGGCGCCGCGATCGGCGGCATCTCGAGCGGTCAGCACGACCAGGCGCGCATCGTCGACGAAGCAGTCGGAATATTCGAAACCCTTGCTGTAGCGCCCGGGGATCAAAGGGCGGCCGACCTCGTCGCTGCGCAGGTTCACCGACCGTGTCGCCGGCAGCAGCTTGCGGCCGCCGAGATGGTCATAGAGGAACAGGCCGAGGCGCAGCAGCCAGGCCGGGCGCAGCCCCGAATGATGCGGCAGCACGAAGCGCAGCGGACGGATGATATGGGGCGCGATCTGCCACAGGATTTCGCGCTCGATCAGCGCCTCGCGGACCAGCCGGAACTCGTAATATTCGAGATAGCGCAGGCCGCCATGCACGAGCTTGGTCGACCAGGACGAGGTTCCGCTCGCCAGATCGTTCATTTCACACAGGAAAACGGAATTTCCGCGTCCGGCCGCATCGCGCGCGATGCCGCAACCGTTCACGCCGCCTCCGACAATGGCGAGGTCGTAGATCCGCTCCAACAGACGCATCCCCCGGCAATCGCCTTGACTGCGACGATTTCACTTTCGGTTTCGAGTTAAACACAAACGAAAGTGAAAGCAAATCGAAATTCGCATGTTGGGCCGCGGTTGGGCAAAAGCTGCCCAAACCGGGATCAAGGAGCCTGCGAGAGTGGCGGAAAGTCAGGCGCGGCGGAGCACGGCGGACCCCGCCGTTTCGGTTGCCTCTGCGGCGTCGTCGGCATCGTCGGCGGGCATCGCCGAGACCACCTCGATGCCGCGGCTATGGCAGAGGCTCGCCAGTCCGTCCGGCAGGGGGCGGTCGGTGACGAAGGTCTGGATCTGGCTGAGATGGGCGATGCGCACCGGCGCGCTGCGGTGGAGCTTGGTGGAATCGGCGACCAGCATCACGCTGCGGGCATTGGCGATGATGGCTTGCGCAACCTGGACCTCGCGATAGTCGAAGTCGAGCAGCGCGCCCTCCTCGTCGATCGCGGACGCGCCGATGATCGCGTAGTCGACCTTGAACTGGCCGATCAGTTGCGTCGCGGTCGATCCGATGACGCCGCCGTCCGAGCGCCGCACGGTGCCGCCGGCCACGATCACCTCGATGCGCGGATGCGGATAGAGCAGCATCGCGACGTTGAGATTGTTGGTGATGACGAGCAGGTCCTGGTGCGACGACAGCGCGCTCGCCACCTCCTCCGTCGTGGTGCCGATATTGATGAACAGAGAGGAGCCGTTCGGAATCCGCGCGGCTGCAACCGCACCGATCGCCTTCTTCTCGTCCGCAGCGACGAAGCGCCGCGCCTCGTAGGCGAGATTCTCGACCCCGGAGGCGATGATGGCCCCGCCATGGATGCGCGTCAGCGCGCGCTGCTCGCACAGATCGTTGAGATCCTTGCGGATGGTCTGGGCCGAGACCTCGAAGCGGCGCGCGAGATCCTCCACCATGACGCGGCCGGAGGCGCGGGCGATGTTGAGGATGTCGGTCTGGCGTTGGGACAGGACGGCCATGGCAAGCTTTCAGGACAAGCTGCACCATGGTGATGCTGATCGAGTCAAGCGTCAATCGGCGAAGCATTGGGCGCATCGCAGCAATCGGCCGCCCCGGAGCAGCTCAGACGCGGCCTTGGTCCGGCCTACGTCCACGTGCGCCGAGCTCGCTCAGGCGGCTGCGCTCAGCTCACCGGTCACGAGCCGAATCGCGGCGCGTTCGGCTTCGCGGGCATTGCGAAACACCTGGCCCTCGAGGGCATTGAAGCGATGGGACGCCGCGAAGAAGCGAAAGCCGCCGCGGTCACGGATGACGATCCCCGCCGCCTGGGAGCTGACCTCGATGATATAGGTTTCGGACATTGCGCAATCCCGTCGTTCATTCCGGGGCGTATAACCGAGCTCCATGACGAATGTTCCGTGCAGGGAGCCCCGGCTATTCCGACGTGAATGCCAACAGGAAATTGTGTGGATGTTATGTTGGCTGCGCTGCACGCCCTCACGCCGTGACGCCTTGCCGAATCAGTGCGGATCATCCGGGACGAGCGTCGCCTTGTGCAGCGATGCATCGGCTCCGCCGAGACAGTGCTGATGCCGACCGAGCAACTGATAGATCGTGCGCAGATCCCTCAGCACCTCGACGTGATGTTCACGAAACGCGCTGAGCTGATGCTCGTAGACGCCAATCCTGCGCTCGGCATGGAGGAGCCGCTGCTGCAGCTTCTTCAGCACCTGCAAGGTCAGTTTCTCGTCGACGTCCGACATGGACTTCCTCCCACCCTGTTCGCGCAACATGCCCCCACCATTTCCCCTGTGCCGGCAATTTTTTCCGGCTGGCATTTTTTGCCTTGTTGGTCGGAAACGGACTGCCATGATTGCTGTCCGTCCGGCGCGCCACTCGAAGCGCGCAATACGGCAGAGACGCGGCAACGCGCATCCAAGCAACCAGAACTTGCAAACATCGTAAAGACGCCTGCCCTGTGGACCGGACGTAGATCGCGCGAGAGTGATCGGCGCAGACGCCGCGCGAACGTGCTCGAATGAACGCGCATCGCCGGATGCCGGTTCCTATGCCGAGCGAGCGGCATAGGCCGCGCATTAACGGAGGTTATTTGCGGCCGCCGACCGCGAATGTGATCAGGTCGCGATCACGCCATCACGCTGGATCGGCTGCGGCCGGCCGCCGTCGTCGATCGAGACATAGGTGAAATTGCCGTCGGTGACGAGGATCGGCTGCTCCTCTTTCCGGCGCAGCACCCAGGCTTCGAGACGCACCGTCATCGACGTCCGGCCGACGCGGACGAGATGTGCGTAGACCGACACGAGGTCGCCGACATAGACCGCCTTGCGGAAGTTCATCGCCTCGATCGCGACCGTCACCGTGCGCGACTTCGCGACCTTGGCGGCGAACACGCCGCCGCCGACGTCCATCTGGCTGAGCAGCCAGCCGCCGAAGATGTCGCCATTGGCGTTGGTGTCCGCCGGCATCGCCAGCGTGCGGATGCAGAGATCGCCGCGGGGCTCGGTCGGCGCGGCATGGGCGGTCGCTTCGGTCACGTCGGATGGTCTCCAATTGCGGGAGCGTTCAAGAAGGCGCCAAGCAGGGCCGTCAGTCCGGCCTCGCCATTTCGAACATCGCCTCCTGCATGATCTCGAAATAGTCGCCGCGACGGCCGGCGCGGACGATCGGATGCGCGAGCGCTGTCTGGTAGACACCGTCCTTGATCAGCGTCTTGTCGATATGCACGCCGACCACCTCGCCGAGCGTCAGCCAGGCCTGGGCCTTGGTGCCGTCGGCGCCCTGCAGCTGGATGATCTGCGTCACCTTGCATTCGAACGCGACGGGGCTTTCGCCGACCCGCGGCACGTTGACGAACTTGCAAGCGACCGGCGTCACGCCCGCGAGCTTGAACTCGTCGACCTCGCGCGCGACATGCGCGGCGGTCGCATTCATCTGCGTCGCAAGGTCGCGCGTCACCAGGTTCCAGACGAACTCGCCGGTGTCCTGGATGTTGGCGACCGAGTCCTTCCACTGCGTCGAGGAGAAGCCGATGATCGGCGGCGTGTAGTTGAACGCATTGAAAAAGCTATAGGGCGCAAGGTTGACGTGTCCATCCGGATCACGCGACGAGATCCAGCCGATCGGACGCGGCGCGACGATGGCGTTGAAGGGATCGTGGCGCAGGCCGTGGCCGTTCTTCGGTTCGTAGAAATGCAAGTCGCGTTCGATCACGCCGTCGTCTCCTAAGCAGCAGTCATTCCGGGGCGCCTCGCGCGACAAAAATGGCGAAGCCACTTTGATCGGAAGAGGCGAACCCGAAATCTCGAGATTCCGGGTTCGATGCTTCGCATCGCCCCGGAATGACTGCAACCTAGACCGCAGCGCCCCTGGAACCAAGCCCTGCCAGCACGAAATCGAT
Source organism: Bradyrhizobium sp. HKCCYLRH3061 (assembly GCF_051168015.1). Classification (NCBI taxonomy): domain Bacteria; kingdom Pseudomonadati; phylum Pseudomonadota; class Alphaproteobacteria; order Hyphomicrobiales; family Nitrobacteraceae; genus Bradyrhizobium; species Bradyrhizobium sp. HKCCYLRH3061. Next base: position 101,914 of record NZ_JBNPUE010000021.1, read on the forward strand.
CATCTCGTCGATCGTCGGGCCCGGCTTGGTCGCGCATTGCGCGATCATCTGCGGATGGAAGAAGCGCATCATCGCGGTCGTCGCACATTTTGCCGCCAGCGTCAGGTCGGTGACCGCGAATTCGCCGGACGCCGCGCCCTGCCCGATCACGCGGCCGATGATCTCGGTGATCAGCAGCATGTGCGCCTCGCAGACGTCCCAGCTCTCCTCCATCGCCACCGCGACCATCTCGTGCAGCTTGTTGTCGCCGACATAGCGCTCGGTGTTCATGCGATGGATCGTGCCGAGCAGCTCGCGCAGCCGCGGTGCCGCCGGACCGGGCCGCTCCGCGATCGCGATGGCGGCCGCCTCGACCTGGGCCATCAGCGTGCGGGCGACCCCCCGGTGGATCGCCTTCTTCGAGTCGAAGAACCGGTAGACATTCGCCGGGCTCATGCGGAGCTCCTTGGCGATGTCGGCGACGGTCGTCTTCTGGTAGCCGATCTGTCGAAACAGGCGCTCAGCAACGACGAGAATGCGCTCGTGCGTGTCGGATTCGATATGGTCGGAAACCAGGGTCATCATGCCTGCGATCTTGTTGATCCTTCATTCGGCGGCCTCGGCCAGAGGAAGCGAAGGCCTCGGCACGTCAACGTGCTGCGCTGCGGAATGATCCGCGTCTTTCGCTCCGCGCTCGTCCAGACTCTTGCGGAACCATAAGGCATACAATCCAGGCAAGTACAGCAGCGTCAGGAAGGTTGCAACGAACAACCCGCCCATGATGGTGATCGCCATCGGGCCCCAGAACGCCGAGCGCGACAGCGGGATCATGGCCAGGATCGCCGCCAGCGCGGTCAGCACCACGGGGCGGGCGCGGCGCACCGTGGCCTCGATGATCGCGTCCTTGCGGGTCAGGCCATGGGCGACGTCGGTCTCGATCTGATCGACCAGGATCACCGCGTTGCGCATGATCATGCCGGCCAGCGCGATCAGGCCGAGCAGCGCCACGAAGCCGAACGGCGCGTTGGCGACGTTCAGCCCGAGCGAGGCGCCGACGATGCCAAGCGGCGCCGTCAGGAACACCAGGATCAGCCGCGAGAAGCTCTGAAGCTGGATCATCAGCAGGGTCAGCATCACGATGACCATCAGCGGAAACAGCACGAAGATCGAGGCATTGCCCTTGGCTGATTCCTCGAACGCGCCGCCGGCCTCGATCCGGTAGGCGGGCTCGAGGTGGTTGCGGATATCCTGCAGTTTCGGCGAGATCTGGTTGGTGACATCAGGCGCCTGCACGCCATCGGCCACGTCGGCGCGCACCGTAATCGCCATGTCGCGGTTGCGCCGCCACAGGATCGGCTCCTCGTGGGAATATTCGATCTTGGCGATCTGCTGCAGCGGCACCGCCACGCCGTTCTTCGAGGTGATGGTGAGATCGCCGACATGGGCGAGATCCAGCCGCTCGGACGGTGCCGCGCGCGCGACGACGCCGACCTTCTCGATGCCGTCACGGATGGTCGTGACCTGGACGCCGGAGATCAGCATCGCCAGCGACTGCGACACGTCCTGCGGGGTCAGGCCGAGCGCACGGGCACGATCCTGGTCGACGACCAGCTTGAGGTAAGGCGACTGCTCGTTCCAGTCGAGCTGCGGATCCCTGACATTCGGGTTCTGGCGCATGACGTCACGCACCTGATGGGCGATCTCGCGCACCTTGGCCGCATCGGGACCGATGACGCGGAACTGGACGGGGAAGCCGACCGGCGGACCGAAATTGAAGCGATCGACGCGGACGCGCGCTTCGTTCAGCTCGCCGTTCGCAGCCGCGGTCTCGATCTTGGCCTTGATGCGCTCGCGCGCGGCGACGTCCTTGGCGACGATCACGATCTCGGCGAAGGCCTCGTTCGGCAGTTGCGGGTTGAGGCCGAGCCAGAAGCGCGGCGAGCCCTGCCCGACATAGGCGGTGTAGGTCTCGATGTCCTTGTCGTCCTTCAGCAGCGCCTCGGCCTCGCGCGCCGCCTTCTCGGTGACACCGAACGCGGTGCCCTCCGGCAGCCGCAACTGCAGGAACAGCTCGGGGCGTTCCGACAGCGGGAAGAACTGCTGCTGGACGTGGCCGAAGGCGACGATCGATGCCGCGAACACGCCGACCGTCGCAGCGACGGTGGTGATGCGGTGATCGACGCACCAGCGCACGATGGCGCGCAGGCCGCGATACATGCGCGTGTCGTAGACCGCGTGCTCGTCATGGCCGTGATGGGCCTTCATGTCCGGCAGCAGCTTGACGCCGATATAGGGCGTGAAGATCACCGCGACGAACCAGGACGCGACCAGCGCGATGGCGACGATCCAGAAGATGCTGCCGGCATATTCGCCGACCGCGGAATTGGCGAAGCCGATCGGCAGGAAGCCGGCGGCCGTGACCAGGGTGCCGGTCAGCATCGGGAACGCGGTGGACTCCCACGCAAACGACGCCGCGCGCATCCGGTCCCAGCCCTGCTCCATCTTCACCACCATCATCTCGACCGCGATGATGGCATCATCGACCAGAAGGCCGAGCGCAATGATGAGGGCACCAAGCGAAATGCGGTGCAGGTTCAGCCCCATGATGTTCATGACGATGAAGACGAGCCCCAGCACCAGCGGCACCGACAGCGCCACCACGATGCCGGTACGCCACCCCAGCGCCAGGAACGACACGAACAGCACGATCACCAGCGCCTCGACGAACGAATGCACGAACTCGCTGACGGCGTGCTCGACCACCTTGGGCTGGTCGGCAATCTGCTCGATCTCGATGCCCTGCGGCACGGCCTTCATGAAGTCGTCGGCCGCGGCGTGGACCTCCTTGCCGAGCTCCAGGATGTTGGCCTCCTTGGCCGTGACCACGCCGATGCCGAGCGCGGGCTTGCCCTCCTGCCGCACCTTGAAGCTCGGCGGATCGACGTAGCCGTGAGTGACGGTGGCGATGTCGCCGAGCCGGAACACCCGACCGTTGCTTTCGACCGGCGTCTCCGCCACCGCCTTGGCGCCATCGAGCGCGCCGGTGACACGCAGCGGCACGCGCTGCGACGAGGTCTCGACCGTGCCGGCCGGTGTCACATTGTTCTGCTTGGCAAGCGAATCGAACAGCGCCTGCGGCGTGATGCCGAGCGTGGCGAGCTTGGCATGGCTGAACTCGACATAGATGCGCTCGTCCTGGGTGCCGTAGAGATTGACCTTGGTGACGCCGGCGACCTTCAGCAGGCGCTGGCGCAGGCCTTCGGCGGTCTTCTTCAATTGCGCATAGTCGGCGCCGTCGCCGGTCATCATGAACAGGATCGAATCGACGTCGGAGAACTCGTCATTGACGAACGGACCGACGATGCCCGACGGCAGCGAGGACTGCACGTCGTCGAGCTTCTTGCGGATCAGGTAGAACAGATGCGGCACCTCCTTCGGCGGCGTCGAATCGCGGAAGGTCACCTGCATCGCGGTGAAGGCCGGCTTCGAATAGGTCTGCACCTTCTCGAAATAAGGCAGCTCCTGCAGCTTCTTCTCGATGGGGTCGGCGACCTGGCTCTGCATCTCCACGGCCGTCGCGCCCGGCCACATCACCGAGACGTTGACGACCTTGACGGTGAAGAACGGATCTTCGGCGCGGCCGAGCTTCTGATAGGAGAAGAAGCCGGCGACGCCGAGCGCAATGATCAGGAACAGCACCAGCGGCGGATGATTGACCGCCCAGGCCGACAGGTTGAACCGCTTCATGGGTGCTCTCCGATGATCCGATGCCGTATGCGAGATCGATTTGCTAGAGATCGTCATTCCGGGGCGATGCGCAGCATCGAGCCCGGAATCTCGAGGTTCCGGGTTCGCACTGCGTGCGCCCCGGAACGACAGCAGAGCTAGAACGTCAGCGCCGAGACCACCCGCACCTTCTGCGCGGGATCGATCTTCTGCACGCCGAGCGCCACGACCTTCTCGCCTTCGTCGACGCCTGACGTGACCAGCACGTCCTTGCTGTCGTAGGATTTCACCTTCACCGGCTTGAGCGACACCTCGCCTTTGTCGTTCACCACGTAGAGCGAGGGCTCGCGGCCCTCGCTGAACAGCGCCGACAGCGGCAGCCGCGCGACGCGGGTGGTGGCGGGATCGGCGAGCGTCAAGGTCGCGGTCATGCCGAGCGAGACGGCCTCGCCGGCGTCCGGCAGCGAGAATTTGGCGAGATAGGTGCGCGTGGCGGGATCGGCGGCCGGCGCGATCTCGCGCAGCTTGGCCGCATATTTCTTGTCGGCGTCCGACCACAGCGTGACGTAGGCGCTGCCGGTCTTGGCGCGTTCGAGCAGCGTCTCCGGGATCGCGACCACCGCCTCCTTCTCGGCGAAGCGCGCGACACGGATCGCGGCCTGGCCGGCGGCAACCACCACGCCCGGCTCGATCATGCTCGCGGTGACCACGCCGCGCGCATCCGCAACCAGCGTCGCATAGGACAGCGAGTTGCGGGTCAGCTCGACCGAGCGTTCGGCACGGTTGAGCCGTGCCCTCGCCTCGTCGGCGGACGCCCTGGCCTGGTCCATCTGGGCGTCGGTGGTCCAGCCCTTGGCCCGCAGCTCCTTGGCGCGGGTCTCGGCGGCGGACGCTTGCGCCAGCACGCCGGTGGCGGCGCGGAATTCGGCTTCGGCCTGCTCGGCCTGGAGCTTCAGGTCGACCTCGTCGAGCGTGGCGAGCGGCTGGCCGACATCGACGGTCTGGCCGATCTCGACCAGGCGCTTGGCGACCTTGCCGGCGACGCGGAAGCCGATATCGGCCTCGATGCGCGGGCGGATGGTGCCGACGAAGCTGCGTTCGGGCGTCTCGGCCTCATAGTGGACCGGGGCGACCAGAACCGGCCGGACCGGCTCGGCCTTCTGGGCGACGGTCTCATTGCACCCGGCCAGGGCGACGGCCATGGTGGCCAGCGCAAGACCGGTCAACAGCTTGGAATAGCTCGCGAAAATCAGGCGGATCAACATGGCGCACCCTCGCTGCAGTTGCGAGCGAGTGTCGAATGTTGAGTGATGATTGTCAATATTCGTCAGTGATCATGACTTCGTGAACATCTGGACACGTTGCCGCAGGTGCTCGTTGGCGCGGCAGGCGCTCTTGGGGAGCTCCCCCCAGCCAAGGCGACGGCGGCAGCCGTCGAACCCGGAATCCCGCGCTGGTCGGCACCATCCTCCTCATCTCGAGCTTCGGGTTCGGTCGGCTGATGCAGCCTGCCAACGAACGTCCGCGCGGCCGCCGCGGATCGCCCCCGCCTCGACCCCGCGGAGCGCACGTGCCCTTGCCTGGAAGCCACAACAAAGAGCCCGGTCGAGACCGGGCCCTTCGTCACCTCACTCGATGGGCGATCTCAAGCCTCTGCAATCGTCAGCCGATTGTGCGGTCGCTATTCCGCCGGCGCCTGGCCGGCGAACTCCACCTTGCTCTCATGGCCGCCGAAGAACACCAGCAGCCCGGCGATCAGCGGCAGCACCGACAATGCGAGCAGGCCATGGGTGGTCGAGCCGGTGGTGTCCTTGATCCAGCCGACCAGATAGGGGCCGCCGAAACCGGCGAGATTGCCGATCGAGTTGATCAGCGCGATGGCGCCGGCGGCGGCCGTGCCCGACAGCCACGCCGTGGGCAAGGTCCAGAACACGCCGAAGACGCAGAACACGCCGATCGCGGCAACCGTCAGCGCGACCATGGTGAGCGTGGGATCGCCGATCATGCTCGATGCCGCCAGCGCCACCGCGATCAGGATCAGTGGCGCACCGACGTGCACGACGCGCTCGCGCGTCGCATCCGAATGCCGCGCCCACAGGATCATCGCCACGGTGCCGAACGCATAGGGGATCGCGGTGACGAAGCCGGTCTGCACATTGCTCAGTCCGAACGCCTTGACGATCTGCGGAAGCCAGAACTGCATGCCGTAGAGCGCGCCGACGAAACCGAAATAGATCAGGCTGAGCACGATCACCTTGGGCGACGACAGCGCCTCACCGAGCGTCATGTGTCCGGCGGCCTGCTTCGCCGCGGTCTCGGCCTCGAGCTTTGCCGCGAGCCAGGCCTTCTGCTCCGCCGACAGCCAGGTCGCGTGCTCCGGCCGGTCGGTCAGGTAGAACCAGGTGACGACGCCGAGGATGACCGAGGGGATGCCCTCGATGATGAACAGCCACTGCCAGCCCTGCAGTCCCATCAGGCCGTGCAGGCCGAGCAATAGGCCCGACACGGGCGCGCCGATCACGGTCGAGATCGGCACGGCGACCGCAAAGGCGGCGAGGAAGCGCGCGCGATACTGCGCGGGATACCAGTAAGTGAGATAGAGGATGATGCCCGGGAAGAATCCGGCCTCGGCGACGCCGAGCAGGAAGCGCAGCGTGTAGAAGCTCCACGGGCCCGAGACCAGCGCCATCAGCGCCGAGATGATGCCCCAGGTCACCATGATGCGCGCGATCCAGCGGCTGGCGCCGAACTTCTCCAGCGCCAGATTGCTCGGCACCTCGAAGATGAAATAGCCAATGAAGAAGATGCCGGCGCCCCAGGCGAACACCAGCGGCGAGAACTTCAGCTCCGCATTCATGGTCAGCGCGGCGAAGCCGAGATTGACCCGGTCGAGATAGGAGAAGAAATAGGCCAGCACCAGGAACGGAATCAGCCGCCAGGAGATGGCGCGGATGGTCGCGGCCTCGATGTCGGAGCGGCCAGGCGCGGCCGGGGTGGTGGCGGACGGACTCATCGATCTCCTCCCGGGAGCATTGCAGACATTGGTAGTTGATGGGCGGTGTTGAGCATCGGTCGTGGCAAGTCAATCGGAAAACCTGACATCCCACAGCCCGTCGGCGCATCGCGGGGGCGCGGCACGCGCATGACGCTCTCGTCACCCGGGATGCTCGCCCGCGCTGACAGGCGCCGCCGCGCAGCACGAGCGCTCGCGACGGCGCTGATCGTGATCGCGCTCGGGCTCGGCCTGCGTTTCCACGGTCCCGGCCTCGGCCTTCCCGCCTTGATCGTCAAGTATGGCGGCTCCGTGCTCTGGGCGACGATGGTCTATATGCTGCTCGTCGCGCTGCTGCCGCGAATGGCGGTGTGGCAGATCGCCGGCCTCGCGCTCGCCATCGCCGCCATCGTCGAAGCCTTCAGGCTGATCCACACGCCCTGGCTCGACAGCTTTCGCCTGACGCTGGCGGGCGCGCTGCTGCTCGGCCGCATCTTCTCGCTGTGGAACATTGCCGCCTATGTGGTCGGCATCCTCATCGGCGTCTGGATCGACCGGATCGCGATGCGGCCGGCTTCGGCATAGGCTTGCCCCGGGCAAGCTGCGACATCGCGCGAGAGCTCAGCCCGACGCGGTACCGACGCGGCTGAAAAAGGCGTTCAGCTCCTCGGCCAGAACGGCAGGCTGCTCTTCCGGGATGTAGTGGCCGCACGAAGATATGGTGATGCCCTCGACGTGATCAGCGACCTCCCTGAGCGGCGCGGCCATGTCCACGATCGATCCCTGGTCGGCGTCGACGGCCAGCACCGGCGGCTTCAGCTTGCCCCGGGCTTTCAGCTCGCGATTCTGGAGCGCGGACAGTGCGGCGGCACGATAATAGGCGAGCCCGGCGCGCAAGCCGCCGGCCTTGGTCAGCACCCGGGCGTATTCGTCGAGATCGCTTTCGGAGAAGGCTTGGGGATTGGCACCTTTCCGCCGCAGGAACCAGGCGAGATAGTCGCGTTCGCGACCGTGGATCAGCATCTCCGGGAGATCCGCGACGGCGTGGAACGCGAAGTGCCAGGTGCGCCACGCACGGTCGGGCGTGAACGGCAGCGCCTCCGGCAAGGTGACGCCGGGAATTCCCGCGTCGAGCAGGGCCAGGCTGCGCACCTCGGCTTCGAACAAGGCCGCATAGGGATAGGCCACCCACGCGCCGATATCGTGCCCCACCAGATGATAACTGGTGAGGCCGAGTTGCTGCAGCAGGCGATGCACCGCCGTCGCCAGGGCCTGCGTGTCGTAGCCGTCGGCCGGCCGGTCCGAGTCACCCTGCCCTGGGACATCGACGGCAATGACCCGATACCGCGACCCGAGCAGCGGCATGACCTTGCGCCAGGCAAACCAGCTTTCGGGAAAGCCGGCGAGCAGCACCACGACATCGCCAGCCGGCGGGCCACCGCTGACATAGTGCAGCCGGACGCCGTCGACGGTTTCGAAGCGATGGGTGAATCCCAGCAGCGACGGCTCGGCGCGACTGAACGGCTCCGCCGCGACCAGCCGCGGTGGAGTTTTGGCAGGGATGGCGTTCATCAACTCGGGCATTGATCACTCTCCTATTTTAGAACAAACGTTTCCTATTTCGGCACGACATCATGCGAGCAACGCCGCGGCCTGATTTGCGACGCTCATCATCTCGCTCCTTGCACGCCCCGTCTTGCCAACCACCCGCAGCCCTTGGATCACGCAGAAGAGCGCGCCCGCGACGGCTTCCGGGTCGAGCGCCGGCCGGATCGATCCGTCGGCCTGTCCCAACTTGATCAGGTCGCGCAACAAGGTCTCAACCCGGCGCAACGCCCCCCGGACCTTGGCGGCAGCCTCCGCATCCAAGGTAGCGAGTTCGGTCGCGCTGGTGACGACGAGGCAGCCGCGCCGGCCTTCGCTGTCGCTGGCGGATTCCGCGTAGAACTGCAGCAAGGCCTTGAGCTTGTCGCATCCGCTGTGGTGTGGATCGAGGCAGTCGCGAACCTGCCGGTCGCGGCGCGCGATGTAGTGATCGAGCGTCGCCAGAAAGATCGCGTGCTTGTCCGCGAAGGCCTTGTAGAGGCTTCCGGTGGTGAGCTTCATGGCAGCGCGCAATTCGGCCAGCGACGCGCCGTGGTAGCCGCGCTCGCTGAAGACCACCAGGGCCCTGTTCAGTGCAGTGTCCATATCGAACTCGCGCGGCCGACCGGGGCCGCGGCGCTCGGATGAATTCGTTCGTGACCGCGTCATTCCTTCTTTTAGGAAACATTCATTTCCAAATCAAGAGCACGACGGGACTCTCCGGCGCAGCGGTCAGTCTCCAAGTTGAAAGCGCTGGAACCGGTGCAACTCGTCCTCGATCTGCCGCTTCAGCGCCTTGCGCGGCTCGCCACGCGCGGCCTTGCCCTGGCCGACCCAGCTCCATTTCTGCATCAGGAGCTTGCCGTTCTGGCGGTCGGTCTTGAGGTCGAGCGCGGCGACGATCTCGTCCCCGACCAGGACGGGCAGCGCGAAATAGCCGAACAGACGCTTGTCCTTCGGGACATAGGCCTCGAAGCGATGATCGTAGTCGAAGATCGCCTGCGTCCGCTTGCGCTGGATGATCAGCGGATCGAACGGCGACAGGATGTGCACGCGCGCCGGATCGATTTCAACCGGCTCGTCCAACGCTGCTGGCGTCGCCCAGTGCTCCTGCTTGCCGGCGCCCTCCAGCGCCACCGGCACAAGCGTGCCGCGCCTGACCCTGGCATCGATCACCCGGCGCACCGCGGCCTTGCTGGGGGCATTGAGATGGCAGAGCGAATCGAGGCTGACGACGCCTTGCGCGCGCAGGCCGCGGTCGAGCAGATAGGCCGCGATCTCGCGATCGTTGGCGCCCTTCGGCAGCCGTTCCCAGCCGAAATGCCGGGTGGTGAGGTCGTAGGTCTTGAGCATGCCGTCGCGGCCCGACACCGTCAGCACGCCCTCGTAGAAGCCGAGTTGCAGCGCGCGCTTCGACGGCTTGCGGCTGGCCCAGGCGTGGTCCTTCTCGCGCAGCACGTCGTCGTCGATGTCGCGGATCGTCAGCGCGCCGCCTTGGCGGATCAGCCGCATGACCTTGCGCGTATCCTCCGGCTTCACGGTCGTGAGCCAGCGATGGCCCTCGCGGCGGTGGCGGCGCATCGCCGGAACGAAGTAGCGGAAGTCCTGCACCGGAATATAGGACAGCGCGTGGGTCCAATATTCGAACACGGTCTTGTCCGCGCTCTGCGCCTGCCTGAGATCGGCGCGGCGATAGGCTGGAATGCGGTTGAACAGGATGTGGTGATGGCAGCGCTCGATGACGTTGATGGTGTCGATCTGCACATAGCCGAGATGGGCGATGGCGGCGGCGACCGCCTCCGGGCCCGCGCCGAACGGTGCCTCGGCATCGAGGCGCTGCGCGCGCAGCCAGATGCGGCGCGCCTGCGGCTTGGAGAGCGGGATGGGCGTGGAAACGGCGGGCATGCCGCGCAATGGTGCGAGATTCGCCCCCGCTCCCGCAACGGCGAATCAGGCCGACGGGAACCCCTTGCGGAACCTCAAGGCTTGGACTTGTCCGGAATGCTGCCGGTGGCGATCTCGGCCTTGCAGCTGGCGCGGCCGGGATCGGGCGCACGGCATTTGTAGATGCGGCCGGTCAGGCGGTCGACCAGCCAGGCCGTATCCTCGGAGGGACTTTCCAGGCCGACATAGCGGTTGCCGACAGCCGTGAACAGCGTCGACAGCAGGATCGATGCGGCAATGATCCCTGCTCCAATCAGCGTCGACATGGAACCGGACGATCCCGCCTGATCCTGGCTGCTCGCCCGATGGGACTGATAGTCGCGCCTGTGCGATGGGTTGAACACGGCTCTGCTTTTCTGTTCGCGTTTCTTGACTACGAATCCACTCGCCGTTCGCGTCCCTCAGGTTTGCGATTTTTTCCCGGCGAGCGCTATCCGGTAGAACCGCATCTGGCCGATTTGTTGTTCGCGGACCGGCCAGCTGCCGATCGCTTTGCGGCAGCGCGCGGCGCGTCCCGCGGACCGCTCGCTTCGCCCCTCGAGGGCCGCCTGGCCCGACAACGTGACGTCGATCACATTGGACGCTTTGAACCCGTTCTATCGTTCACGCATCCAATGGCCATAGGGCATGACGACCCGAGGATAACGACGATGACCCCATATTTTGGACGTTTTGCAGTTCAGGCGGCGGCGTTCTCCGCGATGCTGGCAATCGGCGCAGGCACCGCTTTCGCCGGCGAGGCCGTGTCGGCCGACAAGATCCTCAACGCGCTGAGGCCGAAGGCCGTGACGCGCGGCATCTCGATCGGACCGCAGGCGAACCCGCAGGCCGACACGGCGACGCAGGCGAAGCAAGCGGCCTTCATCGACAGCATGCGCAACCGCAAGACCCGCTCGCTGTCGCTCGGCGAGCGCGAGCAGATCGCCGAGATCGCGGCGACCAAGCCCAAGATCGATCTCGAGATCCAGTTCGACTACAATTCGGCCGACATCAGCAAGGCCTCGATGCCGGCCGTGCAGGAGCTCGGCAAGGCGCTGTCCGATCCGAACCTGAAGGGCTCGACCTTCGTGGTCGCCGGCCATACCGACGGCATCGGTAGCGACGGCTTCAACCAGGATCTCTCGGAGCGCCGCGCCGACACCATCAAGCGCTATCTGGTCGAGAAGTTCGCCCTCCCCGGCCAGGACCTCGTCACGGTCGGCTACGGCAAGACCAAGCTCAAGGACGCGGCCAACCCGGCCGATCCGCTCAACCGGCGGGTCCAGGTCGTCAACATGGACACCAAAACCGCGGCGAAGTGAGCGCTCCGCCGCGCATCGCCCCGCCTGCTTACGGTCCCTGGCGGGCGGGACGCTTTTTGTCCGCGTTCAGATCCAGCTCTGGAACAGCATCAGCCGGGTGAAGGTCTGCATCGTCGTGCCGATGAAGGCGGCGCTGATCGGCAGCATCGCGACGAAGCCCAGGATCGCGACGGCGACATAGCTCACCAGCACCCAGCGCGGCCAGCGCAGCAGCGCATGGACGAGCGCGAGGCTCGCCAGCGTCGCCGACGGCAGGTAGTAGTAGATGAAGCTTAGCGCGCGCGGCAGCAGCGCCCAGGGCAGATAGCAGCCGAGATAGAACGCCAGGATCAGGAACGCCGTCGCGCTGCGCGTCGCGATGAAATCCCGGGCGCAGATCGCGAGCGCGGCCAGCGCCGGCCACAGCACCAGCGGATTGCCGAGCAGCACCACCGCGGCGATGTCGGTGTCACCATTCTTGTCGAACAGGAACCAGACCGGACGGACCAGCAGCGGCCAGGTCGGCCATGCGCTCATATAGGTGTGGCCGGCGATCGCCGTGGTGACGCTGTCGGCGAAGATGCGCCGCTGCGCCTCGAAGATGCCCATGACGGACAGGCCGTGCAGCGGGACGAAGGTCGCGAGATAGCAGACAGCGGGCATCGCGACGAGGCACAGCACGATCTGCAGCCAGCTCAGTTGCGGCCATTGCTCGGGCCGATACCAGTCGGTCGGCTCGCCATCGCCGAACGAGGTCTGCCAATGCTGCAACAGCTTGATGAGACCGACGATGAGAAGCGCCGTCAAGAGCGGAAACAGCCCGCTCCATTTGCAGGCGATCGCAAGGCCGAACAGCGCCCCCGCCAGCGCGAACACGACCTGCGGCCGGCGCTGCCTGAACGAAAACAGGAAGGCTGCGATCCCGAGCAGGCTGAAGGCGAGCGCGCCGATGTCGAGCATCGCGATGCGCGCCTGCACGAACAGCATCTGGTTGAAGGCCGCGAGCACCGCCGCCGCGATGGCAGGCCATTGCGCCGCGAACAGCGCCAGGCCGCACAGATAGATCGCGGCGACGGCGAGCCCGCCGAGCACGGTACCGGGATAGCGCCATGCGAAGGCATTGTCGCCGAACGTCCTGATCGACAGCGCGATCAGCTCCTTGGCGAGCGGCGGATGCATCGGGTTGAGCTGCGGCGTCGCCGGCCCCAGTCCCAGCATCTGCCGCGCCGCCGGCACGTAATGCACCTCGTCGAAGACGAATTTCGGCGGAGAAGCGAGCCCGATCATCAGCACGACGTGCGCGATCGCGAAGATCAGCAACGCCGTCATCACGCAGCGGCGGACCGACAGAGCGCCATCCTGCGCAACCTCGCCGTCATCTTCGTCGTCATCCCGGCGAGCAGCAGATACCTTCATGGGCCTCCGCGTTGAACTGATCCCACGGTGACGGCAACTAACCACCGAACGGTCATCGAGGCAAACTTGTGCCCATTTTACAACAACCCCGCGCGCCGTCTTCGGCTAGATTGAGCAAGGAACAATCTTCGGTGTGGATATGAGTCAGCGTCGCCGAACCTGTGTCGCTGCAATCTCGGCTGCCGCCCTGCTGGGCGCGGCGGGCGGGGCAAGCGCCGACGGCCGCATCGGCGAAGCCGTGCTGGTGCAGAAGGACGTGCTGCGCGTTGCAGGCGCGGCGAGCAGCCCGATCAATGTCGGCGACGGCGTCGTGCGCAACGAGACGGTGCGCACCGGCAATGACAGCGCCGCGCGGCTCGTCATGATCGACAGCACCAATCTCTCGCTCGGCGCCAACGCCACCCTGACGCTCGACCGCACCGTCTTCAACGACGAGACCAGCTATCGCGACATCGCGATCCGGCTCGGCACCGGCGCGTTCCGCTTCGTCACCGGCCATTCCGAGAAGACCGCCTACAAGATCAACACGCCGCTCGCGACCATCGGCGTGCGCGGCACCATCCTCGACATCCGCTCGCAGCGCGGCCAGACCATGGTCGTGCTGCAGGAAGGCGCGTCGCGGGTCTGCACCCTCACCTTCCAATGCCTCGAGCTGACCCAGCCCGGCGACACGGCCATCATCACCGCAACCGGCAACGGCAGGAGCACGATCAAGAAGACCAGCAATCCGTCCTGGAGCTTTGCGGCGAGCTGCGCGTCGACATCGGGCCTCTGCACGGTCACCGATCTCGCCAGCAATGCGCCGCCGCAGGACTTCACCGGCATCCTGTGCGGGCGATGACGATGAGGACGCGACGCGGTCAGCTTGCTCTCCTGATGACGGCCATCGCCGGCGGGCTGCTCGCGCTCGCCCTGCAAGCCGCGCCGGCCGCCGCGCAGAGCAATTGCGGGGTGGACAATTTCGAGGCGGCGCCGTGCCCGACCCCGTCGCCGTCTCCGACCTCCTCGCCCACCGCGACGCCGACGCCGTCGGCCACGCCGACGTCGACCGCCAGTCCGACGCCGACGCCCTCGCCCTCGAGCACGCCGACCCCGTCGCCGTCGCCCACCGGCGCGGGAAACAGCGCCAACGCGATCAACAGCCTCGCCGACCAGCGCTTCAACCAGATGATCACCAACCGCGTGCTCGGGCTGGTGCTGCTCGGCGTCAATGAGCAGGTCAACTGCAGCGACTGCGTCAGCGCGTTCGGCTCGGCCGGCTCGTTCTCGGCGGGCATCCATGGCCGCAAGCAGCTCACCAGCAATCTGGCGCTGCTCGCCGGCCTCGCCTACACGCACTACGACGAGAACGGCTATCACGTGACGTCTGCGCCGATCGGCGCCTTTGCACTGCGCTACGACTTCGCCGACTGGGGCTCGTCGCGGCCGTTCTTCGACGTCGGCACCATCCTGACGCCCTATGAGCGCGTGCGCTACGGCCGCAGCTATGCGACGAGCCTCGGCAACGTCACCGTGGACGGCACCACCACGGCATCGAACTACGCGGTCTATGGCCGCGCCGGCTGGATCAGCCGGTTCTCGCCGCGCGACGAGCTCGCGGCTTCGGTCGAGCTTTGGCAATTGTGGCAGCACGTCGCCGGCTATCGCGATCCCACGGTGGCCTTCAACCCGTTCGACGCGACGATCGCCGGCGGCACCGACCGCACCAGCCTGGTCAAGGTCGGCGGCCAGTGGACCCACCTGTTCGGCACGAGCATCGAGGCCAACATCAATGGCGGCTACGTCCAGTCGTTCGCGACCAGCTCCGGCATCGTCGCCACCGTCACCGGCAACGGCACGGTGACGCCGACCATGGGCAACCAGGGCTGGTTCGAATATGGCGGCCGGCTCGGCTTCCGCCTGCCGCAGGGCTGGATCGCCGACCTGTTCGTCAACGGCACGCTCGGCCCGCAGCCGGTCGGCAACACCATCCACGGCGGCATCGGCCTGCGCGTCCATTACTAGCGGGCCGCCCCGGCGCAGCGGATCACCCTGCTCCGCCAAATTTTCATGATCGGCCTGCGCCCGCGTCGCCTTGACCCGCGCCCGGCGGCGGACCTATTGAATGATGATCGTCATTTCAATGCAACGGCTCGCCAGGCGCGCGGAGATCCGATGGACGTTTCCACCCAGGCGACCAGCGAGGCCCGGCGTAGCGGCACGGCAGCTCCGGAGGCGCCAACGCCGCTTGTCACGCCGGCCCCGGCTCCGTCGCGCGCCAAGGCCGAATCGGTCCGCACGGCATTGCTCTCCGGCCCGGTGCTGCCGACGCTGTTCCGGCTGGCGCTGCCGACCATGACGGTGCTGGTGGCGCAGACCGCGGTCAACGTCGCCGAGGCCTACTACGTCGGCTTCCTCGGCACTGATGCGCTGGCCGGCGTCGCGCTGGTGTTCCCGATCTTCATGCTGATGACGATGATGTCCAATGGCGGCATCGGCAGCGGCGTCTCCTCGGCGGTGGCGCGCGCCGTCGGCGCCGGGCACAACGCCGATGCCGATGCCATCGCGTTCCATGCGATCGTGCTGGCGGTGATCGCCGGCGGCCTGTTCACGCTCGCGACCGCCCTGTTCGGCCCGGCCCTGTATCACGCGCTCGGCGGGCGTGCCGGCGCGCTGGAGGCGGCGCTGCGCTACTCCAACTATCTGTTCGCCGGCGCCATCCCGGTGTGGATCGTCAACCTGCAGGCGGCAGCGCTGCGCGGCGCCGGCAATGTGCGCGTGCCGGCGCTGGTCACCCTGGTCGGCGCGCTGGTCATGATCCCCGCCTCGCCGCTGCTGATCTTCGGCCTCGGTCCGCTGCCGGGGCTCGGCATCGCCGGCGCGGGCATCGCCTTCGGCCTGTATTACTGCGGCGCCATGCTGGTGCTGGTGCGCTACATGGCCTCCGGCCGCTCGAGCCTGCATGTGCGCGTGGCGCGGCTGCAGGCCCGGCTGTTCGCCGACATCCTGAGAGTCGGGCTGCCGACCGCGCTGAACGCGGTCATGGTCAATCTCACCGTCATCCTGGTGACCGCGCTCGCCGGCCGCTTCGGCACCTCCGAACTCGCCGCCTATGGCATCGCCTCGCGGCTCGACTACATCATGATCCCGATCCTGTTCGGACTGTGCACGGCCACCCTGACCATGGTCGGCATCAATGTCGGCGCCGGACAGCGCGGCCGTGCGCGCCGCATCGCCTGGATCAGCGCCCTGGCGGGCGCAGCGCTGGTCGGGACCATCGGCGTGATCGTGGCGCTGCATCCGCCGCTCTGGCTCGGCCTGTTCAGCCGCGACGCCGAGGTTGTGCGCGAGGGCGCGACCTATCTGCGCACCGTGGCGCCGGCCTACGCCGCACTCGGCTTCGGCTTCGTGCTGGCTTTTGCCGGCCAAGGCGCGGGGCACGTGCTATGGCCGTTCGTCGGCTCCGCCCTGCGCGTGCTGATCGCGGCGGGCGGCGGCTATGCCGCCGTCGTCATGCTCGGCGGCGGCATGGCCTCGCTCGCCGCGATGGTCACCCTGTCGCTCGTCGCCTACGCACTGGTGTGCAGCCTCGTTCTCTCGCCCTGGATCTGGCGCGCGCCTGCTTAGCGACACCAACCGGCAAGCGCAATCCAACGACCTGCAACTCACAACCAGTCACCGCCGAATACAAGCAATTCGCGCGGCTACTACCAGTGAGTGGTGCGAACGAGCACCTCTCGATGATCCGGCAAATACACTGATAACCTTCGGCTTCCGCAACGACGTCGCAGGGTTCCTTTACGGAACCGGATTCAGCATGCGGTAATGTCTGGCCGCCACTTCCTTGCAGCACGGGCTCGCATCCGCCGGCGTCGAGCCTCGGACAGCCATCAGCAGGAAGCGTTGCACATGACCGTATCGATTTCGTCGAAGACACTTCGCGATCTGGCATGGAGATTTGGCCGCGCGAAGGACGGCCAGATCAGCATGATCTTCGCCATCACCATCATCCCCATCCTGGTGTCGGTCGGCGCCGCCGTCGATTTCGCCAAATCCAGCGACACCAAGGCGCAACTCCAGAAGTCGGTCGATGCCGCGGTCCTCGCCGGCGTGACCCAGGCCAGCGCGCAGCAGGTCTCGACCGCGAGCGCGGTGTTCTCGGGCAGCTTCAAGGGCCGGTTCGGCAGCGGCACATCGGCGACCTTCACGCCCAACGGCGACGGCTCGCTGTCGGGCACCGCGACGACCATGGTGAAGACCTCGTTCCTCAACGTCATGGGCACGACGTCGCTCGGCGTGACGGCGTCCGCTACGGCGAAAGCCGGTGCGCAGGCCAGGTCGCCGGTCTGCATCCTGCTGGTCAGCACCATCAACGCGCAATCGTTGCTGGTGAATTCCGGCGCCCAGCTCAATGCGCCGAGCTGCGAGGTTCACGTGCTGTCGACGCAGAGCCCGGCGGCGATGTTCAACGCCACGCTCAACGTCAAGCGCATCTGCATCAAGGGCACCAACATCACCAAGAACGGCGGCGTCACGCCGCCGGCCGAGACCGGCTGCGCGGCGATCGCCGATCCCTTCGCCGGCAAGCTGCCCGCCGTCACGGTGGGCGCGTGCACCACCAACAACAAGGTCTACGATCCCGGCTCGGTCACGCTCAGCCCCGGCGTGTATTGCGGCGCGACCAATTTCAACGGCTCCGGCACGCTGACGCTCAATCCCGGCCTCTACATCATCAAGGGCGGCGCGATGACCTTCAACTCGGGGTGGACGGTGACGGGCAGCGGCGTCACCTTCTACCTCGTCGACCAGAACGCGACGCTCACCTTCAACGGCAACGTCAATGCGACGCTGTCGGCGCCGACCAGCGGCACCTACGCCAACATCCTGATGTACGAGCCGTCAGGCCTGTCGACGACGAACCTGCCGATCAACGGCACCAGCAGCTCGTCCTACACCGGCCTGATGTACCTGCCGAGCCGCAACGTCACCATCAACTCGGTCTCGACCATGAGCAGCAACAGCGTCACGATGGTGTTCAACACGCTGATCCTCAACCAGACCAACTGGGCGATCGCGCCCGGCGCGCTGTCGATGTCGGCGACCAGCGGCCAGGCCGGCACGGCGTTTTTGTCGAAGTAGCTTGCTGCATATGAGGCACGCTCCAGCCGCAATGACGGTGCGCCCCCTCTCCCCGTTCTTCACGGGGAGAGGGTTGGGGTGAGCGGCAGCCGCACGAGCGGTTTGAGTCGATAGCCTCCACCCGTCTCACCTGAATCACAGAGGTTCGGATCACATCACGAACGTCCTCACGCCAAGAAAGAACGGACCTAACAACTAAGACTTCTTGTGTGGCTGCCCCTCACCCCGACCCTCTCCCCGTAAGAACGGGGAGAGGGAGCGCACCAGTCGTTGTTCTTGCAGCGTTGTTCTTGCAGCGTCGCTCCTGCAACATCGCTCAAGCGGATCGGTTTCCCGGCGATTCTAAAGCACACCGCTGAACCTGCTCTGCTCTCCTTGAGGCCGACGCCTCCCCCGCGCGTCCACCGCCCGCGGCAAGATCCCACGTCATCACGCCTCTCACACCTTTGTCACCCACTCTCCCTTGACACCCAGCGCGACTTGAGATGATGTTATGTTATAACATAACGATTGAGGCCGCATGCCCGTTCGCCGGCACCGACCCCTTCCCCTGAAGAGGCTGTTCGATCTCGATGCGCAAACTCCCCGTCACGGTCTTGTCCGGCTTCCTCGGGGCTGGGAAGACCACTTTGCTGAACCACGTCCTGAACAACCGCCAGGGTCTGAAGGTGGCGGTGATCGTCAACGACATGAGCGAGGTGAACATCGATGCGGACCTCGTTCGCGATGGCGGTGCCAATCTGTCACGGACGGATGAGCAACTGGTCGAGATGACCAATGGCTGCATCTGCTGCACCCTGCGCGACGACCTGCTGAAGGAAGTCCGCACGCTGGCCGAGAGCGGTCGTCTCGACTATCTCGTGATCGAGGCCACCGGCATTTCAGAGCCGCTGCCGGTGGCGGCGACCTTCGACTTCCGCGACGAGCATGGCATGAGCCTGTCGGATGTCGCGCGCCTCGACACGATGGTGACGGTGGTCGACGCGGTCAACCTGCTCAAGGACTATTCGTCGTCCGACTTCCTGACTGACCGCGGCGACCAGTTCGACGGCGATCGGCGCGCGCTGGTCGATCTGCTGGTCGAGCAGATCGAGTTCGCCGACGTGATCGTGCTCAACAAGGTCGACGATGCCAGCAGCGATCAGCGCGACGCCGCGCGCAAGATCATTCGCGCGCTCAATCCGGACGCCGACATCATCGAGACCAACCAGGGCCGTGTGCCACTGGAGCGCGTGCTTGCGACCGGGCGCTTCGACTTCGACCGCGCCCAGCAGCACCCGCTCTGGTACAGCGAGCTCTACGGCTTCGCCGACCATGCGCCGGAGACCGAGGCCTATGGCGTGACGAGCTTCGTCTACCGCGCCCGGCGGCCGTTCATTCCGGCCCGCTTCGACCGGTTCCTGCGCGAATCCTGGCCGGGCGTGATCCGCGCCAAGGGCCATTTCTGGCTGGCGACCCGGCCGCAATGGCTCGGAGAGATCAGCCAGGCCGGCGCCATCGTCCGCACCAGCGCGCTCGGCTTCTGGTGGGCTGCGGTGCCGCAGAAATTGTGGCCCGAGGACCTCGACTGGCGCACGCGCATGCTCGGGCGCTGGGACGAGGTCTATGGCGACCGCCGCCAGGAGATCGTGTTCATCGGCAGCAACATGGATGAGGCGGGCCTGAGCGCGCGGCTCGACGCCTGCCTGCTGCCGGGGAAGCCTGCGATGGATGTCGCCGCATGGGCGCGGCTGTCGGATCCGTTTCCGGTCTGGCGCCGCGCCGACGAGGCGGCCTGATCGGCATTCATCCGAACTGCGGCTCGAGACAACGAACCGCGAGACACACGCGCGACAGTCGCCCCTGCTTCGCGTGTGAGAGGGAGGGCGGTATAGCCACTCCCTGCCCGGCGGAGCCGTCGCGAGACGGCTCCGCCATTTCCTTGATGGCTACGGCTTCGACTCGGCGGGATCGCGGTGCACCGGATCGATCCACAGCACCGTCTCCGGCTTCTCGACCGGCTCGATGTCGATGTTGATCGCGACCGCCTCGCCGTCGCTGCGCACCAGCACGCATTCCAGCACTTCGTCCGGGCTGGCGTTGATCTCCTGGTGCGGCACATAGGGCGGCACGAAGATGAAGTCGCCGGGGCCGGCCTCCGCGGTGAATTGCAGCCGATCGCCCCAGCGCATCCGCGCCTTGCCCTTGACGACGTAGATCACGCTTTCGAGATGGCCGTGATGATGCGCGCCGGTCTTGGCGTCCGGCCGGATCGTGACGGTGCCGGCCCACAATTTCTGCGCGCCGACGCGCGCGAAGTTGATCGCGGCCTTGCGGTCCATGCCCGGTGTCGACGGCACGTTGCCATCGAGCTGATGACCCGGAATGACGCGGACGCCGTCGTGCTTCCAGCGCTCGTCGCCGTGATCGTGGGAATGGCCGTGCGTGTGATCGTGAGAGCCTGACATGATTTTCTTCTTCTCGGATTCTTGTGTTCGGAGGAACCGGCGCGATTGTAGTCGAAATGCCGCATCGGCGCCATTGCGGTTCCACGCGAACCTTTTCGCAACGCCCGCGTTGAGTCCGCACAGTTCACACACACAATGGAGAGACATCATGGGTGCGACCATGGACAAGATCAAAGGTGCGACCAACGAGGCGATCGGCAAGGCCAAGCAGGGCATCGGCGAAGCCACCGGCAACGACCGTCTGCAGGGCGAAGGCGCGATCCAGGAAGTGAAGGGCAAGGGCCAGCAGGCGCTGGGCGATGCCAAGCAGGCGACCAAGGACGCGGTGAACACCGCCGCCGGCGCTGCGAACAAGAACCTCTGAGCAGGATCGGCGCGGTCGCTGAGGTCGCGCGATGACGATCTCCAGAAACTAACAAGACCGGCCCCTCGCGGGCCGGTCTTCGCGCCGTTGTTAGTTGACGACGAATAGCAACTATCGGCGTCCCAACCGGCGCCTATGAATGCGCCCTCTCCCCTTGTGGGAGAGGGCATGCAGGACAGTCCCCACAAGCTTCGTCGGGTGAGGGGTATCTCTCCCCGAGCATCGCTCGCCGAAGGATGCCCCTCACCCTATAGCGTTCGCGGATGGGCCGGTGATGTCCTCTCCCACCCTGGCGAAGCTCCGCTTCGCCTTGGGGGAGAGGACGCTGTATCGCACAGCACGCTTGCTGACCGAACCGCCGTCACTCGCCCAGACCTACTTCACGCCCAGCAGTTCGACGTCGAACATCAAGGTCGCGTTCGGCGGAATCACGCCGCCGGCACCGCGTGCGCCATAGCCGAGCTCGGGCGGAATGATCAGCGTGCGCTTGCCGCCGACCTTCATGGTCGCGACGCCCTCGTCCCAGCCGGCGATCACGCGCTTCATGCCGATCGGGAATTCGAACGGCTCGTTGCGATCCACCGACGAGTCGAATTTCTTGCCCTTCTGGCCGTTCTCGTAGAGCCAGCCCGTATAATGCATCACGCAGGTCTGACCGCGCGTCGGCGTCGCGCCGGTGCCTTCCTTGGTGTCGATGATCTGCAGTCCGGAGGGAGTGGTCATGGTCTTTCCTGTCGGTTGGGCGGAACTGGTCTGGGCCGCGACCGCGCGGGAGCCCAGCACGCCACCGGCCGCGGCCGATGCCGCCATCATCAGCGCAACTCTTCTGTTCATCGGACGCCGCATGCTCCAGACCGCCTCTGCTCGTTCACGGGAGCCGCGGTTTAGCCCAAGCGGGAGCGGCTGACCAGCCCGGCATCTGCTTCCGAAAAAAATAATCCTATTGCCAATAATCGGAAATCATGATTATCTCCGCGCATCCCGCCTCACCGCAGAGGGGCGTAGCGCGCGATCGTCACGACACGCGAGGCGGGGTGCGATGGCCGCGAGAGATCGCAGCATTCTCTTCGACGAGGATGCGGACGAACGATATCTTGCGGACGTGAAGTCGCAGCGTCCTGACACCCCGACGCTGGTGTCACCCGCGCGATGCGCAAGCATCGTCGCGGCATGGTGGCCAACAAGCCCGGCGCACCAGGGAGACTGCGTATAAGCGTGAAGACCGTCGCGCAGGGAATGCCGGAGTGTTCGGCTTTGCCTGTGGTACCTGCCGCCTGCATTTTTTTCGCAGGCGGGCCATGGGTGAGGCCTTCACCCGGCATTCCCTGCGCCCTCTGCATGATTGCGAGGGACGACCAAGTGCAGACCTCGGGCGAGTCTCGCCGCGAGATCACGTCCTCATGTCTTCAACTCGATGACTGTTTGAATTGTAAATCCGCCAAACCCACCGCTGTCGTCCCGGACAAGCCGTGACGCGCGCCAGCGCGTCGCGGCGCCGATCCGGGACCCATACGCCGCAGCAGACGTGATGGGCAAAAAGCCAATTGCCATCCTGCCTCAAACCGCTCCCTGGGGGTATGGGTCCCGGCTCAAGGCCGGGACGACAGCGGAATGTGTGGACACGACTGGGCCCAAGCGCAGTGATGGTGAGATAGTCCGCGAGAACGCGCCCGCCTCAATATCCCAGCGCGCAGCCGTCCTTGCGCGGGTCGGAGCCGCCGGTGAGCGTGCCCTTGTCCCAGTCGATCCAGATCGCCTGGCCGCCGCCGAGCGGCGACACCACCTTGGTGGTCTTGTGGCCGATCTTCTGCAAGCCTTCGACGACATCGGCCGGCACGCCGTCCTCGAGCTGATAGACGCCCTCGTAATGCAGGCCGCGCGCCATATCGATCGCTTCCTGCACGTCGCAGCCATAATCGAGGATGTTGGTCAGCACGTGGGTCTGGCCGACCGGCTGATACTGGCCGCCCATCACGCCGAACGACATCTGGGCGCGGCCGGCCTTGGTGGCGAGCGCCGGGATGATGGTGTGCAGCGGACGCTTGCCCGGACCGATGCAGTTCGGATGACCGGGCTGGATGCGGAAGCCGCCGGCGCGGTTCTGCAGCAGCACGCCGGTCTCGTTGGAGACGATGGCCGAGCCGAACGAATGCGCGATCGAGTTGATGAAGGAGCAGACGTTGCGGTCGCGGTCGACGACGGTGATGTAGACCGTCTCCGGATTCATCGGCGGCGCGACGTTCGGCAGATCGAGCAGCTTGTCGAGGCTGATCTGCGAGATGTACTCGTCGGCGAACTCCTTGGCGAGGATGCTCGCGACCTCGGTGGTCATGTGCGCGGGGTCGCCGATATGCTGCTCGCGCATCATGTAGGCGATGCGCGCGGCCTCGGCCTCGAGGTGGAAGCGCTCGACGCTGAGCGGATCGATCCGCGTGAGGTCGAAGCGGGAAAGAATGTTGAGCATCACCAGCATGGTGATGCCCGGGCCGTTCGGCGGGCACTGCCAGACGTCGTGATCCTTGTAGGTGGTGCCGATCGGCGAGGTCACCTCGGTCTGGTGATTGGCGAAGTCCTCCAGGGTGTGCAGGCCGCCGATGCCGCGCAGCGTCTGCACCATGTCCTCGGCGACCGCGCCGGTGTAGAAGCCCTTCGCCCCCTCCTTGGCGATCACGCGCAGCGTCTGCGCCAGCTCCGGCTGGCGGATCACGTCGCCGACCGCCGCCGCCTTGCCGCGCGGCAGGAAGTAGCGCGCGGTGTTGGTGCCGTTCTTGAGCTTCTCGAACTGGTTGTTCCAGTCGAAGGCCACCCGCGGCGCCACCACATAGCCGTCCTCGGCGGCGCGGATCGCCGGCTGCAGCAGCCGGTCGAGGCCGAGCCGGCCATGGTCGTGCAGGATGCGCGCCCAGGCATCGATGGCACCGGGCACGGAGACGGCGTGGGCGGAGGTCAGCGGCACCGAATGGATCTTGCGCTCGAGGTACCAGTCCACGGTCGCGGCGGCAGGCGCTCGGCCCGAGCCGTTATAGGCCATGATCCGGCCCTCGCCCCTGGGCTGGACCAGGGCGAAGCAGTCGCCGCCGATACCGGTCGATTGCGGCTCGATCACTCCGAGCAGGGCGCAGGCTGCCACCGCCGCATCGGCCGCGGTGCCGCCGGCCCGCAGCACCTCGATCCCGGCCAGCGCCGCCTGCGGGTGCGATGTCGCGATCATTCCGTTCTGGGCGTGGACCGTCGACCTGCCGGGGAAATGGAAGCTTCTCATCGTTGCTCGCTGCGTGATCGTGTGGTGGTTGGAATACCAGTGCTGGCCGGCTACATCGCACATTCCTTCCAGGCTCGGCAATGCCCGGGGATACCAGCTTTTCTATGGTCAGCTCTGCTGGTAAACGGCCGCATGTCCCTCGCCATCGCCGCCTTCTATCAGTTCGTCGCCCTGCCGGATTTTCGCGACCTGCGTGCGCCGCTCCACGCCTTTTGCGCCGAACGCGGCATCAAGGGCAGCGTCCTGCTGGCCGAGGAGGGCATCAACGGCACCGTGGCCGGCACCGAGCCGGCGATTGCCGCCCTGGTGGGCGAGTTTCGCCACGGAACGCTGTTCGCCGGCCGGCTGCACAATCTGGAGCTGAAATACTCGCGCGCCACCGCCATGCCGTTCCGGCGCCTCAAGGTGCGGCTGAAGCGGGAAATCGTGACGCTCGGCGATCCCGCCGCCGATCCGACCCGGCAGGTCGGGACCTATGTCAGTCCCGCCGACTGGAACGCACTGATCGCAGCGCCCGATACCGTCGTGCTCGACACAAGGAATGCATTCGAGGTGGCGATCGGAACGTTCGAAGGCGCGGTCGATCCAGGCCTGCGGAGCTTCGGACAGTTCAAGGATTTTGCAGCACGCGCACTCGATCCTGCCAGGCACAAGCGGATCGCGATGTTCTGCACCGGCGGCATCCGCTGCGAGAAGGCGAGTGCGCTGCTGCTGGCGCGCGGCTTTTCCGAGGTCTACCACCTCAAGGGGGGCATCCTGAAATATCTCGAGGAGATCCCGGAAGCCGAGAGCCGCTGGCGCGGCGGCTGTTTCGTGTTCGACGAACGGGTGGCGCTCGGTCACGGGCTGCGGGAGCACAGCGAGGCCGTCATCAAGGCCGTTCCGGAGGGAGCACGCGATGAGCAGTTCTGAGCCGTCCAACGCGGAGCTTGGCGAGCGGATCGACACGGTGGAGATGCGCCTGACCTTCCAGGACGACACGATCGAGACGCTGAACCAGACCATCACCGCGCAGTGGCGCGAGATCGATGCGCTGAAGCGACAGGTCGCCCTGCTGGTCGAGCGGCTCGAGGACGCGCAAGGCAACGCCGAGGGGCCGCGCCATGAGCCTCCGCCACACTACTGAGCGGGCGGCGATCTCAGGCCGGGACGGTCGCCGGCGCCCTGCCGCCGGGCAGGTCGATCACCTCGCCGGCCATGATCAGGCGGTCGCGGCCGGCGTCCTTCGCGGCATAGAGCGCGCGGTCGGCCGCCTCGATCAGCGAGGCCGGGCCGGCGGAGCGCTCGAAGCCCGGCCGGCACACCGCGCCGCCGATGCTCGCGGTGACGATGCCCGCCGGGTTGTGATCGTGAACGATGCGGGCCTCGTGCAATGCCCGCCTGATCCGCTCGCCGAGCCTGGCGCAGCCCCCGGCATCGGTGTTCGGCAGCAGGATGGCGAACTCCTCGCCGCCGTAGCGGGCGGCCAGATCCGAGCTGCGCTGCGCCTCGTCGGCGAGAATGCCGGCCACGGTGTGCAGGCACTCGTCGCCGGCCGGATGGCCATAGGCGTCGTTGAAGGCCTTGAAGTGGTCGATGTCGATCATCAGCAGCGCCAGCGAGGTCTTGTCGCGGTAGGCCCTGCCCCACTCCTCCAGCAGCCGCTCGTCGAACCGGCGGCGGTTGGCGAGCCCGGTGAGGCCGTCCTCGATGGCCAGTGTCTCGAGCCGGCCCTGCAGCGTCTTCTGCTGGGTTACGTCGCGGGTGACCGCGACGAAGCCATCGAGCGCGCCATCCGGCTGACGGGTGGCGCGGATCGTGGCCTCGACCCAGATCTCAGACTTGTCGCGGCGGCGCATGCGATAGGTGGCGCGGGCTTCGTCGACGGCCCCTCGCCTGAGCTGATCGAGGATCTCCTGCAACTGCGGGCGATCGAGCGGATGCACGCCGGAGAGCGCGCGCTTGCCCAGGAGCTGCGACGGATGCCAGCCCAGCACGCGCATCGTCGAGGGCGAAACGTAGCCGATGCATTCGTCCAGCTCGATCCGCGTCACGATGTCGCTGGAGCCTTCGGCGAGCAGCCGGAAGTTTTCTTCCTTGGCGGCCAGCGCCGCGGCGAGCTGCTGGCGCTGCAGCAACTGCTTCGCCAGGAAGATGCCGATCGCAATGACGAGCGCGACCAGACAGACCAGCACCGTGAGCCGAATCAGCGCATCACGCTTCCATTCGGCCAGCACCTCCGCCTCCGTGCGCGTCACCAGAATGAGGAACGGATAGCGCTGCGCGTGCTGATAGAACCCGATGCGGTCGGACGTTTCGCCGAGCCGCCGGAAATGCAGCGTCCCCGACGCAGGATGATAGGGAATCGCTTCGAGGATGGCGCGCCCAACCGTCTGAGCGTCGGGCTCCGCATTGTCGGCGAGGACGGCCCCATCGCGGCTCATCAGGCTGATCGTGCCCTGACGACCGACGGCAAACTGACGGTAGAACTGAGCAAAATAGGCAACGTCGATGGTTGCCAGCACGACGCCGCCGAACCGGCCATCCGCGTGATTCCAGCGCCGCGACAGGGTGATGACCCACTGGCCGCCAGCCCTGCTCTGCACCGGGCGACCGATCAGCAGCGAACGATCGGCGGAAACCCTGTGGTGCGCGAAGTAGTCGCGATCGGCATTGTTGTAGTTGGTGAGCGTGACGTCCTCGGTGGTCGCGAGCCAGTCGCCGTTTTCGCCATACGCGAAGATGCCGCGGATGCGCCCGAGATTGGGCTTCCTCGCCTTCAGGATCGTCTGCAGCCGGGTGATCGCGCCGGGCTTGCCGTCATCGGTTTCGAGGGCGGCGACGACGCCCCGCAACAGCGAATCCGCAAGCTCGAATGTGTCCTCGACGTGCTGGGTGAGCGAATGAGCGAGATTGCTGAGATCGGTTTCGGCATTTCGCACCTCCGCCTGGCGGGAGGTCCATTCGCCCCAGATGCTGAAAGCGAGAATGGCGACCGACACGAGCGCAAGCACGCCAGCCGCCCACATGGGCAGGCGGCCTCGATCAACTCTGGTCGCACCAACGTCCATTCCGCGGGACTCTCCGGACGCGCCGAGGTTCCCATGGACATCTTATTTAACTCTGAAATGCGGCTGCTCCGAAGGTGTCCTCAGCGGCCCGTAAGACTACGGCTGCTCCCGTACAAATACGGAGCCACACCGAGAAATCCGCGGTCGCAAGCGGCGTCCCGCTTGTTAGTTCAACGGGCGAACACCGATCGCACCTTGTCCCACAACGATGACGCATGCGCCGGATCGTGGTCGACGTCGTCGTCCTTCGCTCGGGTCGTCGAGGGCTGTTGCAGGCTCACCGGATCCGATGCCGGGAACGTATCCATCAGTCCCTTGTCGAGTTGCGTGGCCGTCTCACGATCGAGACGCGCGGCCTCGCGCGGATCGACCGCGTGCTTGTCGTGGGGCGCAGGATTGAATTTCTCAGCCATGGTCAATCTCCCTGTGGAACGACAACGCAGTGGCGAAAGACGTGTTCCGCGAGATGTGGCGGCCGGCGACCGCAATGGCGCTCGTATCTCCCGCCGCTTCCGCGTCGATATCACCTTGGCCGGAACCGCGTGGGCATGTATCACGGACGGTAAACTGTTCCCGAAAGTTGCGGAGCCCCAGCGTGAGTGAGACTGCCGTGAACAAGCCCTTCATCGACGTGCTGGCCGGACGGCGGCAGAGCGTGCCCCCGATCTGGATGATGCGGCAGGCCGGCCGCTATTTGCCGGAGTACCGCGAGGTCCGCGCCAAGGCCGGCGGCTTTCTCGACCTCTGCTTCAATCCCGAGCTCGCGGCCGAAGTCACGCTGCAGCCGATCCGGCGCTTCGGCTTCGATGCGGCGATCATCTTTTCCGACATTCTGGTGATCCCGCACGCGCTCGGCCGCAGCGTCCGCTTCGAAATCGGCGAAGGCCCGCGGCTGGACCCGCTCGATACGCCGGACAAGATCGCGACGCTGTCGGCGAAGGCCGATTTGTCGAAGCTGGAAGCGGTGTTCGAGGCGCTGCGCAGGGTGCGGGCCGAGCTGCCGCGGAGCACCGCGCTGATCGGCTTCTGCGGCGCCCCATGGACGGTCGCGACCTACATGGTCGCAGGCCAAGGCACGCCTGATCAGGCGCCAGCGCGGCTGCTCGCCTATCGGCATCCCGATGCGTTCGGCAGAATCATCGATGCGCTGGTCGAAAGCTCGATCGCCTATCTCCTGAAGCAGCTGGAGGCCGGCGCCGACGCACTGCAGATCTTCGACACCTGGGCCGGCGTGCTGTCGCCGCGCGAGTTCGCGCGCTGGTCCGTCGCGCCGACACGGCGCATCGTCGAGGGCGTCCGCAAGGTACGTCCGGATGCGAAGATCATCGGTTTTCCGCGCGGGGCCGGTGCGCTGTTGCCGGGCTACGTCGCCGAAACCGGCATCGATGCCGTCAGCATCGACTGGACCGCGGAGCCGGGCCTCGTGCGCGAGAAGGTGCAGAGCAAGGTCGCGGTGCAGGGCAATCTCGATCCGCTGGCACTGATCACCGGCGGCGCGGCGCTCGACCAGGCGGTCGACGACGTGCTGGCGAGCTATTCCGGCGGCCGCCACATCTTCAACCTCGGCCACGGCATCCTGCCGGAAACCCCGATCGCCCATGTGGAGCAGATGCTGGCGCGGGTCCGCGCCTACAAGGGATGACTTGCTAGCGCGGCCGGCTGCGCTCGATCAGCTCCGCCGCGCCGTTGGCAAGCAGCTCGAGCCCGACCGCCCGGCCGAGCTCGCGCGGACGATCCGCAGGCGCCGAGCGCTGCGCCTCGATGAAGCGGCCGCCATCCTCGTCGAGAACAGAGGCGGTCAGCGTCAGCTGACCGCCGTCGATGGTCGAAAAGCCAGCGATCGGCGAGTTGCAGTGACCGTTGAGCACCCACAGCACCTCGCGCTCGGCATCGGCGCAGGTCCGCGCCGCGGCGTCGTCGATGGTCGCCAGGATGCGCCGCGTGTCCCAGTCGGAGGCCGGGCACTCGACGGCGACGATGCCCTGCCCGACCGCCGGCAGCATGTCGGCGACCGGGAAGTCGTAGGAGGCGCGGTCGGACAGGCCGACCCGTTCCAGCCCGGAGCGCGCCATGATCAGCGCATCAGCCGGCCCCACGGCGCCGCCGTCCGGCAGCTTCTGCAGCTCGCCATTGTCGAGCTTGCGGATGCGGGTATCGGCCGCGCCGCGAAAATGGATCAGCTCGGCCTGCGGAAACAGTCGTCGCGCATAGGCGGCCCGGCGCACGGCATTGGTGCCGATCTTGAAGCCCCGGCCGCCATCGTTGCGGAATTCGTCCAGCGACAGCCCCCGCCGCAGCACCAGCACGTCGCCCGGCGGATCGCGCGACAGCAGCGCCGCAACCACCAGCCCCGGCGTTTCCTCGTTGCCCGGCATGTCCTTCAGCGAGTGCATTGCTGCATGCAGCCTGCCATCCAGCATGGCGCGGCGGATCTCGGCCACGAACGCCCCGCCCTTGCCGCCATGGGTGAGCAGCTTGCTGGTCTGGTCGGAATCGCCCGTCGTCTCGAACTTAACGATCTCGATGTCGAGCGACGGAATCGCGGCCTGCAGCCGGCGGGCGATCTCCTCCGTCTGCGCCAAGGCCATCGTGCTCTTGCGGGTGCCGATCCGGAAACGTGTCACGAACTCATTCCTGCGTCAGCGCGCGTCCTGCAAGATCATGTCGGAGGCCTTCTCCGCGATCATGATGACCGGCGCGTTGGTGTTGCCCGAAACCAGGTCCGGCATGATCGAGGCATCGACGACGCGCAGGCCGTCGACGCCGCGTACCCGCAGGCGCTGATCGACCACGGCGGCAGCATCGGTCCCCATCCGGCAGGTCGAGGTCGGATGGTAGATCGTGCTGCCGGTCTGCCGGCAATAGGCCAGGATATCGTCATCGCTCACGATCTTGGACCCCGGATAGGCTTCATCCGAGACATACGGCCTCAAGGCCGGGGCCGCCAGGATTTTCCGCAGGATCCGGAGGCCATCGACGTTGGCCCGCCGGTCGGTTTCACTGGCGAGATAATTGATGCGGATTTCCGGCGGCACCGCCGGATCCGCGCTCCTGATCCGCAGCGAACCACGGCTTTCGGGCCTGAGCTGGCAGACCGAGGCGGTGAAGCCGGAGAAGGTGTGCAACTTCTCGCCCATCTTGTCGGTCGAGAACGGGATGAAGTGGATCTGGATGTCCGGGCTCGCAAGCCGCGGATCGGTCTTGAAGAATGCGCCGGCCGTCCCCGCCGCGATCGTCAGCGGACCGTTGCGGAAGGCCGCATAGCGTGCGCCAGCCAGCACCTTGCGCACCGGATTGTTGACGATGTCGTTGAGCGTGATGCGCTGGCTGCAGCGCATCACGATACGCACCTGCAGATGGTCCTGCAGGTCACTCCCGACACCGGGCGCATCAAGGACCACGTCGAGACCATGCTGCTTCAACAGCTCGGCCGGACCGACCCCGGACAGCTGCAGCAGTTGCGGCGAGTTGTAGGCGCCGCTCGACACCAGGATCTCCCTGCGGGCGCGGGCCGTCCGCATCCGGCCGCGCTGGCTGAACGTGACGCCGCCGGCCCGGCGTCCCTCGAACACGATCCGCTGGGCCAGCGCGTCGGTCTCGACGTGCAGGTTGCTGCGACCGAGCGCCGGCCGCAGGTAGGAGGCCGCGGTGCTGGCGCGACGGCCGCGCCGGGTCGTCGTCTGGAAGAACCCCGCGCCCTCCTGGCTCGCACCATTGAAGTCGCCATTGAAGGGCAACCCGGCCTCGACCGCCGCCTTCACGAAGGCTTCAGACAAGGGGTCCTCGTGCCGCCAGTCGGACACCGGCAGCGGGCCGTCGATGCCATGATAGTCGTCGGCGCCGCGGGACTGATTTTCCGCCCGCTTGAAATAGGGCAGCACGTCGTCATAGCCCCAGCCGACATTGCCGCGCTGCCGCCAGCGGTCGTAGTCCTCGTGCTGACCGCGCACATAGAGCAGGCCGTTGATCGAGCTGGAGCCGCCGAGCACCTTGCCGCGCGGCTGAAACACCGAGCGGCCGTCGAGCCCCGGCTCCGGCTCGGTCTGGTACATCCAGTTGACGGTCTTTTCCTTGAAAAGCTTGCCGTAGCCGAGCGGAACGTGGATCCAGATGTTGGTGTCCTTCGGACCGGCCTCGAGCAGCAGCACCGTGTGCTTGCCGTCACTGCTGAGCCTGTTGGCGAGAACGCACCCGGCCGAGCCGGCACCGACCACGATATAGTCGAACTCCAGGTCCGTCTCACGCAACGCTGCGCTGCCTTCCATCGCTTCCCCACCGGCCTTGTTGTTGTTTCATCCTCGATGATACCAAAAGCCGGCGCATGCAAGCGGCAAATCAGCAGATCTGGTCGGCCATCT
This sequence comes from Bradyrhizobium sp. HKCCYLRH3061, assembly GCF_051168015.1. Classification (NCBI taxonomy): domain Bacteria; kingdom Pseudomonadati; phylum Pseudomonadota; class Alphaproteobacteria; order Hyphomicrobiales; family Nitrobacteraceae; genus Bradyrhizobium; species Bradyrhizobium sp. HKCCYLRH3061. Next base: position 133,434 of record NZ_JBNPUE010000021.1, read on the forward strand.
CAGTCATGACTGCTTCAGCAGCCGCGCGGCGTGCCGTGCGATCATCATCTCTTCATCGGTATTGACCACCCGCACACGCACCCGCGACTGGTCCGAAGAGATCAAGGAATGGCTCGCGCGGTTGCGGCTTTCGTCCAACGCGATCCCGAGCCACTCGAATCGTTGGCAGACGCGCTCGCGAATGCGCCATGCATGCTCGCCGATCCCGCCGCAGAACACCACCGCGTCGATGCCAGAGAGGATCGCGGCCATGGCGCCGAGCTCGCGCCTGATGCGGTCGACGAAGTAGTCGATCGCCTGCCGCGCCTCCGGCGTGCCGGCGGCCTCCAGTTCGCGCATGTCCTGCGACAACCCCGACAATCCCTTGAGGCCCGAGTGATTGTAGAGGAGATCGGTGACCGCCTCGGCCGTCATGCGCTTCTCCTCAAGCAGATAGAGAACGACGCCAGGGTCGAGCTGACCGCAGCGCGTGCCCATCGGCAGACCGTCGAGTGCCGTGAAGCCCATCGACGAACCGATGCTCTGCCCATCCCGGATCGCACACATCGAGGCGCCGTTGCCGAGATGCATCACGACCACCCGGCCCTTCTCGTCGAGCGGAGCGATCTCCTTCAATCGCGACACGACGTATTCATAGGACAGGCCGTGAAAGCCGTAGCGGCGGACGCCCTGATCGTAGAACTCGCGCGGCAAGGCGTAGGTGTCGTTAACCCAGGGGTGCGAGCGATGGAACGCGGTATCGAAACATGCGACCTGCATGGCGCCAGGAAAGGCGCGATGGGCGGCGCGGACACCAGAGAGATTGTGAGGCTGGTGCAGCGGCGCCAGCGGAATGAGCTTTTGCAGATCATTCAGAACATCGTCATTGACGACGATCGGCCGCGTGAATGCGAGCCCGCCATGAACGACGCGGTGACCGACGGCGTCGACTTCGGTGCGGCCGATGGCGCGCTGCAGGACCTCGAGCACGACGCCGAGAGCCGCTTCGTGATCGGCGGCGCTCGCTGCATCCAGGCGTTCATCGGCCAGCGGAGCGCCCCTCAGCTTTGCTTCGAGATGCGGCGCGTTACGGCCAAGCCCCTCGATCTGGCCATGCACGGTCTCGACAAGGACGGCATCTTCCTCGAACAAGGCGAATTTGATCGAGGATGAGCCGGAGTTGAGGGTCAGGATGTGTTGCATCGGTGATGCCGCCTCGTGACGAATGTTGAACTGATAAACTGCAGAAAATACGAATTATTTCCATGACGATCCGAAGACGAACAAAACGCTAGGTTGCATTCTGACACCGAATTATCGTCTGCCATCGTACCCAAGGTTGAGTCGGACCCGCGGGAGGGCCATTGCGTGAATATGCCTCGACATCTCCTCCCGACCACCGTGGTCGGAAGCTACCCGCAGCCGGATTGGCTGGTCGATCGCGCAATGCTCTCGAAATCCGTTCCTCGCATTCGCATGCAGGGCATGTGGCGCATTCCCCGGCCGCTGCTCGACGACGCCCAGGACGACGCGACCATCGTCGCGATCCACGACATGGAACAGGCGGGGATCGACATCGTGTCGGATGGCGAGATCCGGCGCGAAAGCTACTCCAACCGGTTCGCGACCGCGCTCAACGGCGTCGATGCCGACAATCCCGCCATCATCATCTCGCCGTCCGGGATCAAGACGCCAGTGCCGCGCGTCGTCGGTCCGATCCGGCGGACGCAGCCGGTCGAGCTGCGCGACATGGAGTTCCTCCGCCGTAATACCCGGCGTGCCGCCAAGATCACCCTGCCCGGGCCGTTCACATTGAGCCAGCAGGCCCAGGACGACTTCTACGGCGACGACGAGGCGCTCGCGATGGCTTTCGCCGAGGTCGTCAATGCCGAGGCCCGCGACCTGCAACGCGCCGGCGCCGACGTCATCCAGCTCGACGAGCCCTGGGTCCGCAACAATCCGCAGGCGGCGCGGCGCTATGCCGTCAAGGCGATCAACCGGGCTCTGGATCATATTACGGTGCCCACCATCGTTCACGTCTGCTTCGGTTATGCCGCCATCGTGCCGGGCTCCAGCAAGCCGAGCGGATATGCGTTCCTGGCCGAGCTTGCCGATTGCCACGCTGCGCAGATCGCGATCGAGGCGGCGCAGCCGCGGCTCGACCTCGGCGTTCTCAGAGATCTCTCGACCAAGACCATCGTGCTCGGCGTCCTCGATCTCGGCGATCCCGAGATCGAGCCGATCGCTGTCGTGGCCGAGCGCATCCGCAACGGCCTGAAAGTGGTGGCGCCGGAGCGGCTGGTCGTGGCGCCCGACTGTGGCATGAAATATCTGCCGCGCGCGACCGCCTTCGGGAAATTGAAGGCGATGTGCGCGGCGGCGGCGCGGGTGCGCGAGGAACTCGCCTGACAGCCCAATGTGGCAGATGCGGCGCATGTCGGGCGCGGCGCTCCACGATGGCGCCACCCTGCAAACCCATTTCCGGAATAAGGCAGGCGGTGAGCGCCGGGGGTCGGCTGGCCCGATTTCGTCGCGAGGGAGGCTCCGATGGCCGTCTGCATCACGACGAGGAACGTCGCCGCCGCGATCGGCATGCTTGCCGGCGCAGCGGTGAGCGGGACCGCGATGGCCGACCCGCTCGACGATATCATGGGCGGCCTGATGCGCGACGCGCGCAGCTCGTTTGCGCGGATGGTGCCGATCGGGCTCGTGCCGACCATGCCATCGCTCCAGCCGCCTCCCATCCAGCAGCCAACGGCACTGCCACCACCCTCTCGGCCCGCGTTCCCGCCGCAGGCCCAGGCCGTCAAGCCGCAGGCGGCAGCGAAACCATTGCGCCCCCGGCCGCCGCTCAGTCCGGCCGCGGCGACGCTGGCGGCTGCCGATGCGGCCGAGACGGTCGCCGACGCCAATCTCGATGCCGCGCTGGCGGCCAACGAGAAGGCCATTTCCGACCGCGACGCGGCGGAGGCGGTGGCAAAGGCCAATCCCACCGCAGCCAACATCGCGGCGGCCAAGGCCGCGGCCGAGGCGGCGTACACCGCCGAAGCGAACCTCACCGACGCGCTATTGGCCGACAAGGAGACCGATGCACGCCTGAAGGCCGCACGCGCCGCCGTCGCAGCCGAGCAGAGCGGCCGGAAGTCCTCAGGCAAGCCGCCGTCGGCGACGCCGGTCAACCTGCTCGCCGACAAATAGCCGGCAGTGCGCTCACAGCGCGTCGGCCCGCTCCAGCGTATCGATCGTGACCACGCCGTGGGCGCGGGAAACGCAGGCGCAGAGCTTGCGGCTCTCGTGCTTCTGCTCGGCGCTGAAGAACACGTCGCGATGATCGATCTCGCCCTCGACTTCGACGACGTCAACCGCGCAGACGCCGCACTCGCCGCGCCGGCAATCCGCCATGACCTCGTGGCCGGCGGCATTGAGCACGTCGAGCATCGAGCGGTCGCGCGGCACCACGATCTCCTCGCCGCTGTCGCGCAGCCGGACCTTGAATGGCTCGGTCGACAGCCGGCCGCTCGATCCGAACGTCTCATAGCTGAGATCGGCCGGCGCGCGGCCGCACGCCGCCCACGCGCTGCGCGCGGCGTCCAGCATCCGCATCGGTCCGCAGAACAGCACGGCTGCTCCGGACGGCAGACTCGAAAAAAGATCGGTCAGGTCGAGCCGCTGCGACTGGTCCGCGGCATACACCGCGAGACGGTCGCCGAGCAGCGCCGAGAGCTCATCGAGGTAGGCCGCATCACCGCGGGATCGCACCGCGTAATGCAGCGAGACGCTCGGCGTCTTGCGCAGCAGCGCATGCGCCGCCCCGACCAGCGGCGTGATGCCGATGCCGCCGGCGACCAGACAATAATGCTGATACTGCCAATCGACCTGCAGCAGCGAGGTCGGGCTCGCCACGTCCAGCCGCGCGCCGGGCTGCAGCGACCACAGATAGCGCGATCCGCCGCGGGAATCCTCGGCGAAGCGCACGGCGATCCGGTAGCCCCGCGGGTCCGCCTCGCCGACCAGCGAATAGGAGCGGACATCGGGCTGGCCGCCGGCGAGGACGCCGACCTTGATGTGGCTGCCGACCGCATAGGGCGCGCAGACATAGCCGTCGGGCCGCAGGATGAATTCGCGGATGCCCGGCGCAAGGTCGCGTGTCGAGACCAGGGTCGCAGGCGACCAATTGTCCTGGAAACGCATGATCGCCTCCTCAGCCGTTGATCTGCGTCTTGATCAGCACCGCCGCCGGCACCAGGTCCATAGGACCACGCGCCTTCACGGCCAGCCGCAGGTTGCGGGCGGCCAGCCGGGCATGCTCACGCATGATGCTCTCGGCGCGGGCGCCCTCGCGGTTCTCGATCGCATCGATGACGATGCGGTGATGCTCCTGCGCGACCACCAGGATGTGGCGCGCCTCCGGCAGCGCCGATTGCGCCATCACGAATCCGCTCGGCGAGGCGAACGGCAGCGCGCTGGCGCGGTCGACCTGGCGGATCACCGGCGGACTGCGCGACAACTCGGCCAGCAAGGCATGAAAGCGCGCATTCAGCGCCACATAGGCCGAGAACCCGTCGAAGGAGAGCTCGGCGGGCGCGATCAGTTCGTCGATCTGGGCGAGGCATTCGCGCATCGGCTCGGTGTCGCGCACGGACACGCCGCGCTCGGCGGCGAGCCGCGCCGCCAGTCCTTCCATCGTGCCGCGCACCTCGATGGAGTCGAGCACGTCGCGCTCGGAGAACGATTTCACCATGAAGCCGCCGGACGGAATCGCCTCCAGCAGCCCCTCCTCCTCGAGCCGGACCAGCGCCATGCGCACCGGCGTGCGGGAAACGCCGGCGGCCTCGACCGCCTGCAGCTCGGATATGCGCTCACCGGGGCGCAAGCCGCCGGTGAGGATCAGGTCGCGCAAGGTGAGCTGCGCTCGGACGGTCTGCGAGATCGAACGCTCGCTGTCACGCTCGGCCATTCCATTCTACTCCGCGGCTTCACGCAGCGGCGTTTCGCGCGCGATCATCCGATCGATGATCCGCCGTGCCCACATTGCGCCTGCATCGATGTTGAGATTGTAGAACACGCGCCCCGGATTCTCGTCCATCGCGCGCTGCTGCGCTTCCAGGATCAGTTCGTCCTCGCGGAAGATGCCCGACACACCCTCGCGGATCTCGGTCGTCAACCGCTGCTCGGTGAGCTGGTAGTTGCGGGCGAACGCCCAGAAATAATGGCAGGTCGTGTCGGTCTCCGGCGTGATGGTGTTGAGCACCATGCCGTTGACGCCCTGCGAGCGGTCACCCTCCGGCGCGCCCGTCCCGGTCGGCGCGACGCCGACGTCGATCGTCACCGTGCACGGCGCCTCGAAGCGGATGATCTGCCAGCGGTCCACTAGGCCCGGCTTGCCGAGCTGCTTCGCCCAGAATGGGGGCGGCTCGATACCGCGCATCCAGCGCGTCACGGTGGCGGTGCGCTCGCCATGGGTGACGTCGAACGGCGCTTCGGCCACCGCGTCGTTGCCGATCGACGAGCCGTGCACGAAGGTCTCGTGCGTGAGATCCATCAGATTGTCGACCACCAGCCGGTAGTCGCATTTGACGTGGATGGTCTTGCCGTCGCCGGCCCAGGCCGGATCGTGATTCCAGTGCATGTCGGGAATAATAGCGGGATCGGCCAGCGCCGGATCGCCCATCCACAGCCAGATGAACCGATGCCGTTCGACCGCCGGATAGGCACGTACGCAGGCCGAGGGATTGATGGTCTCCTGCGACGGCATGAAGGTGCAGCGGCCCTGCGGGCTGAATTTCAGGCCGTGATAGCCGCAAACGACCGTGTCGCCTTCCAGCCGGCCCTTGGACAGCGGCACCAGCCGGTGCCAGCAGGCATCTTCCAGCGCGGCGATGGTGCCATCGGCCTTGCGGTACATCACGACGTGCTTGCCGCAGATCGTCCGCGGCAGCAGAGCCTGCTTGACCTCGGCGTCCCAGGCCGCGGCGTACCATGCATTCATCGGAAAAGAAGCGGCCATGGCGTGTCCTCGTGTCGGTATACTTCCAACTGAGTATTGTATACATCAAGCAGGGGACGAGGCGCAAGTTCCGCCTTCTTTCGGCAGAAACTGCCGATCCTGTATACAATACCCGCGCGACGGTTCCGCTCCAAGGAACAAGGCTGACAGACAATCCTTTCTGATTCAGGCACTTGCCCTGATTCCTCGCTATGCACTCCCAGCAAGAGGCACCCGCTCTGTAACGGCACCAGAGATCCGCCGGATCAGCCCCTCACGGCGAGAGCTGGTCCCGTTCGGAGCGCGGCTCCCGCGAGGCAGGGGTCGACGATCACAGCCCCTCGCCCCGAAGCCACGCGGCACCGCGCGCATAGAGCGCTTCGACCTCCGGCCCCTTCAGCCCAGGCATGTCGCGCTTCACTGTGTAGCCGATGCGCGTCTGCAGATAAGCGAGATGCCGATACCCCACGGGAAACTGCTCCAGCAGCGCACGGTCCAGCGCCGGCACCGCGCCGGGCGTCACCGGGTCCATGCGGTCCTTCTCGTAGATCGGCTGGCGCAGCACGATGCCCCATTTGCCCGCGCGCTTCTCGAGGAAGTCGTAGAAGCGGCCGGTGCACAGCACGTCGCAGACGACGCCCTCGACCTCGGCCCGCTGCGAGATCGTCATCTTGGTCTGGGAGATCGCACGATGACCGGCGAGATCGACCGAGATGCCGCCGAGGAAGTGCAGGATGTTGACACCCTTGGCCCAGGCCGCCTTGCTGATCTCGATGAACTCGTCGCCGGTGCCCTGCGTCCACGTCGCCATCATCCGCCCATCCGGATGCCACACCGTGCGGAAGCGCTCCCAATCGCCCGCATCGCGCCAGATCGCCCAATTCTGCAACAGCTCGCGAATCTGGCGGTCGTCCTCGATCTCGGCGGCGGTCTTGGTCATGGTGGTTTCCTCTTTGCGTTGTTGCTGCTGGATACGGGATCTGGAGTGCGCTGCAAAGGCACGGCTGATCATGGCTGCCCGGTGCGTGCGACAAATTCGGTGTCGTCCCGGCCTTGAGACACCGAAGGACGGAGTTGGCCCTGCCGGCTACAGAGACACGGCCCCACATTCCCGCGGCGCGCAGCGCCCAGGTCATGCGGCAATCATGTCCCTCCTGAAATACGAGAGGGCGCGAGGAAGGCCGGACCTCGGCTGAGGCCCGTGGCCCGCCTGCTCAAAAGAATGCAGGCGGCAGGTA
>NZ_JBNPUE010000022.1:0-120476 GCF_051168015.1 Bradyrhizobium sp. HKCCYLRH3061
CGAAAGCGATTCGTCAGTCACTCGACCGAGGAATCATCCATTTCCGGCAGCAAAATGGTAAGTTAGCGCCAATGGGGTATATCTCGGCGAGCGACGCTCGTTGAGGCATACCCCTCACCCAACCGAGCTTGCTGCACTGTCCTACATGCCCTCTCCCACAAGGGGCCCACAAGAGGAGAGGGCGCATTCACCCGCACCGCGCCTCGTCTTATTGACGCCAAGTGTCACCGTAACGAGTTCGACGGCAGCCACCGCCGCGCGCAACGGATCAGACGATCCGCGCCACCAACGGGATTCGGCGCAACAGCACAGTCGCCAGCCAGCTCACCGACAGCGTGCCCGCCAGCACGATCGCGAACTTCACTCCCGCCGGCCACGCCGGGTCGTAGACCAGATATTGCAGCCACAGCAGCGGCAGGAAGTGCAGCAGATAGATGCCGTAGGCCGACGGCTGCAGGCGATCCATCAGCGCCAGCGGCGCCTTCGCCCAGCGCAGGAAGAAGGTCGGCACGCCGAACGCCATCGCAGCACAGAAGCTTGCCACGGCGCTGCCATAGGCCGCACGCCACCATAGCGGCGGCGAGTCGAAGTCGGCGATCCAGTTGTGATGGGCGTAGGCCAGCAACAGGATCGCGCCATAGCAGCCATAGGAAAGACCGAACCAGATCCACCAGCGCCGCACCAGCGCGCCGTCGGCCGCGAACGGGCCCGCTCGCAGCCCGGCGGCACCGATCGCGACGCCGCCGACGAAGAAGGCCGGATAGAGCAGCACCCGGCTCGCCTGCAGCGGCAGCGGAAAATGTCCGGGCATGAACCAGAAACCGTCACCGAAGCCGAGATGCGGCGGCAGATAGGCCAGGTTGGCGATCACGAGGAAGATCAGGAAGCCAGTGAGCGGATAGTGCAGCAACGTCCCGGCCCAGCGCCCGACTGCGCCGATCGCCTGCGGCGCCAGGACGCAGACGAGCGCAGCCAGTATATCAAACCCCAGCAGCACGCCGAGAAACCAGGCCGAGCCGGACGGCCACGGCCCTTCGCTGATCATGCGCCACCACACCGCGGCGAACTGATCCTCGGCCACGTAGTATCGGTAATAGGCGATCGGCATGATCACGAGGATCGACACGATGTAGGGCACGCCGAGCCGCAGCGCGCGGCGCCCGACATAGTCCGACGCGCCCCGGCCCGCCAGGCTTGCCGGCACGAACAGGCCGGAGATGAAGAACATGCACGACATGAAGTAGCTGTCGTTGAACAGCGCGACGAGGTCGAAGCCGAGCCAGTGCATGCGGTCGCCGCCCTGGCCGAAATGAGTGTAGTTGATGGCGGAGTGATAGAGCACGACCGAGAGCGTGATGAACGTCCTGGCGCGATCGAGCGGCACGATCCGATCGGCAGACAGCTCGGTTCGTTGCAGGTTGGGGATCACGCGCTCATGCATCGACGTCGCATCCAGTCCATCAGCCGCCCTTCGGCGGCGCACGCCGCTTGTATATTTCGCGCGGCCCTGCGCCGACATCCTGCGCGAGCAGGTGAGCCGCCGGCCATGGCCGGCATGATCACGAACACGTCATCGCGTTTCGATCGCGAGAAGCCGGGAATAAAACCGGGCCGCCATCGCTCTTCTCACCCGCAAGCCCGATGACGGGCAACGGGAGATGACGATGAGCCTTGGTGATCACGACGAGAACGGCGTCAGCCGTCGCAAGGTGCTGGAGTGCATGACGTGGGCAGGCACCGGCGTGCTCTGGACGCTGTCGGGCGGCGTGCCGCGTTCGCTCGGCCTGGTCGACGCCGCGCGGGCGGCCGAGCAGCCCGCCTCCGGCCTGACCTTCCTGCAGATCAGCGACAGCCATGTCGGCTTCGACAAGCCGGCCAATCCCAACGCGCTCGGCACGCTCGAGGAGGCCGTCAACCGCATCAAGGCGATGCCGGTGAAGCCGTCCTTCATGATCCACACCGGCGACATCTCGCATCTGTCGAAGGCGGCCGAGTTCGACGACGCCGATCGCATCATCTCGCAGACGCGGCTCGACGTGCACTACGTGCCCGGCGAGCACGACTTCCTCGACGAGGACGTCAAGCTCTACAAGGAGCGCTACGGCAAGGGCACGCGCGGCTCCGGCTGGTATTCGTTCGACGCCAATGGCGTACACTTCATCGGGCTGGTCAACGTGGTGGATCTCAAGGCCGGCGGGCTCGGCAATCTCGGCGCCGAGCAGCTCGCCTGGCTGGAGCAGGATCTCAAGGGCCGCTCCAAATCGACCCCGGTCGTCGTGTTCGCGCACATCCCGTTGTGGACCGTATATCCGGAATGGGGCTGGGGCACCGAGGATGGCGGCCGCGCGCTGGACAGCCTGAAGGGGTTCGGCTCGGTGACGGTGCTGAACGGCCATATTCATCAGGTGATGCAGAAGGTCGAGGGTAACGTCACCTTCCACACCGCGCGCTCGACCGCCTTTCCGCAGCCGGCGCCGGGCACGGCGCCCTCGCCCGGCCCGATGAAGGTCGAGGACGCCAGACTGCGCAGCCTGCTCGGCATCGCCAGCATCGACTTCAAGGTCGGGTCCGAGCGGCTCGCCATCATCGACACGCCGCTGGCCGGCTGAGGACGGAAACGCAATGAGCCAGTCTGTTGTTCGCGGCGCCTGCCTCGCCGCCGCGCTGCTTCTCGGCGCCACGCCGCTGCGCGCCGAGACCATCAAGGTCACCATCGACAACTTCACCTTCACCCCGGCCGCGGTGACGGTGAAGGTCGGCGACACCGTGACCTGGACCAACCACGACGACATCCCGCACACGGTGGTGTCGGCCGGGAAATACCGGTCGAAAACGCTCGATACCGACGACAGCTTCTCCTTCACCTTCGCAGCCGCCGGCGACTACAAATATTTCTGTTCGCTGCATCCGCACATGACGGGGCTGGTCAAGGTTGAGTAGCATCGCGAACCAGGGCATGAGCATCGTCGCATGGACCGGTCGGCGGCGTAGCGCCGGCCGCGCCGTGCGACCGCGAACCGGGCCGGAGACCACGCCGGTGACGACAGCCAGTGACGATCCCGAGAGGGCGCGACGCTTCCGCGAGGCGGCACTGCCGCATCTCGACGATGTCTACACGCTGGCGCGCTATCTGCTGCGCAACGCCGCCGACGCGGAGGACGCGGTGCAGGAATGCTACCTGCGCGCGCTGAAGCATTTCGACACCTACCGTGGTCCGGCGATGAAGCCGTGGCTGTTTGCGATCCTGCGCAATGTCTGCCACGCCGAATTCGCGCGCCGCGCCGGTGCGCCGGTCAAGGCGCTCGACGATGCGCCCGAAGCGGCCGAGCAGCCGCCGCTGTGGCAGGAGAGCACCGAGACGCCGGAAGGCGCCGTGCTGCGCGAGCGCGATGCCTCGGCGATCCGGCGAATGATCGACACGCTGGCCGAGCCGTTCCGCGAGACGTTCGTGCTGCGCGAGGTCAACAATCTGTCCTATCGCGAGATCGCGGAGGCCGCCGACGTGCCGGTCGGCACCGTGATGTCGCGTCTCGCCCGCGCCCGCGCGACGCTGCGCGCCGCCTGGCTCGCGCAGGAGGAGCTCTAGCCATGACCTGCGATGAAGCCGAGATCCTGATCCACGCGCTGGCCGATGGCGAGCTCGACGCCGGCCACGCTCTGGAAGTTGAAGCCCATGTCGCGACCTGCCCGCGCTGCGCCGCGGAGCTCGCTGGAATCCGGGAGATGAAGCAGGTGCTGGCCGGCGCCGATCTTGGCTACGCGGCGCCCGTCGCCTTGCGCCAGCGCATCGAAGCCGCCCTGCCGGCGGCTGAGGCGGCTAACGTCACACCGCTCGCCGTCCCGCCGAGCCGCCGCTCGCTGCTGAAGGGCTTTGCGATGGGCTCCGCCGTGTCGGCGCTGGCCGCCACCGGTCTCGTCGCCATCGTGCTGCGCAATGACGACCAACAGCGGATCGAGGCCGAGATCGTCTCGGCGCATCTGCGCTCGCTGCAGGCGGGCCACCTGACCGACGTGATCTCGACCGACCAGCACACCGTCAAGCCCTGGTTCAACGGCAGGCTCGACGTGGCGCCGCCGGTGATCGACCTCACCGCCGAGGGATTTACCCTGATCGGCGGGCGGCTCGATTATGTCGATGCCCGCCCGATCGGCGCGGTGGTCTATCGCCGCCGCCAGCACGTCATCAATCTGTTCGTGGCGCAGACCTCGTCCACCGAGCGCCGCGCCGCACGGATGGACACGATCCAGGGCTTCAATATCAGGAGTTGGCGCGACCGCGGCCTCAGCTATTGGGCGATCAGCGATATCGGCGGCGACGAGCTCGAGGAGTTCGGCGAGCGGTTCGAGCGGAAGATGGGTGGGAGCAGCTGAGTCGCTCTCGCGCGCTCCGTCATTGCGGGCGAAGCGACGCAATCCCGAGGCGCGAAGGAAGGCTGGATTGCTTCGCTCGCCATGACAAGCCCTTCGTAGGGCGGGCAAAGCGTAGCGTTCCCCACCAAAGGTCCTGCGAGGATCGAGATGGTGGGCACGGCGCGTCGCGCCTTTGCCCACCCTACATGTTCGTCAGCTCACGCCGATTTGCGGATGGCGTTGTCGACCAGGGTCTTGCCGAGCGACCAGATCGCGCCGGGGACCTTGTGGCTCTGCGCGATGACGTCGTCGAAGGCGCGCTCGATCCAGGCGCAGTCCTCCTCGGTGATGGTCAGCGGCGGCAGCAGCTTGATCGTGTGCAGGCCGTGACCGGCGACCTGGGTCAGGATCTTGTGATCCTTGAACAGCGGCACCGTGATGAGCTGGCAGAACAGGCCCTTGTTGGCGCTCTCCAGCATGGTCCACGAGGCCTTGAGGCGCAGCGATTTCGGCGGACCGAACTCGACGCCGATCATCAGCCCCTTGCCGCGTACTTCCTTGAGCAGCTCGTAGCCCGGCACCATCCGGGTCAGCGCCAGCCGCAGCTCGGCGCCGCGCTTGGCGGCGGCCTCGACCAGCTTCTCGGCCTTCATCACCTCGAGCGTGGCAATGCCGGCGGCCATCGCGAGGTCGTTCTTGGCGAAGGTCGAGCCGTGCACCACGGCGCGATCCATGCGGTTGAATATCTTGTCGAAGATCTGCTTGCGCGTCAGCAGCGCGCCGACCGGGACATGGCCGCCGGACAGCGCTTTCGACAGCAGCACCATGTCGGGCTCGACATTCCAATGTTCCACCGCGAGGAACCGGCCGGTGCGTCCCATGCCGGTCTGGATCTCGTCGGCGATGAAGATGGTGCCGTATTTCTTGCAGAGCGCAGCGGCACCCGGCAGGAACTCGTCGGAGGGCATGTTGACGCCCTTGCCCTGGATCGGCTCGACGATGAAGGCTGCGATCTCGCGCGACGACAGCGCCTGCTCGAGCGCGGCAAGATCGTTGAAGGGGATTGCCGTACAACCCGGCAGCAGCGGCTCGAAGCCGTTGCGGAAGTTCGAATCATCGGTCAGCGACAGCGCGCCATAGGTGAGACCGTGATAGGAGTGCCCGCAATAGACGATGCCGGGCCGGCCGGTCGCGCCACGCGCGAATTTGATCGCGGCTTCCACGGTCTCGGCGCCGGAATTGGCGAAGAACACCTTGTCCAGATACGGGACATATTCCAGCAGCCGCTCGGCAAGAACGCCCGCCAAGGTCGAGACGTCGAGCTGAACGAGATTCGGCAGGTCGGTGTCGAGGACGCTTTTCAGCGCGGCGCGCAGTGTCGGATGATTGCGGCCGATTGCAAAGACGCCAAAACCGCTGAGCAGGTCAAGATAACGGGCCCCATCACGATCGTAGAGATATTGCCCTTGTCCCTTCTGGAACCCAACATCATATCCAATCGTTTTGAGAACGCGGACAAGCTGCTCGTTCAGATGCCGAGAGTGCATCGTGCTGCGCTGCGCTTGGCGCTCCACAAACATCTCGGAAACGTCTAGATTGGGTTTTAGCATCGGCTACATACTTCGGTTGATGGACGTGACGTCAACTGAAAACGCGCAATGCGGCGTTTTGCCCTCATTCGCACCATCAAAGCAAGCACGGGTTTCTGCCAATGTTGCATCGCCTTAGATATCTCATGTCGACGACACTAGCATACTCCGCAGTCGTGTTCGCAGCAGGAATTTCTTCCGCGCTCGCGGCCGACCCCACCGGCGACTGGCGGGTTGCCGACGGCGTCGCGAACATCCGAGTCGCACAATGTAATGGCAGCATGTGGGGCGTCGTGGCCTGGGAGAAGACCCCGGGCGGACGCGACAGCAACAACCCCGATCCGGCCCGCCAGAGCCGCCCGACGCTCGGCATGCCGATCCTGATCGACATGAAGAAGAAGCCCGGCGCAGACGCGTGGGAAGGCCAAGTCTACAACGCCAAGGATGGGCAGCTCTACAGCTCCACCATCACGCCGGTCGACCCCGATCACCTGGAGATCAAGGGCTGCGTGCTCGGCTTCCTGTGCGGCGGCGAGACCTGGACGCGGGTTGCTCCGCCGATTCCGTCGAGCCCTGTGAACAGCATGGCCAAAGGTACACAGAAACCAATCGCGCCGGCCCCTGCTCCGGCGGCCAAGACGACCACCGGCGTCGGCAGTGGCGCAACCGCATCGGCCAAGCCGGGACACAAGCCCGCGGACCAGGTCGGCGATATCTGCCTGCTGCCCGAGATCGCGCGCCCCCGCTAACTAACGGGCGTCCGTCACGCGAACAAAAAAAAGCGGCCGAGAGATCGGCCGCTTTTTCTATTCCGTGATCACGAGCCCTCTTGCTCCTTGATCTCGCGAGGCTTGCCCATCAGCGCCGGCTGGAACAGCAGCACGGCGGCGAGCGTGGTGACCAGCGACAGCGCCAGCAGCTTGCCCATGCTGGACGTGCCGGGATGGCTCGACAGCCACAGGCTGCCGAATGCGGTCGCCGTCGTCAGTGCGCTGAAGAAGATCGCCCGGGTCAGGCTGGTCTGGAGCAAATTTGTGCGGCCGCCGCGCCACGCCACCACGTAGTAGATCTTGAACGCGACGCCAATGCCTAGCAGGAGCGGCAGGGCGACGATGTTGGCGAAGTTCAGCGGCAGCTTGATCAGCACGCAGATCTCCAGCGTCACGGCGCCCGCAACCAGCAGCGGCACGATCGTCATGAGCACGTCGCTGAAGCGCTTCAAGGTCACCCACAGCAGGAGGCTGATCACGACCAGCGAGTAGATGCCGGCGTGGATGAATGCCTTCACGATCGTGTCACCGGACTTCAGGATCGAGACCGGACCGCCGATCGCGTTGGGCTCGGCCGTCAGGACGGCGTTGGCGAATCGCCTGAGATTGTCGTTGTCGTTCGGATCGCCCTTGGGCTGCGCCTCGACCCGAATCAGTCCGTCCTTGCTCTTCCACTGCGACACCAGTTCCGGCGGCAGGTTCGCGAGGCTGACCGGCTGCGCCTGGAGAGTGGCGCTGAGCTGCGTCAGCGTGATCTTCCACGGCTCGACGAACACCGCCTGCGCCTTGTTGCGAACCGTTTCGCTGGCGCCCGCGAGCCTGGCAAGCGCGTCGGCGAGCCGCCGCGACGCGACCGCGCCCGGCCCGTTGCTCTCGCCCGCGGTGCGCCGGAGATTGTCGACGGTCGAGTTCAGGGCGTCGACATTCTCCTTGTCGCTCGGCGCCGCATCGACCTGATCGGGGTTGAGTGCAGGCCCCAGCACCTTCGCGCCCTGCGCGATCAGCTTCAATTTGGCCGGCTGGTCCTCGGGGACGAAGCTGTCGAGCGACATCACGCGCGCCACCTCGGGCAACTTCGCCAGCTTGGCCTCGATCGCCTTGGCCTCGGTCTCGGAGCGCGTCAGCACGTCGATCGCATTGGCGCCCGTGTTCGGATCCTTTCGCAGGTCGAGATAGGTCGCGATCGACTCGGCGCGCGGATTGCGCAGGTTCATCGGGTTGAAGTCGAACTTCATGTAATAGAGCAGCGGCAGGCCGGCGACGACCAGGCCGAGCGTGCCGACGATGATCGGCACGCGGTGCTTCTCGAGGAAATGATCGACCGGCGCCAGGAAGGCGTAGCCGACCGGCTCCTTCTCGCCGGGCGGATTGAGGATCCTCAGCAATGCCGGCAGCACCGTGATCGACGACAGGAACGCGATGATCATGCCGGCGCCGGCGATGGCGCCGAGCTCGGAGATGCCCTTGTAGTCGGTTGGCAGGAAGCACAGGAAACCGGCAGCCGTCGCCATCGCCGCGAGCGACAGCGGCACCGCGGAGCGGCGCGCGGCTTCCGCCAGCGCTTCCGGAAGATTGTCGTTCTTGAACCGCTCGGAGCGATAGCGCACGCTGAACTGGATGCCGAAATCGACGCCGAGGCCGATGAACAGCACGGCGAACGCGACCGACAGCAGATTGAGCGAGCCGACCATCATCAGGCCGACGGCCGTGGTGAGCGCGAGGCCGATGAACAGGTTGATGAACACGGCCGAGATGATCTTGGCCGAATGCAGCGCCAGCCACAGGATGATCAGCACGACGACCACGGTGCCGATGCCGTTGACGACGGCGCCTTCCTGCACGGTGGCGTATTCCTCGTTGGCGATCGGCACCGGCCCGGTCAGCCGCACGCGGGCGTGAAAGCGGTGCGGGAAATCGAGCTCGGCCGCCGCCTGACGGATCGCATCCGTCGCCGCCTTGCCGGGCTCCAGGGCCTGGTAGTCGAGGATCGGCTTGAACTGGATGAAGGCGCGCTTGTCGCTGTCTTCGAGCGGCTTGTCGGAGATCAGCTGGCGCCAGGAGAAGGTCGCATCGCCCTTGTCGAGCACGGTCTCGACCGTCTGGGAGATGTAGTCGAACGGCCGCGCGGCATTATCGAGCTTGACCTGGCCGCGCTTGACGCCGGCAAGGCCGGTCTCCAGCGCACCGGTCAGGCCGCGGATCGAGGGGTCCCCGGCCATGATCTCGACCAGCGGCGCCGCCGCCGTGAACTGGTCCGTGAGCTGCTTGACCTCCTCGGTCGGCAGGAACAGCAGGCCGTTCCTGGCGAAGAACTCGCCGCCGCCGAGCAGCTCGACCGATGAGAAGTTCGCGGTGTCGCCCTTGAGCTTCTTGGCAAGCGCATCAGCCGCCACGCCGGTCAGCTCTGGTGTCGCCGCCTCGACCACGCCCAGGATCATGCGATCGCGATCGAACGCCTGCTCATATTGCTGGTCGCGCTTGCGCCAGTCGAGATCAGGCGAAATCAGCTTGTTGATGTCGGTATTGATCGAGAAATGACGCGCCGTATAGAAGCCCGCGCCGACGGAGAGCAGCAGGGCCGCAATCAATGTCGGCCAGGCAAACCGGGTGCAGGCCTTGACGATCGAGACGACAAACGTGGTCAGCACTTCGTGACTTTCTAATGTTTAGAGAGCTGGGCGGAAACGTCCGCTTCATGGCGGAGTTCCCCGATCAGGGCGAGCCCCGGACGCACACATCCTGAGCGCGCCCCGACCCGGCCTGGCCCAACCTTGAAGACGAGGATGGTCCCTCGACGGCGGATCAAGTTGAACGATGCACGGAACCGTCGGGCCGGCTGATATAGCGGCTGTTCTCGGCGGTAAAGTGACGAACGAGTGAGAGCATAACCAACTCAATTGATTGATCTAATTTATAATTACTAAATTACCTGCAACCTCTCGGGGGCTGCGTGCGACGCATCACATGCGAGCGACTTGCAGACCGGCTTTTCTCTTCGCTCGATTTTTGACACAAAGCCCTGCGTTTCCATCCGTGTGGCGGGCCATTGGGGGCACTCGCTGGTGCGATTATTGCAACCCTGTCGCACGCACGGAGGTGCCGGGTCGAAAGTGAGGCAACGTGGCTGGACGTCCCATGCAGGTGTATCTCGCGCAGCCGCGCGGTTTTTGTGCTGGAGTCGTGCGTGCGATCGAGATCGTGGAGCGCGCGCTGGAGAAGTATGGCCCGCCGGTCTACGTGCGTCATGAGATCGTCCACAACAAGCACGTGGTCGAGAGCCTGAAGGCCAAGGGCGCCATCTTCGTCGAGGACCTCTCCGAGGTGCCGCCGCGCGCCGTCACCGTGTTCAGCGCCCACGGCGTCGCCCGGACGGTCGAGGAGGAAGCGGCCGCCCGCGGGCTGCCGGTGCTCAATGCCACCTGCCCGCTGGTGACGAAGGTTCACAACCAGGGCAAGCGCTACATGTCCAAGGGACGTACCCTGGTACTGATCGGTCATGCCGGCCATCCGGAGGTGGAGGGAACCATGGGCCAGGTTCCCGGCCCGGTCTACCTCGTGCAGAACGTGGCCGATGTGGCCGCCCTGCCTCTGCCGCTCGACACCCCCTTGGCCTATATTACCCAGACCACGCTCAGCGTGGACGACACCCGGGACATCATTTTAGCCCTTCAAGCCCGCTTTACAGACCTTCAAGGTCCCGATATCCGGGATATCTGCTATGCGACACAGAACCGCCAATCTGCGGTAAGGGACTTAAGCAAGCTGGTGGACGTCATCCTGGTGGTGGGCGCCGCCAACAGCTCCAACTCGAACAGACTGCGCGAGATCGGCACCGAGGCCGGGGTCGCAAGCTATCTGATCGCTGATGGCAGCGAGCTTGATCCGGTTTGGCTGAAGGGGGCCAAGGCCGTCGGCATCACTGCCGGCGCCTCGGCTCCCGAAGTGCTTGTCGACGACGTCATCGAAGCCCTGCGGCGCATCGGACCGGTCGAGGTCGCGGTGGTCCCGGGGCGGGAAGAAAACATCGAATTCCGCCTGCCGGCCGAGCTGGTCGCGGGCTGATCGGTCCTCGTTTGGTCCAGAAAGAAGAGACGTAATGGCAATCCCCTTCCATAAGGAACTGCGTATCGGGGCCTATCTGATGAAGCAGAAGCTTCTCGGCCGGAAACGCTATCCGCTCGTGCTGATGCTGGAGCCGCTGTTCCGCTGCAACCTGGCATGCGCCGGCTGTGGCAAGATCGACTATCCCGACGCGATCCTCAACCGCCGCATGAGCGCGCAGGAGTGCTGGGATGCGGCCGATGAGTGCGGCGCACCGATGGTCGCGATCCCCGGCGGCGAGCCGCTGATCCACAAGGAGATCGGCGAGATCGTGCGCGGCCTGGTCGCCCGCAAGAAGTTCGTCTCGCTCTGCACCAACGCGCTGCTCCTGGAGAAGAAGCTCGACCTGTTCGAGCCGTCGCCCTATTTGTTCTTCTCGGTGCATCTCGACGGCCTGCGCGAGCATCACGACAAGGCGGTGTCGCAGAAGGGCGTGTTCGACCGCGCCGTCTCCGCGATCAAGGCCGCCAAGGAGCGCGGCTTCACCGTCAACGTCAACGCCACGGTGTTCGACGGCCACCCGGCCGAGGAGATCGCCAAGTTCCTGGACTTCACGACCGAACTCGGCGTCGGCGTCACCATGTCGCCCGGCTATGCCTATGAGCGCGCGCCGGACCAGGAGCACTTCCTCAACCGCACCAAGACCAAGCAGCTGTTCCGCGACGTCTTCAAGCTCGGCAAGGGCAAGAAGTGGAATTTCATGCATTCCGGCCTGTTCCTCGACTTCCTCGCCGGAAACCAGGAGTTCGAGTGCACCCCCTGGGGCATGCCTGCGCGCAACATCTTCGGCTGGCAGAAGCCCTGCTATCTGCTCGGCGAAGGCTACACCAAGACCTTCAAGGAGCTGATGGAGACCACCGACTGGGATTCCTACGGCACCGGCAAGTACGAGAAGTGCGCCGACTGCATGGCGCATTGCGGCTATGAGGCGACCGCCGCCAATGCGGCGCTGACCAACCCGATCAAGGCGATGTTCGTGTCGCTGCGCGGCATCAAGACCGAAGGCCCGATGGCGCCGGAGATCGACCTCTCCAAGCAGCGCCCGGCGCAATACGTGTTCTCGTCGGAGGTGCAGAAGCGCCTCTCCGAGATCCGCAAGGACGAGGCCGTCGAAGCCCAGCAGAAGGCCTCGACCGCGGCCTGAGGCCGCTGAGATCAGTCCACAACGAAACGGCCGCCGGGCAACCGGCGGCCGTTTTTCGTTGAGGTGCTATGGGCTCGTAGGCGCCGCTCCGTTTCGGTGCAGGGATTGCGCCTCTGAGCGAAGCTCTTTCCACACGTCATTGCGAGCGCAGCGACGGAGCAAGCGGGATTATCGGAGCCTTAGCCGATAAAGCCGACGATCATTCGCCAGCCGGCGCCTTACGCTTCGGCGGCGGCCAGCGTCTCGGTCTCGAGGAAATGCTCGGCCGCCAGCAGGCCGCTCAGCAGCAGGTCGCGGGCGCCGCGCAGCGAGCGCAGGGCGCGATTGAACTCGATGCCCGTCGACACCAGACCACGCAGCACGGCCGGATTGCGGGCGACGCCGCGCAGGATCATCGGCAGGTCGATGTCGCCGTTGGGCTTGATGGCGTCCTTGGCGAGCGACGGGAGGGTGCGATGGGCGGGATCGGAGATCACCCGCAGCGCCGCGAACGGCAGCCCGTACTCGGCGGCATAGGCGGCAGCGATGTGGCTCTCCATGTCGACCGCGGCCGCGCCGGTCTTCATGCGCAGCGCCGCCTTGCGGGCCTGCGCCACCACCACCTCTTCGGCCCCGGCGAGCACGCCGCGCACGACGCGGCGCTTCTTCAGGGCGGCGCGGGCGATGTGCTCCTCGCGCAGCGACAGGCCCGACAGCCAGCGGGCATCGCCGGCGGTCACCTCGGTGGCGACGACGATGTCGCCGGCCTTGAGGGTCGGATCGAGGCCACCGGCCACGCCGAAGCTGACGACGCCGCGGATCGAGGTCGGGTCGAACACGGTGAGCAGCGAGCGCAACTGTCTGGGGTCGCTCGAGCTGCAGATCACCATCATGCCGGGCCCGGCAGCAATCCGGGCCTCCTGCACCAAGCCCGTCACGACCAAGACCGGCCGCGGATCAATCGGGCGATCCGCGGACGTGTCGTCCCCCATCCCCAACTTCACAATCCGACCCCTGACACCTTCTCGGACGTCGCGTGATCCGACGTCTCCGTCTCTTGTTCCAAAGCCTCAGCCGCGGCGGCGCCAGAGCGGAAAGACCTTAACAAACCGAGGATTACGCAGAAAATTTCCACGAGGAAACCCCGTTTGCGCCGCACTGCACCCGCACCCGATGCGTTTTTTGCCGGGTGTTGCCATTTGGCCCCGCCGACCCCTGTTCCGCCCTGGAACAGATCGCGCCAGCGCCTCCAGGCGTGGAACTTTAAGCAAGAACTACGCCACGAAAATGTGAGACTCGCGGCGCAGGCGGCCTGACGGCGCGTCCAGATTTGGCAGCCCTGCGCCCGTCAGCCGTGCCCGAGCAGGAGATTCGCGGCGCGGTCGCCGGAGCGCACCGAGCCTTCGATGGTTGCCGGCAGGCCGGTATCGGTCCAGTCCCCCGCCAGAGCGAGATTGCCGAACGCCGTCTTCACTCCGGGCCGGAGCGCGTTCTGCTCCGGCGTCGCCTCGAAGGTGGCGCGACGCTCGCGCACGATCTGCCACGGCGGCAGCTCGCCCGAGATCCCGGCGGCCTTGCAGACGTCGGCCCAGATCGCGGCGGCGAGTTCCTCGCGCGGCATGTCGACCAGGCGATCGCCATTGCTGATGGTGACCGAGAGCCGCTGCGGGAAGGCGAACAGCCACTCGACCAGGCCGCCGACCACTCCGAGCAGAGCTGGTGCATCGCGCGGCGGCGTGATGCGGAAATGGGCATTGACGATGGCACGATATTTCGTCGGCCCCGTGAGTCCCGGCAGCAGCGCCATCGCCGGCCGCGGCGGCACGGCGAGCACCACGACGTCGGAGGGACCGAGCGCGACGGATTCATCACCGCCGAACCTGAGCCCGGTGACGCGACCGCCTGCATTGTCGAGGCCGCGCAGCTCGCGGCCGATCCGGACGCTGCCGCCCTTGCCTTCCAGGAATTTCACGGCCGGATCGATCAGTACGCCCGACAACCCGTCGCGCGCGATCAGCGGCCGGCAGGCCTGTCCGCCGGCCAACAGCGTCTCGCGGACGATGGCGCCGGCGAGCCCCGCCGAGCCCTCCGGCGGATCGCAGTTCAGCGCCGCGAGCAGCAGCGGCTGCACCAGCCGGTCGTACAGCGCGCCCTTGCAGGGAATCGTGCTGCCGATGGTCTTGGACGTGCCGGCCCAAATCAGCGGCGACAATGCGAGATAGTCGCCGAGCTTGGTATCCGGCACGCGGCGGCCCTCGTCGAACACCCACAGCGGCAGCCGGCCGTTGCCGAGATCGAGCAGCCAGCGCTGGCCGCTCCGGATGTCGACGAATGCGAACTGCGCCTTCTCCGGCCCGACCAGCCCCGCTTCCGAGCCGATCGCACGGGCATAGGACAGCACGTGATGATTGGCCGACAGCAGCAGATGGTTGCCGTTGTCGATCACCAGGTCGGTCGCGGCGTCGTAATAGGACCGGCAGCGGCCGCCGAGCTGCTGGGTGGCCTCATGGACGTGCACGATGTAGCCCGCGTTGGCGAGCCGCACGCCGGCGGAAAGGCCGGACACGCCGGCGCCGATGATGTGAGCTGTCTTCTGCATCAGATGATTGCGTAACGGAGGATGATGCCGATCTTCGTGAGCTTGCTCACGCGGACGGGCTCGCGCGGCAGCGCGAAGCCGCGTTCGAGCAGGAGGTCGAACACGGCGCGATAATATTCCGACATGATCCGCGGCGCCCGCACGGCGCGCCGGCGATTTCGCCGCATGATCTCGTCGGCCTTCTCGAAATGCGTCTTGGCCCTGACCGCTACCGAGTTGCAGACCTTGGGCAGCGCCCGCTCCTGCATCACCTTGACCGGATCGTCGCTGGTGATGCCGGCGAACAGCAGCGCCTCGCGCGGCAGGTAGAGCCGGCCGATGCCGGCATCCTCGTCGATGTCGCGCAGGATGTTGGTCAGCTGCAGCGCGCGGCCGAGATGGTGCGCGAGCAGGATGCCGTCCTCCTCGGGCATGCCGAAGATGCGCACCGAGAGGCGGCCGACCGCGCTGGCCACGCGGTCGCAATAAAGGTCGAGCGTGGCGAGATCCGGCGCGCGGATCTCCGCCGGCACGTCCATCTCCATGCCGTCGATGATCGCGAGGAAGTCCTCGCGCTTCAGTCCGAAGGTCTTCACCGACGCGACATAGTCGCGCAGCCGCGGCGGCGGGTTGCCCTGGTACAGCGCGTCGATGTCGTCGCGCCATTTCTGCAGCGCCGCCAGCCGCTCGGGCCGCGGGCCGTCGGAATCGGCGATGTCGTCGACCTCGCGGCAGAAGCTGTAGACCTGGAACATCGCATCGCGCTGGGCGCGCGGCAGGATGCGCATGGCGGCATAGAACGAGCTGCCGGAGGCCGCCGTGCCGTGATCGACGTTATCCGCGGTCGCCTCGAGGGTCATGCGCCGGCTGCCGATTTGGTCTGGGGATGACGCCCGGCCACGCGGCGGCCGATCTCGCCCATCACCGAGGTGAAGGTGAGACCGAGCATGCCGATGGGCGACAGGTGCACGCGCTCGCTGAGTGGGTCGCGCACCTTCAGCAACGCCACGATGCGGTCGGCGAAGGCCTGGATCACGGCGATCTCCAGTCCGAAGCGGAAATCCTTGACGCCGCTGTTGAGGTCCCTGCCCTCCTCGAGCAGCGCCGCATTGCGGACGGCGAGCTTCTGCAGGCAGCTCAAGAGCTGCGGCGACGATTTGGCTGCGCCGAGCATCTCGACCGTGGCGCCGGCTTCGGCCAGCGCGTCGCGCGGCAGATAGACGCGGTTGAGCGCCTTGTAGTCCTTGCCGCAGTCCTGCAGGTGGTTGTTGATCTGAAGGCCGGCGCAGATCGCGTCCGAGGCCGGCCAGGTCGCGGCGGACTCGCCGTGCACATCGAGCATGAAGCGGCCGACCGGCATCGCCGAATAGCGGCAGTAGTGGATGACCTCGTCCCAGTTCTCGTAGCGCAGCTTGGTCACGTCCATCCGGAAGGCAACCAGCAGATCGAGCGCGTGCCGGGGCGACATGCCGCGCCCGGCTAGCGCCCGGCGCAGGCTGACGGCGACGTCCTGGGTCTCGCCCGTTCCCGTCAGCTCAGCCTCGAGCAGGTCGAGCAGCCGCAGCTTCTCGTCGCCCGGCAGGCTCGGATGGTCGGCGATGTCGTCGGCGGTGCGCACGAAATTGTAGAAGGCGAGGATCAGCGCCCGATGCTCAGGACGGATGATCCACGACGCCACCGGAAAGTTCTCGTCCCGGTGTGTCTTGCCGGATCGCAAATCGCTCGCGGTGGTCATGGACGAAACAGCTATCAGGTTGAAGGGGCGCTACCGAAAACAATGCCCGCCGCTTCGCTCATGCGAACGGATTGCTCGCCCCCCATATAGGCGAAGATCCCGCCAAAACCAATGCAATCGATGTCGGGCAGCCCATAGAAGCGAACCGCCGTCCTGCCCCGAGGGGGCGGGCCGGCGGTCGTTAACCAAGAGAGTTCGGAAACAACCGTTCCGAACGGCAACCGCTTACTGGTTGTGGGTCTTCAGCACCTGATCGCAGGCCGAGCTGATCTTGGGGCGGTTCTCCTTGAGGCACGCCAGAATCGTGAAGTCACCCTGATCGATGACCGCACGGCAGAACTTCTGAACGTCACGCGTGCAGGCCGCCTGCTCTTCGGGCGTGCCGCCGCGGCCTTGCGCGAACGCACCGGTGGAAACGGACACCGACGACAGCAGGGAAAGTGCCAGGAAAATCTTACGCATCGTGTTCCTTCATTTTGACAGCAGAGGAGACCTCCCGGGAACGCCGATGCTGCCCGGGAAACACCTGTTTGGTTTGGCAAGGACCGCAAGCCCCCCAGCGCCGGAGGTACGCTGCCAAATGCGGCCAAATTTGCGCCCTATGATCCCGAGCGGATCAAGCTCGGAGATCACAGCATTGGCACAAACAAGGCGTTGATACTAGGGCGTTATTCTCGGAACACGTTTTTCGCATTTGGCTGTTGCAAGCATGCCGCGCGGACCGTTAGATGCGGGCGCCGTCGAGGCGGCTTGCGTGCAGCCGTCTTGCGAGGACGACCATTCGGCGCCGACCGGTCGCACGGTATCGGCGGGCATCATGGCATCCGGTCGCAGCGCCCGACCGGCCGTCATTTGAACCTAACCTTCGGCGAGAACACCAAGTGTTCGAAGCGGCAGCATACGCCGACACAGCGGTGTCATTTTGGATGGGAAACTCGATATGAAACTGTTCGGCTCACCTTTCTCTGGGCGCGTCGTCAAGGCCGCCGGTCTCGGAGCGGCACTGTTCGTGGCGGCGACCGCAGTTCAGGCTCAGTCGGGCCCGTTCGCCGGCTTCGACGGCTCATGGGCCGGCAACGGCACGGTCGCGCTGTCCGACGGCACCACCGAGCGCATCCGCTGCAAGGCCAGCTACAAGGTGGCCGGCGCCAATCTCAAGCAGAGCCTGCAATGCGCCAGCGACAGCTACAAGTTCCTGCTGACCAGCGACGTCACCAGCCAGGGTGACCGCATCTCCGGCAATTGGAGCGAATCGAGCCGCAACGTGAACGGCGAACTGCAGGGCACCGCCGGCAACGGCCAGATCGACGTGTTCGTGCAGGCCGCCGGTTTCGCCGCCAGCATCAACCTGAGGACCAGCGGCAACAAGCAGGTCGTGCAGATCTCCTCCAAGGGCGAGATCCGCGGCGTCAACATCACGATGTCGAAGACCTGATCGGCTCTGTCAGTCTCTGAACACGCAAACGGCCCTGACGATGTCAGGGCCGTTTTGTTTTGCTGTGCCTCAGCAGCAACCCTCGACCCGCCTTAAACAACCGCTGTCATCGCCCGGCTTGACCAGCCGGGCGATGACAGTTGCTGGCTGGGCTTAAACCAATTCCCTCGCCTCAAAGCGGCTTGCGCTTGAGCTTCTGCGACAGGTTGATCAGGAACATCGCGGTCGGGCGGAGGATGAAGAGGTCGGCGAACAGCGCCGCCACCATCGAGAACGCGCTGAGCCAACCGAACAGCCGCAGCGACGGCAGATCCGAGAACACGGTGACGACCAGGCCGCAGGCCAGCACCACGGTGGTGAGGATCAGCGCCGGTCCGACCAGCACGGTGGCCCGCTCCACAGCGACTGCGGCACTGACGCCGGGCGCGCTCTCCATCCGCAGCCGGTTCAGGAAGTGGATGGTGGCCGACAGGCCGAGGCCAAAGGAGACCGTGAGCGCGACCACGCTGGCGAATTGCAGCCCCTCCCCCATGGCCCACAGCACGGTGCCTGACATCACGACAGGGAAAATGCCGGGCAGGATGCAGGCGAGCATGACGACCCAGGACCGGAAGGCCAGCCCGATGAACATGGCCACCAGCGCGAACTCGATCGTCAGCCCATGGTTGAGCTTTTCGATCATGCCGGCCGAGTTGCGCGCGGCGATGGCGGCGAGACCGGTGACGGCGATTTCATAGCCGGGATGCTTCTTTCTCACCGCGTCGAGCTCGTGGTCGAGCTTGTCGACCACCGGCAGCAGCTGGCTGGAGTCGACATCCGGCACACGGCCGGCGACCACCACCGCATCCTGCTCCTTGTCGATGAAGCGGCGCACCAGATGCTCGGGGATCAGATTGACGTATTCCTGCAGGGTCGCGGTATCCGACGAGCCGGCCTTCTCGGCCAGCCAGCGCCGGAGCGTCTCGACCGACCAGACGTTGCCGACACCCGCGGTCTTCTCGACCGTGGCATGGACGTCGGCGATGGTCTGCAGGGTCTCCGGGGCATAGAGCGAGGCGCCCTTCGGAAACTGGATGAGCACGTTGACCGGATTGGCGCCGGTCAGCTTGGCATCGAGCCGGTTGCTCGCCGCAACCGCCTGCTGCTTGTCCGGCACCTGGTCGGCGAGGCGATAGCGCGGCTCCAGGGTCGAATACACCACCGCGAGCGAGCCGACGAACAGCACCGCGATCAGGCTGAACAGGCCGGGACGGCCGACCATGCGCACCGCGATCCAGTAGCAGAAATTGCGCAGCGCCTGGACGCCGGCGTCGGCGCCCTGGAATTTGACCGCGAACGTCTTCTCGTTGCGGACCAGCAGCACGCCGAACACCGGCACCAGCGACAGCACCGCGACCAGCGCGATGATGGTGGCGGCGAGCCCCGCCTCGCCGAACTTGCGGATCAGGTCGCTGTCGGAGAACTGCAGGGCGATGAAGGAAATGCCGGCGGTGGCGTGGGTCAGGACGCAAGCCGGGCCGACGACCAGCACGGCGTTCTTGAACGCCGTCACCTTGTCCTGCCCCGCGATCAGGCGGTCGCGAGCGGCGAAGGTGAGCTGCATCGAATCGGAGAAGCTGATGACCATGATGAGCGGCGTCATCACGTTCAGGAACATGTTGAGATTGAAATTGGCCCACCCGAGCGCGCCGAGCGCGAGCATGATCGCGATCAGCGGCGGAAACGCCGCCGCGATCATGAACGAGACCTTGCGGAAGAAGATGATGGCGATGACGCAGCCGGCGAGAATGCCGAGAATGTTGTAGGTCAGCCCGTCACGCTCCACCGCGTTGCGGATCTCGAGCTGCATGACCGGCACGCCGGAAAGCTGGACATTCAGGCCGGTGTCGCCGAGGTCCTCCGCCATCAGCTTCCGGATGTCGCCCACCACCTTCCCGAGATCGTTCGAGGCGACCACCTTGGGCTCGAGCGACAGCACGATCAGGGCCAGCGTGCCGTCCTCCGACAACAGCTTGCCACGGATGATCTCGTTGGACTTCACCGTTTCGATGAACTTGTCGTAGGCCTCGCCCTCCGGCAGATCCGACGGAAACAGCGCGGCCGGCAGCTTGCCGGGCGCCGGCGCCTGACGGGCCGAGAACAGCGACACCAGGCCCCGGGTGCCCTCGACCAGTTGCAGGTCGGTCACGAAGTCACGAAGCTTCTCGAGGTTTTGGCGGGCCAGCAGGGTCTTGCCCTCGACCACGACGAGGACGTCGAATTCCTCGGCCGGGAACTTCTTCGTCACCTCCTCGTACTGGTGGAATTCCTTGCTGTCGGAGCGAAACAGCTGGCTGAGCGAATCGTCGATCTGGATGCGCTTGATGCCGAACACCGCCGCCACGATGAGAACGAGCAGGACGACGCAGGAGAAGATCGGCGCCTTGACCGCGAGGAGGCCGAGCCGCTCGATGCCAAAGGCGATGCTGTCGGCCGGCCGGTGCTCGACCTTCTCGACATGGACTTCGTTGTCGTGCCTGACTTCCAGCATGCGGTGTCCAGTGGTTGGGGCGCGGCCCAATTCGGAAGGCCTGAGCGCATAGGGCAGAAATAAGGCCGCTCAGCGAAGCAGAGATGACCGCATTGTGGCCCGCAGCCGAAGCTAATCCTTGAAAACACGTGAAAATTCGTCGAGGCGGTCTAGCAGGGTTCACTCCCCGGCCGCAACCATGCGCGGCCACACAAGACGGCGAGCCGCGACGGCTTCCGATCACGCCACGATTCTGCCGTGCTTGAAAAGAGGTGGACGGCCCCGACGGACGCGGGGCTCGAAACCTGAACGACTCAAGGACCGGTATCCGACTGAGCCGTCCTTGCCGGAGCAGGCCGCGGCGCCGGCGAGCGCCCCGCTGCCCTGCCCCGGCGAGGCCATCACCCCGCAGGAAGGGCGGCCTCGCGCAGCCGGATCGAGTAGTTCGACGCGTTCTGATGCCCGCGCGAGGCGGCGCGCGCAAACATGATGAGGTGATGCGCGATCAGCGTCACGGCGATGAAATTCTCGATCTCGCCGCGCTTGAGCTGGCTCCAGGCAAAGCGCCAGAACGGCCGCTTGTAGTCGCCGAGCACGCCCACCTTCCAGAAGATCTTGCCCATCATGACCAGGCCGCGCCTGACGTTCGGCCAGCTCTTCATCTCGTCGCTGACCGGCACCTCGATGCGGTTGGCGTAGGTGGTGTCGCATTGGTGCTTGTAGCGCGCGAACAGCCGCTCCGGCTCATAGGCCACCTCCATGCAGCGCCGCCACGCCGTGACCACCTCGTCATAGGGCATCAGGAATTTCACGTTGGAGTCGCGACCGTCGTCGTGGACCAGCCTGCCCTCGCGCTCGAGGCGATCCCACAGGGGCGTCTTCGGGAGCGCCTGCAGCAGATTGATCGTGAGCAGCGGGATCCGGCTCTCCTCGACGAACTGCAGCAGCGCGTCCGCGGTCTGCGGCGTGTCGGTGTCCAGCCCCATGATGATACCGGAGACGACCTCCATGCCGTAGCTGTTGATGGTCCTGATCCCCTCCAGGATCGGCACCATCATGTTGTGATCCTTCTGCATGGCCGTCAGCGCATCCGGATCGGGCGTCTCGATGCCGCAGAAGATGGTGATGAAATAGGCCTCGCGCATCTTCTCCAGGATCTCGGGCCGCTTGGCGATGTTGAGCGTGGCCTCGCAGGCGAGCCGCATCACATAGCCGGTGCGCTTCTGCCATTCGATCAGATGCGGCAGCAGCTCCGTCGCGGCTTTGCGGTTGCCGATGAAATTGTCGTCGACGAAATAGACCGAGCCGGTGACGCCGCATTCCCTGAGCTTGTCGAGCTCGGCGATGATCTGCTGCGGCGACTTGATGCGCGGGTTGCGCCCATAGAGGCCGGGGATGTCGCAGAACTCGCATTGATAGGGACAGCCGCTGGAATACTGGATACTGCCGAGAAAGTACTTCTTCACCTCGGCGAGCTCATAGGCCGGCACCGGGAAATCGGTCATCGCCACCCGCTCGCTGGTCCGCAGCACGACCTGCTGCGCAGGCCGTGACGGATCCCGCGCCAGCCGCGCGATCAGCTCGTCGGTCGCATCGCCAAGCTCGCCGACATGCAGATAGTCGAAGCTCGGATAGTAGTCCGGGCAGGCGCTGACCGAAGGGCCGCCGAGCGCGACCGGCAGGTCGAACGCGTGCGCCCGCTGGCAGATGTCGTTCATCTGCTGACGCTGGATGTGCATGCCGCTGACGAACACCGCTTCGGCCCAGGAGAAATCCTCGTCCCGCGCCGGGCGGATGTTCTCGTCGATGAAGCGCACCTGCCAGGAGCTTGGAAGATAGGCCGCGATCAGCAGCAGCCCCTGCGGCGGCATGAAGGCCTGGATGCCGTCGGTGAGCGGATAGGCATGCTCGAAGGTTCCGAACGACGAGGTGTAGCGCGGAAACACACAGAGAATGCGACGTACCGTTTCGATGCCCTCGAATCTCATCGACTGCCCCTCGCGACAACCCGCTAACTGGTTACCTTACGGCCGAAGACAAGGCTTCGCCACCCCTTCCGGAAAAGTTGAGGTGCGATCGAGTTTTCCGCTCCTGTCGCAAGGCGCGACGTCCCCGCCGCGTGCCCGATGCTCACGCTGCCAGGCATGATCAGACGCGACCTGATGAGGCGACCTGATCCAATGTATCGCAATACGGATGGCGGAATGCGACGGGCGATCCAAGGTTCCAATCAGATGGATCATCGATCGGTCGAGCGCGACGACCGCTCCCGCCTGTCTCCGATCGGCGACCAATTGCTGAGCGCGCGTGCGCGCGGTCACTGGTTTGCAATGCATTTGCAAGGGAACGAGGGGCCTCGAAAGGGCGCATGCCCTCCGTAGTCAACCGGACGCCCCGGCGCGCGCCCCTGCTGCGGAGCACCAACTAATCGATTGAAACGCCAAGCAAAGTACGCTGTGGTTGTATAATACTGACGGTGTCCACTTAACGCTTTCTCCATGAAGGTTTTGCATAACTATTAACAATCAAGCGCCTCCTCCGTCGCAGCAAAAACTCGCGGTGTCTCACCTCATGACCTCACGCCCGACGTCAACGAAGACGGCCACGCGCCGATCCATCGCAGTCAAGCTCTATGCAATCTTCGCGTTGTTTGCGCTATTGACCGCCGCAATCACCTGGCTGTCCGACTACAACTCGCGGCGGGCCACGGAGCTCATCAAAGCCATCGAGACGGCCAATCTCGCCGCTCACAACGTTCAGCTGGTCAACGGCCTCGTCTATGCCGTCGTGATGGAGTCGCGTGGCGTCTACATGTCGACAGATCCGGCCGTCGTGAAGCAATACGGCAACGGCTTGCTCAAATTCAACGCCGAGATTCTGAAGGTCGTCGACAAGTGGCAGGCGATCGTACAGGCCGACGACGCCCAGCAATTCGCAACGTTCAAGAAGCGGATCGAGCAATTCGTCGAATTCCGCGCCGAACTGGTCCGCCGCGCCAATGAAATCAGCCCGGCTGCGGGACGCGAGTGGGGCGACAACGACGCCAATCGCTCCGTGCGCAAGGCGCTCAACACGGACCTCGAAGCGCTGTCCAAAGTCTATGTCGAGCGCGGAGGAAAGATCGCCGAGAAAGCGGCGCTGAACAACAAGCTCTCGCTCATGCTGACAGGCCTTGGCGGCTTGATGTTGGTTCTGGTCGCAGCCGGCGTGGTGATCATCGCTCGCTCGATCGCTCGGCCGCTGTCTCAGATCACCGAGACGATCCGCCAGGTCGCCACCGGCGCCGAGAACGTCGAGGTGCCGTATGCCGGGCGCGCCGACGAGGTCGGCGAGCTGGCCCGCGCCATCGGCGTGTTCCAGCAGGCGATGGCCCACAACCGCGACCTCAATGTCCAGGTCTCGCAGGACTCCGAAATCCGCGAAGCCCGGGCCCGCCACATCGAAACCGCGGTCGAGGAATTTCGCACCGCAATCGGCAGCGTGATGCGGACCGTCACCGAGAACGCCGCCGCGATGCGCGCCACCGCCGAGGCGATCACACGGCTGACGGCGGACGCCAACGAGCGCGCGGTCACCGCAGCCGGCGCGACGTCGCAGGCCTCGACCAACGTTTCCGCCGTCGCGAGCGCCGCCGAGGAGTTGTCGACGTCCGTCGAGGAGATCGGCCGGCAGATCCGGCAGTCGGCCGGCGCCGTCGAGCAGACCGGCCAACGCACCGAGAAGTCGGTCACGGAGATCGAGGGCCTTGCCGCCGCCACCCAGCGCATCGACGGCGTATTGACCCTGATCCAGACCATCGCCGAGCAGACCAACCTCCTCGCTCTGAATGCGACCATCGAGGCCGCCCGCGCCGGCGAGGCCGGCCGCGGCTTTGCCGTCGTCGCTCACGAGGTCAAGGCGCTGGCCGGGCAGACGGCCAAGGCGACCGAGGAGATCAGCCAGAACGTCGGCCTGATCCAGGCCTCGACCAAGACCGCGGTCGACGCGGTCCGCGAGATCGGCCAGGCGGTCCGCGGCATCAACGAGATCACCTCGAACATCTCCAATGCCATCCAGCAGCAGGACCAGGCGACGCGGGAGATCTCGACCAACGCGCAGTCGACCGCCCAGGGCAACCAGACGCTGGTCATGAACATCGGCTCGCTCCGCGACGCCATCAGTGAGACCTCGACGGCCGCCGCCTCCGTCCTGTCGGCGTCCGGCGACCTCAACGCGACCGCGCAGACGCTCGCCAACGAGGTCGAGAAGTTCTTTCAGAACCTGCGCTCGGGTCCGTCCGCGGAGATGCGGCTGCGCAAGGCGAGCTGACCGGGGCGAGCCCTCGGTTGCGGAAATCGCCCCCCGCAAGACGTGATCCGTTCCGACACCGGAACCGTTTCTTGGTTTTTGGAGAGCCGTCGTGCGCCAGACAGCCAAGAAACTTCCGTTCGCCTGCGACCCGGTCGCGGTCACCCAGGATGACGTCGAGGACGCCATCCGCACCATCCTGACCTGGATCGGCGAGGATCCGTCACGCGAGGGTCTCTCCGAGACCCCGGCCCGCGTGGCGCGGGCCTACAAGAGCTATTTTTCCGGCTATGAGCAGAACCCCGAGGAGTATCTGCGCAAGACGTTCGAGGAGACGGCCGGCTACGACGAGATGGTGCTGTTGCGGAACATCCCGTTCCAGAGCCATTGCGAGCACCACATGGCGCCCATCATCGGCCGCGCCTGGGTCGGCTACGTGCCGCGCAACCGCGTGGTCGGGATTTCCAAGCTCGCCCGGGTCGTCGAGGCCTATGCCAGCCGGCTGCAGATCCAGGAGCGCATGACCGCCGAGATCGCCAACATCATCGACGAGGTGCTGCAGCCGCAGGGCGTGGCGGTCGTGATCAAGGCAGCCCATCACTGCATCAGCTCGCGCGGCGTCAAGAAGCACGGCGTCGATCTCACCACAAGCCGCATGCTCGGCTGCTTCCGCACCGACCCGATGAGCCGCCAGGAGTTCCTGGCGATGGTCAATTCCGACCTGAAGGATTGAAGGGGCCGGAAAATCCTCCGCCCGCTGTGATCCAGCCGTCCATGTTCCACGTTATCCAGGGTCAAGCAGCGTGCCGGGGACCATGACCACGCGACTGAGAGCGACTGGATTAGCGCAATGGAACGTGGCATCGTCCCGGCATCGATTTGCACGGGCCTTCAGTGCCCGTACCAGGGTGAATGTGAGCAGAGGGCCGAAGGCGACTGTGGACTGGGCTGAATTGATCGGACGCGTCGCCGCGCGCGGCGATCGCGAGGCATTCAAGGCCCTGTTTGCGCATTTTGCGCCCCGCATCAAAGGTTTCCTCATCAAGACCGGCTGCAACGCCGACGACGCTGAGGAAATCGCCCAATCCACCATGGTGGCGGTGTGGACGAAGGCGGGGCAATTCGATCCGTCGACGGCCGGCGCGGCCGCCTGGATCTTCACGATCGCGCGCAACCAGCGGATCGACGCCGCGCGCAAGGCTGCCCGCGACAGCCGGCTGAGCAGAGAAGTGGGGCGGGACGAGGAAGCCGATCCGACGCCCGCGGCCGACCAGATCGTCTCGCGTGTCGAAGATGCCACACGGGTGGCGGCCGCGATCGAAAGATTGTCGGTGGAGCAATCCACCGTGATCCGCCTGTCGTTCGTTGAAGAACGACCGCATTCGGAAATCGCGGCGGTGCTCGGCCTGCCGCTGGGTACGGTAAAGTCACGAATCAGATTGGCGATGAATCGCCTGAGAGACCTGTTGGACGACGCGACATGACGATCAGCCACCACCCGCCGGAAGACCTGCTGGCCGACTTCGCCACTGGTGCGCTCGACGAGGCCGAGCGGCTGGTCGTCGGTGTCCATGTCGCCGATTGCGGCCGATGCCAGCGCTTCGTCCGCGCCATCGAGCAGCTCGCCGGCGCCTCGCTGGATGCGGCCGAGCCGATCGCGACGGGCGCGGATGCGTTCGATGCCGTGATGGCACGCATCGATCGACGCCCGCAGGCGGCGCCACAGGTGAGCGAGGTCGCCGAGCACGATCCCGAGCTCGCCGACCTCCCCGAGATGGTCAGGCGCTGCAAGATCGGCAAGCGCCGGCGCGTGGCACCCGGCATCAGCATGCGCCCGATCCTGCTGCCTGGCACCGGAAAATCCCGCGCCTTTCTTCTGCGCTCGGAGCCCGGCGCACGGATGCTGGAGCATACGCATTCCGGCAATGAGCTGACCTGCGTGCTGAAGGGTAGCTTCAGCCATCTCGGCGGCTATTACGGACCCGGCGACTTCGACTATGGCGACGACGAGGTCGACCATCGTCCGGTGGTCGGTGACGAGGGCCCCTGCCTCTGCCTCGTCGCCATGACCGGCGACCTGCGCATGCACGGCCTGCTCGGCCGCCTGATCAGCCCGTTCGTCCGGCTCTGAGTCTTGCGACGCATCGTTAGCGAGCCGGCGTGACGCGCTCCGGAGGAGCGTGATCGCCTGGATGATTCGCCAGTTGCCTCCACGCGACCTCGGCTGCACGCTGGCGGTGATCCGCATCAGGCTCTGACCCGTTTTCTCTGGAGGAAGCGCATGGAGGAGACAGATGCGATCAGCGAGCGCGGATCAGAAGGCTTACGTCGCGCATCTCAGCGGGCTTCTCGCCCGTGCCGGACGCAACGACGAGCAGGCCTTTGCCGAGCTGCATGCTGCAACGATCGTGAAGATGCGGAAGACCGTGCGCGCTTTGCTGCCGTCCGCGGCAGATATCGACGACATCCTGCAGGACGGCTACCTGAAGGTCTGGCGGCATGCCGCGAGCTTCGACCCGGCGCGCGCCTCGCCCATCACCTGGATGTGCACCATCATGCGCAACACCGCGATCGATGCGCTGCGCGCCACCGGCGTGCCGACCTCGGAGCTCGATGAGGCGCTGGCGATCCCTGATCCCGCCGACAGCGACGACAAGTTCGACTACGCGCTGGCGGAACCGATCGCCCGCGAGGCGCTCGAGCGGCTGCCGGAGGAGCGCCGACGGCTGCTGGCGCTCGCCTATCTCGAGGGCGAAAGCCGGACGCGGCTGTCGGAACGGTTCGGCGTGCCGGTCGGCACCATCAAGACCTGGCTGCATCGCAGCCTGCTCACGGTGCGCAAGGATTGTCTCGGCCAGGCCCACGCGGTTACCGTGGCGGCCTGATCGTCGGCATGGCGCGATGACCAACGTATCATGATCAGGACACGTCCCGTCAGACATCTCGTCGTCGTGCTGGGCGACCAGCTCGATGCGGACTCGGCGGCCTTCGACGGCTTCGACCCGGAGCAGGATGCCGTGCTGCAGATGGAGGTCACCGACGAGGCGAGCTACGTGCCGCAGCACAAGATGCGCATCGCCTATTTCTTCGCGGCGATGCGCTACTTCCGCGCCGATCTCGAGGGCCGCGGCCGTACCGTCCACTATGTCCGGCTCGATGATCCCGCCAACACCGGCACGCTCGACAGCGAGATTGCGCGGCATCAGGCCGCGCTGCAGCCGGCGGCGACGATCGTGCTGGAGCCCGGCGACTTTCGCGTGCGCGAGGGCTTGCGCAAGCTGCCGCAGCGGATCGACATCCGCGCCGACCGCCACTTCCTGTGCACGGCGGACGAGTTCGACGCCTTCACCGAGCGCCATCCCCGGCCGATCATGGAGACGTTCTATCGCGCGATGCGGCGCAAGACCGGCATCCTGATCGACGACAGCGGCCGCCCGGTCGGCGGCAGCTGGAATTTCGACGCTGAGAACCGCAAGGGTTTCGGCAGGAGCCGCCCGCCCATTCCCGTGCCCCGATCCTATGCGCCCGACCCGATCACGCGCGACGTGCTCAAGCTGGTCGCGGCGCGCTTCTCCAACAGTCCCGGCAAGCTCGACCGCTTCGACCTGCCGGTGTCGCGCGTCGACGCGCTGACGGAGCTGTCGGACTTCGTCACCTGGCGCCTGTCTTTGTTCGGCACCTATCAGGACGCGATGCTGAGCGACGAGCCGTTCCTGTATCACTCGCGGCTGTCGGGCGCGCTGAACCTGCACATGCTGAACCCGCGCGAGGTGGTCGCGGCCGCGCTCGAAAGCCGCAACGCGCCGCTGAACGCACTCGAAGGCTTCGTCCGCCAGATCATCGGCTGGCGGGAATTCGTGCGCGGCATCTATTGGCAGCGCATGCCTCACTACGCCGATGAGAACGCGCTCGACGCCAGCCTTCCGATGCCGCGCTTCTACTGGACCGGCGAGACCGAGATGCGCTGCCTGGCGCAGGCGATCGGCCACACCATCGACCATGCCTATGCACATCACATCGAGCGGCTGATGGTGCTCGGCCTGTTCGCGATGCTGCTCGGCGTCCGGCCCTACGACGTGCACCTCTGGCACATGTCGATGTTCCACGACGCCATCGACTGGGTGTCGCTGCCCAACACGCTCGGCATGAGCCAGCATGGCGACGGCGGCGTGGTCGGCACCAAGCCCTATGCGGCCTCGGGCCACTACATCGACCGCATGAGCGACCATTGCCGCAACTGCCGCTACGATCCGAAGCAGGCGACCGGCGACAGGGCCTGCCCGTTCACGACGCTGTATTGGAGCTTCCTCGCCAAGCACCGCCGCCGCTTCGCCAATAATGGTCGCATGCGCAACCAGTACGTCAATCTCGAGCGCCGCAGCGCGGCGGAGATCCGCGCCATTCGCAGCCACGCCGACGCGATCGCGTCAGCCCTGGTGTAATCCGGCGTTCGCCGGTCTGAACAGCGCTCACGGCTTGCTGGCCGGACGCCGATCGGTCATATCTTGGGCAGTTCCATCCCGCCCCTCCGCCGATCAAGCCCGGAATGCCTCACTCATGACCGCTGCCATCGTCGCCGTCTTCACGCTCGCCTATGCCGTGGTGGCGCTGGAGCACCCGTTCCGGATCAACAAGGCGGCCACCGCCCTGGTCGGCGCCGGCCTGATGTGGACCGTCTATGCTGTCATGGGCGGCACGGCTCCGGCGGTCGCGACCGAGCTCAACGAGTCCGTGGCCTCGACCGCCCAGATCATCTTCTTCCTGATCGGCGCGATGACCATCGTCGAGGTGATCGACGCCCATAACGGCTTCGAGGTCGTGACCTCGCTGATCGGCACCCGCAACCAGGTCACGCTGGTCTGGCTGGTCGGCTTCGTCACCTTCTTCCTCAGCGCCATGCTCGACAACCTCACCACCGCGATCGTGATGGTGTCGCTGATGAAGAAGCTGTCCGGCCGCGACGAGGACCGCCTGGTCTTCGCATCGATCATCGTCATCGCCGCCAATGCCGGCGGCGCCTGGTCGGCGATCGGCGACGTCACCACCACCATGCTGTGGATCGGCGGTCAGATCACGCCGCTCGCGATCATGAAGTCGGTCTTCATCCCCTCGCTCCTGAACCTGCTGGTCCCGCTTGCCGTCATCAGCTTCACCCTGCGCGGCAAGCAGCTCGTGCCGCCGGCGAGCGCCGGCCTCGCCTCGATCAGCCCGATCCTGCCGTTCGAGCGCAATTTGATGTTCTTCATGGGCCTCGGCATCCTGGTCGCCGTGCCGGTGTTCAAGGCGGCGACGCACCTGCCGCCGTTCATGGGCATCCTGTTCGGCCTCGGCCTGTTGTGGATGGTCGGCGAGATCGTCCATCGCGAGAAGGCCTTCGAGCAGAAGCAGCGCCTGACCCTGGTGCATGCGCTGACTCGGATCGACATGCCCTCGATCGTGTTCTTCATCGGCATCCTGCTGGCGGTGGCCGCGCTCGAGCACACCCACATCCTGGAGGCGCTGGCGCAATGGCTCGACCGCAGCGTCGGCCGGCTCGACCTGATCGTGATCGTGCTGGGGCTCGCCAGCGCCGTGATCGACAACGTGCCGCTGGTCGCGGCATCGATGGGCATGTACAGCCTGAGCCAGTTTCCGCCGGACAGTTTTCTCTGGGAGTTCGTCGCCTACTGCGCCGGCACCGGGGGCTCGATCCTGATCATCGGCTCGGCGGCCGGCGTCGCCGCGATGGGGCTCGAGAACATCCACTTCTTCTGGTACGTCCGCCGCATCAGCCTGCTCGCGCTGCTCGGCTATTTTGCCGGTGCCGCGGCCTACATCGTCCAGTACAATCTGCTGCACTGAGCGGATCGCATGAGCTGGTCGTGGCGCATTCTGGCAGTCGTCGCGACCCTGCTGCTCGGCGCGGCCGACGGCCGCGCCGACGACGTGACGCTCAAGAGCGGCTACGCGCTTAGCGACAAGAGCTGCGGCGAAGCCCCCCTCGCCTTTCCACGGCTGCGCATCGACATGAAGGCCGGCTTCTGCGCCGGCCTCGTCGCCAGCCGCGACGACGGCCTGAGATTTCCCCGCGGCATCGTGCAGATCCCCGGCCATCGGCAGTTCGTGATCGCGGACATGGGCGGCTGGGGCCATGATGACGGCCGGCTGCTGATCCTCGATCCCGCGGCGCCGGCCGGCCAGCGCCTCCGCGAAGTGATCACGCGGCTATCCTATCCGTTCGGACTTGCGGCCGGCCCTGGCGGCCGCATCTACGCCTCCACCGACACGTCGATCTTCCGCTTCGATCCGCTCGCGGCCGATCCGAGAGCAACGATCGAGACCATCATCCGCGACCTGCCGGGACGCCGCCTCACGCTGCCCGACGGCACCCGCCTGTCGGAAAGTGCGCATCCGCTGAAGGCATTCGCCTTCGACCGTACCGGACGGCTGTTCGTCAATATCGGCGCGCCGAGCGACAACTGCCTGTCGCCGGCGCCGATCACGCAGCCCTGCGCCGCGGGCGAAGGCACTTCTGCGCTGGCCGCGATCTGGCTGTTCACGCCACCGGCCGGCGGCGTCTTTGCGGCGCTGAAGCCCGGCGATCCCTCGCCGCCGCACCAGGTCTACGCGCGCGGCCTGCGCAACTCGATGGCGCTGGCATTGCATCCGCGCTTTCCCGATCCCGGCACCGCCTTCCTGCAGGGCGAGAACGCGCGCGACCTGCAGGACGTGTTCGCACCGAACGAGGAGATCAACGCGATCGAGCAAGGGCGCCACTATGGCTGGCCCTATTGCTACGACCTCGCCACGCCGAGCCCGGAGTTCAGGCGCGTGCTGCAATCCGGAACGCTCAAGAGCTTCTGCACGACAGCCTCGCACTATCAGCAGCCGTGGTCGCTGCTGCCGCCGCATGGTGCACCGCTCGGCATGCTCTACTACACGGGCGATCGTTTCGAGGAGCTGAAAGGCAGGCTGCTGGTCGGCCTGCACGGCTATCGCCCGACCGGCAGCCGCCTGCTCGCCTATGAAGTCGACGAGCACGGCTTTCCCAAGCTGAGCCCGGCGCCGGTGCGCTATCACGTGAGCTGTGCCGCCGAGCCGACGCGCGCCTTCCAGACCGCGTCCGGTCCGGCGCGCGCGGCCGCGTTCGACGAGATCATCGTTGGCTGGCATCGCGTCAACGGCATCCGGCCGCAGGGCGCACCGGTCGGCATGACCGTGGCCGACGACGGCGCGCTCTGGCTGGTCGAGGACAAGAACCAGACCGTGATCCGCATCGACCGCACCGGCGAGGCCGCGCCCGAGCCGCTGCCCTGCGATGTCAGAAGCGATCAGCTGATCGACCGGCTGGCCGCCTTGGTGATGGACAATGGCGCCAGCCGCGCGCGGCTGGCGACGGTGCGCAAGACGCTCGTCGAGAGACATTGCAGCGGCTGCCATTCGGATTTCGGCCTCAAGGCCGGACAATCCGAGCGAGACAAGGACCTCGCGGTGCTGCGCTTCATGCTGGCCCAGGACGGCTGGATCTATCCCGGCGATCCCGAGTCCGGCCGGCTGCGTCAGCGGCTGCGCGGACTGGGCGCCGAGCGGCAGATGCCGCCCGGTGCAGATCTGATCAAGACGGAACCAGGCTATGCGAAGCTGCTTGATGTTGCCGACGACCTCGTCGCGCGCATGGTTCCCGGCACGCGGATGCGCGTCAAGCCCGGCGGACCGCCGCACCGCAAGTTCTTCGCCGCTGATGGCCGCGAATGCGGCGACATTCCGTTCGGCAAGATCGTCGTGGTGACCGAAAGGTCTGCCGTCAATAAGCCCGGCTTCAGCCGTTTCTTCCGGCCGGCCGACACCTATCTCAACGGCGCCTGCACGGACGATGATGGCTATTACATCCAACAGCAGTTTCTGGTGCCGCTCTGACGACGCCGCGATGAATCGTAGGGTGGGCAAAGGCGCAGGGCGACGCTTCCTCCGCCAAAACGCAATCTCGCGCGCGCCGTGCCCGCCGGCCGCGGGCACCTGTCTCCGTGACGGTGGGCACGGCGCGCACGAGAGCGCGTTGTGGCGCGCGCAGTGGCGTATCGCGCCTTTGCCCACCCTACGCATCTCCTGTTGGGCGATGCTCGTCACGCTCGCCCTCGCGACCGTCCCTGCCCTGGCCACCTCGAAACTGTTCGAGAGCGCGCAGCTCACACCTTCCGGCGAATACACCTTCGGCATCGAAGGCCCCGCCGTCGATCGCGACGGCAATCTCTACGTCGTCAATCTCGGCAAGCCCGGCACGATCGGCCGGCTCGCACCTGAGGCGACCACGTCAGAGAAATTCACCGAGCTGCCCGACGGCAGCGTCGGCAATGCGATCCGCATCGACGCCGCCGGCACGATGTTCATCGCCGACTACAAGAAGCACAACATCTTCGCCATCGCACCGGGCGAGACCGCGCCGCATCTCGTCTTCCATGCCGACGACATGAGCCAGCCCAACGACATCACGCTGTCGCGCGACGGCACGATCTATGCGAGCGATCCGAACTGGAAGGCGCGCAGCGGCCGCATCTGGCGGATCGCGAGGGGGCCCAACGGCGCGCTGCAGGGCGAGGCGATGGCGGCACCGCGGGCGATGGGCACCGCCAACGGCATCGATCTGAGCCCTGACGGCCGCACGCTCTATGTCGGCGAATCCAGCAGCGGCGAGATCTGGTCCTATGCGGTCGATGGCGACGCGCTCGCCACGCCCAGACTGATCAGAAGGTTCGAGCCCAACACGATCGACGGCCTGCGTACCGATGCCAGCGGCCGGCTGTTCGTCGCACGCATCCTGAAGGGCAGCATCGCCGTGCTGACGCCCGACGGCCGCGCCATCAGGGAGATCACGCTGCGAGCCAAGGAGCCGACCAACCTCGCCTTCGGCGGCAGCGACGGCAAGACCGTGTTCGTCACCCAGCGTCAGGGCGGCTTCGTCGAGTCCTTTCGCACCGATGTCGAAGGGCGCGAGCATTGCTTGCAGACACAGACGTGCTGACTGCTCAGCCGGGTGGGACACGACCAGCATCACTCGGACACGACGTGTAGCGACACTACTGCCGCATATTCAATGTCTGGCGCTCATGAGAGACCGTGCAACAGATTGGCTGTCGTCCCGGGCAAGCCGTGCCAGCGCGACAGCGTTGGCACGGCGCCGACCCGGGACCCATACTCCGCAGCAGGAGTGATGAGCACGATGTTGCGAGCTGCGTGCCGCCCAACAAAACAGTTGGGGTTATGAGTCCCGGCGTTCGCCGGGACGACACTGGTTGT
This sequence comes from Bradyrhizobium sp. HKCCYLRH3061, assembly GCF_051168015.1. Classification (NCBI taxonomy): domain Bacteria; kingdom Pseudomonadati; phylum Pseudomonadota; class Alphaproteobacteria; order Hyphomicrobiales; family Nitrobacteraceae; genus Bradyrhizobium; species Bradyrhizobium sp. HKCCYLRH3061. The sequence continues at coordinate 33,751 of NZ_JBNPUE010000022.1, forward strand.
TGCGCAAGCGCATTCCAACTCACTGGAAACGGAAAGCCCCGCATGCGCGAGGGCCTTCCTGACAACAGCGATCGCTTACCGCCCGTACACCACCGGCGCGCGTTGGACGATCAGCGGCGGCGGCAGGTCGCGCTGCCAGACGCGGCCGTCGTCGAACTGGATACGCATGCCGTCGGGCGAATAGACCGCGCTTTCGTCACGCGCATCGATCCAGAGCCGGCTGTTGGGCGCATTCCAGTCCGGCCAGGCCTGGAGGGACTCGCCGGTCTCGGTGGTCAGGTTCACGGCATCGCCGTTCTGCGTCACGAAGGCCGGCGCGCCGATCATGCCGTCGCGGCACATCTGGATGCAGCGGTAGGTGCCGGTGAGGTTGGCGCTCGGCTGGGCCGAGGCGGTGCCGGCGACGCAGGCGCCGACCAGGCCAATCACGATTGCAACACGTTTCATGTCGATCACTCCATCGCTCGAAAGGGTCAGCCAGCCCCCATTCGGGTCCCTCGGGCGGATCAAGTGCGATGCGAGAAAAATGTTCCGGATGTTCCCATCGAGGGAACCGCCCTACTCGACCCTCACGACGTCGACGGCGACGCCGAGCTTCTGCTTGGGCGAGCCGACGATGATGCCGTCGACCGGCGACACGTCGGAGAAGTCGCGGCCCATGCCGAGGATGATGTGATCATTGCCGACCAGGAGATCGTTGGTCGGATCGAAGCCGATCCAGCCGAGCTCGTCGCCGCACCACAGCGACACCCAGGCATGGGTGGCGTCGGCGCCCTGCAGCCGGGGCTGGCCCTCCGGCGGGATGGTGCGCAGATAGCCGCTGACATAGGCAGCTGGCAGGCCGAGGCCACGCAGGCCGGCGATCATGACATGCGCAAAATCCTGGCAGACGCCATGGCGATTGTCGAACACCTCGCGCAGCGGGGTCGAGATCACGGTCGCCTTCGGATCGTATCTGAACTCCTTGCGGATGCGCCGCATCAGATCGGCGGCGCCGGTGACGATGCCGGTGCCGGCGCGAAAGCTTGCCGCAGCATAGTCCGTCACCAGCTCCAGCACCGGCACCAGCGCGCTTTCGAAGACGTAGCCGATCGGCGACGACGGGCCGAGGCTCGTCGCCTCGAACGCTGCATCGCGCACCTGCTCCCAGTCCGCACTCGGCGCATCGCGCTCGGGCGGCGTGCGCGACAGCTTCACCCGCGAGCGCGAGTCGATGCGCAGGTGGCGGTGCTGGGTGTCGATCACGACGCTCTCGGTCAACGTTCCGAAGAAATCGCGCCGCGCGGTCCGCTCCGAGGGCCGCGGCCGGATGTCGACGCTGTGCGAGATCAGCTCCTGGCCGTCGCCGTTGAGCGGCTCCAGCCGCAGCGAGCAGCGCGCGAAGCTCACGGCGCTCTCATACTCATAGGTCGTGACGTGCCGGATGTCGTAGATCACGCGAGGCCCGTCAGCTTTTCCGGCCGCGTCGCATTCGCACCGTGCGGGAAATAATGCTGGCCGATCGCCTCCGCCAGGTTGAGCAGGTCCTGCTCAAGCGCAAACAGGGCGCGGCCGTCGAGATGCGCCGCCTCCGCCGCGGTCAGCCGCGCGCCCAGCGAGATCGCGAGGCGCTGCGGCCGCTCGATCAGCCCGTTCTCCTTCAGCACCGGCAGGCTCGCGATGTGCTCGTTGAGCAGCTCGACCTGGAACGCGACCGAGCGCGGATTGTAGAGGTCGAGCACGACGAGATCGCGGATCGGCGCCAGCGACGGGCCGATCAGATAGCGCGAGCGATAGGTGATCTGACAATCGACCAGCGTGAGCAGGACGTCGAGGTCCTCGGGCGTCGCCTCGTCATAGCCGAACTGGCGCGCGAAGCGCGCGGTGTTGATGGCGCGTTCGGCGCGACGCCCCATGTCGAGGAAGCGCCAGCCGGCGGCACGATTCATGTTCTCCTGGGCGAGGCCGGCGAAGCTCGCGAGCCGGTCCAGCGTGAGCTCGGCGATGCTGACGATTGCGTCCTCATCCTCGGCCTCCTGCGCCAGCCGGTTCGGCATCTCGGTGATGACCTGCCAGGCGTCGGGCGAGAGGCGTTCGCGCAGCGAGGTCGCGGTGCGCTGGGCCGATCTGAGCAGCGACAGCGCCGAGCCGAACTGCGCCTCGGCCTGCAGCGCCTCGGCCGCCACCTGGAATCCCTTGCTGCGCGAGGTCTGCCCGACCGCGCCCCACGCGAGCAGGAGGCGCTGGATGCGCTCGGCGGTGTTGAGCTGCGCCAACGAGCCCTTGCCGGGATCGCGATGCTGGGCTGCGAGCGCGCGGATCAGCCGCACGGTGGCCTCGGCGCGCTCCAGATAGCGTCCCAGCCAGAACAGATTGTCGGCGGCACGGCTCGGCAGCACGCCGGCGATGCGGCGGATCCGCACATTGTCGGAGCCCGGCAGCAAGGTGCGCGCCGCGACCGCCTTGTCGGCGACCACCCAGACGTCGGCGGCGCGCGCGCCGTCGCCCATCGACACCGCGCGCGCATCGGGCTTGTCGGCGATGCGGCAGAAGCCGCCGGGCATCACGGTCCAGCCGTCGGGCGTGGCGGCCGCGAACACCCGCAGGACGAACGGCCGCGGCGCGATCCGGCCCCCCTCCCACACCGGCGTGGTCGACAGCCGCACCACCTCCTGGCCGACATAGTCGATGCCGCGCTGGCTGATCGCAGCGCGCAGCCGTTCGCGCTCCGCGGCCGAGAGCTCGCCGGCCAGCACCGGACCGCTGCTGGCGAAGCCGGGCACGGCGCGGCCATAGGCGCCTTCGATCGCGAACTCCTCGAGCCGCGACAGCACCTCGTCGCGCGCGGACTTCTGGCCGCACCACCAGGTCGCGATGTGCGGGATCTTGAGATCCTCACCGAGCACGCGCCGCGCGAGGCTCGGCAGGAAGCCAAGCAGCGCACGCGCCTCCAGCACGCCGGAGCCCGGCATGTTGGCGATCACCACGCCGCCCTTGCGCACGACGTCCATCAGGCCGGCGACGCCGAGCCGCGAGCCGGCATCGAGCTCGAGCGGATCGAGCGAGTTGGAATCGAGCCGCCGCAGCAGCACGTCGACGCGCTTGAGGCCCGCGACGGTGCGGATGTGCACGCGGTCGCCGCTGACGGCGAGATCGTCGCCCTCGACCAGCAGGAAGCCGAGATAGCGCGCCAAGGTCGCGTGCTCGAAATAGGTCTCGCTGAACATGCCCGGCGTGAGCACGGCGATGCGCGGCTCGTCACGATCGGCGCTGGCGCGCAGCGCATCGCGGAATGCTTCGAAGAACGGCGCGAGCCGCTCCACGTTCATGGACTTGTAGATCGAGGAGAAGGCGCGCGACTGCACCAGGCGGTTTTCCAGCGCGTAGCCCATGCCGGACGGCGCCTGGGTGCGATCATTGAGCACCCACCAGCGCCCGTCGGGGCCGCGGCCGATGTCGGCGGCATAGATGCTGAGGAAGCGCCCGCCCGGCGGTTTGACGCCGCAGACCGGACGCAGATATTCGCTGGAGCCGGCGACGGCGGCCGCCGGCAGCGCGCCGCTCGTCACCAGCCGGCCCTCGCCATAGATGTCCCGCAGCACACGTTCGAACAGCTCGGCGCGCTGGACGATGCCCTGGGACAGTTGCGCCCATTCGGACTCGTCGATCAGCAGCGGCAGATGGCTGAGCGGCCACGACCGTTCGGCATTGTCTCCCGGCGAGCGATAGGTGACGCCGGCCTCGCGCAGATGGCGATCGGCGGATGCGAAGCGGCGGTCGATATCGGTCGGCGCGAGCGCGGCAAAGGTGTCGGCAAAGCGGGTCCAGACCGGTCGCGGCTGGCCGTCGGCGCCGATGAACTCATCGGGGATGCCGGGCAGCCGGGCATAGTCGCGGGCCCAATGCTCGGCACGGCGCAGCGGAGAACGTGCCGCCGGCCGACCGGCGGCGGGGCTCGCTCCCTGGTCCTGGCCGCTCGAGCCGTCCATACCCTGGTCCTCCGCACAAACTCCGTGTCATCAATGCAGGAGCGGCCTGCGCAAGTCGAGGGTCATCGGGAATTCATTTGTGCGTTCTTCCGGCGGCAGCGCGATTCGTCCGGGAGTGTGGCCGTGGTCCTGGAAGCGGGCGAGCCGCCGCGCCTCAGCCTCGTAGGAGTTGATCGGCTTGGTGTCGTAGTTGCGGCCGCCGGGATGGGCGACGTGATAGACGCAGCCGCCGAGCGAACGGCCGTTCCAGGTGTCGATCAGGTCGAAGGTCAGCGGCGCATGCACGGGAATCGTCGGGTGCAGGCCGGAGGCCGGCTGCCACGCCTTGAAGCGCACCGCCGCGACCGCCTCGGCGGATCGCCCGGTCGAGGTCATCGGCATCCTCCTACCATTGCAGGTGATGAGGTGGCGGCCCTCGACAAACCCTTCGGCTTTCACTTGAAGCCGCTCGACCGAGGAATCCACGTAGCGCACGGTGCCGCCCGCGGCGCCCTCCTCGCCCAGCACATGCCAGGGCTCCAGCGCCTGCCGCAGCTCCAGGGTCACGCCGCCATGCTGCACGCGGCCGAAGGTCGGAAAGCGAAATTCGAGCTGCGCCTGGTACCATTCCGGCGAGAAGTCGTAGCCGGACGACCGCAGCTCATCCAGCACATCAAGAAAATCTTCCCAGATGAAGTGAGGCAGCATGAAGCGGTCGTGCAGCGCCGTGCCCCAGCGCACGAACCGGCCGTCCTGCGGCTCGCGCCACAATTTGGCGATCAGCGCTCGGATGAGAAGCTGCTGTGCCAGCGACATGCGCGGATCCGGCGGCATTTCCAGCGCGCGGAACTCCACCAGTCCGAGCCGGCCCGTCGGTCCCTCCGGCGAGTACAGCTTGTCGATGCAGATCTCCGAGCGATGGGTGTTGCCGGTGATGTCGACCAGCAGATGCCGGAACAGCCGGTCGACCAGCCACAGCGGCACGCTCTGCCCGACGTGGGGCACGTTGGCGAGCGCGATCTCGAGCTCATAGAGGCTGTCGTGGCGGGCCTCGTCGATTCGCGGAGCCTGGCTGGTCGGCCCGATGAACATGCCGGAGAACAAATAAGACAGCGACGGGTGCCGTTGCCAATACAGGACCAGGCTCTTCAGCAGATCCGGGCGCCGCAGGAACGGCGAATCCGGCGGCGAGCTGCCGCCGACGACGACATGATTGCCGCCGCCGGTGCCGGTGTGGCGGCCGTCGATCAGGAAGCGATTGGCGCCGAGCCTCACCTTGGCGGCATCCTCATAAAGTCCAAAAGTAATGTCGACCGATTGCCGCCAGCTCGCGGCCGGCTGGATGTTGACCTCGATGACGCCGGGATCGGGTGTCACCTTGATCACCTCGATGCGCGGATCGAACGGCGGTGCATAGCCCTCGACGTGAACCTTGATCTGCATCGCCTCGGCCGTCGCTTCGACCGTTGCAACGAGTTCCAGGTAGTCCTCGATGGTTTCGACCGGCGGCATGAACACGCAGAGAACGCCGTCACGGATCTCGACCGACATCGCGGTGCGGACCCCGAGCCCGCCCCAGTACTGATACTGCACGTCCTGCTGCGGCTTCGGCGCGCGATCGAGCTTCGGCAGCGGCGGCACCTGCGGCACGATCACCGGGCGCCCCTGCGTGTAGGTCGGCAGCGGCCCGCGTTCCTCCATCGGGTCCTGCTCGTGGATGTAAGGGAAATCCTCCGGCGGAATGTAGACCAGCGAGCCGATCGGCAGCCGCAGGCCGAGCGGCGAGTCGCCGGGAATCAGGAAAAGCCGCTTGCGCCGCAGGCCCCAGCGCTCGCTGCGCCAGCGCCTGGGCTGTGCATTCCAGCGCTGGATCGGCAGCACGAAGCCGCGCGGAATGTGCAGCCCTTCGTCGAACACCCGCGCCATCCGCGCGCGTTCCTCGGGATCGGCGAGCTTGGAATCGAGCGCATCGACGTTCTCGGGCAGCGCGGCTTCCTTCTGCAGCCAATGCGCGGGATCTTCGAACGCGGGCAGCACGTAGTCCGGCTCGAGCCCGAGCGTCTCGGCGGCCGTATCGAGGAAACGCTCTGCGTCCTGGATCGTCGCCATGCGCGGGCCATCCACGCTGGCGATCAGATCCGGATTGCGCCAGATCGGCTCGCCATCCTTGCGCCAATACAGTCCGAACGCCCAGCGCGGCAGGCTTTCGCCGGGATACCACTTGCCCTGGCCGTAGTGCAGAAGGCCGCCGGGCGCGAAACGCGCGCGCAGACGCCGGATCAGGCTGTCCGCGAGCCCGCGTTTGGCCGGGCCGACCGCCGCCGTATTCCACTCCGCCGATTCCATGTCGTCGATCGACACGAAGGTCGGCTCGCCGCCCATCGTGAGGCGCACGTCGTGCGCGGCGAGATCGACATCGACCGCTTCGCCGAGGCGGTCGAGCCGATCCCACGCCTCATCGGAAAATGGCCGGGTGATCCGCGGCGCTTCGCGGATGCGCCTCACATTCATCTCGAAGTTGAAATCGACCTCGGCAACGCCGGCACTGCCGCTGATCGGCGCGGCCGAGTGATAGTGCGGCGTAGCCGCGACCGGAATGTGCCCCTCGCCCGCGAGCATGCCCGAGGTGACGTCGAAGCCGATCCATCCAGCGCCGGGCAGATAGACCTCGGCCCAGGCATGCAGATCGGTGAAATCATTCTCGACCTCGACCGGTCCCTCGACCGGATCGATGTCGGGACGGAGCTGGATCAAATAGCCGGAGACGAAGCGGGCGGCGAGGCCGAGATGTCGCAGCGTCTGGATCAGCAGCCATGCCGAGTCGCGGCAGGATCCGGCGGCCTGCGACAGCGTCTCCTCCGGCGTTTGAACGCCGGGCTCCATCCGGATGATATAACGAATCTTTTTCTGCAACTGCGCATTGAGTTCGACGAGATAGTTGACCGTGTTGTCCGCGTCACGGGGAATCGACTTCAAGTATTCCGCGAACAACGGCCCCGGCTCGATCGTCTCGAGATAGGGCGCGAGTTCCACCTTGAGGCCGTCCGGATAGGCGAAGGGAAAACTGTCGGCATAAGGCTCGACGAAGAAGTCGAACGGATTGATCACGGCCATCTGCGCCGTGAAGTCGACCTCGATTTTGAGTTCGTTCACCTTCTCGGGGAAAACGTAGCGGGCCAGCCAATTGCCCTGCGGGTCCTGCTGCCAGTTCACGAAATGGTTGGGCGGCGTGACCTTGAGCGAATAGCTCAGCACGGGGGTCCTGGTATGGGGTGCAGGACGCAGGCGGATGGTCTGCGGGCCCAGTTCGACCGGACGATCATATTTGTAATGGGTGACGTGATGTAACGCGACGTAGATTGACACGAGGTTTCGGCGCTCCAGCAACTTTTTTGAGCAGAACATTGCTGTGCTTAGGGATCAAGCACTAACAAAGGGCAAGAGCTGCCTATTGAACTATCCTAAGCCCGAAAGGCGGCATTTGGCGCCGCGCCGTTGGAATGTATCCCCCCTATCAGGTGCCTCCGCTGCACGTACCGGTCGCTTTTCCGGCCGCTGCGCGCCCCAATCGGGGCCGGAACGAAGAACGAGAGAAGAACAAACAACCTATCAGCCGCTCCACGCAGAGTTGTCCACAGGAAGCCGCGGAAGCGCTCACGGAAGATTGACCAGTTCGTCAAAGCAGGGATTAACCCCGAATGATGAACTAACAAGAACTAATAGCGTTGCATTTGCCGCAATCGCTTGATAGCTCGACTACACATGCTATTTAGGACCACCATTGCCAAAAGGAGAATCAAGTGGCGAAGACAGCTAAGAAGGCAGCTACCAAGAAGTTGGCGCGGAAACCCTACACGCCCGCCGACATCAAGCTGCTGAAGCAGCACTCGAAGTCCAAGACCCCGGTTGCCAAGATCGCCAAGGCGATGAAGCGGACCGAAGGCTCGCTCCGCCAGAAGGCTCTGGCGCTCGGCATCGGCCTGGGTCACCAGCGGTAAATTGCTCGGCGCCGCTGTCGCGCGAGCGTCGGCAGGGCAAGCCCATGACGGACTGCCCATGACGGACTGCCCATAACAGGCTGACCACGACAGCCAGCACATGGCGGCGCGCTCACCTGTCATCTGATCTCAGTTGCGATCCAATCTCAGCTAACTTGCGATCTCAGCTGCGATCAGATGCCGGGACATCCGAACCACAGCCCCGATGGGGGCCGTCGAATAGCTGAGTGATCCAGCTACACCGATCAAGCTACATCGTCGCGCCGAGCACCCAGGGTGCGAACTCGGCCCCGCCGAAATCGAAGCTCTCGCTCTTGGTCGGCTGCCCCGAGGCGGTCTTCAGCATCAGTTCGAAGATGCGCTGGCCGCAGTCCTGCACCGTCTCCTCGCCGTCGAGGATGGTGCCGCAATTGACGTCCATGTCGTCTTCCATCCGCTTGTACATCGGCGTGTTGGTCGCAAGCTTGATGGACGGCGCCGGCTTGCAGCCGAACACGCTGCCGCGGCCGGTGGTGAAGCAGACGAGATTGGCGCCGCCGGCTACCTGCCCCGTCGCCGCGACCGGGTCGTAGCCGGGCGTGTCCATGAACACGAAGCCCTTCTTGGTGACCGCTTCCGCATAATGCAGCACATCGACCAGATTGGTGCTGCCGGCCTTGGCCATCGCGCCGAGCGACTTCTCGAGAATCGTCGTCAGGCCGCCGGCCTTGTTGCCCGGGCTGGGATTGGCGTTCATCTCCGCACCCTCGCGCGCCGTATACTCCTCCCACCAGCGCATCAGGGAAACGAGCTTCTCGCCGACGTCGCGGCTGACCGCGCGGCGCGTCAGCAGATGCTCGGCACCATAGGTCTCCGGTGTCTCCGACAGGATTACTGTGCCACCATGTCGCACGAGCAGATCGCTTGCCGCACCGAGCGCCGGATTGGCCGAGATGCCGGAATAGCCGTCGGATCCACCACATTGAAGGGCGACTGTCAGTTCGCTGGCCGGAACCGTCTCGCGCTTGACCCTGTTGGCGTCGGCGAGCGCTTCCTTCACGAAGCCGATGCCGGCCTCGACGGTCTTGCGGGTGCCGCCGACCTCCTGGATGTCCATGGCGCGCAGGCGGCCGGCGAGCTTCTGCTCCTCCATCAATCCGCCGATCTGATTGGCCTCGCAGCCAAGGCCGAGCACGATCACAGCGGAGAAATTCGCGTGCCGCGCGTAGCCACCCAGGGTTCGCCGCAACAGCTTCAGCGGTTCGTCCAGCGTCATGCCGCAGCCGGTCTTGTGCGTCAGCGCCACCACGCCGTCGACGTTGGGGTAGTCGGCGAGCGGATCGTCGCCAGTGAACGGATTGCGCTTGAACACGTCGGCAACCAGCCCCGCGACATGGGCGCTGCAGTTCACGGAGGTCAGAATGCCGATGTAGTTGCGCGTCGCGACCCGGCCATCGGGTCGGCGAATGCCCTCGAATGTCGCCGGAAGATCGAAATTCGGCGTCGGCTTCACGTCGACCCCATAGGCGTAGTCCTTGGCGAAATCGCCCATGCCGCAGTTCTGTGTATGAACGTGCTGGCCCGGCGCGATCGGCGCGGTGGCGAAGCCGATGATCTGGCCGTAGCGGCGGATCGGCTCGCCCTGCGCGATCGGACGCACCGCGACCTTGTGACCGGCCGGAATCCGGTCGGTCGTCGTGACCCCCTCGGCGATCGACAGCCCCGGAGGCAGGCTGGCGCGCGCAATCAGGACGCTGTCCTCGGGATGCAGACGAATGACGGGGGGCGGAGCCATGGCTGTCTCTCTCGTATCAGGACGTCGATCGCGAACAAACATGCGAATGGCGAGCGGCGCATAGCGAAAGGAAACGGATCCTCTTCGCTACGCCCTCCTCGCCATTCGCCTTTCTCGTTACGCCTTGCCGCCGGAGTCCTTGCGGGTCTGCGCGACCTGCTGGCGGGCATAGACCTGCATCAGGCCGACCTCGTTCGACAAGGTCACGAGCTTGAAGCCCATGTTGATGGCGCGGACCGCACCCTCGGCGCCGCTGCAATGAATGCCGGGATTGAGCCCGCGTTTGCCGCATTCCTTCACGATCTTCTCATAGATCTTGAGGATCTCCGGCTCGTCGCGATCGAGCTTCGGCACCAGACCATAGGAAAAGCCGAGATCGGAGGGCCCGATATAGACGCCGTCGATGCCTTCGACATCGAGGATGGCCTCCATGTTCTCGACCGCGGTCCTGGTCTCCATCATCGGCAGCAGCACGATCTCGTCGTTGGCCGTCTTCTGATACTCGCCCGCACTGCCATACATGCCCGAACGAATCGGACCGTTGGAGCGCACGCCCTTCGGCGGATATTTTGAGTAGGAAACGAGGTTGCGGGCTTCCTGCGCTGTGTTGACCATCGGGCAGATGACGCCATAGGCACCGCCATCGAGCACCTTGCCGATGATGCCGGGCTCGTTCCACGGCACGCGCACCATCGGCGTGACCGGATGGCCATGCATCGCCTGGAAGCATTGGACCATCGACAGATAGTCCTGCACCCCGTGCTGCATGTCCACGGTGACGCTGTCGAAGCCGCACTGAGCCACGACCTCCGCGGAAAACCCCGAGGGGATCGCGAGCCAGGCATTCACCACCGCCTTGCCTTCGGCCCAGAGCTGCTTGACCTTATTGTTCGCCACGACTGCGTTTCCTTCCCTTGTTGTTCAACCGTTCTGTCTCGTTCAAATTCGTTCTCGCCGATGGCGCAACGCAATGCAATCCCGCTCAATCTGCGCGTGGATCGCTCGCGCCACCGGCGATCACACTGATATCACGATGTCGCCCGCTGAATGCTCGCTTCGCTGACACCCACGTCGCGCGCCGTGTTCACTATTGCCGCCCAGGTGTCGTCGGGCAATGGCACGCCATTGGCCGTACGCTCGGCCCGCATCTTGCGCTCGGGGTCGCCCGGCACCAGCACCTGATCGACGCCGGAGACCGGCTTGGTCGCCCGGATGAAATCCGTATAGCGGGTGATCTCACCGTCGAAGAAGCTCGCCGGATCGACCACCTTCGGGTCGATGTAGATCGCGAGCATGCCGTTGGCGAAGCGCCGGTTTACCGACGTCGCCCCGGTGCCGGTCAAGGCGCCGCCGAGCAGCTCACAGATAAAGGCGAGCCCGGAGCCCTTGTGCTCGCCGAAAGCGCGGATCGCTCCCGTCCCCTTGGTGTGGTCGCGCGTTCCCTCGGTCTCATAGGGTCCATAGAGCACCGCCGGATCCTCGCTGAGCGTCCCGTCGGCATCGATCAAAGCGCCCTTGGGCAGCTTCTTGCCGCCGCGGCTCGCCACCAGGACCTTGCCCTCGGCCACGATCGAGGTCGCGAAATCGAGCACGATGGGATCCTGTCCCTGGCGCGGGATGCCGACACAATAGGGCGCGGTCGAGAACCGCTTCTCGACGCCGCCATAGGGCGCCACCAGCAGGGAGCCCGCGGCCGTGACGAAATGAATGGACACGAGTCCTTCGGCGGCGGCCATTTCTGCCCAGTCGCCGACGCGGCCGAGATGGCCGGAATTGCGCAGCGCCAGCGCAGCCAGGCCGCTCTTCTTGCAGCGCTCGATGCCGATCCTCACGGCCTGCGGCGTCACCGTCTGGCCGTAGCCGAACTTGCCGTCCACGACCACCAGCGACGGCGTGTCGACCACGATGTCCGCCGTCTGGTTGGGCACGATCGATCCCATCTTCTTCCAGCGGATATAGACGGGCACCCGGATCACACCGTGACTGTCATGCCCGGTGAGATTTGCCGTCGTGAGATAGGTGGCGATCCGCCGCGCCTCCTCAGCAGAGGACTCGGCATGTTCGAAGACGTCGGCGACGAAATCGATGAGGCGGGCAACCTTGATTGTGACCATGACAACTCGCGGGTTCGATCAGCATGCAGACAGAGTTAGCATGGAATGCCATGCCTGCGACGCACGCCATCTCCGCTCGACTGCATCGCTTCTTATCAAAACGCCGAACGGCCTGCCAAGTACGAGACCCCTTCCGTTGCGCCTCGTCCGCGGCATATCAGCCGTCACCGCTGTCGTCGGGGGCGAGATCGCCGCCGATGCTCAGCTCGAGCTCGCCAAGCATCTTGTGCAATGCGGCAAGCTTGCGTGTACCGTACCGGCTGGCAATCGATGCGTAGATCGCCTCCGAGCTCGGCGCGACCTGCGCGATCAGCTTCATGCCCTTGCTCGAAATCGACAGCACGCCCCTGCGCATGTCACGACTATCGACTTCGCGCTGAATCAAGCCACGCGCCTCGAGATCGCGCAGGATGCGGGACAGGCTGGGCCCGAGCAGGAACGCGACCCGCGCCAGCTCGGTCACCTCGATCACGTCGACCGCCGCCAGCGCGCGCAGGATGCGCCATTGCTGCTCGGTCAGGCCGTGCTGCCGCAGATTGGGACGAAACTGCCGCATCACGGCCTCGCGCGCCCGCAACAAGGCCATCGGCAGCGACTGCGAGAAGTCGCGCATCGGCACCTTGCGGGCGTCCTTCGCCGCCGGCCTCGCGACCTTCGCCCTGGTCTCGCTCACATCAATCTCCTGGGGGTCGCCCCGAATATTTGCACTGCAGCAAACGTCCTTTCGGTTTGCCGGCAGAAACTTAACATGTTAATCATCTGCGGCCACCTCTTTTCTGAGCGACAACCATGCCTCTTTCGAGCGACCAGATACATAGCTGCGCGTTACGCCTGGATCAGGCTGAAAAGAGCCGCCACCAGATCAGGCAGTTTTCGCAGGAGTTTCCCGATATCACCATCGCAGATGCCTATGCCATCCAGGAGGCCTGGATCGGCATCAAGGTGGCCGCGGGCCGCGTCATCAAGGGGCACAAGATCGGGTTGACATCGAAGGCGATGCAGAGCGCGCTGAACATCGATGAGCCGGATTCGGGCGTGCTGCTCGACGACATGTTCTTTGCCGATGGCGGGCTGGTGCCGTCCGACCGCTTCATCGCGACGCGGATCGAGGCGGAACTTGCCTTCGTCATGAAGCACCGTCTGTCGGGGCCGGACTGCACGGTGTTCGACGTGCTCAACGCGACCGATTTCGTGGTACCGGCACTGGAAATCCTGGATACGCGGATCGAGCGGGTGGATCCCGCGACCAAGGCGACCCGCAAGATCTTCGATACGATCGCCGACAACGCGGCAAATGCCGGAATCGTGCTCGGCGGCCGGCCGCTGCGGCCGCTCGATACCGACCTGCGCTGGATCGGCGCACTCTGTTATAAGAACGGTCAACTGGAAGAGACCGGCTTGGCCGCCGGCGTGCTGAACAACCCGGCGACGGCCGTTGCCTGGCTCGCCAACAAGATCGCAGCGCGCGGGCTTGCCCTCGAACCAGGCCAGGTCGTTCTGGCCGGCTCCTTCATCCGGCCGATCGAGGCCCGCAAGGGCGACACCATCCAGGCCGACTACGGCCCGTATGGAACGGTGAGCTGTTACTTCACCTGACGCCTGCACCGGAGCGACCGCATCATGCCGCATTTCAGCATCGAATACTCCGCCAATCTCGACGCCTTTGTCGTGATGGCCAACGTCTGCGAGGTGGTCCGTAAGGCCGCCAGTGAGACCGGGATCTTTCCGATCGGCGGCATCCGCGTGCGCGCGATCCGCTGCGAGCATTACGCGATCGCCGACGGCAAGCCCGATGCCGCCTTCCTCGCCATGCTGCTGCGGCTCGGCGAAGGCCGCGACCTCCCGGCACGGCAGAAGGCCGGCGAATACGTCTTCAAGGCGCTCTCGGATTACCTCGATCCCGTCTTCGCCAGCAGCAAGTTCGCGCTGTCCTTCGACATGCAGATCAACGACGCCGCGACCAGCTGGAAACGCAACAACATCCACGACGCCCTGAAAGCGAAGGCATCCCATGGATAAGGCCAATCCCAAAACCGACATTTACAAGTCCAACCTCGACCGCGCGGCTCCCCTGCTCGCGAAGCTGAAGCACGAGGACATCGGCCATTTCATCGACGGCAAGGTGGTGCCGGCCATCTCGGGCGCAACGTTCGAGACCAAGTCTCCGATCGACAACACCGTGCTCGCGACCGTCGCACGCGGCAATGCCGAGGACATCGACCGCGCGGCGACATCGGCCGCACTTGCCTTCAAATCCTGGCGCGACATGGCGCCGGCGATGCGGCGCAAGCTGCTGCATCGCGTGGCCGATGCGATCGAGGATCATGCCGACGACATCGCGGTGCTCGAATGTATCGATACCGGGCAGGCCTATCGCTTCATGGCCAAGGCCGCGATCCGCGCCGCGGAAAACTTCCGCTTCTTCGCCGACAAATGCACCGAGGCCCGCGACGGCCAGAGCACGCCGAGCGACGAGCACTGGAACATTTCGACCCGGGTGCCGATCGGCCCGGTCGGCGTGATCACGCCCTGGAACACGCCGTTCATGCTGTCGACCTGGAAGATCGCCCCCGCACTCGCGGCCGGCTGCACGGTCGTGCACAAGCCGGCGGAATGGTCGCCGATCACGGCGCAATGGCTCGCCAAGCTCGCCAAGGACGCCGGCATTCCCGACGGCGTGCTCAACACGGTGCATGGCTTTGGCGAAGAGGCCGGCAAGGCGCTGACCGAGCATCCCGCGATCAAGGCGATCGGCTTCGTCGGCGAGAGCTCGACGGGGTCTGCGATCATGGCGCAGGGAGCACCGACCTTGAAGCGGGTGCATTTCGAGCTCGGCGGCAAGAACCCGGTGATCGTGTTCGACGATGCCGATCTCGACCGCGCGCTCGACGCCGTCGTGTTCATGATCTACTCGCTCAACGGCGAGCGCTGCACGTCGTCCAGCCGCCTGCTGGTGCAGCAGAGCATCGCCGAGACGTTTACGGCCAAGCTCGCCGCACGCGTGCGTGCGCTGAAAGTGGGTCATCCGCTCGATCCCGCCACCGAGATCGGACCGCTGATCCATGAGCGGCATCTCGCGAAGGTCTGCTTCTATGTCGACGTTGCGCGCGAGGACGGTGCGATCATCGCCGTCGGCGGCAAGCGGTTCGACGGCCCGGGCGGCGGCCATTACGTCGAGCCGACGCTGGTGACCGGCGCGCGCCAGACCATGCGCGTGGCGCAGGAAGAAGTGTTCGGGCCGTTCCTCACCGTGATCCCGTTCCGCGACGAAGCCGACGCGATCGCGATCGCCAACGACGTGCAATATGGCCTCACCGGCTATGTCTGGACCGGCGACATGGGCCGCGCGCTGCGCGTCGCCGACGCGCTGGAGGCCGGCATGATCTGGCTGAACTCGGAGAACGTCCGCCATCTGCCGACCCCGTTCGGCGGCATGAAGGCGTCGGGCATCGGCCGCGACGGCGGCGACTATTCGTTCGACTTCTACATGGAGACCAAGCACGTCTCGCTCGCGCGCGGCACCCACAAGATCCAGCGGCTCGGCGTGTAAGGAGAGATGCCCATGACCTCCCCTCGCCTCGCGACCTACTCCGTCAACGGCTCTGTCCGCTATGGACTTGTCACTGACAAAGGTCTTGTCGATCTCTCGGCGCGCTTCGCCAAGGACTATCCGACCTTACGCGAAGTCATCGCGGCGGGCGCCCTGCCGCGGCTGATCGAGACCGCCGCCGGCCTCTCGCCCGATCACGGCCTCGATGCCATCACCTGGCTGCCGCCCATCCCCTCGCCCGAGAAGATCATCTGTATCGGCGTCAACTATCCCGATCGCAACGCCGAATACAAGGATGGCCAGGACGCGCCGAAATATCCGTCGATGTTCATGCGCACGCCGCGCTCCTTCGTCGGCCACGAGACGCCGCTGGTGCGCCCGCGCGCCTCGCTGCAACTGGACTACGAAGGCGAGCTCGTGCTGATCATCGGCAAGGCGGGTCGTCACATTCCCGAGGCCCAGGCGTTGGATCACATCGCGGCGTTGACGCTGTGCAACGAGGGCACCATCCGCGACTGGGTGCGGCATGCCAAGTTCAACGTCACCCAGGGCAAGAACTTCGACTCCACCGGCAGCCTCGGGCCCTGGATCGTGCCCTACACCGACGAAAGCCAGATCGCCGACATCCGGCTGACGACGCACGTCAATGGCGAATTGCGCCAGGACGATCGCACGTCGCGGCTGATGTTCGGCTTCCGCTACCTCATCAACTACATCTCGACCTTCACCACGCTGATGCCCGGTGACGTGATCGTGACGGGCACGCCCACCGGCGCCGGTGCACGGTTCGACCCGCCGCGCTATCTGAAGCCCGGCGACGTCATCGAGATCGAAGCCCAGGGCGTCGGCACCTTGCGCAATGGCGTCGTCGACGAAGCTCTATAAAATCAGCAACGGAATGTCAGCATGACCACCATGACCGGCGGCGAAGCCATCGTCAGCGGGCTCGTCGCCCACGGCGTCGACACCGTGTTCGGCCTTCCTGGGGCGCAGGTCTACGGCCTGTTCGACGCCTTCCACCAGGCGCAGCTCAAGGTCGTCGGCGCCCGCCACGAACAGGCCTGCGGCTACATGGCGTTCGGCTATGCCCGCGCCAGCGGCAGGCCCGGCGTATTCAGCGTCGTTCCCGGACCCGGCGTGCTCAACGCCGGCGCGGCGTTGCTCACCGCCTTCGGCTGCAACGAGCCGGTGCTGTGTCTCACGGGCCAGGTGCCGACGGATTATCTCGGCCGTGGCCGCGGCCATCTGCACGAGATGCCCGACCAGCTCGCCACCTTGCGCACCTTCGTCAAATGGGCGGAGCGCATCGAATATCCCGACAGCGCGCCGACGCTGGTCGCGCGCGCGTTCCAGGAAATGCTGTCGGGGCGACGCGGTCCCACGGCCCTCGAGATGCCGTGGGACGTGTTCACGCAGAAGGCCGAGACGGCCGCTGCCAAGCCGCTGCCGCAGTTCGCGCCGCCGCAGCCCGATCCCGACCGCATCGTCAAGGCCGCCGGACTGATTACCTCTGCGAAAACGCCGATGATCTTCGTCGGCGCCGGCGCGATCGAGGCCCGCGAGGAGATCCTCGAGCTGGCCGAGATGATCGACGCGCCGGTCGTGGCGTTCCGGTCCGGACGCGGCATCGTCTCCAACGCGCATGAGCTCGGGCTCACCATGGCCGCCGCCTACAAGCTCTGGCCGACCACCGACCTGATGATCGGAATCGGCACCCGCATGGAGCTGCCGACCACGTTCCGCTGGCCGTTCAAGCCCGATGGTTTGAAGTCGATCCGCATCGACATCGACCCCGCCGAAATGCGGCGCCTGGTCGTCGATGCCGGCATTGTCGCCGATGCCAAGGCCGGGACGGCCGCGCTCTCGGCGGCCGTCGGCAAGGCGGGCTACCGCAAGACCTCCGGCCGCCGCGCAACCATTCGCGAGGCCAGCGCCGCCACCTTGCAGGAGATCCAGAAGGTGCAGCCGCAGATGGCCTATCTGAACGTGCTGCGCGAGGTGCTGCCGCCGGACGCCATCGTTACCGACGAATTGTCGCAGGTCGGTTTCGCCTCCTGGTACGGCTTTCCGGTGTACGAGCCGCGCACCTTCATCACCTCGGGCTATCAGGGCACGCTCGGCGCGGGCTTCCCGACCGCGCTCGGCGCCAAGGTCGCGCATCCCGACAGACCGGTGGTGGCGATCACAGGCGACGGCGGCTTCATGTTCGCGGTGCAGGAGCTGGCGACGGCCGTGCAGTACAACATCGGCGTGGTCACGCTGGTGTTCAACAACAACGCGTATGGAAATGTCCGGCGCGACCAGCGCGAGCGCTTCGACGGCCGCGTCGTGGCCTCCGACCTCGTCAACCCGGATTTCGTCAAGCTCGCGGAGTCCTTCGGCGTGGCCGCGAGCCGCGTCACGGCGCCGGATCAGTTCAAATCAGCGCTGCAGAAGGCGCTCGCGCATGGCGGGCCCTATTTGATCGACGTCGAAGTGCCCCGGGATTCCGAGGTCTCGCCCTGGGCTTTCATTCATCCGGCAAAACCATAGGCCGATCGCGGTGGACGACTGGGCGGTTGCAGGGTCAGGCAGATGCCTGCCGTCCCTGCAACGCTGCCGCGGCCATCACCAGCAGGCCGGCGCCGGCCACGAACCAGCAGGCGACCGGTGCCCATTGCACCAGGGGCGCGTAGTCGGGCAGCTTCTGCAGGCCGCCGGCGACGGCGGCGATCCGCGCGAAGGTCGCCAGCGCCAGCGCCGAGAACACGAGCCCGGTCACCTTGCCCTCGGCGCCCGTCGTCCCGATCGCCAGCGCCGCGGACATCGCGCTCATCATCATGCAGCCCCAGGCGGCACCGGCGATGAACTGCGCCACGATTAGCACCGTCAGCGCACCCGCGAGCTCGGCAAGCACGATCGCAAGCGCACCAAGCAGACCGGCGATTCCCATCACCATGAGCCCGCCGCGATGCTTGACTACCACGCTGGCCGGGAACAGCACGAGGTTGAAGCCGATCCAGAACACCGGCATCAGCCAGGACAAGTCCTCCGGCCTGGCGAAGCGGAGATAGAAAGCCGAGCTGTTGATGCTGAAATGCAGCTGGTAGCCGAGCGCAAGGATTACCATGGCGCCGATGAACAGCAGCGGCAGTCCCCGCAGCGGCTTGGGCTCAGGCTTGGCCACTGCTTGCGCTGCCGGACCGCTATCCTGCGGAATGCGCGAGAGACCGAGCGCCGTCAGCAGCAGCACAGCCGATGAGATGACGAACGGCAGGCGCGGATCGTAGTCGCGCAGGATCACGCCGAGATAGGGCGACACGGCGCCGGCCACGCCGTAGCCGAGCATGACCAGCGCTGCCAGGAACGGAATGGCCGGCCGGGCCGCATGACGCCCGAGCAGCGTCAAGGGCGGCGCGCGCAACACTGACGAGGTCAGCGCCCAGATCGCGATCAGTCCGATAAAGACCGCAGGACCCGCCGACGCTGCCGCGAAAGGCAGCGCCACGAAGGCGGCGCAGGATATCGCAGTCAGCAGGCCGATGAAGAGACCGAATCGCGAGGCGATGGGCCCGAGCCGATCCGCGGCGATTCCCATGGCCGTGTCCGACAGCGTGAAGATCGCCTGGTCCAGCATCAGGATCAGAACGACGGCCGAGGGCGCGATGCCGGCCTGGGCCGCAAGCTTGGGCAGATAGATCACATAGGTCGTCCACAGCAGCGTGAACACCAGCTGCAGCAGCGCAAGGTGGAGTCCGAGCCGCGTCGCCGCCGGCGCCCGCTCGTCCGCAAGTTCGACAGTGCTCATGGCCCCTCTCCGTGGCGCAGCATAGAGCCAGGGATGCCCATTGCAAAATGAGGAAGGTCACAGAGCGGCCAGGACTAGCGCGCGCGGCGAAACGTCAGGTTGACGCGCTGGCGGCCGAGTTGTGCATGCTCGCCATCGGCGAGCGGCGCGACCCCGTGAAAGGCGAGCCGCGCCGGACCGCCCCACACGACGACGTCGCCATGGACCAGCCGATGGCGCTGCGTCTTGTCGGTGCGTTTCAGACCCCCGAACAGGAACGTCGCCGGCAGCCCGAATGATACCGAGACGATCGGCGCCCCCAGATCCTGCTCGTCGCGATCCTGGTGCAGCGACATCCTCGCGCCCGGCTCGTAGCGGTTGATCAGGCAGGCATCGGGCGCGAAGGCGGCAAAGCCGGCGTCGGTTGCGGCCTGCTCGGCAAGCTGCCGAAACAGCGGCGGCATCGCCGGCCAGGGCTGGCCACTGTCCGGATCGCGGGCATCGTAGCGGTAGCCGCTGCGGTCCGTCACCCAGCCCACCGGGCCGCAATTGGTCATCGCCACCGACATCTGATGGCCACCCGGCGTCACCATGCGGCGGAACGGCGCCTGCGCCGTGATCGCCTCGATGGCAGAGATCAGCTCGGTCTCCTGTGGCCGCGCGAAGCCGCGCAGCAGCATTGCCCCGGGCGCGAGCGGCTCGCGCGCCGGTCCAGCCGCCTCCAGGCCATCGAACAGATCAGCCGTCATCCGCCTCACTTCGCATCGTGAAAGATCACGCCGAGCGTATGCCGCCGGCCTGAGCGCAGCCGACTAACGCCATGGCGCATGGTGACCCGGTAGCTGCCGCGCGTGCCCTGCACCGGACGCTGGTGGACAGCAAACACCACGGCATCGCCCTGGCGCAACGGCACCACCTCGGCGCGCGACTGCATCCGCGGCCGCTGCTCGGTCAGCACGAACTCGCCGCCCGCGAAGTCACGCCCCGGCTCCGACAGCAGGATCGCGACCTGCAGCGGAAACACATGCTCGCCATAGAGATCCTGGTGCAGGCAGTTGTAGTCGCCTTCGTCATATTGCAGCAGCAGCGGCGTCGGCCTCGTCTGACCGGCAGCATGGCAGCGGGCGAGAAACGCGGTGTGATCGTCGGAATATTGCACGTCGATGCCCATGGTCGCATTCCAGCGATTGGCGACCGGAACCAGGCCGGCATAGAGCTGCGGCCGCAGCTTCGCGACCGGCTCCGGCAGCGGATAGCTGAAATATTTGTACTCGCCGCGCCCGAACCCGTGCCGCGCCATCACCACGCGGCTGCGGAAATGCGCGTCATCCGGATAAAGCGCCGCCAGCGCGCGGCATTCATCGGGCGACACGAGCTGCGGCAACACAGCGCAGCCGCTGGAATCGAGATCACGTTCGACCACTGGCCAATCGATCGCATCGATCCCGGTCGCGACGGGAGAAGCGAGGTCGGGCACTGCGTGCGTGAGTCTGGCCATGCAATTCATCCCAGTTGTCATTCCGGGGCGGCGCGCAGCGACGCGCCCGGAATCCATACTCACGATCGTGGTTATGGATTCCGGGCCTGCGCGCAAGGGCGCGGATCCCGGAATGACGAGGATGCGACAGAAGGGGCGCAGCGCCCACCCGTTTCCTGGACATTTTGGCGATATCACGCAGGAAAGACCTGATGAACCAGGACGCATCCCAAGGAACCAATCTTCCGACGATGCCACGTTCCCGCACCCAATGCGTCTTCATCCTGTTCGGCAAAACGATCCTGGCCGTGCTCTCGCTCGCCGTCATGCTGCTGCTCTACGCCGAAGGCTATGTGATCTGGTACTTCGAATATGGCCTCGTCCTGCCCACCGAGAGCCAGCTTGCGGCTCTCCCTACCACAGGCCCGCTCTGTACGACGAAACCGGGAAGCTCCTATGTGCCGCTCTCAGAGATTCCGCACCTGGTCCGGAACGCCGTCGTCGCCTCCCAGGATCGCGACTTCTACGAACGACGGTCGATCGGCCCGCTGGCACGGCTCGCATCCGAGATCGTGGCCGGTCGTCAGCCGGGCAATTCGAGCATCATCCACGCGGTCAGCCGCGATTGTCTCTGGACGCTGGTTCCGGACTGCTGCAGGGGACCGAGCCTGGAATGGCAGCTCGGCACACAGGTCTTCATGGGCCGTATCGAGCGCACGTTCACGCGCGACCGCATCCTCGAGGCCTATCTCAACAATGCCTATTTCGGCCGCGGCGCCTTTGGTGCTGCAGACGCCGCCACGGCCTATTTCGGCAGATCCATCGCCAGCCTCGACATCGGCGAGATCGCCTGGCTCATCACCCGGCTGCGAATCCCGAGGCCTACGCGATACGACCAGGAGCGCCGCGATCGCGTCATCGACACGATGCTGGTGGCCGGCCTGATCGACCAGGCGCAGGCGGCAGCGGCGAAATCCGTCCAGCCTCCCACCAGCGGCGGCCCGCCACGCAATCCCTGATCACGGCTCGCGTTCGATGCAGTCGCGCGGAACGCAGAAGCTGTGGCCGGTGCAGCGCGAGCCATCGGCGTCGTCGACAGTCATACCGAAGCCGAGCCAGTAATAGCCATGCGCGTCGATCTCACTCACCGCGCATGATTGGCCAAGGAAGCCGCGCATCTCCGCCTGCTCGCTCGCGGGCAGATCATGCAGCAGCCAGTCGGGCAGGCCGAGCAGCCTCACGCGGTCCCCGACCCGGATGTCATCCGACACCGCGCCCTCCTCAGCCCCGCACCGCGCCCTCGATCCCCGCCGCGATCTCCAGCAGCTTGCGGTCGTGGCCGCCGGACTGCGCCAGCATCAGGCCGACGGGCACTTCGCCATGGCGGTGCGCCGGGAGCGAGATGGCGCAGCCGTCGATCATGTTGATGAAGGTGCAGTTGCGCAGCGCACGGACGTTCTCGCGGGCGAAGGCCTGGTCGTCGGCGAGATCGGCGATTTTCGGCGGCCCGTTGGCGGTGGTCGGCATCACCAGCGCGTCGTAGGGCGCGATCCGCGCGGCGGCGCGCGTCACCAGCGAGCGGCGGGCGTTGAGCATCTCGATGTAGTCGGGCACGGTGATCGCCTCGCCGCGCATGATGCGCACCGAGACGCGCGGATCGTAGACGTCGCCCTTGGCCGCCAGCAGGAAGCGGTGCCAGGCATAGCTCTCGGCGGCGGCGAAGCCGCCCTTTGTGCCGATGATGCCGACGTCGAGGAACTCCGGGAATTCGATGCGCGCGATCAGCGCGCCCTGCTTCGCCAGGCTCTCCAGCGCGCGTTCGAACGTCGCGGCCACCTCGGCATCGAGCTCGTCCAGCACGATGGTGGTGGGCACGGCGAGCCGCAGGCCCTTCACCGGGCGTGATGCCAGCGGCCGGATCGGCTCGTCGGCCAGCACGGAATCGAGCACGGCGCAGCACGCCACGGTGTTGGCGAGCGGGCCGAAGCTGTCGAGCGTGGTCGACAGCGGCACGCCGCCGTCGAGTGGCACGCGGGCCTGCGTCGGCTTGTAGCCGACGATGCCGTTGAACGCCGCCGGGATGCGGCAGGAGCCGCCGGTGTCGGTGCCGAGCGCACCATAGGCCATGCGATCGACGATGGAGACCGCGGCGCCCGACGACGAGCCGCCGGGCACGTAGCCAACGTCGCGCTTCCAGGCGCTCTTCGGCGTGCCGTAATGCGGGTTGATGCCGATGCCGGAATAGGCGAACTCGGTCATGTTGGTGCGGCCGATCACGACGAAGCCGGCCCGGCGCAGCCGCGCCACCGCCGGCGCATCGGCCTCGGCCGGCGCGGAATCCTCCAGCGCCCGCGAGCCGGCGCGGGTGACCTGGCCCTTGATGTCGAACAGATCCTTGATCGACACCGGAATGCCGGCGAAGGGCGACGGCGCGGCATTGGCCTTGCGCAGCGCGTCCATGCCATCAGCGGCAGCGAGCGCCGCCTCCTTGTCGACATGGATGAAGGCGCGCTCCCCCTCACCCGCAGGATCGGCAATGCGGGCGAGGCACCCCTCCACCAGCTTGCGCGCGGTGGTGCGGCCGGCGGCGAGATCGTCGGCCAGCGCGGCCAGGGTCGGAATTGAAACGGTCATGGCATCCTATCGGGTGTCTGCGGCGTCGGCCGAAATATCCAGATCGAGCAGCGCGGAACTCAGCGACTTGCCGTGCGCATCCAGCGCGAGCGAACGGGTGACCCCGCCGCCGAGCGCCCGGCTCATCACGAAGTTCAGCGCCGCAATGTTGGGCAGCTCATAGCGGACCACCTCGCCCTGGACAATGCCGGCGAAGTGCGCCTTCACCCGCTCCGCCGTGACTTGTGCGAGCAGCAGCGGGTAATCCTTGGGGTCGTAGGCGATGACCGAGATGTTCGAGGTGTCACCCTTGTCGCCGGTCCTGGAATGGGCGATGTCACGCAGCTTCATCTCGGCTCCGATCCTACTCCCCGCATCAAAGACCAATTTTCATCAGGCGGCAATTGCCGCCCAAACACCTCTGCGCCTCCCGGAGGGCCGCATGCGCGGCGTGATGGACCGTTGACGCGTCTGCGTCAAATGGCGCATCACGGATGCAAAGGAGCGGGCGACGGAGCCCGCCGCAGGGAGGATCAACCCGGATGGCCGAGCCGATGCGTGCACGTCCCAAACCGACGCCGGAGACGCAGCATTTCTGGGACGGCACCCGGGCCGGTGAGTTGCGGCTGCAGCGCTGCGACGCCTGCGCCCACGTCTACTTCCCGCCGCGCCCGTTCTGTCCGGCCTGCGCCAGCCGCAAGGTCAGCGTCTTCAAGGCCACGGGCAAAGGCACGCTCTACAGCTACGTCATCAACCATCGTCCCCCTGCACCTGGCTTCACGCCGCCTTACGCCATTGCCGTCGTGGCGCTCGAAGAGGGCCCGCGCATGATGAGCAACATCACGGGCTGCCCGCAGACGCCGGAGGCGTTGGAGCTCGACATGGCCCTCGAAGTCACATTCGAGACATTGGACGAGCAGATCACCCTGCCCCTGTTCCGGCCGGCGAAAGGATAACGCCATGCGTCGAAACCAGGTTGCCGTGGTCGGCGCGGCCGAGACCACCGAGCTCGGTGTCATCCCGACGATGTCGCAGATCCAGCTGCATGCGGACGCGGCACTGAATGCGATCGCCGATGCCGGGCTGAAGCTGTCGGACATCGACGGCTTCGCCACCGCCGTCGAGACGCCGCAGCAGATCTGCCATTACCTCGGCATCACACCGACCTGGGTCGATGGCACCTCGGTCGGCGGCTGCTCCTTCATGCTGCATGTCCGCCACGCCGCGGCTGCGATCGAAGCCGGCCTGTGCAAGACCGTGCTGATCACCCATGCCGAGAGCGGCAAATCGATGATCGGCAAGCTGCCGCGCTCGATTGCGCCGGATAGCCTGCAGGGCCAGTTCGAGGCGCCGTTCGGCGTCTACGGCCCGCCCAGCATGTTCCCGATCCCCGTGCTGCGCTACATGAAGACCTACGGCATCACCCATGAGCAGTTGGCGATGGTTGCGGTCGTACAGCGCGAATGGGCGGCAAAGAATCCGCGCGCGATGATGAAGGACACGATCACCGTCGACGACGTCCTGAACTCGCGCATGATCGCCTACCCGTTCCGCCTGCTGCAGTGCTGCCTCGTCACCGATGGCGGCGGCGCGCTGATCCTGACCTCGGCCGATCGCGCCAAGGATTTTCCGCGCAAGCCGGTGTACATTCTCGGCACAGGCGAAAGCGTGGAGACGCCGATGGTCAGCCAGATGGAGACGTTCAATTCGTCGCGTGCCTTCAAGGTCGCGGGCCCCCTCGCCTTCAAGGAAGCCGGCATCGGCCATGCCGACGTCGATCATCTGATGATCTACGATGCGTTCGCGCATCTGCCGCTGTTCGGTCTCGGCGATCTCGGCTTCATGCCGCATGAGGAGACCGGGCCGTTCATCGCAGCCGGACACACGCGGCCGGGCGGCAAATTGCCGCTCAACACCAATGGCGGCGGCCTGTCCTACATGCATTCGGGCATGTACGGCATGTACGCGCTGCAGGAGAGCGTGCGCCAGATGCGTGGCATCGCCCCGGCGCAGGTGCCAGGAGCCATGATCTCGGTGTGTCACGGCGTCGGCGGCATGTTCGCCGCATCGGGAACGATCATCTTCACGAACGAGAGATAGCAGCCTCCGTCATTCCGGGGCGCGCGGCACGTGCGAACCCGGAATCTCGAGATTCCGGGTCTGGTGCTTCGCACCATCCCGGAATGACGGAGCAAAACAGGAGAAGACTCATGACCAAATCGCTCCAGGACAAAGTCGTCATCGTCACCGGCGCCG
This sequence comes from Bradyrhizobium sp. HKCCYLRH3061, assembly GCF_051168015.1. NCBI lineage: Bacteria > Pseudomonadati > Pseudomonadota > Alphaproteobacteria > Hyphomicrobiales > Nitrobacteraceae > Bradyrhizobium > Bradyrhizobium sp. HKCCYLRH3061. The sequence continues at coordinate 59,246 of NZ_JBNPUE010000022.1, forward strand.
GCCGCGGCATCGGCCGCGAGATCGCGCTGCTGTGCGCCGCCGAAGGCGCCAAGGTCGTCGTCAACGATCCCGGCGTCGCCTCCGACGGCTCGGGCACCAGCGCCGCGCCGGCGGAGGAAGTGGTCGAGGAGATCAGGAAGCGCGGCGGCACGGCGGTGGCGAATTTCGAGAGCGTGTCCGAAGCGATCCCGGCCAGCAAGATCGTGAAGGCCGCGACCGACCACTTCGGCAAGCTCGACGGCGTGGTCAACAATGCCGGCATCCTGCGCGACATGATCTTCCACAAGATGAGCATCGAGGCGTTCGAAGCCGTCATCAAGGTCCACCTGATGGGCTCGTTCTACGTCGCGCACTCCGCCGCGCGGCTGTTCCGCGAGCAGGAGAGCGGCTCCTTCGTCCACTTCACCTCGACCTCGGGGCTGATCGGCAATTATGGCCAGGCCAACTACGCCGCGGCGAAGCTCGGCATCGTCGGCCTGTCGAAGTCGATCGCGCTCGACATGGGCCGCTTCAACGTGCGCTCCAATTGCGTCTCGCCGTTCGCCTGGAGCCGCATGATCGGCACCATCCCGGCGGAGACCGAGGCCGAGAAGGAGCGCGTCGAACGCATGAAGCGGATGGGGCCCGAGAAGATCGCGCCCGTCGTCGCCTATCTGCTAGGCGATGCCTCGAAGGACGTCACCGGCCAGATCTTCGCCGTTCGCATGAACGAGATCTTCCTGATGAGCCAGTCGCGCCCGCTGCGCTCGGTGCACCGCGGCGAGGGCTGGACGCCGCAGACCATTGCGGAGCATGGCATGCCGGCGCTGAAGCCGTCGTTCTACAAGCTCGATCGTTCCGCCGACGTGTTCGGCTGGGACCCGATCTGAGATTGCAGCGCCGAAATTCCGCTTGCGGCGCACACCATCTCAAGTTGTTTTTTATCCAAACGACCCGCGCGCCGCCATGATTTCGTCGTATGGTCGCCTCCCAACAAAAAGTCGGGAGGACACAGATGACGAATTCACGACACGACGGCGCACCGGACTTGTCGGTCGCAGCTCACGGCTTCAACCGGCGCAGACTGCTGAAAGGAGCCGCGGCTTTCGCCGCTGCTTCAACAGTCACGACTGCGTCGGCCGCAACCGTCACGCCGCCGGGCCAGACGGGGGCGCCGACAATCTCGACGGACCCGTTGCCGCTCGGTCCCTTGCCGGGCAGCCGCTATCCGGACTCTCATCTGGAGTCGGCGAAGAAGCCCAAGCTGTCATTCGGGCCGGCGGAATTTCCCGCCTTCGCAGGCACTATGGCCGTCGAGCGCGTCGCCACCGGAATGCGCTGGGCCGAAGGCCCGGTCTATTTTGCTGCTGGCCGCTATGTGCTGTTCAGCGACATCCCGAACAATCGCATCATGCGCTTCTCCGAGGACGATGGTCATCTCAGCGTCTATCGACAACCGTCGATGAATTCGAACGGCAACACCATCGATCGGGAAGGACGGCTGATCACCTGCGAGCACAGCGGCCGACGGGTCACCCGCACCGAGCTTGACGGCTCGATCACGATCATCGCCGACAGCTACAATGGCAAGCGCTTGAACTCGCCCAACGATGCGGTGGTCGCGGCCGACGGCGCAATATGGTTCACCGATCCGGTCTACGGTATCGGTGGTTTCTATGAGGGCCTCAAGGCGCAGCCCGAGCAGGACAAGCACAATGTCTATCGGGTCGATCCGAAATCGGGAGAGGTGAAGGTTGTGGTCGACGACTTCGTCGAACCCAACGGGCTGGCCTTCTCGCCCGACGAGAAGAAACTCTACATCATCGACACCGGCTTCACCGACGGGCCGGACAATCCCGCACACATCCGCGTATTCGACGTCGATCACGCGGCCGGCAAGCTGGCCAACAGCAAGGTGTTCGCCGAAATGCCGAAGCCAAGCATCTCCGACGGTGTCCGATGCGACCGCGACGGACGGGTCTGGTGCTCCGTGGGTTGGGGTGATCCGAACGAGGACGGCGTGCGCTGCTATGCCCCGGACGGAACGTTGCTGGGCAAGATTCATATACCTGAAACGGTCGCCAACCTTTGCTTCGGCGGCCAGCAGCGCAATCGACTCTACATCTGCGGCTCAACATCGCTCTATGCGGTGTATACGAGTGCACAAGGCGCTCTGAAGCCCTGATCCGCAGACAGCTGATGTGTCGGGCTGGCGAGGAGCTCATTGTCCTCGCCAGTCCGCGTTCGTCGCGTCAGCCCGTATTCCTCAACCCCGCCGAGATGCCGTTGATCGTCAGTTGAATCCCGCGCAGCACCTGCTCGTCCGGGTTCTGCGCGCGGTGCTCCTTCAACAACTCGACCTGCACGTGGTTGAGCGGATCGAGATAGGGAAAGCGGTTGCGCACCGAGCGCTCCAGCAGCGGGTTGCCCTGCAACAGACGCTCCTGCCCGGTGATGTCGAGCAAGGTCTCGATCACCAGATTCCATTCACGGCGGATGCGGCCGAAGATCTTTTCCCGCAGGGCCTCGTCGGGGACCAGCTCCGCATAGCGCGAGGCGATCGCGATCGAGCTCTTGGCGAGCACCATGTCCATGTTCGACAACAGCATGCGGAAGAACGGCCATTCCCGGTAGAGCTCGCGCAGGAACGGCATGCCCTGCTCCGGATTCTCCGCGATCCAGGTCTCGACCGCGCTGCCGAAGCCGTACCAGCCCGGCAGCATCAACCGGCACTGCGCCCAGGAGAACACCCAGGGGATGGCGCGCAGATCCTCGATCGCGCGGGTCTTCTTGCGCGAGGCTGGGCGGCTGCCGATGTTCAAGGTCGCGATCTCGTTGATGACGGTCGAGGCCCAGAAATAGTCGACGAAGCCGTCGGTCTCGTAGACCAGGCCGCGATAGGCCTTGAACGCGAGCTCCGAGAGCCGGTCCATCGCGGTGAGATATTCGCGCTTTGGCGCCGGCTGGCGCGGATGCAGCAGGCTGGCCTCGAGCGTCGCCGCGGCGAGGATCTCCAGATTGTTGCGGCCGACCTCGGCATTGGAATATTTGCTGGAGATGATCTCGCCCTGCTCGGTGATCCGGATCTGGCCGTTCACGGCGCCGCCGGGCTGCGCGATGATGGCATCGTAGCTCGGGCCACCGCCGCGGCCGACCGAGCCGCCGCGGCCGTGGAACAGCCTGAGCCGGATGCCATGGCGTTCGAAGATATCGACCAGGCCGATCTCGGCCTTGTAGAGCTCCCAGCCCGAGGTGACGAAGCCGCCATCCTTGTTGCTGTCGGAATAGCCGAGCATCACCTCCTGCACGGCGCCGCGGCTGTCGACCAGGCGGCGGTAATCGTGCAGCGCCAGCATCCGGTCCATGATGCCGCTGGACGCCTGCAGGTCCTCGATGGTCTCGAACAGCGGCACGATATTGACGGCGCAGCGGCCCGATGGATCGATCAGGCCGACCTCCTTGAGCAGCAACGCCACCTCGAGCATGTCCGACATGCCCTTGCACATCGAGATGATGCACTGGGAGATCACGTCGGCGCCGAACGTCGCGTGCGCCTCGGCGGCGGCGCGGAACAGATCGAGCTCGCCGACGGTCTCGTCGCTGTATTTCACGAACTGCGAGACCAGTGGCCTAGCATTGCGCAGCTCGCTGACCAGCAGGCCGACGCGGGCATCCTCGCTGAGCGCCATGTAGGACATGCCGGGCATCGCGGTGTCGATCAGCTCGGCGACGGTGCGCTCGTGCACCGCCGAGTTCTGGCGGATGTCGAGCCGGGCCAGATGGAAGCCGAAACAGTCGACCGCGCGCCGGAGCATGCGCAGCCGGCCGCGCGCAATGACCTCGGCATTGTTGGCGATCAGCGAGCGATGCAGCACGTCGAGATCGTCCTGCAACTCTTTGACGCTGTCGTAAGGCGCGACCGCCGCCACCGGCAGGCGGCTGATCTGGATGCCGAGCTTCTTCGCGGTGGCCGCCAGCCGCGCATAGATGCCGGACACCGCCAGACGATAGGGCTCGCCACGGCGGTGCGGCGACGTGTCCGGCGAGCGCTCGGCCAGCGCGCGCAGCTCCTCCGAGACATCGGCGAGATGCGCCGCAATGGACAGCTCGCTGCCGAGCAGATGCAGCTCCTCCAGATAGTAATGCAGCGCCAGGCTGGATTGCAGCTTGAGCGTTCCACGCATGACCTCGGCGGTCACGAACGGATTGCCGTCGCGGTCGCCGCCGATCCAGCTCCCCATCCGCAGGAACGAGGCGAGATCGCCCGCCACCTCCGCGCCGTCATTGAGCCGGTCCTCGAGCGAACAGAGCAGCCGCGGCACCTCGCGCAGGAAGGTGTAGTCGTAGAACGACAGGCCGTTGGTGACCTCGTCGAGCACCGTCAGCTTGGTCCGGCGCAGCAGGTTGGTCTGCCACAAGGTCAGAACGGCGCGGCGCAGCGCCTCGTCATTGGCCGCGCGCTCATCCGGCGTCAACTGCATCCGCTCGCGGCGGTCGAGCAGCATCGCGATCTCCATCTCGCGATCCATCGTGCTCTTGCGCCGCACCTCGGTGGGGTGCGCGGTCAGGACCGGGCTGACCAACGCGGTGGAGAAGAACTTGCGCAGCTCCGCCGCCTCGAAGCCGGCCGACTTGGCGTGGGCGAGCGTCGCCGCCAGCATGCCATTGCCGCCGTTGGCGTCGCTCTTGGCGCGCATGCGGCGGATGTTGTTCTGGTCCTCGGCGATGTTGGCGAGATGGGAGAAATAGCTGAAGGCGCGGACGATGCGGACGGTCTCTGCGGTCGACATGCCGTCGAGGATCTGCTCCAGCTCGCGCCGCGCCTGGCGGTCCTCGTCGCGATGGAAGCGCACCGAGGTCTGGCGTATCAGCTCGACGAGGTCGAAGACGTCGGCGCCCTCCTGGTCGCGAACGGTGTCGCCGAGGATGCGGCCGAGCAGCCGGATGTCGTCCCGAAGCCGCGCATCCTCCTCCATGGCCTGCGCCTCGGCGGCGCGGTTGGGACGGATTTCCTCTGGTATGGCTTGCGGCGACATGGATGCGCTCTCCAGCAGCTGCCCATTTACGGGTCAGTCTGCCGTATCCGCATTGCAGCGCAAGATCAAGAAAGAGGCGTCGCCTGCCCTATTCCAAGCTATCGTTCCTCCCCTCGGTCAGATTTGCCTTCCGGCTCGCTCCCAATACGGATCGCGCAGCCGCCGCTTGAAGATCTTGCCGGAATCCTCGCGCGGCAGCTTGCCGTGGATTTCGATATGCCTGGGCACCTTGTAGTCGGCCAGCGACGCCTTCAGCCGCGCCTTGATAGCGCCGACATCCAGCACGACGCCGGGCTGCGGTTCGACAACGGCCATCAGCGCCTCGCCGAACTCCGTGTCGGGGATGCCGAACACAGCGCAATCGTGCACGCCCGGCACGGTATGCAGCACCGCCTCGATCTCGGCCGGATAGATGTTGACCCCGCCGGAGATCACCATGTCGCGCTTGCGGTCGCACAGGAACACATAGCCATCGGGGTCCATGTAGCCGACATCACCCGAGGTGATGAAGCCGTCGCGGTCGATCTCGGCGCGCTTCTCCGGCTTGTTGTGATAGGTGAAATCCGGGTTGCCGGCGATGCGCGAATAGATCTCGCCGATCTCGCCCTGCGGCAGGATGCGCCCGTCCTCGCCGAGGAAGCGCAGCTCGGCGCCCGGCGAGACCTTGCCGACGGTGCCGGGCTTCTTCAGCGCGTCCTCGGAGCTCGCGAAGGTGACTGCGCCCGATTCGGTCGAGCCGTAGAATTCGTAGATGACCGGCCCCCACCATTCGATCATCGCGCGCTTGACGTCGGCCGGGCACGGCGCCGCGGCGTGGATGATGTGACGCAGCGACGACATGTCGTAGCGGCTGCGCACCTCCTCGGGCAGCTTCATCAGGCGGATGAACATGGTCGGCACCATGAAGATGGTGTCGATCCGCTCCACCTGGATGATACGGAGAAACTCCTCCGGCTCGAACCGCGGCATCAGCACCAGCGCGCCACCGAGCCGTCCGGCACGCAGGCCGAAGGCGTTCGGCGCGGAATGATACAGCGGTCCGGGCAGCAGCGCGCGCGAGCCCGGCTTGAGTCCATAGATCAGCGCCCGCATCCGTTCGGCCGAGGCCGCCTGCTCCACCGTCGGCGCATTGCGCCGGACGCCCTTGGGATGACCAGTCGTGCCGGAGGTGTAGATCATGTTCTGCGGCTGCGGCACCTGCGGCCCCTCGTAGGGGCCCTGTTGCGCCAGCCAGCTTTCCAGGTCGGTCGCGAACTCAGGTGTCGCGAGCAGATCCGGGCCGATCCTGTAGTTGGACAGGATCTCCGGCGGCGTCGGGACGCTGAGCACGGTGATGCCGGAGGGAATCAGGCCGCGAAGCTGATGCAGCAGATCGGCGTGACCGATCAGCACCCGCGTCGCGGAGTCCTTGAGGATGTAATCGATCTCCTCCGGCTTGAAGTGCCAGTTCACCGGCACACCATAGGCGCCCAGTCGCATCGCGCCGTAGGCGGCCTCGATGAAGGCGATGTCGTTGCGCATGAGCATGCAGACGCAGTCGCCCTGGCGCACGCCGAGCTGCGCGAGACCGCTCGCGATCCGCGCGGCGCGGTCGGCGATGTCAGCGTGGCTGCGCCGACGTTCGCCGGAGATGATGCCGCAAAACAGGGAGGACGTTTCCATTGTTATTGCCTTGTCCGATCTGGCGTCGGTTCGAGTTTCCGCCGTCATTCCGGGGCGATGCGCAGCATCGAACCCGGAATCTGGAAATTGTTTGGCTCAGCTCCTTCGGGGCTGCCCGCAAGGAGGAGGCTAATCTACAAACTTGGGCGCACGCTTTTCGATGTTCGCCCGCACCGACTCCAGCTGGTTCGGGCTGCCGATCAGCTTCTGCTGCTCGACCGATTCCGCGAGCAGCGCCGGGCCCGGATCGACCGAGAGGTTGTTCAGCATGCGCTTGGCGGCGCGGATCGCATCCGGATTTTTGCCTGCGATCTCACGCGCCGTCTCCAGCGCGGCGGCGCGCGGATCGGCGCAGATGCGCGTAACGAGGCCGTAAGCCTGCCCCTCTTCCGCCGAAAACACGCGGCCGGTATAGGTCAGCTCGCGCAGGACGTCGTCGCGCATCAGGGTCGCCAGGATCGGCGTGCCCGCCATGTCCGGCACCAGACCCCATTTGATCTCCATGATCGACATCTTGGTGTCCGGTGCGACGTAGCGCATGTCGGCGCCGAGCGCGAGCTGGAAGCCGCCGCCATAGGCCACGCCATGCACTGCAGCAATCACCGGCGCCGGCAACTTCCGCCAGCCCCACACCGCCTGCTGGGCGAAGTTCGCCTTGCCGTGGGTGCGAACGGTGAGGTCGCGCTTCTCGCCGCCGGGTATGCCGTTGCCGCCGGAGTCCTTCATCGCCGCGAAGCGGCCCATGTCGAGCCCGGCGCAGAAGGCGCGGCCCTCGCCGGACAGCACCACGGCGCGCAGCCCCTTTTCCTTCGCCAGCCGCTCGGTGGCCGCCACCAGCGCCTCGAACATCTCCATGTCCAGCGCATTCATCTTGTCGGCGCGGACCAGGCGAACGTCGGCGACGCCGTCCTTGATCTCGATCGCGATGCGGTTGTCCATCGAGCGGTCTCCTCACGAATGTCTTTGTGACTTTACAGAAGGCTGTCGGAGCGATTTAGTCAATCGACCAATTAACTCACAACATGTCAGGCGGAAACTCTCCCATGTTCAAGGACAATCTCCTCGAAGGTCGGCGCATTCTGGTGACCGGCGGCGGCACCGGCCTTGGCAAAGCGATGGCCGCACGCTTCCTGCAGCTTGGCGCCGAAGTGCATATTTGCGGCCGGCGGAAAATCGTCTGCGACGAGACCGCGACCGAACTGATGGACCTCTATGGCGGGCGCGTCACCAGCCACGGCGTCGACATCCGCAATGCGATGGCGGTCGAGGAAATGATCGAGGCGATCTTCCAGGAAGGCGGCCTCACCGATCTCATCAACAACGCCGCCGGCAATTTCATTTCCCGCACCGAGGAATTGAGCCCGCGCGGTTTCGACGCGGTTGCCAACATCGTGATGCACGGCACGTTCTATGTGACGCATGCCGTCGGCAAGCGCTGGATCGCAGCGGAGCAGCCGGGCAACGTCGTGTCGATCACGGTCACCTGGGTGCGCAACGGCTCGCCCTATGTGGTGCCCTCGGCAATGAGCAAGTCGGCGATCCACGCGATGACGATGTCGCTCGCCACCGAATGGGGCCGCTACGGCATCCGCCTCAACACCATCGCACCCGGCGAGATCCCGACCGAAGGCATGAGCAAGCGCATCAAGCCCGGCGACGAGGCCGGCGCGCGCACCAAGGCGATGAACCCGATGGGTCGCGTCGGCACCATGGAGGAGCTGCAGAACCTGGCCGTGTTCCTGATCTCCGGCGGCTGCAACTGGATCAACGGCGAGACCATCGCGATGGACGGCGCCCAGGCGCTTGCGATGGGCGGCAACTTCTATCAGCTGCGCGACTGGAGCGACGACGACTGGACCAAGGCCAAGGAGTCGATCAAGGCGCAGAACGAAAAAGACCGCGCGACGCGCACGAGCTGATGGCCCAATCGCCCGGTTGATCGGAGACGTGCTCCCTGTAGACTGATCGAGAGATGCTTGCTCCGGCGCAATCCGGGGCGAGGACCACGACAAGACATCGAACAAAGAAAAAGACGTAATCGGAGGGGAAACATGTCCGTCTCGACGGCAACGTCGACGCTCGTCGACGTCGTGCGCGACAGAGCGCAAACGCTGGGCTCCGCCACCGCATATGAGTTCGAAGGCCGCGTCACCAGCTTCGCCGAATTCGACCGCAAGACCAACCAGGTCGCCAACGCGCTGAAGGCGCTCGGCATCAAACAGCACGAGCGGATCGCCTATTTCGGCAAGAACAGCGACATCTATTTCGAGCTGCTGGTCGGCGCCATGAAGGCCAACGTCGTGATGGCGCCGGTGAACTGGCGCCTCGCCGGTCCCGAGGTCGCCTTCATCGTCGAGGACTGCAAGGCGCCTGCCCTGTTCGTCGGTCCCGAGTTCATCACGATGATCCGCAACATCCGCGGCCAGATTCCGAGCGTGCGGCACATCATCACGACCGAAGGCGGCGCGCCGGAATGGCAGGACTACACGGCCTGGCGCGACGCGCAGAGTGCCGACGATCCTGGCGTGGCGATCACGCCGCGGGACATCGCGCTGCAGCTCTACACGTCCGGCACCACCGGCAAGCCGAAAGGCGCGATGCTGTCGCACGCGAACTTCCTCAACCTGGTGAATACCGGCAATCCCGAGGAGAAACCGGACTGGAACAAATGGTCGACCGACGACGTCTCGCTGATCGCGATGCCGATCTTCCACATCGGCGGCTCCGGCTGGGGCCTGATGAGCCTCTACCACGGCGCCCGTGGCGTCATCGCGCGCGAGTTCGATCCCACGAAGATCCTCGACTTCTTCGAGCAGTCCGGCATCACCAAGCTGTTCATGGTGCCCGCCGCGATGCAGTTCGTGGTGCGGCAGCCGCGCGCGCGGCAGGTCGATTTCTCGCGGCTCAAATACATGCTCTACGGCGCCTCGCCGATCCCCGCGGCGCTGCTGAAGGAATGCATCGAGGTGTTCAAATGCGGCTTCGTGCAGATGTATGGCATGACCGAGACCACGGGCACCATCATCGCGCTGCCGCCCGAGGATCACGTCGAAGGGCTGGAGCGGATGCGCTCGGCCGGCAAGCCGCTGCCGGGCGTCGAAGTCGCGATCATCGATCCCTTGGGCAATCCGCTGCCGCCGCGGCAGGTCGGCGAAATCGCCACCCGCTCCGGCTCCAACATGACCGGCTACTGGAACCTGCCGGAGGCGACCGCACGCACGCTTGGCAGGGACGGCTGGCTGCGCACCGGTGATGCCGGCTACATGGACGAGGACGGCTACGTCTACATCCACGACCGCATCAAGGACATGATCATCTCCGGCGGCGAGAACATCTATCCGGCCGAGGTCGAGAGCGCGATCTGCGATCATCCTGACGTCGCCGAAGCCGCCGTGATCGGCATTCCCGACGAGAAATGGGGCGAGGCTGTCAAGGCGATCGTCGTGATGAAGCCGGGCAAGCAGGCGACCGCGACCGACATCATCAACTTCACCCGCACCCGCATCGCCGGCTTCAAGACGCCGAAGACCGTCGACTTCCTCGACGCCCTGCCGCGCAATCCCTCCGGCAAGATCCTGCGGCGGAATCTGCGCGACCCATATTGGGCGGGCAAGGACCGGCAGGTGAATTGACAACCGGCGGTGTTCTCGTTGCGACAGCCTGGATCGCGTCGCTGGCGCTCGCGATGACGTGGAGAGAGCGCGCACTCTCTCCACACCGTCATTGCGAGGCGCCCTTGCGCCGAAGCAATCCAGGGGCCGCACCGAGGCTCTGAATTGCTTCGTGTCCCGCACCACGACGGCGCGCGGATCAATCCCGCCTCACCGCTTGTTCGCCCCCATATAGCCAAACAGGAACCCCGCCACCTTGCGCATCTGGATCTCCTCGCTGCCCTCGGTGATGCGATAGCGGCGGTGGTGGCGGTAGATGTGCTCGAACGGCTTGTGGCGCGAATAGCCCATGCCGCCATGCACCTGGATGGCGCGGTCGGCGGCCTCGCAGCACAGCCGGTTAGCCCAGTAGTTGCACATCGACACCTTGTCGGAGAGCGTGTGCTCGACCTGCGCCTGGGTGAGCTGGTCCATCTCCCACGCGGTCTTGCGGATCAGCAGCCGCAGCATCTCGGCCTGGGTCGCCAGCTCCACCAGCGGCCACTGGATTGCCTGGTTCTCGGCCAGCGCCTTGCCGAACGGCTTGCGCTCACGCGCGTAATTCACGCTCTCGTTGATACAGTAGACGGCCGCACCGAGCGAGCTCGCCGCCTGGCGGATGCGGTTCTCGTGCACGAAGCATTGGGCCAGCGACAGCCCGCGCCCGACCTCGCCGAACAGCGCGTCCTCCGGCACGAACACGTCGGTGAAGCTGACGCGCGGATGGTCGGTCGGCATGTTGAAGGTCCAGAGATATTCCTCGACCTTCACACCCTCGGTCTTGGCCGGCACCAGGAAGCAGGTGATGCCGCGCGCATCGCCGTCATTGCCCGAGGTGCGCGCAAACAATGCGCAATGCGTGGCGACGTGCATGCCCGTGGTCCACATCTTCTCGCCGTTGATCAGCCAGCCCTTGACGTTGTCGCGGGTCGCCGGCACCGCCTTCGTCTCCATGTGGGTCGCGTCCGAGCCGTGATGCGGCTCGGTCAGGCCGAAGGTGATGCGGTACTTGCCGGTGATCGAGCCGTCGATCATCGCCTTCTGGTCGTCACGGCCGTAGCGGTCGAGCATGGTCACGATTGGCAGATTGCCGACGATCGAATGCTCGTTCTGCAGGTCGTTGTGCAGGCCGAGGCCCTTCGACGCGAAATGCTCGCGGATCACCGCCATCCAGAGGTTCGAGCCGTCCTTGCCGCCATAGCGTTTCGGGATCGCGAAGCGCAGATGGCCGGCCGCGTCGGCGCGGTCCTTGGCCTTGCGCAGCAGCTGCTCCCAGTCATGCCGCGGCAGGCCGCCATTCTCGAAATCGGTGCGCGCCCATTCGCGGCGATGATCGAAGAAGCGGATGTTGTCGTCCGCCTGCTCCAGCGGCTTGATCTCGGCGGCGATGAAGCGGTCGAGCTCGTCGAGATAGGCGATCAGTTCCTTGGGCAAGGAAAAATCCATGGCGCGTCTCCCTGTGCGTGTCGTTGTTGTTCTTGATCTTGGTCAGGCCAGCCCGCCGCCGCGTGCTTGTGGCGCGCAGCGCGGTTGCGTATTTGGATGACCGCGCACGCGGCGCAGGCGCTAAGCTCGCGCACGGCAGCCAATCAGAAACCAGGAGGAACGGTCGATGGAGCTGAAATTCTCGAAGGTCACGCGCAAGGGGCCGATCACAATCGTCACCCTTGCCCGTCCCGAGGTCTACAACGCGCTGCATACCGACGCACATTACGAGCTGGAGGCGGTGTTCGACGGGTTCGCTGCCGATCCCGAGCAATGGGTTGCGATTGTCACCGGCGAGGGTGACAAGGCGTTCTGCGCCGGCAACGACCTGAAATGGCAGGCGGCCGGCGGCAAGCGCGGCTGGGGCCGAAGCGGCTTCGGCGGACTGACGTCGCGCTTCGATTGCGACAAGCCGCTGATCGCCGCCGTCAACGGTGTCGCCATGGGCGGCGGTTTCGAAATCGCGCTGGCCTGCGACCTGATCATCGCCTCTGAGAATGCCACCTTCGCCTTGCCCGAGCCGCGCGTCGGTCTCGCCGCACTCGCTGGCGGCCTGCAGCGGCTGCCGCGCCAGATCGGCATGAAGCGCGCGATGGGCATGATCCTCACGGGCCGCCATGTCGGCGCGCGCGAGGGCCACGAGCTCGGCTTCGTCAACGAGGTGGTGCCGCAGGGCGAGGCGCTGGCGGCCGCCGAGCGCTGGGCCGAGACCATTGCCAGGAACTCGCCGATGTCGATCCGCGCCTCCAAGCAGGCGATCGAGAAGGGCTTGGCGGTGTCGCTGGAGCAGGCGATCACCGAGCAGCGCGACTATCCGGCGGTGCAGGCGATGATTCATTCGCAGGACTACATCGAGGGACCGAAGGCGTTTTCGGAGAAGCGGCCGCCCAAGTGGCTGGGGCGGTAGAGCCTCACCGAGCTCGTCATTCCGGCGCGCGCGCAGCGCGAGCCCGGAATCCATAACCACGATCGTGCCTATGGATTCCGGGCTCGCGACTGCGTCGCGCGCCGGAATGACAGCGCGGGTCTGCCTCCACTCCGTCATGGCCGGGCTTGACCCGGCCATCCACGTCCCGCGGCAGATTCGTGAGAGGATGGATGCCCGGGTCAAGCCCGGCCATGACGACGGAGAGTTACACGTCATTCGTGCCTCCCCGCCTCGCGCTTGTAGGATGCGTAGTTCGGCTGATCGACGGCGAGCTTGTCGAGCGTGGTCTGCCAGAGATGCTCCTTCAGACCCGGCGTCGCGAGATCGACAGCACCGCTCGCAATCTGCTCCGCCAGCGCGCGATTGAGGTCGAGCAAGGCACCGTCCTGTCCCAGCAAATCCTTCAAACGCGCATGCTCTGCAGCCTCCGCGGGCGCTGCCTGTGTCAATTGCCGCACGACCAGATCGAGCGCGTTGATGCCGACGCGCAGCTTGAACGCCTGATGTCCCGAGATCAGCGGGGCTACATCGTTGCGCAGAAAATCGGCCACCGCCTGTACCAGCTCGGTCGGAGTCGGTTCGTCCTGCATCAGCCCTCTCCCCGCGGCGCCAGCAGCCGCAGCAGATCGATCTCTGTCTCCGACGCGCGGCGGCCGATCATGGCGCGTTCCATCGAGTGGTCGGGACCCAAGCGAAACCGCTGCATCATGCCGCAACACATCACGCCCCAGCGCAATGTGCCCATGACCTCCCAGAACTTCACCCTGCCGGCATCGACCTTGCGGCCAGCGGCCTCGTAGCCCGCGTACAGCTCCTCGCGCGAGCCGAATCCACCGACGGGCTTGTCGATCTCGCCGAAGCGCCAGGAGTTGACGCAGATCCAGCCGAGATCCTCCATGGGATCGCCGAGATGGGCGAGCTCCCAGTCGAGCACGGCGCGCACGCCGTCGGGGCCGATGATGAGATTGCCGTTGCGGAAATCGCCGTGCACCAGCGTGACCTCCGCCGAGGGGCCGGGATCATTGTGCGACAGCCAGCGCAACGCGAGATCGAACACCGGGCGCGGCCAGTCGAAGCTTTGATATTCGCGCGCAAGCTCCGCGATCTCCCTGACCGCGTTCATCTCGCGCAACGCCGGCAGTGCCTCGCGCCGAATGCCGTGGATGCCGGCGGCGATGCCGCCGAGCTGGCGCGCGAGACGGGGGCGCGCCTCGGCAAACTCGGCATCGCGCAGGATCTTGCGCGCGATGGTTTCGCCCTCGACGCGGCGCATGATGAAGCCGGCGCCGAGATCGTCCTCCGGCGTCAGCAGGTGCAGCACCTCGGGCGACGGCACCCCGGCGGCACGCGCCAGCCGCATCAGCGCCGCCTCGTTGTCGAGCCCGGCGGCGCGGCCAGGCGCGGCGCCATAGCCCTTCGGCGAGCGGCGCAAGATCGCACCGACATCGCCCGCGGGATGGACGATGTCGAAGCGCCACGTCTCCTGGCTGGCGCCGCCGGAGAGCTTTGCGGCGCCGTGCACGCCGGTCGCCCCCGGCATGAACGAGGCGACGCAGCGGGACAGCTCGGCCTCGATCATTGGCCCTTGAACTTGGCCGGCCGCTTCTCGAGGAACGCGGTGACGCCTTCCTTGAAATCCGACGTGCTGCCGGCGACGCGCTGCGCCTGGAATTCAGCGTTGAGCTGGTCCTCGAACGAGTTCTCGGGACTGTCCCAATACAGCTTGCGGATCTGAGACAATGCGACCGTCGGGCCATTGGCGAGCTCATGCGCGAGCTTCATCGTTTCCTCCTTCAGCGCCGCATCGTCATAGACGCGATTGACGAGCCCCCATTGCAGTGCCGTCTCGGCCGGCAGCTTCTCGCCGAGCAGCGACAGCTCGATCGCGCGCGCCTTGCCGACAAGGCGCGGCAGCAGCCAGGTCGAGCCGCAATCGGGAACGAGGCCGATGCGGCGGAAGGCTTGCAGGAAGTAGGCGGACTTGGCGCACAGGATCATGTCGCCCATCAGCGCGAAGCTCATGCCGGCGCCCGCGGCCGGGCCGTTGACCGACGTCACGATCGGGCAATGCAGGTTGCGCAGGCGGCGCAGGAACGGATGGAAGGCGGTCTCGAGCGCGGCGCCGGCATTGCTGCGGCCGGGCTTGGCCTGCGTGTTGCGGCCCTGCAGATTGGCACCGGTGCAGAACGCGCGTCCCGCGCCGGTGACGACGAGACAACGCACCTCCGCCTTCTTCTCCTCGATCTCGTCGAGTGCCTCGGCGAGCCCGCCCAGCATGTCGATCGAGACCGCGTTCATCACCTCCTGATGATCGAGCGTGAGGACGGCGACGGGCCCGTCGAAATCGAGCGTGACGTGCTTGAACTGCATGGTTTCCTCTCAAGAGCTTTTCGAGCGCTGCATTCTTTACGGCGGAAATTCGCTGCATCGCCCGGTTCGTGCAGCATATTTGATTTTTGCGCTGCGCTTGTCCATGGTTGGATCATCCCAATAACCGAAGCGGCGCGCAGCGCACTCACATCATCACGGAAACGTCCGAGAGAACCCCATGAGCATGTTCGACCTCACCGGCCGCGTGGCCGTCGTCACCGGCGGCAATGGAGGCATAGGCCTCGGAATCGCCCAGGCACTTGCGTCCAGTGGCTGCAACGTCTCGATCTGGGGCCGCAACGCCGAGAAGAACAAGGCAGCCGCGGCCTCGATGGCGGCTGGTCCCGGCAAGGTCGACACCCGCGTCTGCGACGTGACGAGCCCTGCTTCCGTCAACGACGCGATGCAAGCGACGCTCGACGCCTTCGGCCGCGTCGACGGCTGCTTCGCCAATGCGGGCATCGGCGGCGGCGGCCGCAAGCCTTTCATCGAGCGCAGCGAGGAGGAATGGCGCACGATGTTCGCGACCAATCTCGACGGCGTCTTCCACGCCTTCCAGGCTGCCGCGCGGCACATGACGGCCCGGGCGGAGACCGGTGATGCGTTCGGCCGCCTGGTCGCCACCTCGAGCCTCGCCTCGCTGTTCGGCACCGCGCGCAACGAGCACTATGCCGCGACCAAGGCCGCGATCAACGCGCTGTGCCGCGCGCTCGCGGTCGAGCTCGCACGCCACGGCGTCACCGCGAATGCGATCCTGCCCGGCTGGATCAGGAGCGACATGACCGCGGGCATCATGGGCAATGAGAAGTTCGTCGCCAACGTCATGCCGCGCATCCCGGTGCGCCGCTTCGGCGAGCCGTCGGATTTCGGCGGCATCGCCGTCTACCTCATGAGCAAGGCGTCGTCCTATCACACCGCAGACTGCTTCGTGATCGACGGCGGCTATACCGCCTTCTGACTGGCAGCAGCGACCGGTGGGCCGGTGCGCCGGTCCGCCGAACCCGGATTTGTTCCACATCCGTATTCCAAGATTTCCGAAATTTAATGCTGTCCAGGCTGCCACGGCCTCGTGACCTCGGCGTTGTCCCTCATCACATAACGAGGAGAAGCCGAGGGGAAGGAAGCCATGAAGCGAGGCGTGACGGTTTTGGCCTGTGTGTCTGCCCTGACTGTGGCCGGCTATTTCGCTATTGCGAAGTGGGGCATCCAGCACGAGAGCCGTGAGTTTTTCGATGCCGAGCGGCAGCGGCCGATCACGGTCGACGTGGCCGTGCGCACGGATTACGAGATGAAGGCCAATGCCGGGCTGTGGCGGCTCCCGGTGGCGATCATCAGCAACGGCAACACCGTCAAGAACACCGAGTACTCCTTCCTCGCGAACGTGTTCGCCGCGCGCGGCTATCTCGTCGCCAGCGTTCAGCAGGACCTGCCGAGCGATCCGCCGCTCGTCACCAAGGTCGGCATGCCCTATGTCGGCCGGCTCGACGTCTACAAGAAGGGTGAGGCCAACATCCTGTGCGTGCTCAAGGAGATGAAGAAGCGCCATCCGAATGCCGACTATGAGCATCTGACCCTGGTCGGCCATTCCAACGGTGGCGACACCGCGATGTATTTCGCCAAGGAGCATCCGAACATCGTTTCGCAGGTTGTGACGCTCGACAATCTGCGGGTGCCTTTCGTGATCCGGGACAAGCTGAAGATCCTGTCGTTCCGCTCCGACGATCCGCAGTTCAAGACCGATCCCGGCGTGTTGCCATCGCAGGTCGGCAAGAAGAGCGGCATCGACATCATCAAGACCGAGTTCCAGCACACCTGGATGAGCGATCGCGGTCCCTATACGGCGCGGGAGCGGATCCAGGCGACGCTCGACAAATATCTCGGCGGCGACACCACCAGCGAGCTCGCACCGGCAGACACCGACAATCTGATCGTCACCAACGGCGCAGCGGCCCTGCCCTGATCTGACGATACGTCGGCGGGGCGGCATGCGCATGGCAGCGGCGCAATCGCGCAGCCGCCATCGCAGCCGTCAGTTCTGCGGTTTCTTGGCCGGCGGGCCGTTCTTATTCCCCGGCATTCCCTTGATATTCGACGGATCCTGAGCGCTGACGTCCGGATTATGGCGGTTGATCGTGGACGAGCCGACCGTGCCGCCTGTCGTCTCAGTGCCCGGTCCGTTCTTGTTGCCGGGCGCGCCCTGGATGCCTGCTCCGGAATTCTGCACACTCGGCGGCGGCGTGGTCTGCGGGCTGCCCTGCGCCAGCGCGGACGTAGCCGAGACGGCGAACGCGCAAGCAATCAGACTGATCATTGGTTTCATGGCGCGACCTCCATTTGTAGTTGCTGTGCTGTCCGAACGTGGCGCTGGCGGAGCCGTTCCCGGAAACATGGAGTTTCCCGCGCGAGGACGCCGATGTGCGCACCCTCTGCCCGCTTTATTGGCTTCCGGATCGCGTCACGGCCCACTACGGTCGGGGAACCGACGCACCAGAGGCCCCTACATGGAATACCTCTCCACCGATCTCAGCCCGCGCGAGCGCTACAAGATCTTGACCTCCTTCGTGCTGCCACGGCCGATCGCCTGGGTCACGACCAGGGGCGAGACCGGGGTGGTCAACGCCGCGCCGTTCTCATTCTTCAACGTGATGGGCGAGGACCCGCCGCTCTGCGTGTTCGCGATCAACCTGCGGCCGGACGGCCGGACCAAGGACACCCTGGTCAACATCCGCCGCTCAGGCGAGTTCGTGGTCCACATCACCGACGAGCCCCTGGCGCAGGCGATGCACGAGACCGGCGGCGACTTTCCGCCGGAGATCGGCGAGCCCGATCATCTCGGACTCAAGCTCGCACCCTCGCGCATGATCGGCGTGCCGCGGCTGGCGGACGCACCGTTCGCGATGGAGTGCAGGACCTGGCAGCTCATCGACGTCAACGGCGACCGCGTGCTGGTGCTCGGCGAGGGCCTCGCCTTCCACATCCGCGACGAGTTGTGGGACACCGAGAAGATGCGGGGCGAGATGGAGCTGTTCCACCCCGTGGGGCGCATGTTCGCCGACCGCTATTGCCGCACCGACGACCGCATGGATTTCCCGCCGGCGAAGGGCGCCGGCTGAGCGCTCCCGGCCGGACGCCGTCAGTAGGTCGCGGCCAGATAGCCGACGATCTTGTCGACATCGGCCGCGTCGATCGGGGCACCATAGACCTTGATCATCTTGGTGACCTCGGCCTGCCAGAACTCCTTCTTGTTCTGCATCGGCGGCTGCGTCTTGATGTAGTCGGAGGAGTGGCAGGCCGTGCAGTTGCCCTGGACCACGGCGAGGTCGGGCCCCGGCTTGAAGGCGGCAGTCTCCTGTGGAACCTGGTAGTTGACGGGCGCTGCGGTCAGGGCGATGGGGTTGCCCGCCAAGCAACCAAGTCCAGCGGCCAGCGAGGCGATGAGGAACGACATCCGTTGCATGGTCATCCTCCTCAGGCCGCCGTGACGCGGACGGTTTCGACGACATTGCGCAGATAGCCGGCCGGATTCCAGCGCGGTGTCTCCGGCTGAGTTTCGCCGGAATTGCTCGTGGCCCGCACCTTGAGCTCGTGGGCTCCCACGGCAAGCTTCACCGGCAGCTTCCACTCGCGGAAGGAATATTTCCCGAGATCCCTGCCGAGCTTGGCGTCGGTCCAGCTCTTGCCGCCATCGGTCGAGACCTCGACCTGCTTGATCCCCGTTCCGCCGTCGAATGCGATGCCGCGCAGCACCGCCCTGCCGGCCTTCAGCTTCGCGCCATCGGCCAGGCTGGTGATGAACGAGCGGACCGTGAAGCGGTTGATCGGGATCGTCGCTTTCGGCGTGGTGCCGGGCTCCACGGCGTTGTTCGGCGTGTCCGGAATTCGATAGGCCGATTTCATCCAGAAGCCGTCAAAGACGTTGTCGATGACGGTGATCTCGTTGAGGTGCTTGACCCAGTAGGTGCCGTAGTAGCCGGGTACGATCAGGCGCAGCGGAAAGCCGTTGAGGAACGGCAGATCCTCGCCGTTCATGCCGTAGGCCAGCATCACCTCGCCATTCATGGCGTGATCGAGGTCGAGCGCCTTGACGAAATCCGGCGTCTTGTCGATCACCGGGCCGTCCATGCCGCCGAAGGTGACCTGTCTGGCGCCGGCCTGGACACCCGCCATGTCGAGCACGGTCTTCAGCGGCACGCCCCGCCAGCGCGCATTGCCCATGGCGCCGTTACCAAGCTGGCCGCCTGCAACGCGAGGCTCGAAGAAGCCGCGGCTGTTGCCGGAGCATTGGTTGACGGCGACGATCTCGGTCGCCTTCATCTTGCGGATGTCCTTGAGCGACAGCTTGAGCGGCTTGTCGACCTTCCCCTTGATCGCGAGCGTGAACTTGTCCGGATCGAGATCGTAAGGCAGGCCCGCCAAATGATAGCGGACGAAGAAGGCATTGTTCGGCGTGATCACGCCGTCATTGAACACCCCGAATGGCGTTTCGAGTTGCGGCGGCCGGCTGGTCAGGCCGATCATCGGCCGCTTCTGCGGATACTTCACCAGCGGCCGCTCGCCGTTGGCGAAGGGCAACGTCACCGTCTCCCCGGCCAGCGCACGGGTCGCGCCGAAGCTGCCCAGCAAAGCAGCCATCCCCGCTCCCTTGAGCAGATCACGTCTGTCGATCATGGGTCTCCCTCCGGAGTGGTGGTTCTCGCCAGGGGTCATCACCTCGGGACGAGTTGGTCAGCACACGGCATGCATTGCGGCGCCAGATGATTGTTGCACGATTCTCTCGTGACAAGAAAAGACGTGATGTCAGAGATCAAACCATCGCGATTCATCGCACTGCGGCAAAAATGAAAGACCGCGCGCGGGTGACGGAGTGCGCACGCGAGTCGTGCCGGCGAAAGGGCGGTTCGCGGGTCGTGTCGTCCTTGCGAGCGAAGCAATCCAGAGTCCCGCGTCGACTCTGGATTGCTTCGTCGCTGCGCTCCTCGCAATGACGGGTGTTAGCCCGGGTGCCTGGATCGTGGCGGATTTGTAGCCCGGATGAGCGGCTGACATCCGTAGAGTGGGCAAAGCGGCGCCATCAGGCGGCGCGTGCCCACCGGCGGTTGATGTGAGGGAGCGCGGTGGGAACGGCGCGTCGCACAGATGTGAACGCCAACAATGATGGGAGGCGCGCCTTTGCCCACCCTACGACACGACGACCGAACTACCCGCCCTGCCCGATCTTGTCCTGCGTCTTGGTGTCGAAATCGCCGGCGTCGTGGCGCTCGTGGAGCTGGCTCTTGGGATCGCCGGAGACGCGGTTGACCATGCGGCCGCGCTTCACCGGGGTGCGCTGCGCGATCTGGTCGGTCCAGCGCTGGACGTGTCTGTAGTCCTGCACCGAGAGGAATTCGCCGCCTTCGTAGAGCAAACCCTTGGCGAGCGCGCCGTACCACGGCCACACAGCGATGTCGGCGATGGTGTAGTCGGGGCCGGCGAGATACTCGCTTTCGGCGAGACGGCGGTCGAGCACGTCGAGCTGGCGCTTGACCTCCATCGCGAAGCGGTCGATGGCATATTCGATCTTGGTCGGCGCATAGGCATAGAAGTGGCCGAAGCCGCCGCCGAGATACGGCGCGGCGCCCATCTGCCAGAACAGCCAGGACAGGCATTCGGCGCGCTTGGCCGGCTCGGTCGGCAGGAAGGCGCCGAACTTCTCGGCCAGATAGACCAGGATCGCGCCGGACTCGAACACGCGGATCGGCTCGGGCCCGCTGCGATCCAGCAGCGCCGGGATCTTGGAATTGGGATTGATGGCGACGAAGCCCGAACCGAACTGATCGCCCTCGCCGATCCGGATCAGCCAGGCATCGTATTCGGCGCCGCTGTGGCCCAGCGCCAGCAGCTCCTCGAGCATCACGGTGACCTTCACGCCGTTCGGCGTTCCCAGAGAATAGAGCTGCAAGGGATGACGGCCGACAGGCAATTCCTTCTCGTGGGTCGGACCTGCGATCGGCCGGTTGATGTTGGCGAAGCGGCCGCCGCTGGCCTTGTTCCAGGTCCAGACCTTGGGCGGCACATAGCTGTTCTGTTCGGACACGGCAGACTCCGGCATGAGCGTCAGGAGCGAGCGTTTTAGGCGCATATGCCGTCGAGCGGAAGCCACACCGCGCGCGGGCGCCATCAGCATTTTCTGCATTGCGCGGTCGAACCTGCGATGACAGAACGGAGACAAGACAACAATGACGGTCCGTCATGGGCCCGCTCCTGGAAACGCCGATGACTGCAACTACCCTGCCCCCCGACCGCATTCCCGTGATCGTCGGCGTGGGCGAGATCGTCGATCGCCCGAAGGACATTCGCGACGGTCTGGAGCCGCTGGCGCTGCTCGAACAGGCGATCCGCCGCGCGGAAAATGACGCGGGCGCCAAGCTCGTCCATGACACCGGCTCGCTCGACGTCGTCAACTTCCTGAGCTGGCGCTACCGCGCCCCCGAGCAGCTTCTCGCGCAGCGGTTGGGCGTCGCGCCGGCGCACTGCCATTATGGTCCGGTCGGCGGCGAGAGCCCGATCCGCTTTCTGCACGAGGCCGCCTTGCGCATCGCGCGCGGCGAATGCGAGGTCGCCGTGGTCTGCGGCGCCGAGGCGCAATCGACCGCGACCAAGGCCGAGCGTGCCGGCATCACTCTGCCGTGGACGCCGTTCGCCCATGATGTCGAGGAGCCGAAACGCGGCGCCGCTTTCCAGAAGCCGCTGGCGGTGAAGCTCGGCGTGTTCCGTCCGGTCTCGGTCTATCCGTTCTACGAGGTAGCGAGCGCGGCAAAATGGGGCCAGACGCCGCGGCAGGCGCTCGCCGAATCCGGCGAGCTGTGGTCGCGCTTTTCGGCGGTCGCCGCCTACAATCCCAACGCCTGGCTGAAGCGGCACTTCGCGCCCGACGAGATCACGACGCCGTCGGCCGACAATCGCCCGATCGCCTGGCCCTACACCAAGCTGATGGTCGCCAATCCCATGGTCAACATGGGCGCGGCGCTGATCCTGACCAGCCTCGCCAAGGCGCGCGCCGCCGGCATCGCCGACAACCGCATGATCTATCCGCTCGGCGGCGCATCGGCGGAGGATCCGCGCGACTATCTCACGCGCGACCAGTTCGCCGAGAGCCATCCGCAGAACGCTGTATTGCGGGCCGCGATGAACATCGCCGGTGGCAGCGGCGCCGCGTTCGACGCCATCGAGCTCTACAGCTGCTTTCCCTGCGTGCCGAAGATGGCACGGCGAACCCTCGGCCTCGGCGCCGACGTCGAGCCCACCGTCACCGGCGGGCTGACCTTCTTCGGCGCGCCGCTCAACACCTACATGACGCATGCCGCCTGCGCGATGGTGCGGCGGCTGCGCGGCGGCGCCAAGCGCGGCCTGCTGTACGGCCAGGGCGGCTTCGTCACCAAGCATCATGCGCTGGTGATCTCGCGCGAGCCGCCGTCGTCCCTGTCACAGGAGGTGAGCGTGCAGGCCGAGGCGGACCGGCACCGCGCCGTCGCGCCGGAGTTCGTCAGCGAGGCCAGCGGCGGCGGCAGGGTCGAGAGCTTCACCGCGCTGTTCGATCGCAACGGCGAGGTCGAGCATGGCGTGGTGATGCTGCGCACCGAGCAGGACGCGCGCACGCTGGCGCGCGTGCCGGCGCAGGACGCAGCCACGCTGGCGCGGCTGATGGATCAGGACAGGTCGCCGGTCGGCTTGCTCGGCACGATCACGATGGCCGCCGATGGCGTGCCGGAGTGGCGGGCGAATTAGTCCGCGTCTGCTCCCGCCGCCGTTGCCTCACACCTCCCGCGCCTCGTGCTGCCAGCGTGCATAGGCCGTATCCCAATCAGGATCGCGCTCCGCCACGAAGCCGAGCGTCCGGCCGCCGCCGAGGTCGCGGAAGCCGATCATGGCGCGCCGGTGCGCGCCGCTTCTGACATAGACGCGCATGCTGGCTTCGTCGGTCCAGACCGTCAGCGTGTGATAGATGCCATTCACCGGACGAAGCTCGACGCGCAGATTTCCGGGAGCGGCGCCCGCCTGGCGGACGGCGCGCAGCGTGTGCCACCAGAACCGCGCCAGCCGAGTGAGGCCGCGGTGCGGGCGGAAGCCGGTGACGGACACGTAGACGCTCATGGCGCGCTCCTGGATCGCACCCCGTCGCGGGGGGAACGGTCGCGCCGGCGGGTGTGAGCACAACGCTGCTCACCGCGTCCTGGATGTCGGCGCGCAGATCACGGTCCGGCGGTCAGCGCCCACTTCGCCTGGGCTTCACGTCGGCAGGGACCGTGCCGGTGGTCTCCGCAGCCGCCGGGGGCGAGCTGTTGTCGCCCGCCAATTGCTGGTCGCGCTTGAGCGCGACGGCCTCATCCCGCCGCGCGGCCGCAACCGCCGATTCCGGATCCAGCTTGAGCGCCTGGTTGAAGTCGGCGAGCGCGCGGTCGTAGCGCCCCTTTTCCAGCCACACCGCGCCGCGGTCGCTGTACGTCGCGGCATCGTTGAAGCCCATGCGCACGGCGTGGTCGAGATCGACGAGGGCCTCGTCCAGATCTCCCTTGCGCTGGAACGCCAGTCCACGATCGTGAAACAGCATCGGGTTGTTCGGATCGAGCCGGATCGCCCGCTCATAATCGCCAAGCGCCCGGTCGAAGCGGCCCATGCGGACCAGATCCCTGGCGCGGTAGCGATAGAGATCGGCATTGCGGGGCGCGAGCCGGATCGCCTCGTCGAGATCGGCGACGGCCCCTTCGACATCGCCCTGGCGGCTGCGGTCCATCGCGCGCTTCACCAGGGATGCGGCGGTCATCGGTTCGGCCGGGACGACCGGCTCTGCGGCTTGCGGCGCAGGCGCCTCCATCGCCGGGGGCTGCACCGGCAGCACGGCTCCGGTCGCATCCTGGACGGCAGGCGCCGGGATGGTCTCACCTGCGACCTTGCGCTGCGGCGCGGATCGGGCCTGCGGCGACGGTGTCACGATCGAGCGCGTCGCCTGCCTGCTCATCCAGTCACCGGCGGAGGGCAACAGCAGAATCTCGAGGCCGATCAGGATCGCGCTGAGCACGGCGGTCGCCGCGGTGAACTGCAGGATGGCGTCCCAGCGCTCGCGGCGGACGCGATCGCGCTCGGCGGCAAGATCGGCGTCGTATTCGGCGCGCAGGCCAGGGTCGCGCAGCACGTTGTAGGCGACGATGATCATCTTGAGCTGATGCTCCGAGGCCGCATCGGCGCCGCCCCGGAGGTCGGGATGGTGCGCCTTGGCGGCTTGGCGGAACGCCCGCTTGATCGTGTCGAGATCGGCCCGCGGCGATACGCCGAGCACCTCGTAATGCGTCTTCATGGTGCGATCCCGTGCCTCTCTACCGAGGCCGGTTCGGGATCACGCGGGGAGCAGGTCGAGCGCATAATGGGCGCCATCGCGGGTGAGCCTGCCAAACGCGGCCCACGGAAAATGAGATCCACAAACCAACATCTTTTCTGCAACGATACGATCGAGCAATCTGCGCCGGCTGACCTCGGCAGCCGGGCCGTCCTGGTCATAGGCGCCGTGCCATTCGGGATGGCGCAGGCACAACGCCGGCACATAGGCGGTGTCGCCCGAGATCATCAGTTGCTCCGCTCCGGAGCTGAGATGAAAGGCGGTGTGCCCCGGCGTATGTCCGGGGACGCTGACGAAGCGGATGCCCGGCACCACCTCGTCCTCGCCCTCGACCGGCAGCACGTTCTTCCACCCCGGGATCACGCTCTGGATGCGGCGCGCCAGCGACTGCCGCCACGGGGGCAGCCGGCTGGTCAGAGATGCGTCGGTCCAGAACTTGTATTCCGCCGCGGCCACGATGATCTCGGCGGTCGGAAACACCGGCGCGTTGGTGTCCTCGCCGAGCAGTCCGAAGATGTGATCGGGATGGAAGTGCGAGATCAGGATGGTGTCGATGTCCTCCGGGCGAATGCCGGCTGCTTTCAGATTGTCCAGCATGCGACCTGAAATGAAGATCGAGTCGGAATTGTAGCCCTGCACCTGGCCGCCGCCCCCGGCGTCGCACAGCACGGTCTTGCCCTTCAGCCGCACCACGAAGGTGGAGATCGGGATCGGAACGAAGGCGGAGCTCAGGCCTGCGGCGCGCAGCGCCTGCTTGACGTCGCTGATGCTGGCGTTGCCGATGAAGCCGGCCTCCTGCGGCTTTTCCCAGATCCCGTCATAGAGGGCGATCACCTCGGCCTCGCCGATCGTGATCCGGCGATAGCCGGGCGCGGGATCCTCAGTGCGGCGGCGCGGCTTGGCGGCAACGACGGCAAGCCCCGCATCGAGACCGAGGGCGGCCGCGGCCGTCGCAGCCGATAGCACCAAGGTCCTGCGCGAAGGGCCGCTCGCAATCACATTGCCTGCCACTAAATGTACCGCTGGTTGAATAAATATCTAACACAAGTTAACCTCTGCACCTTAGCGGGATTATGGCACGACAACGGCCTTTCTGGCCGGGGCGTCAGGTGTGGGGAGTCTGCAACGGTCGGGGAATGATCCGGTCGAGCGGGGCGCCGCCTGACGAACGGCGCAGGCATGTGCGTTCCGCGCCGGCGTGGTTCGCCGGGGCGTCATCGGCTCTGCCCGCGGCTATCGGTAGGGCTGTTCGACTATCGGATGCAACGGCGGCCCATCTCGGCCGCTGTCGCCCGCTTCGTCATGCCGCGGATCAGGCGGCGCGAACCGATTGCAGGAAGCGGCTGACCTCCTGCTTGAGACGCTGGCTATCACCGGAGAGCTGGCGCGCGGCGCTGAGCACCTGCCCCGAGGTGTCGCCGGTCTCGCTGGCGCCGCGCTGGACGTTGGCGATGTTGGCGGACACCTGCTGTGTACCC
The DNA here is from genome assembly GCF_051168015.1 of Bradyrhizobium sp. HKCCYLRH3061. Taxonomy (NCBI): domain Bacteria; kingdom Pseudomonadati; phylum Pseudomonadota; class Alphaproteobacteria; order Hyphomicrobiales; family Nitrobacteraceae; genus Bradyrhizobium; species Bradyrhizobium sp. HKCCYLRH3061. Next base: position 85,204 of record NZ_JBNPUE010000022.1, read on the forward strand.
GCGGCGGCGTGCTGGATGTTGCGCGAGATCTCGGCGGTTGCGGCGCCCTGCTCCTCGACCGCGGCCGCCACCGTCGCGGCGATCTCCGACAGCCGCTCGATCGTCGTCGAGATCTCCCTGATGGCACCGACCGACTCCTGCGTGGCCCCCTGGATGCCGGAAATCTGTTGGCCGATCTCGCCGGTCGCCTTTGCAGTCTGTTCGGCCAGCGCCTTGACCTCGGAGGCGACGACGGCAAAGCCGCGGCCGGCTTCGCCCGCCCGTGCGGCCTCGATCGTGGCATTGAGCGCCAGCAGATTGGTCTGCCCGGCGATCGTGTTGATCAGTTCGACGACGTCGCCAATGCGGGTCGCCGCCTTCGACAGCTCCCCGACGCGATCATTGGTGCGGCGGGCCTGCTCGACCGCATCGGAGGCGATGCGCGCCGACTCCTGCACCTGGCGGCTGATCTCACGGACCGACGAGGTGAGCTCCTCGGTCGCCGAGGCGACGGCCTGAACGTTGGCCGACGCCTCTTCGGAGGCCGCGGCGACGGTGGTGGACAGCTCCTGCCCCCGCACGGCGGTGCTCGACAGCGAATTGGCCGAACTCTCGAGCTCGCTGGAGGCCGAGGACACCGTATTGACGATGTTGCCAATGGCGCCTTCGAAACCGTTGGCGAGCTCCGACATCTCCCGCTTGCGCGAGGCGGCTGCGCGCCGCTCCTGCTCACCGAGCTCCCTGGCGTTGAATCGCACCATCGTCTGCACGGTCTGCAGGTTACGCAGCGCGCGCCCGATCTCGTCGTCGCGCTCGATGCGCATGCGGGTGTCGAGCTTGCCCTGGGTGATGCTTTCCATCGTCTCGTTCAGATGATCGAGCGGCGCCACGATCACGTTCATCGTGCGCAGCCCGACCAGGCCGCACAGCACGACACCAGCGGCGGCAATCGCCACGGCGGTCATTCCGGCGAGCCCGCCCTCCCCGAACGAGATGACGCCAAGCACGAGCAGGAACAGCGTCTGCAATCCGACCAGCGTTCGCAGCCTTGCCGAGATCGTGCCGGCGAACATCGAGAGATGGTCGAACACCGAGCGGCGGCGGACGATGCCGTCGTCGATCTTGTAACCATGCGGCCGCTTTTCGCGGATCGCCGCATAGACCTGCTCGGCCTCTGCGCGCTGGTCGGCGGGCAGCTTGGTGCGCACCGAGGTGTAGCCGACGACTTGGCCGTCTTTGCAGATCGGCGACGCCGTCGCCAGCACCCAGTAATAGTCGCCATTCTTGCGGCGGTTCTTGACCGCGCCGACCCAGGGACGGCCGGCCTTGAGCGTGGTCCAGAGATTGTCGAAGGCTTCAGGCGGCATGTCGGGATGGCGCACGATGTTGTGCGGCTGCCCCATCAGTTCGGCTTCGGTGAAGCCGGCCGCGTCGACAAAATCCTGGTTGAAGAAGGTCAACTTGCCCTTCGTGTCGGTCTTGGACACGATCAGCGTGTCATCCGTGATCGGATACTCGACGTTGGTGACGGGCAAATTCTTACGCATGGCGAGTCTTTCAATCGACGATGTGAGCCATGCCGGCATCGGCATGACTAATTTTGCTGAAAACGATGCGTCGATTGTCGCAGTCGCCGATTAACCTAAGATAAAATGCCGCAACCGGTGAAATACGGGCGCTTGCGCTTATTAGTGGCGGTTGCAATCCCACAAGGCCTGTAGCCGACGTGTCGTCTCGACCCGAGCCAGACAGAACGGCGCAACCATGTTTCCGCCGTTGATGGAGGGGATCTGGATCGAGCGGCGCGAACCGTTTGCAGGAAGCGCGAGAGCGCCAGCATGTTGGTCTGGCCGGCGGTGGTGTTGATCAGCTGGAACGACTTCGCCGATGCGGGTCGCGACCCTCGACAGCTTGCCGAGGCGATCGGTGGTCGAGCGCGCCTGGCCGACTGACTCGCCCGCCATCCGCGCCGACCGGCCCACGAAAAAGGGCGCAGCCTCCCGGCTACGCCCTGGTCTCGTTGGGATCTGTCCGCCGGGATCAGGCGGCGCGCACGGTGTCCAGGAAACGTCCGACCTCGAGCTTGAGTCGGTTGCTGTCGCCGGACAGCATCTGCGCCGCCGAGAGCACCTGGGACGACGCCGAGCCGGTCTCGCTGGCACCGCGCTGCACCTCGGCGATATTGGACGACACCTGCTGCGTGCCGATCGATGCCTGCTGGATGTTGCGCGAGATCTCCTGCGTCGCCGCGCCCTGCTCCTCCACCGCGGCGGCGATGGCCGAGGAAATCTCCGACAGCTTCTCGATGGTGCCGGAGATCTCGCGGATGGCACCAACGGATTCCTGCGTCGCTGTCTGGATGCTGCCGATCTGCTGGCCGATCTCGCCGGTGGCCTTGGCAGTCTGCTCGGCCAGCGCCTTCACCTCGGAGGCGACCACGGCAAAACCACGGCCGGCTTCACCTGCCCTGGCGGCCTCGATGGTCGCATTGAGCGCCAGCAGATTGGTCTGACCGGCGATGGTGTTGATCAGCTCGACGACGTCGCCGATGCGGGTCGCGGCCTTCGACAATTCGCCGACGCGATCATTGGTCCGCCGCGCCTGGTCGACGGCATCGCTGGCCATGCGCGCGGACTCCTGCACCTGCCGGCTGATCTCGGTGACCGAGGAGGCCATCTCCTCGGTGGCGGAAGCGACCGACTGGACGTTGGTCGAGGCTTCCTCGGAGGCGGCGGCGACCGTGGTCGCCAATGTCTGCGAGCGCGCCGCGGTCGAGCTCAGCGACGTGGCGGACGCCTCCAGTTCGGTCGAGGCATGCGACACGGTGCCGACGATCTGCCCGACGGCCTGCTCGAAGCCGTCGGCCATCTGATGCATCTCGGCGCGGCGCTTCTCGGCCATCAGCTTGTCCATCGCGATCTTGGCCTCGGCCTCCTGCTGCGCCTTCTCGGCCAGCATCACCTTGATCTGGTTGACGGCCTGCGCCGTATCGCCGATCTCGTCGCCGCGGCCCTCGCCGGAGATGGCTACCTCCTCTCCCTTTGCCATGCGCTGCAGCACGGCGACCAGCGCGCGCATCGGCTTGGCAATGCCGTACTGGCCGATGACGAAGCCCAGCGCCAGGCCGAGCACGATGCCGACGACCGCGACCGTGATCAGCATCCGCGAGGTCTGCTCATACTGCTGCTCCGCCTCAAGCGCGAGACTTTCGACGCGCGCGTTGAGCCGGTCGGCGACCTGCCTCATCTTGACCTGGAGCTTCTCGGCCGCCGCGCGGCTCTTCATGGCGGCATCACGCATGCGCTCGGTCTGTTCGGTGAGCTGGACATCCTTGCCGGCACCAATGACCCGGAACGTGTCCTCGAGGTCCTTCTCATACTCCGAATAGGCGGTACGAACGTCGGGGAGCATCGCACGCGCCTGGTCGTCATTGGTCTTGGACGCTTCCGCGAAATGTTCTGCGAACAGCTTGCGCTGCTCCTCGACCACCTTCAATGTCGCCTCGCGGTTCTCCGCATGCGGGTCGAGCGCGGCACGAAATTCGGCGCGGTTCAATGCGATCACGTTCTGGTTGGCCCGGGCAGCGTTGAGCGCCCGATTGGCCGCTACCGCCATCTTGCTTGCATCCTCGGCCACCACATGCAGCGCGCCGATGGCAAACCAGCTGATCGTGGCAGCCACGGCGGCCAGCAGCATGACGATGGCGAGGATCTTGGTCAGGACACGAAAGCGCGAAAGCAATGACATCTACAACCTCTAATGAAGGCCGATGATGTCAAACGAAGCCGAGACTACGTCGAGGACGCAATCGAAGACGCTCCTGCATCACCGGTGATGTTGGGTGAACCGAGCTTCACGCGCTTGAATCGAAATAATTCTTAATTTTCTCGACCGTACAATTTCGGATCAAATGATACGCGCGGCCGCCCCAAATGGTATTTGCGACCGCACCGCTCTCCCTGTCGCGGAGACCGCGGTAATGGGGAGCCGCTGTGAGCGCTCGGCCGCCGACGCCTCGGAGGCGCCGGCAAGCTGCTTCATCTCACGCTCCGCCGCGCCGCGGATCATTCCAGCTCGATCGGCTGATAGGCACCGGTCTCGTCGAGCGCGGTGCCCCAGATCTTGTGCGAGGCCTGATGTTCGGCGGGGCCGAAGTTGAGCGAGGCGCCAAGACCCAGATCGATGTTGCGCATCGACTCCAGCGTATCGATCAGCCGCTCGGTATCGAGCTGCGGACCGGCCTGCTTCAGGGCTTGAACCAGGATGCTTGCCTCGATGTAACCCTCGAGCGAGGTGTAGTCCGGCGGCTCGCCGGGGAAATGCTTCGCCAGCGCGGCCTTGTAGTCGAGCACCACGCTCGAATAGCCGGAGACGGCGGGAACGGTCTGGGTCACGACCACCCCGGCTGCGTAGCGTGGGCCGAGCAGCATGAGCTCGTTGGCAAGCGCCGATGCACCGACCGCCGACACGTTGACGAAGAGGACGCCGGGCAGCGCGTCGCGCGCCTTCTCGATGAACTTGGCGGCCGCGCGCGAGGTCGCGACCATGATGACCGCACGGACCGGCACCTTCTGGGTCTTGAGCTGATTGATCGCGGGCTCCACATCCACGGTGTTGCGGGTGTAGTTGACGCGCAGGATCGCCGCGTCGTTGAGGCCGAGGACGCGAAACGCCTTCGCAACGCCGGCAAAGCCTGCATCGCCGAACGAATCGTCCTGCGCGAACAGCGCAATCTGTCGTGGGGGCACGCGGCGCAGCTTGACCAGGTAATGCACCAGCGCATCGGCCTCTTCCGAATAGCTCGGACGATAGTTGAAGACGTAGCGGTCCGGCGGATCATGACGCGAGACGTTCGCGCCGGTGTAGGGGCTGAAGAACAGCATCCTACGCTCCAGCGAATATGGAATTGCGACGGCCGCCGTCGCGGTCCCGAAACTGCCGACGAAGCCGAATACGCGCTCCTTCTCGTAGAGCTGCTTCATGGCATCAAGCGTGCGGTTCGGATCATAGCCGTCATCGGCCACGGCGAGCCTGAGCATTCGGCCATTGACCCCGCCGGCTTCGTTGGCGCGGTTGAATGCGGCTTCGATGCCCACCTTGAGCAGGCGGCCCGACTCCTTGTTCGCGCCCGACAGCGGCAAGACGCTGCCGAACGTGATGTCGCGCTCCGTGATGCCGCGAACCGCCGAAGCAGCCACGGCACTCGTTGCCCCCGTCGCAGCGACGGAGAGCGTCGGGTCCCGCAGCGCGCCGGCCGCCGGTGCGCCGATCGATCGCTCGATGTCGGCGAGCTGAAGCTCGGCCCGCCGGCAGTCCTGGCGGCCGCTCGCCACGGCCGCGCGACCGTCGGCGATGGAGCGGTCGAACTGGCGCGTCAGCTCGTTGCGATCGCCGTCGTTGTTGGACGCCTCGCGGATGACGGCCTGGAACTTGCCGATGATGGCCTGGATCCGCGGCCGAGGGATATCGCTGCAGGCAAGGGCCGCCCCGATGGCGGGACCGATCCTGCCGCCGAGGTCGCGCACGACGGCAAGGTTGTCGCCGGGCGCGGCACCGACCGAGGTCGTGAGCATGAGGGTGAGAATGATCGCCGAGGAAGTCGCGAACGATCGCGTCCGGTTCACCATCTCGTGGCGGGGCCGGAGGTCAAGGAAGGTCATCATGTCGGGATTCGAACTCGTTGAGACACGCTGGTCGGATCGTTGTGAGCTGATGAGATTGCCGCGGGCCTGTCAGGCCGCGCGGACCGTCTCGAGGAAGCGGCTGACCTCGCGCTTGAGGCGGTTGCTGTCTGTCGACAGCCCCTGCGCCGCCTCCAGCACCTGGGTCGAGGCCGAGCCGGTCTCGGTGGCGCCGCGCTGCACGTCGGTGATGTTGACGGAGACCTGCTGCGTGCCGTGCGCCGCCTGCTGCACGTTGCGCGAGATTTCCTTGGTCGCGGCGTTCTGCTCTTCGACCGCTGCGGCAATCGTCGAGGACACCTCCGACAGCCGCTCGATGCTGCCGGAGATCAGCCTGATCGCAGCGACCGATTCCTGCGTCGCGGTCTGGATGCCGGCCACCTGCTGGCCGATCTCGTCGGTCGCCTTGGCGGTCTGCTCCGCCAGCGCCTTGACCTCGGCGGCGACGACGGCAAAGCCCCGCCCCGCCTCGCCGGCCCGCGCCGCCTCGATGGTGGCGTTCAGCGCCAACAGATTGGTCTGCCCGGCAATGCTGTTGATCAGCTCGACCACGTCGCCGATGCGGCTCGCCGCGCGCGACAGCTCGCTCACCCGCTCGTTGGTCTTCTTCGCCTGCTCGACTGCTTCGTTGGCCATGCGCGCCGATTCATGCACCTGGCGGCCGATCTCGGTGACCGAGGACGTCATCTCCTCGGTGGCCGAGGCGACGGATTGCACGTTGGTGGACGCTTCCTCCGACGCGGCCGCCACCGTGGTTGCGAGTTCGCCGGCGCGGACCGCCGTCTTGCTCAGCGTATCCGCCGACACTTCCAGTCTGGACGACGCCGACGAGACCGTCTCGACGATCTCGCCAACGGCGCTTTCGAAGTCGTCGGCCATCTTGTGCATGTCGGCCTTGCGGCGGGCCAGCGCCCGCTGCTCGGCTTCCTTCTGCTCCGCTTCCAGCGCGTGACGTGCGACCGCATTGCTCTTGAACACCTCGACGGCGCCGGCCATCTCGCCGATCTCGTCGCCGCGTCCCACGCCGGGCACCTCGACGTCGAGGCGGCCGCCGGCGAGGCTCTTCATCGCGCTGGTCATGCGATGCAGCGGGCTGGTGATGCCCCGCCCGACGATCGTTGACACGACGAGCAGGACAAGCAGCACGATCCCGGCCGCCATCAGCGACTGCCGCGTCGAGGCCCAGGCCTGCGCCGAGAGGTCATCGATATAGACGCCGGTCCCGACCAGCCAATTCCAGGGGGCGAAGCCGGCGACATGGGTGAGCTTGGGCTGCGGCGTCTCGGAGCCGGGCTTCGGCCAATCATAGTCGACGAAGCCGCGGCCATGCTGGCGGACCACGTCGATCATCTCGATGAACAGCTTCTTGCCGTTCGGATCCTTCATGTCCGCGACGTCCTGCCCGACCAGCTTGGTCGAGATCGGATGCATCAGCATTTTCGCGGTCAGATCCGTGACGAAGAAATACTCGTTGCCGCCATAGCGCAGCTGGGAGGCGCGCTCGAGCGCGCGCTTCTGCGCCTCGGCGACCGAGATCGTCCCCTTTTGCGCGGCCGCATGCTCCTCGGCGAAGATGCCGAGCGCGAGCTCGGTCAGATGCTGCAGCTCGAGCTGCTTCTGCTGCTTGAGGCCTGCGGCGAGCTCGCGGGAATTGAAGGCGGTCAGGCCGATCAGACCGAGGAAGCTCAGACCGATCAGGGCGTAGATCTTGATACCGATGGTGAGCTTGAGGCGATGAGGCATTGCAAACGACATGTCAGTCTCCACGGGCGCAACTCATGCTTGGGGCGCTCGGGGACAGATCACGGCGACGGGCGTGGGCTCGCCCTCGTATGCACGCAAACGGGCCCGCAGCCCACACGTGGAAGCTACGGAACCGAATATTAAGTCTGGTTAAGACGATGTCCGTACGAATACGGAGCAGCGATCGAAAATGATCGTTGCCCGTCCAGATCGGTAACGCGCTCCGGCCTGGCCGTGCGACGCGTCGTCTCATGTGGTGCGACCACGTGAGAGAAGCACCGTTTGCCCGTGGAGCCCGACTGCGCGTTGGCCGCGAATGACCAGACCCTACATGCCGACTCTTAACACAAGTTAAAAACGCAGATTGACTACGCAGGTTAGTTTTGCCGACGTCAATGCAACGCGAACAGAAAAGCCTCAGGCAACGGGGCCGCGGAGTGTCTCTGTTGGGTCAGAAAACGTTGGGTCAGAAAACGCAAAAGGCCGGAGCGTTCGATGCTCCGGCCTTCCAATCCCCTGCGCGACCAGGAGTTGGCCGCTTCCGCGGCTCAGCGTTATGCCGCCCGCACCGAGCCGAGGAAGCTCGCGACCTCCTGCTTGAGACGATTGCTGTCGCCGGACAGCGCCTGTGCCGCTGAGAGCACCTGGGCCGAGGCCGACCCGGTCTCGGCCGCGCCGCGCTCGACATCGGCGATGTTGGACGAGACCTGCTGCGTGCCATGCGCCGCCTGCTGGACGTTGCGCGAAATCTCCTGCGTCGCCGCGCCCTGTTCTTCGACGGCGGCTGCGATGGTCGAGGAGATTTCCGACAGCTTCTCGATCGTAGAGGAGATCTCCTTGATGGCGCTGACCGACTCCTGCGTCGCGACCTGGATGCTGGAGATCTGCTGGCCGATCTCGCCGGTGGCCTTCGCGGTCTGTTCCGCCAGCGCCTTGACCTCGGAGGCGACGACCGCAAAGCCGCGGCCGGCATCGCCCGCGCGCGCCGCCTCGATGGTGGCGTTGAGCGCCAGCAGGTTGGTCTGGCCGGCAATGGTGTTGATCAGCTCGACGACGTCGCCGATGCGGGTGGCGGCCTTGGACAGCTCGCTGACGCGCCCGGTCGTGGTGCGAGCCTGGCCGACGGCGTCGTTGGCGATGCGCGCCGATTCCTGCACCTGGCGGCTGATCTCGGTGACCGACGAGGCCATCTGCTCGGTCGCAGACGCCACCGACTGGACGTTGGTCGTGGCTTCCTCCGAGGCAGACGCAACCGCCGTCGTCAAGCCTTGCGAGCGCGTCGCGGCCTGGGTCAGCGTCGTGGCGGACTGCTCGAGCTGGCTCGAGGCCGACGAGACGGTGTTCACGATCTCGCCGACCGCGGCTTCGAACTGCTCGGCCAGCCGCTGCATGTCGGCCTTGCGCTGGCGCGCCGCGACCTCATCCAGCGCGCTCTTTTCCTCGGCCTCGGTGCGCGCCTTCTCCTCGGCATTGCCACGGATCACCGTGACGGTCTTGGCGAGATCGCCGATTTCGTCACCCCGCGATGCGCCGGGAATGGCGATGTCGATGCGGCCGCGCGCCATCTCGCCGAGCGCCGCGTTGAGCCGCGTCAGCGGCCGCGCGATCCCGAGGAACGAGAACACGACCGAACCGATCACCGACAACAGAACCGCCAATCCGACAAACAGCGTGATATAGCTCGCCTGCGCGGCGACCTGGTCTGCCTCGAACCGGGCGCTCGCGTTGCGCGCGCGCGCGTCCTGGATCGCAGAGGACATCAGCTCGCCGGCCTCGCCGAGATAGATGAGCGTGCGGTCGCGCAGCACGGCCTCCTTGATTCCCTCGGTCTTCACCACCTCGTCGTTCGCGGCGACGAAGTCGGAGGCGAGGCCATTGAGCTTGGTGATCGTGGCCTGGATCTCGCGGTTGTCGGCGAGCATGCGAGCGTCGGTCAGCGAGCTCTTCAGCCCCGGCACCGTCTGCTTCACGGTCAGGATGGTTGCGGCGTCGCCAGTCATGCCGAACCGCCACGCCTGCGACCGCATGTAGTTCAACTTGGCATCGGCGGCGTGAAGCTGGCGCTCGACCCGCTCGCGGAAGGCGAGGTTCGGCAGCGACGGCGAGGCGAGCAGCGCCTTCAGGCTGGTGTTCCACTCGTTGGAGACCGCACTGCGCTTCTCGATCTGCGTCAACAACTTCTTCTGCGCCTCGGCGAGATCGACCGCTCCCGCGGCATAGCTCGTCATCAGCTCCTTGATCCGGGTCAACCGGGCGCGATTGTCGGCGGTCGATACGTTGCCGAGCGCGGCGTCGATGTCGGTCACCATCGCGGTTGAGAACTGCTGAATGTCGGCGGCTGCCTTCTCTGCCTCGGCCGGCGCACGCGCCAGCCGCGCCGAACGGCCGCCGAGCTGGGTCTGCTGCATGTTGATGCTGGCCGACAGCACGCTCTCGACCACGCGCCGCGCGCGCTCGGCCTGCTGATTGGCATGGTTGACCGCTCTTTCCGCCATCAACTGGTTAGCGATCATGCCGACGGCGAGAGATGCGCCGATGGCGCCAGCGAGCCCGAGTTTGTAGCCGATCCGATTCAGTTTCATTGCCCTACCCACAGATGGACGCGTCACGCGACGGTCCGTACTGGAGGTATAGCGGTGAGGTCCCTAGAGACCGTTAATTTACGGGAGTTATCGGGCATTACACGCAAAAAACATCTGCTTTTTCTGTGTGCGCCCCGATGCTTACGGCGGCACGACGGCGCTGCCGCGCCGAGCGACGGCTCACAAACTAAGCAGATGATGTAATCGGCACCGAGGCCCTGCGCGTCGTTCCAGAATCCGGCACACGCTCACGCAGCCGATGCGCAGCTAGCGCATCAGCCCGAGCGCATCGGCAAAGAACTGCGGACCGCCGAAATTGCCGGACTTCAGCGCCAGCAGCATGTCGCCCGCCTCGGCGCCGATCGCGCGCAGCACCGGCACGCCGGCCGCGATCTCCGGACCGACCAGGAAGCCGGGAATCCTGAGCCTGTCGACGACGGCGCCGGAGGTCTCGCCACCTGCGACGATCAACCGCCGCACGCCGGCCTGGATCAGCCCCGCGGCCAGATCGGCCATTGCCTGCTCGATCGCGTGCCCCGCCGCCTCGCGGCCGTGCCTGGATTGCAGCGCGCTGACCTGATCCGGCGTCGCACTGGAGGCGATCAGCACGGGTCCCTTGGCAACGCGCTCACGCGCCCAGGCGAGCGCTCGCCGCGCCTCGTCCGGGCCTGCGACCAGGCCCGCCGCATCGAGATGCAGCACCGGCATGATGGTCTCGGCCTGCGCGATCTGCTGCAAGGTCGCCTGCGAGCAACTGCCGGCGAGGCAGGCGGCCAGGCCGCCGACGGGGGCATCGGCGTGATGCGCCAAGCCGTGGGAATGAACCTGCCCGGTCTCGACCAGCGCGCGTGCCAGCCCGAGCCCGATGCCGGACGCGCCGACGGAGACCCGGCTCTTCAAGGCGGCCGCACCGATCGCGGTCAGGTCGGCATCGAAGACGGCGTCGACGATCGCCGCGCCCATGCCCTGCCCGGCCAGCTCCTGCAGCCGGCGGCCGATCGCCTCGGGCCCGTGCACGACGGCGGCGAGATCGACCAGGCCGATTTTCCGTCGGCTCTGGCGCGCCAGCACGCGCACCAGGTTGGCGTCATGCATCGGGTTGAGCGGATGGTCCTTGAGCGGGCTCTCATTGAGCGGCACGGCGCCGACGAACAGGTTGCCCTGATAGACGGTCCGCTTCGTCTCCGGGAAAGCCGGCGTCACCAGCACGATCGTGTCACCGGCGTCGCCGGCCAGCGCATCCATGACAGGGCCGATGTTGCCGGCGTCGGTGGAGTCGAACGTCGAGCAGATCTTGAACAGCACGTGGTCAGCGCCCCGAGCGCGCAGCCATGTATCGGCCTCGCGTGAGCGGGCCACGGCGAGCGAGGCCTCGATCGAGCGGCTCTTCAGCGAGACCACGACGGCATCGACCGCGGGCAATACGAGGTCATCAGCCGGCACGCCGATGGTCTGCACCGTGCGCAGGCCGGCGCGGGTCAGGGTATTGGCGAGGTCGGAGGCGCCGGTGTAGTCGTCGGCGATGCAGCCGAGCTTCAAGGTCACGGCTTCACTCCCTTGTAGGGCGCGAACCAGCCGAGCCCGTCCTCGGTGCGACCGCGCGGATTGTACTCGCAGCCGACGAAGCCGGCATAGCCGAGCCGGTCGAGCTCGGCGAACAGGAACGGATAGTTGAGCTCCTCGCTGTCAGGCTCGTTGCGCGAGGGAATGCTGGCGATCTGGATGTGGCCGATGATGTCCATCATCTCGCGCAGCCGCATCGTGACGTCGCCGTGGATGATCTGGCAGTGATAGATGTCGAACTGCAGCTTGAGATTGGGAATCTTCAGCTCGCGGATGAGATCGCGGGCGAAGCCGAAATCGTTGAGGAAGTAGCCGGGCACGTTGCGCGAATTGATCGGCTCGATCACGACATCGAGCCCGTGGGGCGCGAAGAACTCCGCCGCCCAGGCGACCGACTTGGTGTACGCCTCCACGGCTTTCGCATCATGACGATCGGCGATGCCGGCCATCAGATGCAGCCGCTTCACGCCGGTGGCCTTGGCGTAAGGCAGCGCCGTCTCGAGGCTCGCCTTGAGATCATCGAAACGGTGCGGCAGTGCGGCAAAGCCCTTCTCGCCGGCATCCCAATTGCCGGGCGGCAGGTTGAACAGCGCCTGAGTCAGGCCGTTGTCATCAAGCCGCTTGCCGACCTCCTCGGCCGGATGATCATAGGGAAACAGGAATTCCACCGCGGTGAAGCCGGCCTTGGCGGCCGCCGCAAAGCGATCGAGGAACGGATGCTCGGTGAACATCATCGAGAGATTGGCGGCGAAGCGGGGCATGGTGCGAGAACTCGTCGTGCTGCTACTTGGAGGAGCCCGGCAATTTCGTGCCGGTAACCTGCGCATACATCCGCGCCACAGAGGCGTCGTCGTCGCGGCCCATGCCGGCGGCCGCCGTCATCAGGAACATCTGCAGCGCAGCCGCCGAGACCGGGACCGGGAAGCGGTGGTTGCGCGCCATGTCCTGGATGATGCCGAGATCCTTGACGAAGATCTCGACCGCGCTGCGCGGCGTGTAGTCGCCGTCGAGAACATGCGGCATGCGGTTCTCGAACATCCAGGAATTGCCGGCCGAGGCGGTGATGACCTCATAGACCTTGCGGATATCGAGCCCCTGCTTGGCGGCGAAGGCGATGGCCTCGCTGGCAGCGGCGATGTGCACGCCGGCGAGCAGCTGGTTGATCATCTTGAACGCGGCGCCCTGCCCCGGGGCATCGCCGAGCTCGTAGAGCTTGGCCGCCATCGCATCGAGCGCCGGCCGCGCCTTGGCAAACGCAGCCGCGCTGCCCGAGGCCAGGATCGTCAGCTCACCTTGCGCGGCGCGCTGCGCGCCGCCGGAGATCGGCGCATCGAGGTAGTGCCGACCTGTGGCTTCCAGCTGCTTCGCCAGCCGCCGCGCGACGTCGGGATCCATGGTCGCGGAGGAGACGAACACGGCCTCCTTCGGCATGGTCTCAGCCGCGCCGCCAGGACCAAAAAGAATGGCCTCGGTCTGCGCCGCGTTGACGACGACGCTGACCACGATGTCGGCACCTCGCGCCGCCTCGGCGGGAGTTTTCGCACCCTTGCCGCCCTCCGCAACGAAGCGCGCCACGCTATCGGCCGAGACATCGCATCCGGTCACCTCGAAGCCTGCGCGCTTGAGCGAGGTCGCCATGCCATACCCCATCGAGCCGAGCCCGATCACGGCGACTTTCAATTGCGATGGCGACGGCATGTGGCAGATCCCTGAAGCGTTTCCCGGAGACGTCCGGTTGCCCCGGACTGCACTCTGGGTATCACGGCTTGGCCGCGTTGCCAAAGCGTGAGACAAAGCGGCAAAACAGCGACATGCGAGGAAAGACCAGTGGCGGAAACTGCGATTCGCGAGGCCATCTGCCGGTTCGGTCGCTCGCTGTTCGAGCGCGGGCTGACGCCGGGATCGTCCGGCAACATCAGCGTGCGGCTCGACGATGGCGGCTGGCTGGTGACGCCGACCAATGCCTCGCTCGGCTTCCTCGATCCGGCCCGCCTGTCGCGGCTCGATGCGCGGGGCAAGCTGGTCTCGGGCGATGCGCCGACCAAGGAGGTGCCGCTGCACACGGCGCTGTACCAGACGCGCGACGCGGCGCGCGCCGTCGTGCACCTGCACTCGACGCATTCGGTCGCGATCTCGATGCTGCCGGAGATCGATCCACGCGCCGCGCTGCCGCCGCTGACACCTTATTACTTGATGCGCTGCGGCCAGACCGCGCTGGTGCCCTATCATCGTCCCGGCGATCCCGCGGTCGCCGATGCCATCAAGGGTCTCGCCGGCAAATACGCCTCCGTGCTGCTCGCCAATCACGGGCCCGTCGTGTCCGGTGACACGCTGGAAGCCGCCGTGTTTGCGATGGAGGAGCTCGAGGAGACCGCAAAGCTCTATCTCTTGCTGCGCGGGCTCAACCCGCGTCATCTGTCGCCGCAGCAGGTCGACGATCTGGTCAAAGTGTTCGGCCTCACCCTGCCTCACAGCGATCATCACTGATCCCACCGGCGGATGATGGGCATGCACTATTTCGCGACAACGCCGGCCGAGATCGATGCCGCCGTCCAGGTGCTCTATGAGGAGGCCCGCTTCTATCGCTGGTTTCCGATCGGCACCGACTCCTATGACGCGTTCGCCGCCTCCGATCCGATCGCGGCCAGCGAGTTGCGCGGCATCGCCGAGCGCATGCTGGTGGCCGCCGCGCAGGCCAGATCGCAGGCACGGCGGGTCTAGCGTCCCGTCAACCCGGCTTGCATACGGCGGAGCCTGCGCCGCCTTGTCGCTCATCAAGCTGCCTTGCCTCAGGAGGACAACGATGCCTAATATTCGGGCAAAGTGCGGCTGCGGCAGCCATCAGGGATGGATCGGTCGAACAAGGACGGCACCGGCAGCCCATCACTGCCGCGGCGCGAGGATGCGCCCCGCTCGTCCACCATCGATTGCAGCCCCTTCGTACGGCACGCCCCGAGCCACGAAAGGACAGGGCAAAATGCTTCCACATCGGCGTGGGCGCGGCTGTTTGACCGGATCGGCGGCGGATCTGAGCGGGCTGACGCCGGGACCGCGGATTACCCTTTCGAGCGTTGCATACACATCTCCCCCAACGCGCAATCGTCCCGGGCTGCGCCGCCCCCGCGGCGGCCCTTGGCATATCCGTTGCAGACGTCAGACGGGTCGGATCGCGGCCGCGCGACGGAGCGAGCTGCGATCATGACCGATAAGGGACAGGGCGACGGAGGGCGGATGGCGGCGGGCGCGAGCTTGGAACTGGTGAAGGTGACGAAGATGTACGGTCACGTCACCGCCGTGGACGCAATCGACCTGCGGATTCCCGCCGGCTCCTATTGCTGCCTGCTCGGCCCGTCCGGCTGCGGCAAAACCTCCACCCTGCGCATGATCGCCGGCCATGAATCGGCGACATCGGGCGACATCATCGTCGGCGCCAGAAACGTCACCGAGCTGCCGCCCGCCGGGCGCGGCACGGCGATGATGTTCCAGTCCTACGCGCTGTTTCCGCATCTGTCGGTGATCGACAACGTCGCGTTTGCGCTGAAGATGAAAGGCGTCTCCAAGCCCGAGCGCCACGCCAAGGCACGCGAGCTGCTCGAGCTCGTCGACATGCAGGGCTATGCCGGCCGCCTGCCGGCGCAGCTCTCCGGCGGCCAGCAGCAGCGCGTCGCGCTGGCGCGCGCGCTGATCACCTCGCCGCAAATTCTCCTGCTCGACGAGCCGCTGTCGGCGCTCGACCCCTTCCTGCGCCTGCGCATGCGCGCCGAGCTGAAGCGGCTGCAACGCGAGCTCGGCCTCACCTTCGTCCACGTCACCCACGGCCAGGACGAGGCGATGGCGCTGTCCGATCTCGTGGTGCTGATGAATGGCGGCCGCATCGAGCAGCAGGGCAGCCCGCGCGAGATCTTCAATCACCCGCGCACCGAGTTCGCCGCCCGCTTCATCGGCGGCCACAACGTGATTCCGCTGAACGGCGAGACCTTCGCCGTGCGTGTCGACCGCATCCAGCTCAAGGCGCCGAATGCCGCGGTCGACGGTCCGGCCGTGTCGGGCACGATCAGCAAGATCGAATATCAGGGCACCTATGTGCTGGTCGCGGTCGCCACCGACGGTGGCCCCGAGATCTCGGCGCAGCTCAGCGACGATCAGTTCGATGCACAGACCCACGTGATCGGCGAGCGCGTCGTCGTGACCTGGAATCCGGCGCTCGCCGATGCCCTGACTTCCCGCCCCGCCGCAACAGCCACGCCGGCTGCCGAGCTGGTCGCCTGATTTCGTTTGCCTGCTTTTCCCAAGGAGATGATCATGACCGATCGATCGAAGACAACATCCATCAGCCGCCGTTCGCTGCTCAAGGGCGCGGCGGGCGTCGCCGGTCTCGCCGGCTCGGGCACGCTGCTCAGCGCGCCCTACGTCCACGCCGCCGATGCCAAGGTGCTACGCTATCTCGGCACCGCGGTGAACGAGGGCGACGAGATCTCCAAGAAGTGCCTCGCCGACACCGGCATCAAGATCGAATACATCACGGCGACCACCGACGACGTCACCAAGCGCGTCATCACCCAGCCGAACTCGTTCGACGTGCTCGACACCGAGTATTTCTCGCTCAAGAAGCTGGTGCCGTCGGGCAACATCTTTCCGCTCGATGCGCGCAAGATCAAGGAGTTCGACAACATTACGCCGGTGTTCACCAAGGGCGAGCTGCCCAACGGCAAGAAGATCGGCGGCCAGGGCACCGCGCCGTGGAAGGTGCTGTATCTCGACGGTCCGAACTCCAAGACCTTCTCGGCGACGCCGACCGAATGGGTCACGCTGATCCCGACCGTGTACAACGCCGACACGCTCGGCATCCGCCCCGACCTGATCAAACGCCCGATCAACTCCTGGGCCGAGCTGCTCAACCCCGAATTCAAGGGCAAGGCCTCGATCCTCAACATCCCCTCGATCGGCATCATGGACGCCGCCCTCGTCGTCGAGGCGACCGGCCAGTACAAATATGCCGACAAGGGCAACATGACCAAGGCCGAGATCGACCTGACCATGAAGGTGCTGACCGAGGCCAAGAAGGCCGGCCAGTTCCGCGCGTTCTGGAAGGACTTCAACGAGTCCGTCAACCTGATGGCCTCGGGTGAGACCGTGATCCAGTCGATGTGGTCGCCCGCCGTCACCAAGGTGCGCTCGATGGGCATCGCCTGCACCTTCCAGCCGCTGAAGGAAGGCTATCGCTCCTGGGCCTCGGGCTTCTGCGTCTCGAAGGCGGTGGCCGGCGGACCGAAGCTCGACTGGGCCTATGAGTTCGTCAACTGGTACCTGTCCGGCTGGGCCGGCGCCTATCTCAACCGCCAGGGCTACTACTCGGCCGTACTCTCCACCGCCAAGGCCAACATGACCGAGGACGAGTGGGGCTACTGGATGGAAGGCAAGCCGGCCAAGGCCGACATCAAGGCGCCGGATGGCACCTTGATGGAGAAGGCCGGCGCGGTGCGCGACGGCGGCTCCTACGACGATCGCATGGGCGCCGTCGTCTGCTGGAACGCCGTCATGGACGAGAACGACTACATGGTCCGCAAGTGGAACGAGTTCATCGCCGCCTGATGTGACGTCGAATACTGCCGCGCCCATGATATCGTGGGCGCGGCAGGCTTTCTAAGCGCTCATTCGCGACCGGACGACAGGTATCCCCGTGGCCGTGACGATCGACAACTCGCCCGACACCGTAGCGCCCGCGGAGAGCGCCTTGCGCAAGATCACCATGCGCTCGATCGCCTGGCTGCAGGCCGGCCCGATGATGCTGGTGTTTGCGCTGTTCTTCCTGCTGCCGCTCGTGCTCGTTGTCGTCGTCAGCGCCTGGGACTACAACGAATACGAGATGATCCCGGCGTTCAGCTTCCGCGGCTACACCGACACCTTCGAGGGCTGCGTCGCCAACCTGCCCGAGCTGTGCACGATCCTGAAGACCTATCTCAAGACGCTGAAGCTCTGCCTGCTGACCTGGGGCCTGACCTTGATGATCGGCTTCTGGGTCGCCTATTTCCTTGCCTTCCACGTCCGCAGCAAGACCTGGCAGATCGTGCTGTCGCTGTTGTGCACGATCCCGTTCTGGACCTCCAACGTGATCCGGATGATCGCCTGGATTCCCCTGCTCGGCCGCAACGGCCTCGTCAACCAGGGGCTGATCGGCGCCGGCGTGGTCAACAAGCCGGTCGAATGGCTGCTGTTCTCGGAATTCTCGGTGGTGCTGGCGCTGGTGCACCTGTTCACCTTCTTCATGGTGGTGCCGATCTTCAATTCGATGATCCGCATCGACAAGCGCTTGATCGAGGCCGCCTATGACGCCGGTGCGTCGGGCTGGCAGACGCTGGTCAACATCATCATTCCCCTGGCGAAGCCCGGCATCGTGATCGGCTCGATCTTCGTCATCACCATCGTGATGGGCGACTTCGTCACCATCGGCGTGATGGGAGGCCAGCAGATCGCCTCCGCCGGCAAGATCATCGAGTCCCGGCTGTCGGCGCTGCAATTCCCGGCCGCCGCGGCCAACGCCGTGATCCTGCTCGGCATCACCATCATCATCATCTCCGCGCTGACGCGGATCGTCGACGTGCGCAAGGAACTCTGAGATGGGAGACAAGCGCCCCCGCTCCTTCTACATCCTCGCCGCGTTTTTTTCGGCCTACGTGCTGTTCCTGTACGGGCCGATGATCGCGATCTACATCCTGTCGTTCCAGGGACCGGACGGCGGCCTGACGTTTCCGATGAACGGCGTATCGCTGACCTGGTTCGGCAAGGTGTTTTCCGGCGGCGGCATCGTCGACATAGGCGCCGCGTTCAAGCGCTCGCTGGCGCTCGGCCTCGTCGTGATGGTCATCACCGTGGTGCTGTCGGTCGCCGCCGGCATGGCGTTCCGCAAGCCGTTCCGCGGCGCATCGGGGCTGTTTTACACCGCGATCGCCAGCCTGATCATGCCGTCGATCATCACCTCGCTCGGCATCGCGCTGGAGTTCCGGCTGATCGACGACTTCGTCAACAAGCACGGCGCCGACTTTGGCCTGGGCTGGCTCGCCGATGGCTACACCACCGCCATGGGCCTGTTCACCTCGGGCTTAGGTGCGCATCTCACCTGGACCCTGCCGTTCGGCCTGCTGATCATGTTCGCGATCTTCAACCGCTTCGACGGCCGTCTGGAGGAAGCCGCCCGCGATCTCGGCGCCACGCCCTGGCAGACCTTCCGCCACGTCGTGCTGCCGATCATCCTGCCGAGCGTCGTCGGCATCGGCCTGTTCGGCTTCACGCTGTCCTGGGACGAACTGGCACGGTCGAGCCAGGCGATCGGCTCGGTGAACACGCTGCCGCTGGAGTTGCAGGGCCTGACGACGACCGTCACCAAGCCCGACATCTACGCGCTGGGCACGCTGACGTCGGCGGTGTCGTTCGTCGTGATCTTCGCGGCATTGTCGGTGATTCTGGTGCTGCAGGCGCGGCAGCGCCGGCAGGGCTCGGATGCCGGCAAGGGGATGGTGTAGGAGTTCAGCGCCGAAAAGCAGTCACGATCGAACTCATCGTGGCAAAGCTTGACAACAAGCAGCGAGCGCGGTGCCTGTGAATGCGCCCTCGCCCCTTGTAGGAGAGGGCATATAGGACAGCGCAGCAAGCTCGGTTGGGTGAGGGGTTTTTCTCTATGAGCGACACTCGCGGAGAGATACCCCTCACCCAACCGCGTACGTGGATGGGCCGTACATGCCCTCTCCCACAAGGGGCGAGGGCGCTGTATCTCGCAGCGCCGTCGTCTCGCGACTTTGCTCGGTGCGTAGGGTGGGCAAAGGCGCCCCAAAGTCTCCGATGATTTACGACGCCATCTCCCGCGCCTTGCCCACCGTCCTTCGTCATCGGCACCGCCGGTGGGCACGCGACGCCTGACGACGCCGCTTTGCCCACGCGACGAGGCCGTCGCCTCAAAGCCCCAGATACGCCTTCCGCACATCCTTGTTGCCGCTGATCTCGGCCGCCGTACCCTGCATCAGCACGCGACCCGTCTGCAGGATGTAGGCCCGGTCGGCGATCTCGAGGCACTCGGCCATGCGCTGCTCGACGATCAGCACGGTCATGCCGGCGTCGCGGATGCGCTTCACCGCCTGGAAGATCTCGTCGACCAGCTTCGGCATGATGCCCTGCGACGGCTCGTCGAGCATCAGGAGCCGCGGCCGGGTCATCAGCGCGCGGCCGATCGCCAGCATCTGCTGCTCGCCGCCGGACAGGGTCTCGGCGCGCTGCTCGAGCCGCTCGGAGAGCCGCGGAAACAGTGTGAACACGAAGTCGAGCGGCTCCTCGCGGTTGGCTTCGCTGCGATAGAGATAGCTGCCCAGCCGAAGATTGTCGCGCACCGAGAGCCGCGGGAACAGCCGGCGGTTCTCCGGCACATAGGCGATGCCGCGTGCCGTGATCAGATGCTGCGCCATGCCGTCGATGCGGTTGCCGTCGAAGGTCACGCTTCCCGCGCGCGGCCGCTCGGCGCCGGCGATGGATTTCAACAAGGTCGACTTGCCCGCGCCATTGGCGCCGGCGACGCAGACGATCTCGCCCTTCTCGACGTCGATCGAGACATTCGAGATCGCAACCAGGCCCTGATAGGCGGTGGTGACGTCACGCACCGACAGCATGGCGGTCTCCAAGATAGGCGGAAATGACTTTGGGATCGCGGACGACGTCCTTGGGCTTGCCTTCGATCAGCACCTTGCCGAGGTCGAGCACGATGGCGCGGTCGACCAGCGGCATCACGATCTCCATGACATGCTCGACCATCAGCACGGTGATGCCGGTGTCGCGCACGCGGCGCACGAGCTCGACGCCCTTCTGGGATTCGACCGGCGTCAGGCCGGTCAGCACCTCGTCCAGTAGCAGCAGCTTCGGCTCGGTCGCGAGCGCGCGCGCCACCTCCAACCGCCGCTTCTCCGAGGGCACGAGGTCGCTGGCGAGCACGTCGGCGCGCGCATCGAGCCCGCAGAACGCCAGCACCTCATGCGCCTTGCGGCGGGCGTCGCGCATATTGGTGGTGCGCACCAGGGAGCCGACGATGACGTTCTCGATCACCGTCATGCTCTCAAAACTCTTCACGACCTGGAAGGTGCGGCCGATACCGCGCTGGCAGCGCTCGGCGGCCGGCAGCGCCGTGACGTCCTCGCCGTCGAAGATGATCTGGCCTTCGGTCGGCTTGAATGCACCGGCGATCAGGTTGAACAAGGTCGACTTGCCGGCGCCGTTCGGCCCGATCAGGCCGACGATCTCGCCGCGTCCGACCGAGATCGAGACTTCCGAATTGGCGGTCAGTCCCGAGAAGCGCTGGGTGATGTTGCGCGTTTCCAACAGCGCGGTCATGACGCCACCGCCTCTCTGACCGGCTGGGCACCCCGCTTCGGCTTGCGGGAGAACAGGCTGACGAGTCCTTGCGGCCGGGCGAGCGAGATCGCGATGATCAGGCCGCCATAGACGATCAGGTCGACGCCGCGGCCGGAGCCGCCGATATAGGAGCGCGTCAGCTCGGTCAGCGGGATCAGGATGACGGCGCCGAGCATCGGGCCCCAGAGGGTACCGATGCCGCCGAGCACGGCGGGCAGCGCCATCAGCAGCGAGAACTGGAAGCCCATCACGCTTTCGGGATCGATGTAGGACACGAACTGCGCGTAGAAGCTGCCGCCGATCGCGACCAGGAAGGCCGACACGGCCGCCGCACCCATCTTGGAGTTGAACACGTCGACGCCAAGGCTCTCGGCCGCGAGCGGATTGTCCTTCACCGCGCGCCACCAATAGCCCCATTTGGAATCCTCCAGCCACCAGGTGACGAACCAGGCGACGCAGGCGAGCGCGAGCGCGAAGTAGAAGTATGGCAGCTTGGAGCGGGTGAACTGGAACGTCAGCCAGGAGTCGCGCCGCACGGGAATGTCGATGCCGAGCGCGGCCCCCGCAAAATCCCAGTTCTGGAACAAGAGCAGCGTGATCTCGGCGATGACGATGGTGGCGATGACGAAGTAATGGCCGCCGAGCCGGAAGCAGGGATAGCCGAGCGCCATCGCGATGACGGCGGAGATCAGACCGCCGGCGAGCATGCCGAACCAGGGCAGCACGCCGAACTTGGTGAACAGGATCGCGGTCGTGTAAGCGCCGAGGCCGAAGTACAGCGCGTGCCCGAGCGAGATCTGGCCGCAATAACCAGACAGGATGTTCCAGCTCTGCGACAGCGCCGCATACATCAGGGTCAGCACCATGATGTTCTGGACGTAGACGTCCTTGACGAAGAACGGCACGGCTGCGGCGATCGCCGCAAGGAACGCGGCGAGGACGAGATCGCGCCGGCGACGTTGGATGAATGCCTTGTCCATCAGATCGATCCGAACAGGCCGCGCGGGCGAATGAAGACGACGAGGAGATAGACGCCGTAGATGCCGACGGTCTTCAGCGACGGCGGCAGGATCAAGGTGGTCATGGCCTCGACCAGACCGACGACGATGCCGCCGGCGAACGCGCCGAACACGCTGCCGAAGCCGCCGAGCGCCACCGTGACATAGGCGATGGTCGCGAACGACGCGCCGACGTCGGGGAAGACATAGAAGAAGATCGACATGACCGCACCCGCGAGTCCGACCAGCGCCGCGCCCAGGCCCCAGCCGAGCGCGAACACCTTGTTCTTGTCGATGCCGACCAGCGCCACCGCGCCGGCATCCTCCCGGGTCGCCTCAAGCGCGCGGCCGAAATCGGTGCGGTGGATGAAGAAATACAGCCCGGCGAAGGCCGCGATCGCGATCAGCGCGCCGACCAGTTGCGGCTGCGGCAGATAGATGCCGGCGATCGAGATCGTCTTGCCGCCGAGCCAGGAGTGCGGAATGCTGCGATAGTCCGGGGTGAAGAAATACTGCGCGACGCCGCGCATCAGCACGGCCAAGCCGAAGGTGGAGAAGATCTGCACCATGCCGGTGTTGGCCTTGGCCCTGACCGCAAATCTGACGATCAGCAGATAGACCACCGCCCCGAACACGAACAGGGCGGCTGCGACCAGCGGCGCCGCCAGCAGCGGATCGAGCGCGAAATAGGCGAACAGGAAGAAGCTCGCATACATCGCGATCATCAGGAACTCGCCATGGGCGAAATTCACGACGTCCATCAGGCCGAAGATGAGCGCCAGTCCCACGGCGATCAGGCCATAGAGCAGGCCCATCAACAGGCCGCTGGCGAGACTTTGGATGATTGTTTCTGCTGTCACAGATCTTGCCCCACTCTCGATGTGACTCGGGGTGTCGTCCTGGCGAACGCCAGGACCCATAACCACCACTGTTTGTGTGGGGCACGACGACAGCCGATCATCGTCCAACCACGGCCTCGGCGTATGGGTCCCAGGTCGGCGCCGCCACGCGCTGGCGCGCATCGCGGCTTGCCCGGGACGACATCCGAGTTGATTACTTCATCGGCCAGCTGGCTTCCGCCACCGCGGCCTGTGTCGGGAAGATCGTGACGAACTTGCCGCCGACATATTGCAGCAGCACCGGATCGGCGTCGTTGTTCTGGCCGTTCTCGTCGAACTTCACCCGCTTCCACGGCATGATGGTCGCCTCGCCCGGCATGTCGGTGGCGGCGAGCGCGTCGCGGATCTTCTCGCCGTCGGTGGACTTGGCGCGGTTGATGGCATCCGCCATCACGATCAGGCCCATGAACTGGCGCGACGAGTAGTCGTTGAAGTCCTTGCCCGACTTCGCCTTGAACATGTCGTTGATCTTGCCGACCATCGGCCGCTTGGCGGCGAGGTCGAGCGAGAACGAGCCGCGCGAGATCACGCCTTCGAGCTTGTCGCCGACCGCGTCATACAGCGCCTTCTCCGAGAAGCCGGCGTCCTGGGCCACGATCGCATTTGGCTTGTAGCCGAGCTCGGCCATGGTCTTGACCAGCAGGATGCCGTCGGTGGTGTAGCTCGACGGCATCAGCACGTCGGCGTTGGCGGCCTTCAGCTGCTGCACCTCGGCCGACAGCGACGGCGAGTTGGCGCGGTACTTGATGTCCGCGACGACCTTGTAGCCGCGCTCCTGGGCGAGCTTGAGCTGGGCGTTGCTCGAATCGGTGCCGAAGATGGTGTCCTCGTGGAACAGCGCGAGCGTGTCGATCTTGGTGCCCTTCTTCTTCATCATGTCGAAGAAATCGAACATCGCCTGCGAGAACATCTCGTCATGCGGCGCGGCGCGGAAATAATACTTCAGGCCGCGGCGATGCAGGCTCGGCGAGGAATTGTCGGCGGAGAGATACGGGATCTGGTAGCGCTCGCAGATCTGGCTCGCTGTGACAGCGACGGCGCTCTGATAGGACCCGATGACGGCGGCGACCTTCTCCTGGGTGATCAGGCGCTCGGCCTCGGCGCGGCCCTTCTGCGGGTCGGCCTGGTGGTCGGCGAACACCAGCTTGATCTTGGCGCCACCGAGGCCCGGCAGCCCTTCGGTGCGCGCGAGCGGCAGGTCGTAATCATACTTGCCGTTGATGATCTCGGCCGCCGTCTCGAACGCGCGCTGCGCGTCGACGCCGATCTGCGCGCTGGCGCCCGAGAACGGATAGATGACGCCGATCTTCACTTCCGAGGTCTGGGCGCGGGCGGCGATCGGGCCGAGCGCGGCGGCAGCGGTGGCTCCAAGCAGGACGTTTCGGCGCGTGATGGTCATGGCAAGATCCTCTGATGAAAGCGCATCGATGAAGCGGTTGAGATCGGTGGTAAAGGCTCAATAAGCAGCAAGACTGCCTGATTAAAGGCTGCCTGATTAGAGGACGGCGAGATCCTTGTTCCTGAGATCGGTGATCAGCATCAGCCCCGGCGCGTGGGTGATGGCGAAGGGCAGCTTGGCCGCGGCGATGACCGCCTGCGGCGTCACCCCGCAGGCCCAGAAAACGGGAATTTCGTCTGAGCCGACCGGCACCGGATCGCCGTAGTCCGGCTTGTTGATATCGGCGATGCCGATCTGTTCGGGAAGACCGAGATGCACCGGCGCGCCGTGCACGGCCGGAAAGCGCGTCGTGATCTGCACGGCGCGGATCGCCTGCGCCGGCTTGAACGGACGCATCGACACCACCATCGGTCCCGCAAACGGCCCGGACGGCGTGCAGGCAATGTTGGTGCGATACATCGGCACGCGACAGCCCTGCTCGATATGGCGGATCGGCAGGTCGTCGGCCATCAGCGCTTCCTCGAAGGAGAACGAGCAGCCCAGCACGAAGGTGACGAGGTCGTCGCGCCAATGCGACATCAGGTCGGTCGGCTCCTCCACCATCTCGCCCTCGCGCCAGACGCGGTAGCGCGGCACGTCGGTGCGGATGTCGAGATCGGCGCCGAGTGCCGGAATATGAGGATTGCCCGGATCGGACATGCCGATGATCGGGCACGGCTTCGGATTGAGCTGGCAGAACCGGTGGAAGGCGCCGGCGTACTGCTCGGGCAGGATCGCCAGATTGCCCTGCACGAAGCCATTGGCGACGCCGGCGGTGCTCCAGCCCTTGCCGGTGCGATAGTCCAGGCGGGCCTGATGGCTCGGGAGAAGGTCTGTCTCGCCCGCTGATTGCTGCAATGCCGCAGAAACAGTCATTTGTGCCACTTGCCTAATATCTCGACAAACTCACTGAACATCAGCCATGCTATAAAGTCTAATCTTCGTTTTTAATCAGGATCGATAAAACAAATTGATCCGAGCGGGGCGCGATGTTGGATTTCCGTTCCATCGAGACCTTTCTCTGGGTGGTGAAGCTCGGCAGCTTCCGCGGCGCGGCGCAGCGCCTGAACACCACCCAGCCGGCCATCTCCCAGCGCATCGCCCAGCTCGAGCGCGAGCTCGGCGTCAAGCTGCTCAACCGCGATCATCGCGTGGCGTCGCCGACGGCCAGCGGACGGCAGATGCTGGTCTATGCCGAGAAGCTGATCGGCCTGCGCGCGGAAATGCTGGCCGAGGTCGGCGACCGCTCGGCGATGCGCGGCGTGCTCCGGCTCGGCGTGGCCGAGACCATCGTGCACGACTGGCTGCCGCGGCTGATCAAGAGCGTCAACGAGAGCTATCCGAACCTGTCGCTGGAGATCGAGGTCGACGTCACGCCGAACCTGCACGCGCGCCTGCTCGCGCAGGAGATCGAGCTCGCCTTCGCACTGGGCGCGCCGTCCGAGTCCGGCATCCGCAGCCGCGTGCTGTGCGACTATCCGATCAGCTTCCTGGCGAGCCCTGCCCTCGGCTTCGGCACGGGCGTGGTCACCGCCGAGCAGATGGCGCGCTTCCCGATCATCACCTTCCCGCGCAACACCCAGCCCTATGACAATGTGCGCTCGCTGTTCAACCGCCCGCATCTGCCGCCGATGCGGCTGCACGCCAGCGCCTCGCTGGCAACCGTGATCCACATGGCGGTCGAGGGCCTCGGCGTCGCCGTCATTCCCGCGGCGATCGTCGCGCATGAGATCGAGCGCGGCCGGCTGCAGGAGCTGAAGACGGACTTGCGGATTCCGCCGCTGACCTTCACCGCGAGCTGGCTGTCATCTCCCGAGATGGTCGCGATCGAGCGCGTCGCCGAGCTCGCAGCCCGGACGGCGCAGACGGCCAGCCATCCCTCCGCATCGGTTGACGCGCTCGCCGCGGCGGGCGATGGACAGGATGCCGGAGTACAGGGAATTCAAGCATGAGCCGCGCCGTCACCAATCTGCAGATCGATTCCGCCCGCCTCTGGGACAGCATCCACGAGACCGCCAGGTTCGGCGCCACGCCGAAGGGCGGCGTGCGCCGGCTGACCCTGAGCCAGGAGGACAAGCAGGTCCGCGACTGGTTTCGCAAGGCTTGCGAGGAGGCCGGGCTCGAGGTGCATGTCGACACGCTCGGCTCGATGTTCGCCCTGCGCAAGGGGCGTGACATGTCGAAGGCCCCTGTCGGCCTCGGCTCGCATCTGGACACCCAGCCGACCGGCGGCAAGTTCGACGGCATTCTCGGCACGCTCGGCGCGCTCGAGGTGATCCGCACGCTCAACGACGCCGGCATCGAGACCGATGCGCCGCTGTGCATCGTCAACTGGACCAACGAGGAAGGCTCGCGCTTCGCGCCGGCGATGATGGCCTCCGCCGCCTATGTCGGCGATTTCACCGTCGAGGACATCTTGTCGCGCAAGGATGCCGACGGCACGACGGTCGGCCAAGCGCTGGACGGCATCGGCTATCGCGGCGCGGCCAAGGTCGGCACGCAGAAATTCTCCGGCTTCGTCGAGCTGCATATCGAGCAGGGCCCGATCCTGGAGGCCGAGAACAAGACCATCGGCGTGGTCGATCACGGCCAGGGCGTGTTCTGGTACGACGGCAAGGTCACGGGCTTCGAGAGCCACGCCGGCTCGACCCCGATGCCGCTGCGCCGCGACGCACTGCTGGCGCTGTCGGAGTTCGCGCTGACCCTGGAGCAGATCGCGATCAGGCTCGGGCCGAACGCGGTCGCCACCATCGGCGAAGCGATGATCGCCAATCCCTCGCGCAACGTCATCCCCGGCGAGATCGCCTTCACCATCGATTGCCGCAGCGCCAATGCCGACACCTTGGAGGCACTCGATGCCAGCCTGCGCGCGGCTGCGGGCGAGATTGCGAAGAAGCGCAAGGTCGAGATCGCGATCGACCAGGTCTGGCGCAAGCCGCCGACGCATTTCGATCCCAAGCTGGTCGATGCCGTCGAACGCGCCGCCGGCACCCTCGGCTATGCGCACCGCCGCATCACCTCCGGCGCCGGCCACGACGCCTGCAACCTCAACACCATCATGCCGGCCGCGATGGTGTTCGTCCCCTGCAAGGACGGCATCAGCCACAACGAGCTCGAGGACGCGACGCAATCCGACTGCGCGGCAGGAGCGAATGTGCTGTTGCACACGGTGCTATCGCTGGCCGGCGTGGCGTCGTGACGGGTTGTTAGTTCTGACGTCTTCCAACTATCATTGATCGAGTACAGCTCTCGATCGCGCGGGCAAACTGGACTCCCCTCCCCCTTGCGGGGAGGGGTCGGGGTGGGGGTCCCCACGGGCAATCTCGCCCGGAGCCACCCCCCTCCCCAGCCCTCCCCCACAAGGGGGGAGGGAGCACACCTGGGTCCGCGCGCCAGTTATGACACCTCATCTAGGAGACCACCACGTGCGCGGAGTTTTCATCGACGCCAACGACTCGCTTGCCGAGATCTTCGAGCGGCAGCGCCAGCCAGGCGATCCCGGGATGCGCGTGCATCTCGACCCCGACATCAAGCCGGAGGACTGGCCGGCGATCCTCGACGGCGCCGAGATCGGCGTGGTCGATCACACCGCGCTCCCGACCGACGTCGCGAGGCACTGCAAGGGGCTCAAGCACGTCGTCTTCCTGGGCACCGGCGCACGCAGCTACATGAACCCGGAGGAGCTCGCGGAGCTCGGCATCACCGTGCATCTGATCAAGGGCTACGGCGACACCGCGGTTGCCGAAGCCGCCATCGCGCTGATGTGGGCCTCTGCCCGCGGCATCGCACAGATGGACCGCGAGATGCGCGCCGGCAACTGGCTGCGTGACGACGGCATGCAGCTCACCGGCAAGACGCTCGGCCTGATCGGCTTCGGCGGCATCGCCGCCGAGGTCGCGCGCATCGCGTCGGGCAGCGGCATGAAGGTGATCGCCTGGAACCGCTCGCCGAAGAGCCATCCCGGTGTGGAGTTCGTCGAACTCGAGACGCTGCTCCAGAACAGCCACGTCGTCTCGCTACATCTCCTGCTCAACGACGAGACCCGCGGCTTCCTGTCGCGCGAGCGCATCGCGCAGATGCGCCCCGGCGTGATCTTCGTCAACACCGCCCGCGCGGCAATCATCGACGAGACCGCGATGATCGACGCCCTCCGCTCCGGCCACATCCGCCACGCCGGCCTCGACGTCTTCAATACCGAGCCGCTGCCCGCCGGTCACGTGCTGACCACGATCCCCAACGTGACACTGTCCGCGCACTCCGCCTTCCGCACGCCCGAGGCGAGCGAGAACCTGATCCACGCCGCGTGGGAGCACTGCCGCAGAGTAGCGAAGCCGTAGCCCACGCTCCCATCTCCGTCATTGCGAGCGCAGCGAAGCAATCCAGAGTCCCGCGAAGACTCTGGATTGCTTCGTCGCTACGCTCCTCGCAATGACGTTGTTGCCCGAGCGGTCGCCTAAACCACCACCGTCGTAGGGCGGATTAGCGCAGCGTAATCCGCCATCGCCCAGCGGTAAAGAAGCCGGCGGGTTACGCTGCGCTAACCCGCCCTACCGACTAATCCACCATCTCCGCAACGGCCTTGCCGCACGCCTCGGTATCAGCATTGCCGCCGAGATCCCGCGTCCGCAGCGTCCGCTCCGCCAGCGTGCGCTCGATCGCGCCGACGATCGACTGCGCCGCGGTCTTCTCGCCGAGATGCTCCAGCATCATCGCGCCCGACCAGATCATGCCGATCGGGTTGGCGATCCCCTGCCCCGCGATATCAGGCGCCGAGCCGTGCACCGGCTCGAACACCGACGGGAAGTTGCGCTCCGGATTGATGTTGCCCGACGGCGCGATGCCGATGGTGCCGGTGCAGGCAGGTCCCAGATCGGACAGGATGTCGCCGAACAGATTGGAGCCGACGACGACGTCGAACCAGTCCGGATGCAGCACGAAATTCGCGGTGAGGATGTCGATGTGGTACTTGTCCCACTTCACGCCCGGATAGTTCCTGGCCATCGCCTCGACGCGCTCGTCCCAATACGGCATCGTGATCGAGATGCCGTTCGACTTGGTGGCCGAGGTCAGGTGCTTCTTCGGCCGCGACTGCGCCAGCTCGAAAGCGAATTTGAGGATGCGGTCGACGCCGGTGCGGGTCATCACCGTCTGCTGCGTGACGAACTCGCGGTCAGTGTCAGGAAACATGCGGCCGCCGACCGACGAATACTCGCCTTCCGTGTTCTCGCGCACCACCCAGAAATCGATGTCGCCCGGCTTGCGGTTCGCCAGCGGGCACGGCACGCCTGGCATCAGTCGCACGGGACGCAGATTCACATACTGATCGAACTCGCGGCGGAACTTGATCAGCGAGCCCCACAGCGAGACGTGGTCGGCGATCTTGGCCGGCCAGCCGACGGCACCGAAATAGATCGCGTCATGGCTGCCGATCTGCGTCTTCCAGTCGTCCGGCATCATCTGGCCGTGCTTCTCGTAATAGTCGTAGCTCGAGAAGTCGAAATGATCGAACTGCACCGCGACGCCGTGCTTCTTGGCGGCCGCCTCGATCACGCGAATGCCCTCGGGCATGACCTCCTTGCCGATGCCGTCGCCGGGAATGACTGCGATGCGATAGGGCTTCTTGCTCATCGAGCGGATCCTTGCGTGTTGCGCCGTGTTCCGGCTGAAATCGTCGATCGCCTGAATGGACCAAACGACCGGGAAGCGCAACGCTGCGGTGCAAGATTGACCGCATGGCTGACGCGCAAGACAATCGCACAAGACAATCCGGTCTCCTCCAGAATTCAGCGAGAGCCTTCATGGACCTTCATTTGCGCGGCAAGCGCGTTCTCATCACCGGCGCCTCCAAGGGCATCGGCGCCGCGGCGGCCGAGGCCTTTGCCGAGGAAGGCTGCCACGTCCGGCTCGCGGCGCGCAGCGGCGACCGGCTGTCGGCGCTGGCCGAGCAGCTCCGGTCGAAGCACCAGATCGATGCGGCCGCGCATGTGGTCGACCTGCGCAAATCCGAGGATGTCACGCGGCTCGCGCAGGAGGCCGCGGACATCGACATCCTCGTCAACAATGCCGGCGACATTCCGGGCGGGCCGATCGACAAGATCGACGAGGCGGCGTGGCGCCACGCCTGGGACCTCAAGGTGTTCGGCTTCATCAACCTGACGCGCCTTGTCTATGCTGACATGAAGGCGCGCGGGGGCGGCGTCATCATCAACGACATCGGCGCGGCCGGCGAGAAGTTCGACGCCAATTACATCTGCGGCAGCGCCGGAAACGCCGCGCTGATGGCCTTCACGCGCGCGCTCGGCTCCAAGAGCCTCGCCGACAACATCCGCGTTGTCGGCATCAACCCCGGCCCGGTCGGCACCGACCGGCACGTCACTTTGCTGAAAACCCGCGCCAAGCAGCAGTTCGGCGACGAGAGCCGCTACACGGAATTCCAGAAGAGCCTGCCGCTCGGGCGTCCGGCGCATCCACGCGAGATCGCCGACCTGATGGCGTTCCTGGCGTCCGATCGTGCCGGCTACACCTCCGGCGTGATCTATACCGTCGATGGCGGCATCAGTGCAGGGTGGGGTTGATCGCGGCGACCTTTCCACGTCCGGCGAAACATGGTCTACGACATGGCGCCGGGATGCTTCCAATCAGGAGAACCAAGCTTTGGCCGACCAGGGATTGATCCGCGAGACCGCCTGCGCCGTCGTCGACAAGTTGAAGGCCGGCGAGGTCACCCCGCTCGATTGCCTCGATGCATTGGAAGCGCGCATCACAGCCGTCGACGGCAAGGTGAATGCGCTGCCGACGCTGTGCTTCGATCGCGCGCGCGATCACGCCAAGGCGCTGATGCAGAAGAAGGCCTCTGAACGCGGCCTGCTCGCCGGCATGCCCGTGCCGATCAAGGATCTCACCGACGTCCAGGGCGTACTGACCACGCAGGGCTCGCCGATCTTCAAGGACCGGATTCCGGAACACTCCGATCTCCTGGTCGAGCATCTCGAAGCCAATGGCGGCGTGATCTACGCCAAGTCGAACACGCCGGAGTTCGGCGCCGGCGCCAACACCTTCAACGAGGTGTTCGGTGCGACGCGCAATCCCTGGGATACGTCGCGCTCGGCCGCCGGCTCGTCGGGCGGCGCAGCGGTTGCGCTTGCGACCGGCATGGCGTGGCTGGCGCACGGCTCGGACATGGGCGGCTCGCTGCGCAATCCCGCGAGCTTCTGCGGCATCGTCGGCCTGCGCCCGAGCTTCGGCCGCGTCGCGCATACGCCGGCCGTCGCCATCGACCGCAATCTCGGCGTCCAGGGCCCGATGGCCCGCAATGTCGAGGACCTCGCACTGCTGCTGGACGCGATGAGCGGCGAGCACGCCGCCGACCCGATCTCGCTGCCCTCGCCCGCGACCTCCTTCCTCACCGCCGCCCGCTCCGGCAAGAAGCCGATCCGCGTCGCCTATTCGCCCGATCTCGGCATCACGCCGGTCGATCCCGAAGTGATCGCGGTCACCCGCAAGGCGGCGCAGCGTTTCTCCGAGCTCGGCGTCATCGTCGAGGAGGCGCATCCGGACTTCAGCGAGGCGCATGAATGCTTCCACGTGCTGCGCGCGCTCGACTTCGCGATGAGCAAGCAGGAGCTGCTGCGCACCAAGCGCGACCTGCTCAAGCCCGAAGTGATCTGGAACATCGAGGAAGGGCTGAAGCTCACCGTCGCGCAGATCACCCGCGCCGAGGCGCAGCGCGTGGCGATCACGGCGCGCGCCGTCAAGTTCTTCGAGACCTATGACCTGCTGCTGGCGCCGGCGACCATCGTGCCGCCCTTCCCGGTCGAGAACCGCTACGTCGCCGAATGCGCCGGACAGAAGTTCGACAACTACGTGCAGTGGCTCGGCATCGTCTACGCGATCACGCTCGCCTGCTGCCCGGCGCTGTCGCTGCCATGCGGCTTCACCGCGTCGGGCCTGCCGGTGGGGTTGCAGGTGATCGCGCGGCCGCGCGCTGATGCCAAGCTGCTCGCCGGCGCCAAAGTGCTGGAGGACGTCCTCGGCGTAGCCAGCTCGACCCCGATTGATGCGCGCGCGCCGAAAAGCTGATTTGGTCAGGGGCCTCGTGGGTCGAGAAGACCCCCGTCTGTTGGCGGACTCCATGAGGGGCGGCAGTTCTGCTTTGATTGGCGCAGAGTTCCATGCGCTGAACATGGGACCCATGTCCGTTATCGTCTGTTGGCAATCCCTGCGGCTGCCGTAGAAGGGCCGCAAATCACGCTTGCCGGAGATCGGATATGACAGACCAGGCGATCGAGCCTGCCACCGAGACCACGTCGCTCGCCGACGTCGAGCGCCGCATCAAGGCGATCCTGATCGGCTCGGCCGGCAACCTGGTCGAATGGTACGATTTCTATGCCTATACGGCGTTCGCATTGTATTTCGCGCCGGCCTTCTTTCCATCGAAGGACCCGGTGGTCGAGCAGCTCAACGCCGCTGTCGTGTTCGCCGCGACCTTCCTGATGCGCCCGCTCGGCGGCTGGCTGTTCGGCTATCTCGCCGATCACCACGGCCGGCGGCTGTCGCTGACGGTCTCGGTGCTCTGCATGTGCTTCGGCTCGCTGATCATTGCGGTGACGCCGACCTATGCCACCATCGGCATCGCCGCGCCGATCATCCTGGCGCTCGCCCGCGTCATCGAGGGCCTCAGCCTCGGCGGCGAATATGGTGCCAGCGCCACCTATCTGTCCGAGGTCGCCGACGCCAGGCATCGCGGTTTCTATTCGAGCTTCCAATACGTCACGCTGATCGGCGGCCAGCTCACCGCGATCATCGTGCTCCTGCTGTTGCAGAAGGTGTTCCTGACCCCGGACGAATTGCGGGCCTGGGGCTGGCGCATTCCGTTCGCAATCGGTGCCGGCCTCGCGATCTTCGTCGCGGTGATGCGGCGGAACCTGCACGAGACCGAGGCGTTCGTCGAGGCCAAGAAGACCGTCGGCCCTTCCGGCTCGATCACCGCGCTGTTCAAATATCCGCGGGAGCTCCTGCTGGTGGTCGGCCTGACCGCGGGCGGCACCGCCGCATTCTACACCTTCACCACCTACATGCAGACCTTCGTGAAACTCTCGGTCGGCCTGACAGCGGACCAGACCACGATGGTGATCTTCGGCTCGCTGCTGTTCGCCTGCGTGCTGCAGCCCCTCTATGGGGCGATCTCCGATCGCATCGGCCGCAAGCCGCTGCTGATCTTCTTCGGCGTCGCCGGCACGCTGGCGACGATCCCGATTCTGACCGTGCTGAAGGGCACCAAGGAGCCGTTCACGGCCTTCCTGCTGATCTGCGGCGCCTGGATCTTCACGGCGGGCTACACCTCGATCAACGCGGTGGTGAAGGCCGAGCTGTTTCCGACCAATGTCCGTGCGCTCGGTGTCGGCCTGCCCTACGCGATCACCGTCTCGCTGTTCGGTGGCACCGCGCCGGCGATCGCGCTCTACTTCAAGAGCATTGGGCACGAGACCTGGTTCTATTATTATCTCACCAGCGTGATCTTCCTGTCGCTGCTCATCTATGCGACCATGCGCGATACCAAGCATGCGTCGGCGATGCACAGGCACGAATGAGCAGGGCGAACTGACGAGGGGTGCCGATGGCTGACGAGTCCGGGCTGCCGCCCGAGAGCAAGCTGAGCCGAGCCAAGGAGCGCTGGGCGCGCGAAGGCAAGTTCCTGACCGGCCGCATCGTGCGGCCCGACGACCAGCGCCTGCCGCCGGGCCAGCACCTGACCCGCGACTGGCCGGTGCTCGATCTCGGCCTGACGCCGTCGGTCACATCGGAGCGCTGGCGGCTGGATGTCTATGGCGCGGTGGAAAATCCCCTGTTCTGGGACTGGACTGCCTTCCGCGCCCAGGAGCAGCGCCAGTTCACATCCGACATTCACTGCGTGACGACCTGGTCGCGTTACGACAATCAATGGGAAGGGCTTGCGACGCGCGACCTGCTCGCCGCCTGCCGGCCGCGCGACGGCGCTGATTTCGTCGTGCTGCATTCCTACGACGGCTACACGACCAATCTGACGCTGGAGGATTTCGCCGCCGAGGATGCGCTGCTCGCGCACGGCTGGTCCGGCGCGCCGCTCACCAGAGAGCATGGCGGTCCGGTGCGGGTCGTGGTGCCGCATCTGTATTTCTGGAAGAGCGCAAAGTGGCTGAAGGCGATCGAGTTTCTCGACTCCGACAAACCCGGCTATTGGGAGGTGCGCGGCTATCACAACCGCGGTGATCCCTGGGCCGAGCAGCGCTATTCGGAGTGATCGGGCTCCGCTCAAGCCAGGCCAACGGAGCCGTAGGGTGGGCAAAGACGCGAAGCGTCGTGCCCACCCTCGCCCCGCAAAAAAGAAAAGAATGGTGGGCACGCTTCGCTTTGCCCACCCTACGGACTACATGTTATCGCTTCCGCACCGAAGCGCGGCCACCGCGATATCCGAACGTGCCAGAGACACAACATGGAGTTCACCTCAGAAACCGGCAAAATACCCAAGGGCTATGGGTACCTTCTCAAGCCGAGCGTCATCCTGGCCGCGCTGACCGCACGAGATCTTGGCGGCATTCGCATCCACCTCGTTCGCAGCCACGGCCGGCGTCTGTTCGATGCGCGATATCGGCCGCCGGACGGCGACATTCCATATGAGCGTCTCAACATCAAAGTGGGCACAGCGCACGAGCGCGACTTGCCCCCACTCCGCCGGCAGGCGAAGGACGAAGCTCTTCCCGAGCTGGTCCGATGGATTGCCGATCTCGTCGCGCAGGACCTGCCGACAGCGATCCGGAACGGTGAGCAGGTGATCGAGCTGCTGCCTCAGCGCGAGTGATCGTGGCGGGGCTGGTGAGATTGATCGCGGATCTAGGCTGGCAACAGCCCAACCTCGCAACGCGCGAGCTGGCTAGTTAGTTACTCCGTCATGGCCGGGCTTGTCCCACGGCTGTCCGGTTCAGACAGACTGGACATGGTGCATGGCGTGGATTCTTCTGCGG
>NZ_JBNPUE010000023.1:0-111587 GCF_051168015.1 Bradyrhizobium sp. HKCCYLRH3061
CTCTCTCTCTCTCTCTCTCTCTCTCTCTCTCTCTCTCTCTCTCTCTCTCTCTCGTGGTGCCCATGTCCGACCCGCTTCGCAGCTATACCCACTCCGTCACCGAGCGCCTGCTCCGCTATGCCGTGATCGACACCCAGTCGGACCCGACGTCGCCGACCTGCCCTTCGACGCTCAAACAGAAGAATCTCGGCCGGCTGCTGGCGGCCGAGCTCCAGGCGATGGGACTTTCGGACGCCCATCTGGACGACCACGGCTACGTCTACGCGACCATCCCCGCCACCACCGACAAGGCGGTGCCGGTGATCTGCTTCTGCTCGCACATGGATACGTCGCCCGACTGCTCCGGGGCGAACGTGAAGCCGCAGATCGTACGCAACTACCAGGGCGGCGACATCGTGCTGCCGGGAGACCCGAGCCAGATCATCCGTGCGGCTGAGCATCCTGCATTGAAGGACCAGATCGGCAGCGACATCGTCACCACCGACGGCACGACCCTGCTCGGGGCCGACAACAAGGCCGGTATCGCCGAGATCATGGACGCGGCGCAGTTCCTGATCGGCAATCCGCAGATCAAGCACGGCACCATCAAGATCCTTTTCACGCCGGACGAGGAGATCGGCCGCGGCGTCGACAGGGTCGACCTGAAGAAGCTGGGCGCGGACTTCGGCTATACGATGGATGGCGAGACCGCCGGCAACATCGAGGACGAGACCTTCTCCGCCGACGGCGCCACCATCCTCATCAACGGCGTCAGCGCCCATCCCGGCTTTGCCAAGGGCAAGATGGAGCACGCCATCAAGATCGCATCTGCGATCATCGAGCGGCTCCCGAAGGATGGCTGCTCGCCGGAGACGACGGAGGGCAAGGAAGGCTTCCTGCATCCGGTCGGGATCTCCGGCGCGCTCGAACAGGCGCGGCTCGACTTCATCGTGCGCGATTTCAGCGAGCAGGGCCTGCGGCAGAAGGAAGCGCTGCTCGAGGACATCGTCAGGGATGTCCTGAAGGACTATCCGCGCTCGACCTATCGGATGGAGGTCCGGCAGCAATACCGCAACATGAAGGAGGTCATCGACCGGCATCCGGAGATCGTGACCTATGCCGAGGAGGCGATCCGCCGCGCCGGACTGACGCCGGTCCGGACATCGATCCGCGGCGGCACCGACGGTTCGCGGCTGTCGTTCATGGGCCTGCCCTGCCCCAACATCTTCGCCGGCGAGCATGCCTTCCACTCGCGTCTCGAATGGGTCAGCGTCAAGGACATGGAGAAGGCGGCGCAGACCATCGTCCATCTGGCGATGATCTGGGAAGAGCGCTCCTGAGCGCCGTCCGGCGCCGCGTCAGGCGCGCGCCGTCACCAGCCAGATCGAGCCCGACAGCGTGACGCTGCCGCCATCCTGATGCTGTGCGAGCAGCTCGCGTACCGAGAGACGCGCCGCATCGCGCGTCTCCGCCGGGTGCCCTTCCAGCGCGCGGCTGGCGGGGCCGATCTCGAAGGCCGATTGCACCGCCGCGTCGAGACCCTGTCCGCGGGCGATGTCGAGTGACAGCGGATGTGCCTGCAGCGCGACGTCGCTGAAGCCGGCCTCGCCGAGGATCCGCGTCACCCGCGCCTCGGATGCGAACGCGAACGGACCCGGATCCTCCGGCGCCATCTCCGGCAGCTTCGGGACGTGGCGATAGACCGCCTGCAGCGGCGCAATCATCCAGGGATTGGCCTTCGGCTCGCGCCAGCAGGCGAACACGACCCGGCCGCCCGGCTTCAGCGCGCGGCGGATGTTGGCGAACGACGCCACCGGATCGGCAAAGAACATCACCCCGAACCGCGACACCAGCAGATCAAAGCTCGCCGGCGCGAACGGATGCACGGTGGCGTCGGCCAGCACGAATTCGGTGGCGAGCCCGGCCGGCGCGACGGCCCGCGCCCGCGCCAGCATCGGCGCGGAAATGTCGACGCCGAGCACATGCCCGCCCGGGCTCACCTGCCCGGCCAGCGCGATCGACAGGCCGCCACAACCACAGCCGATGTCGAGCACACGATCTCCCGGCCTGGCCGCGATGCGGTCGATCAGGATCTGCGACACCGGCGCAAGCAGGACGTCCTGCGCCTCCTGGCGATCCGACCAGCGCTGTCCGCCCGGGCCGTTCCAATAGGCGATCTGGTCGGCGTTGCGGTCGTCTCCTGAAGGCAATTGCATGACGCGCCTTGTCTGGTTGAGATCATCGAGAGAGTAGGCATCGCGCATGCGCGGGTCTTGCCTGTCAAGGCACGAGCGCGCGATGGCTCGCGCCAACATCATACCGGCGAGCTCGACAGACCAGAGGACGACCTGGTCTTGCCGGCGCCCGCAGTTTCAAGATGCAATAGCCCGGGCAGAATATGGTCCCGCTCTTGCTTCGATCCTGCGCGTCAGGAGCCTCATGCGCTGTCTCATCGTTGCCGATCTTCACTACACGTTGCCGCAGTTCGACTGGCTGGTCGCCGCGGCCGAGCATTTCGACATGGTGGTGTTCGCCGGCGATGCGCTCGACCTTGCCTCGATCGTGGACATCCGCGCCCAGATCGTCGTCGTGAAGAAGTATCTCGGGCTGCTCGCCGCCAGGACGCGCGTGATGATCTGCTCCGGCAATCACGACCTGGAGGAGCGTAGCGCGGACGGCGAGAAGATCGCGGCTTGGCTCAGCACGGTCCGCGAGCTCGGCATCGCCTCCGATGGCGACGATCTCCTGGTTGGCGACATCATGTTCTCGGTCTGCCCGTGGTGGGATGGCCCGCGCGTGAAGGCCGCGATCACGCGCCAGCTCGAAGCCGCCGCCGCACGCAGACCCGAACGCTGGATCTGGGTGCATCATGCGCCGCCGGCCGCCTCGCCGGTGAGCTGGGGCGGCAAGCGCTTCTTCGGCGACACCGAGCTCGAAGGCTTCATCGCGCGCCATCGGCCAACGATGGTGATCTCCGGCCACGTCCACCAGTCGCCCTTCATCACGAACGGATCCTGGTTCGATCGCGTCGGTGAGACCTGGGTCTTCAACACCGGACGGCAGCCCGGGCGCCCGCCGACCTACATGGTGCTCGACACCGAGGCCCGGCGCGCGTTCTGGCTGTCGGCGGGGCAGGCCGAATGGATCGACCTCGCCGGACGGCTGGAGCGCCCGGCCCAGCCGGTGACAGCGGCGCCCGACTGGCTCAGAGCCGTGGATCGGATTCCAGATCCGTTCCTGGCGAGACCTG
Organism: Bradyrhizobium sp. HKCCYLRH3061; assembly: GCF_051168015.1. NCBI lineage: Bacteria > Pseudomonadati > Pseudomonadota > Alphaproteobacteria > Hyphomicrobiales > Nitrobacteraceae > Bradyrhizobium > Bradyrhizobium sp. HKCCYLRH3061. Next base: position 3,230 of record NZ_JBNPUE010000023.1, read on the forward strand.
CTGCGGCGGCAGGTTGACCATGCTCTGCAGGACGTCGCCGACCATCGCGAGGTGCGTGCCATGGCCGGCATATTGCCGCTTGAGGTCGGCCAGATAGGTATTGGCGACATTGAGCCGCTGCGCCAGCATGCGCGCGATCGCCAGCGTCGCCTCGGGATTCTCGGCCAAGAAGCGCGGCGCATTGGGGATCTCATAGATCCGGCACTCGGCAAGCGCCCGCACGGTCGCCGTGTGCGGCTGCTCCAGCAGCAGCGACATCTCGCCGAACAGCGCACCCGGCTCGGAGACGACGGCCACCGTGGCCCCGGCCTTGATGACCTCCAGCCGCCCGTCCAGCAGGATGTAGAGATGCCCGGTGCTGTGGCCCTCCTCCAGCAGGTCGGAGCCAGCCGCGATGATGCGTTCGTGTCCGCCTGTGCAGTGACGCAGGAAGTCGGTCATCGTTTCGTCCGCGATGTTTCACCCCGCGCGAAGCTAGCCGAAGAAGAGCTGGTCACCACGCGAAATCGTTCTGACACTTCGTAGTGGCCGCCGAAAAGGATTCTAAACCCTGTCCCACGGCGACGTCCCGCAGCACCTACGCTTCACCACGAGGCTGCGGTATAGCCATCCTGCTACCTCTGACAGAGGTTCAAATGGGGGAATGGGTCGTCATGCAACAATGGGTCGTGGAGCTGATCGTCTCCTGGCTTCCCTTCATCTTCCTGATCGGGGTTTGGTTCTTGCTCAGCCGTCGCGGCGGATTGGGTCCCAGCGCGAAGGTGGTTCAGCTCTACGAGCAGCAGATCGATGAAACCAGACGTACGAACACGCTTCTGGAAAGGATCGCGGTCAGCCTGGAAAAACAGCGCCTGCCGCAATAGCCACCGCAATTCGAGCGCGCCTGCCGGCAGATCCGAGTGGTAGGCGGCGAGAGATTCGAACTCCCGACCCTCTCGGTGTAAACGAGATGCTCTAACCAGCTGAGCTAGCCGCCCTCACGTCGCGCTTCTTTACCCCCTGCCCGATCCGCAATCAACGCCGGAACCACGCGGCGGCAGCGAGAAACCGCCGCAGCGGGAACGGTGGGGCAGACCCCGCACGCTCGAAGTCAGTGGCTCGATCCCGCAAACGAAAACGGCGCCGTTCGGGCGCCGTTTCCTTGTTCTGTTCGGTCGTCAGTGGGCGGTCAGGCCGCCGGCGGCTTCGTCGCCATCGGCCTTCACGGGCACCTTGGTGTCCTCTTCCCAGACGATCGGCACCGGCTTGCGGACCAGGGCCCGGGCGACGACGTCGTCGAGACGGGCGACCGGGATGATCTCCATGCCGCCCTTGATCGCATCGGAAATCTCCGTGAGATCCTTGGCGTTGTCCTCGGGGATCAGCACCGTCTTGATGCCGCCGCGGGCCGCAGCCAACAGCTTCTCCTTCAGACCGCCGATCGGCAGCACACGACCACGCAAGGTGATCTCGCCGGTCATCGCGACGTCGTGACGGACCGGGATGCCGGTCATCACCGAGATGATGGTCGTCGCCATCGCGACGCCCGCCGACGGTCCGTCCTTCGGGGTTGCTCCCTCCGGCACGTGGACGTGGATGTCACGCCGGTCGAACAGCGGCGGCTCGATGCCGTAGTTGATCGCCCGCGAGCGGACGAACGAGGCCGCCGCCGAGATCGACTCCTTCATGACGTCGCGCAGATTGCCCGTCACCGTCATCTTGCCCTTGCCGGGCATCATGACGCCTTCGATCGTCAGCAGCTCGCCACCGACATCGGTCCAGGCCAAGCCCGTCACGATGCCGACCTGATCGTCGCTCTCGATCTCGCCGAAGCGGTACTTCGGAACACCCAAGAATTCCTCGACGGTCTTCTCGGTGATCTTCACCGACTTCTTCTTGGACATCATGAGCTCCTTCACGGCCTTGCGGGCCAGTGTGGAAATCTCACGCTCCAGATTACGCACGCCCGCTTCGCGGGTGTAGCGCCGGATCACGAGCAGCAACGCGTCGTCGTCGATCGACCACTCCTTCGAGTCCAGGCCGTGCTTCGAGATCGCGCTGGGGATCAGGTGCTTGCGGGCGATCTCGAGCTTTTCGGTCTCGGTGTAGCCCGCGATGCGGATGATCTCCATGCGGTCCATCAGCGGTCCGGGAATATTCAGCGTATTCGCGGTCGTGATGAACATCACGTTCGACAGGTCGTAGTCGACCTCCAGATAGTGATCGTTGAACGTCGTGTTCTGCTCGGGGTCCAGGACCTCCAGCAGCGCCGACGAGGGATCACCCCGGAAGTCCGAGCCCATCTTGTCGATCTCGTCCAGCAGGAAGAGCGGATTCGAGGTCTTGGCCTTGCGCATCGACTGGATGATCTTGCCGGGCATCGAGCCGATATAGGTCCGGCGATGACCGCGGATCTCCGCCTCGTCGCGCACGCCGCCCAGCGACACGCGAACGAACTCGCGCCCCGTGGCCTTCGCGATCGACTTGCCGAGCGAGGTCTTGCCGACGCCGGGAGGTCCGACCAGGCACAGGATCGGGCCGGTCAGCTTGTTGGCGCGCGACTGCACCGCCAGGTACTCGACGATGCGGTCCTTGACCTTCTCCAGCCCATAGTGATCCGCATCCAGAACCGCCTGAGCGGCCTCCAGATCCTTCTTCACCTTGGACTTCTTGTTCCACGGGATCGACAGCAGCCAATCCAGGTAGTTGCGCACGACGGTCGCTTCCGCGGACATCGGCGACATCTGGCGCAGCTTCTTCAGCTCGTGCTGGGCCTTCTCGCGCGCTTCCTTGGAGAGCTTGGTCTTGTTGATGCGCTCTTCCAGATCGGCGAGCTCGTCACGGCCGTCCTCGTCGCCCAGCTCCTTCTGAATGGCCTTCATCTGCTCATTCAGGTAGTACTCGCGCTGGGTCTTCTCCATCTGGCGCTTCACACGCGAGCGGATGCGCTTCTCGACCTGCAGCACCGAGATCTCGCTCTCCATCAGGCCAAGCACCTTCTCCAGGCGCGTGGTGACGGACAGCGTCTCCAGGATGCCCTGGCGATCCGCGATCTTGACGGCGAGATGCGAGGCGACGGTGTCGGCCAGCTTGCCGAAATCGGTGATCGACTGAACGACGCCGACGACCTCGGCCGAGATCTTCTTGTTCAGCTTCACATAGCTCTCGAAGTCCGACACGACGGAGCGGCCCAGCGCTTCGGCCTCGACCGACTTGGCGTCGGTGTCCTCGAGCGCAACGGCAGTGGCTTCGTAGTAGTCGGCGCGATCGGTGTACTTCTCGACGCGCGCGCGCTCCAGGCCTTCGACCAGCACCTTCACGGTGCCGTCGGGCAGCTTCAGGAGTTGCAGCACGCTGGCGAGCGTCCCGGTCTCGTAGATCGCATCCGGAGCTGGATCGTCGTCGGACGCGTTCTTCTGCGTCGCCAGCATCACCAGCGCGTCGTTCTTCATCACCTCTTCGAGGGCGCGGATGGATTTCTCGCGGCCGACGAACAGCGGAACGATGTTGTGCGGGAAGACGACGATGTCGCGGAGCGGCAGAACCGGATAGGCGTGGCTCTCGCCGTAAACGATGGTCGGCCGGGGTTTGGGGGTCGTCATGGCCTGTTCCTTTTGTTTAGCCCCCTTGCACGCAGTCCGCCATCGTGCGCAACCGCCACAAGGTGCGATCTGATCCGGACTTCACTGACGCGTCGATATCGCCCGCTTGTTTCGGATCGTTGTTGAGGCGAATCCCGGGATTGAGATTTGTATCGCCACGCGACATTAGGTGGCTATCGACCCGGGGGGTGTCAAGTATCGGTAAACACCCGCCAAAAATGGCTTTACGCGGCGGGACTCTGAAACGCTGCGATGCCGCGGACATGATGTCCGCGGCGATCGCCGATCTAATAAATCGAGGTCTTCTGTCTCTCGTACCAGCGCGCCTCACGCGCTGGCGCTGCTTTCCACCGCGCGATCGGACCGATCGGCGTAGATGTAGAGCGGACGGGCGGTGCCCTCGACCACTTCGCGCGAGATGACCACTTCCTCGACGCCCTCGAGGCCCGGCAGGTCGAACATCGTCTCAAGCAGGATGCTCTCGAGGATCGACCGCAGACCACGCGCGCCGGTCTTGCGCTCGATGGCCTTGCGGGCCACCGCGCCCAGAGCTTCGTCGGCGAAGGTGAGCTCGATGTTCTCCATCTCGAACAGCCGCTGATACTGCTTCACCAGCGCGTTCTTGGGCTCGGTCAGGATCTTCTTGAGCGAGTTCTCGTCGAGGTCCTCGAGCGTCGCAACGACCGGCAGACGGCCGACGAACTCGGGGATCAGGCCGTACTTCAGGAGATCCTCAGGCTCGACGTGACGGAAGATCTCGCCGGTGCGGCGGTCTTCCGGCGCCAGAACCTGGGCGGCGAAGCCGATCGAGGTCGACCGGCCGCGCGCCGAGATGATCTTCTCGAGGCCAGAGAACGCACCACCGCAGATGAACAGGATGTTGGTGGTGTCGACCTGCAGGAACTCCTGCTGCGGATGCTTGCGGCCGCCCTGCGGCGGGACCGACGCAACCGTGCCCTCCATGATCTTCAGCAGCGCCTGCTGGACGCCCTCGCCCGACACGTCGCGGGTGATCGAGGGATTGTCCGACTTGCGACTGATCTTGTCGATCTCGTCGATGTAGACAATGCCACGCTGCGCGCGCTCGACATTGTAGTCGGCCGCCTGCAAGAGCTTCAGGATGATGTTCTCGACGTCCTCACCGACATAGCCGGCCTCGGTCAGGGTCGTCGCATCAGCCATCGTGAACGGCACGTCCAGGATGCGGGCGAGCGTCTGCGCGAGCAGCGTCTTGCCCGATCCGGTCGGACCGATCAGCAGGATGTTCGACTTCGCGAGCTCGACGTCGGAGTGCTTGGTCTGGTGATTCAGCCGCTTGTAGTGGTTGTGGACGGCGACCGAGAGCACCTTCTTCGCGTGGTTCTGGCCGATGACGTAATCGTCCAGGACCTTGCAGATCTCCTTCGGGGTCGGAATCCCGTCGCGCGACTTGACCAGCGAGGACTTGTTCTCCTCGCGGATGATGTCCATGCAGAGTTCGACGCACTCGTCGCAGATGAAGACGGTTGGACCTGCGATCAGTTTGCGGACTTCGTGCTGGCTCTTGCCGCAGAACGAGCAATATAGCGTGTTCTTCGAGTCGCTCGTGCCGACCTTACTCATTCCTGTCTCCGTCCGCGGTTCGCTCTTGTCCGCTCGTTCGTTCCGATCCGGCACGGGCCGGACCAGACTGGTGAAAGAGCAAATTTCGTACCAAAATTAACACCTTGTTCTTCACCTGTCGTGCGCCCACGACCTACGCGAATCCCCCACGATCCATAACTGGACACTCTAGCCAATCATGCTGTCATCCGACTATCAAGAATTCGCTAATCGGAGCACAGACCCTAGACCGTGACATTACCGTGATTTTGGGGCTTGACACGGTAAGAGCACGCGAAATCAGCGGAGCGTTGCGTGTTTGCCACGCCTATTTGCCGGCCGCACGGCAAGGTTGCGACCCTTTTGGGACCCCACCTCAGTACCTTTGCCGGCCCGGGCCGACAAAGGTGATGCTGTGCGCTCCGAGGCGGGTCAAACGAACCCCGCCTCGTTTATTACGGAGGGCTCACTTGCCCATCGCCGCCGGATCTTCCGGCCGCTTGTCGAGAACCTTGTCGATCAGGCCGAACTCCTGGGCGGCTTCCGCCGTGAGGAATTTGTCGCGCTCCAGGGCGTCCTCGATCGCCTTGTAAGGCTGGCCGGTGTGCTTGACGTAGATCTCGTTGAGCCGCTTCTTCAGGTTCAGGATCTCCTGGGCGTGCAGCATGATATCGGTCGCCTGGCCCTGGAACCCGCCGGACGGCTGATGCACCATGATGCGCGAGTTCGGCAGCGAGAAGCGCATGTCCTTGTGGCCGGCACAGAGCAGCAACGAGCCCATCGAGGCCGCCTGGCCGGTGCACAGCGTCGACACCGCCGGACGGATGAATTGCATCGTGTCGTAGATCGCGAGGCCCGACGTCACCACGCCACCGGGCGAGTTGATGTACATCGCGATTTCCTTCTTCGGGTTCTCGGCCTCGAGGAACAGCAGCTGCGCGACGATCAGGGTCGCCATGCCGTCCTCGACCGGACCGGTCACGAAGATGATGCGCTCCTTCAGGAGGCGCGAGAAGATGTCGTAGGCGCGCTCACCGCGGTTGGTCTGTTCGACCACCATGGGCACAAGGTTCATATAGGTTTCGACGGGATCGCGCATGAATCACCCAAGGGTTGGACCAGCAGTTGAGACGACCGGCCGCCGCAGGTGAGGCTCATTCAACGAGCAGCGACGGACAGGTGTCCCGTGATGCAGAACTTCAAGACCGAGCCCACAGATATGGACCAATTTGCCGGTGACAAGACCGGGCCCCTGGCCAGCCGCGAGCGAGGTCGTTGCTCTGTTCAAGCTGATTCCCGCGGCGGCGGCCAGCACCCGAACCGGGTTGACCGGCGCTTTCGCCGGTCAACCTTAATCACGCGCTTATGTCGCGAACCCTACGATGGGCGGCCTTTTCAGGCCGCCTTGTCGCTGTCGTCGTCCTTGAACAGCTCGTCCTTGGAGACCTTCTTCTCGGTCACATTGGCGAGCTCGAGGATGAAGTCGACGACCTTGTCCTCGTAGATCGGCGCGCGCAGCTGCGCGAGCGCCTGCGGGTTGCTGCGATAGAAGTCCCAGACCTCCTTCTCGCGGCCCGGCATCGAGCGCGCACGCTCGATCACGGCGCGGCTGACCTCGTCGTCGGTCACGGTGATCTTGTTCTTCTCGCCGATCTCGGAGAGCACGAGGCCGAGGCGCACGCGGCGGTCGGCGATGGTGCGGTACTCCTCCTTCGCCTTGTCCTCGGTGGTGTTCTCGTCGGCGAAGGTCTTGCCGCTGGAATCCATCTCGGCCTTGACCGAGTTCCACATCAGGTTGAACTCCTCGTCGATCAACGACGGCGGCGCATCGAACTTATGGGTCTCGTCGAGACGGTCGAGCAGCGCGCGCTTGACGCGCTGGCGGGTCGCCTGGCTGAACTCGCCGGCGAGACGATCGCGCATCAGCTGCTTCAGCTTGTCGAGCGATTCCAGGCCGAGCGTCTTGGCGAACTCGTCGTCCACCACCTTGTCTTCCGGCGCCTCGATCGCGGTCGCCGTGGTCTCGAACTCCGCGGCCTTACCGGCGAGCTCGTTGTTCAGGTAGTTGGTCGGGAACGTGACCTTGAGCGTACGGGTCTCGCCGACGCCGATGCCGACCAGTTGGTCCTCGAAACCGGGGATGAAGGTGTTGGAGCCGATAACGACGTCGATGCCCTCGCCGGTGCCGCCCTCGAAGGCGACGCCGTCGATCGTGCCCTTGAAGTTGATCTTCACGCGGTCGCCGTTCTCGGCCTTCGCGCCATCGGCCTTGGCGGCGTAGCTACGGTTGGCATCGGCCAGGCGCTTGATCGCCTCGTCGACGTCGGCGTCGGTGATGTCGGCCACCGGCTTTTCGACCGAGAAGGTCTTGAAGTCGGCGAGCGCGATCGCCGGCACGACCTCGACGGCCACGGTGTAGGTCAGGTCGGACTCGCCAGCGAGGATCTTCTCGACCTCGGCTTCCTCGGTCGGCATCGTCACCTTGGGCTCGGTGGCCAGGCGGAAGCCGCGCTCGGTGAAGATCTGCGTGTTGGTGTCGCGGATGGTCTGGTCGATGGTCTCGGCCATGACCGACTTGCCGTAGATCTTCTTCAGATGCGCGACCGGCACCTTGCCGGGGCGGAAGCCGTTGATGCGGACCTTGTCCTTGAGATCGACCAGCTTGGCATCCGCCTTGGCGTCGAGATCCGCCGCCGGAACGCTGATCTGGAACTCGTGCTTCAAGCCTTCCGACAAGGTTTCTGTGACCTGCATGGCGTCAATCTTCTTCCGCTTCGGTCCGGACCCTTGCGATCCGGACACATCTGACTCAATTGTGGACGACGCGCGGCAAAGGGCCTTGCGTCGGTGGGATCGGCGGCCCCGCTTCTCTGTGCGAGAGAACGGGTTCGCCGGTAAAACTAGGGGCAAACGCCGGAGAAGCGCTTGGTGCGGGCGGAGGGACTCGAACCCCCACAACTTTCGTCACTGGAACCTAAATCCAGCGCGTCTACCAGTTCCGCCACGCCCGCGTGAACTGCATCGATAGCCCGGCCGCGGTGCCGCGGGCGGCGCGGCTTATACCACGCACGAAACCGTCCGCAGCAAAAAAATGGGCTGTCGAAAGCACCACCGGCAGGCCGATCGACCGTGTCGAACGCACAGATAAGGGAAAACAGCATGATCCGCATCCCCCTCATTGCACGATGTTTTGTCGCATGACGGAATCGTCGGAGGGGCTCAGCCGCCGCGCCCTGCTCGGCGGCCTCGCGGCAGCCGGCGCGGCCTCGTTTGCCCGCCCGGCGCGGGCCGCTCGCCGAATCTCGGTTTCGTTGAACGCTCGCGGCGAATCTCTCGTGCTGGCCCAGGGACGCGCGGCCAGCCCGCTCTGGCGGCTGGCAGCACCGGCCCCGGTGGTCCGGCTTGCCCGCGGCACGGCCCTGGATCTCGACCTTTCGAATGGCCTTACGATCCCCGCCGCGCTGTCCAGCCGCGGCCTCGCTTTGCCCGCCCCGCTGCTGGCGCAGGCGGAGATCGGCCCCGGCGGCCGGGCCACCATTCCAGCCCTGGCGTCGCGGGCCGGGACCGGCCTGCTCGACCTGCGGCTGCTGGCCGACGTCGTGGCGATCCGCCCGCTGCCTGTCATCGTCGATGAGGCCGCGACGGTAACTGTCGACCGCGACGAGGTTTTCCTGATCGAGGACTTCAGGCTCAAGGCCGACGGCACCGCGGTTGCGCCGGGAACCGAGGCGACGGACGCCGAGCTCCTCTACACCGTCAATGGGCAGACCCAGCCCGAGATCGCGCTGCGGACCCATGCGCGGGTCAGGCTGCGGTTCATCAATGGCTGTCAACGCGCTGTGATCGCGATCAAAATCGCCGACCTCGACGCCGTCCGCGTGATGGCCATCGACGGCCAGCCGGCCGAGCCTTTCCTGGCGCGCAACGGCGCCGTGGTGCTGCCGCCCGGCGGCCGGACCGATGTGTTCATCGACATGCCCGCGGCCAGGACGGCGCTCGACGTGCTATTGCACGACGGCAGCAATGCGCGCCCCATCGCCCGGCTGGTGACGGCGAGCGAGCCGCCACTCCGTGCCGCCCCACTGCCGCCGGCGCCAGCTTTGCCGTCGAACGGCTTGCCGGACAGACTGGACCTCAAGACGGCCGTTCGGGCCGAACTCGCTCTCGACGGCGCCGAGTGGCGACCACCCGGCCAGTTCAGCGCCACCGCCGAACCCGCCTTGCAGGCGAAGGCCGGCCGGGTGGTCGTGCTGGCCCTCACCAACAAGACCGCCGCCTCCCGTGTGGTCCATTTGCACGGCCAGCCGTTCCGGCTGCTCGACCAGCTCGACGACGGCTGGAAGCCCTATTGGCTCGACACGCTGGCACTGGAGGCCGGCCAGACCCAGCGCATTGCGTTCCTTGCCGAGCAGTCCGGCCGGTTCCTGGTCGAGAGCATGGCGACCAGCTGGGCAGCGCCGCGCCTGCTGCGATGGTATGAGATCCGGTGAGGAAACGAACCTGAGGGAACAGTCCCCATGACCATCGCTGCCATCACCGGGGTCACGGCGCGCGCCGTGATCACGCCCATGAAGCGCCCCTTGCGCAACGCGTTCGGCATCATCGACTCCGGACCGCTGGTGCTGATCGACGTCGCCACCGATCAGGGGGTTACCGGCCACTCCTACCTGTTCGCTTACACCAGGATCGCGTTGAAACCGCTACTGCATCTGGTCGAGGAGATCGGCCGCGAGCTCAATGGCCAGGCCCTGGTCCCGTTCGACCTGATGAAACTCATGGACGCCAAATTCCGCCTGCTCGGCTGGCAGGGCCTCGTCGGCATGGCCGTCTCGGGCCTCGACATGGCGTTCTGGGACGCGCTCGGTCAGCTCGCCGGCAAGCCCGTCGTCGAGCTGCTCGGCGGCACGGCGCGGCCGATTCCGGCCTATGACAGCTATGGCGTGCTCGATGCAAAGGACGACGAGCGCATCTTGCGCGCCGCGCGCGACGAGCACGGCTTCCGCGCCATCAAGACCAAGGGCGGTCATGGCGATCTCGCGACCGACGAAGCGATGATCAAGGGCCTGCGCGCTTTGCTCGGCCCGGACATGGCGCTGATGCTCGACTTCAACCAGTCGCTCGATCCCCCGGAAGCCACGCGCAGAATCACGCGCCTTGCGGATTACGGCCTGACCTGGATCGAGGAGCCGGTGCCGCAGGAGAATCTCTCCGGCCATGCCCGGGTGCGCGAGCGGTCGGAGATCCCGATCCAGGCCGGCGAGAACTGGTGGTTTCCGCGCGGCTTTGCCGAGGCAATCGCGGCCGGCGCGTCCGACTTCATCATGCCCGACCTGATGAAGGTCGGCGGCATCACCGGCTGGCTCAACGTCGCGGGTCAGGCCGATGCCGCCTCGATCCCGATGTCGAGCCACATCCTGCCCGAGGCGAGCGCGCATGTCCTGGCGGTGACGCCGACGGCACACTGGCTGGAGGTGCTGGACTTCGCCGGCGCCATTCTCGCCGAGCCGCTGCAGGTGATTGACGGCAAGGTGACGGCGAAGGGCCCGGGCCTCGGGCTCGCGTGGAACGAGAGCGCGGTGGCGAAGTATCAGGTCACGTGAGCCGACCAGCGTTAGCTAGACGGTCCGACGTCACCGCAACCACAACTGTCATCGCCCGGGGTTGACCGGGCGATCCAGTACGCCGAAGCGGCCGCGATTGAATCTATGGGCCGCGGCGTACTGGATGCCCGCTGGAGCCTGTCATCGGGCTCGCCAAAGGCGAGACCCGGTGGCGGGCATGACAGTGTCTGCCGGGCGACGGCTCGCCCTGCTCAATACTCGATCCCGAACCGGTCATAGAGCCGCCGGAACACCGCGGGCAGCGTCTCCGTCAGGTCCTCGGCAATCAGCCCCGGCCCCGCCTCGTTGCCCGCCTCGCCATGCATCCAGACGCCGATGCAGGCGGCCTCGAACGCCGGCACACCCTGCGCCAGCATGCCGGCGATGATGCCGGCGAGCACGTCGCCGGCGCCGGCGGTGGCGAGCCAGGGCGGTGCGTTGGCGGCGATTGCGGCGCGGCCGTCGGGCGCGGCCACCGTCGTGTCGGCGCCCTTCAACAGCACCACGGCGCCGCAGCGCACCGCTGCCGCGCGGACGCGCTCCAGCTTGGAGCGGCCGGGATGCTTGTTGCTGAGATCGGAGAACAGCCGGGGGAACTCGCCCTCGTGCGGTGTCAGCACGATCTGCGCCTCGGCCATCGCCCTGAGCTGCTCGAACAGCCGCTCCGGCGCATCGGCGAAGCTCGTCAACGCGTCGGCATCGAGCACGAGGTGACGCTGCGCCGTGAGCGCGGTGTAGACGAGGTCGCGCGTGCGCTCGCTGACGCCGGTGCCGGGCCCGATGATGCAGGTGTTGTAGCGCTTGTCGCCGAGCAATTCGCCGAACGCGATCGCGGTGTCGGCGGCGCGCACCATCACCGCCGTCAGCGCCGCGGCATTGACCGCCAGCGCATCCCGCGGCGAGGCCAGCGTGACGAGGCCGGCGCCGGCCCGCAACGCGGCCCGCGCGGCCATCCGCGCCGCGCCCGTGGCGGTGACGTCGCCGGACATCGCCAGCACGTGCCCGCGGGCGTATTTGTGGCCGTCGATGCGTGGCACCGGAAAATGGCCCTGCCACAGCTCGGGATCGTTCTCGAAGGCCTGCGGCCTGATCTCCGCGAGCACCTGGGGAGCGATGCCGATGTCGGCGAGCCGGACGCGCCCGCAATGCTGGCGGCCCGGCAGCAGCAGATGCGCCGGCTTCTTGCGGAAGAAGGTCACCGTCTCGGTGGCGCGGACTGCGATGCCCATCACCGCGCCCGTGGTGCCGTTGATGCCGCTCGGCAGGTCGACCGCGAGCACCGGCGCGCCATTGCCGTTGATCGCTGCGATGACGTCATGAGGCTCGCCGGTGACGGGCCGGCTGAGGCCGGCGCCGAACAGCGCGTCGATGATCAGCGCCGGCCTGCCGATCGCCTGCGGCGTGAACGGCAGCACCGGAAACTTCCAGCCCTTGGCGGCGGAGGCCGCGTCGCCGTGCAACGCGTCGCGCTCGCACATCAGGATGACCGAGACGTCCCTGCCCTGCGCGGCGAGTTCGGCCGCGGCAACGAAGCCGTCGCCGCCATTGTTGCCCGGCCCGCAGACCACCACGATCGGCCCGGTCTCGACCAGGTCCATGGCCGCCTCGGCCACTGCCTGGCCGGCGCTCAGCATCAGCGAAAAGCCCGGCGTGCCGGCTGCGATCGTCAGCCGGTCGGCGCGCTCCATTTCGCTCGTGGTCAAGATTTCCATCGCCGCTCTCGTCCCCAGCCGCCGTCTAGCGCCGGCTGCGTGATATCGTCCCCATCGCGTCTCAGCGGGCGTCGGCGCCCCGTCCCGAGGAGCCGGCGCGCGCGAATCCCGCGCTTCCTATTGCCGCGCCGGCCCGCAACTTCCAAGGGCGCTGCGCGTCTGGCAAGACGCGACGAAACCCGGCATGTCGCCTTTTCCCTGGGCATTTCGGACAGCGCGCGTCTGGATCGTCGATGTCTGCACAACGTTTGATCTGTTTGCCTAATCTCAAGGCTCCGGTATTCTAGACGTTCCTTGAGGGAATCGTCAGGGCGCTCGTGAAATGCCTGATTATCGGCCCTATTTGGGCCCGTTAACGACTTGGCATAGACCCTGCTTTTGTGGAGCCACTTCGGCACGGGGCAAGTCGGGCAGTCAATCACCCGGCCTCCGCCGGAGAGTGTCGGGCCCGGTAGCGAAATGATCGAACGACCTGCGCGTGGGCGCAGCCTGACGATGACCCACCTGTTGTTTATAGCGGAATGCCCGGGAGGCGCTCAGTGAAGAAGATCGAAGCCATCATCAAGCCGTTCAAGCTCGACGAGGTGAAGGAGGCGCTTCAGGAAGTGGGACTTCAGGGCATCACCGTCACCGAAGCCAAGGGTTTTGGCCGGCAGAAGGGTCATGCCGAGCTGTACCGGGGCGCCGAATACATCGTCGATTTCCTGCCCAAGGTGAAGATCGAGATCGTGATCGGCGACGACCTGGTCGAGCGTGCGATCGAGGCGATCCGCCGCGCCGCCCAGACCGGCCGCATCGGCGACGGCAAGATCTTCGTGTCCAACATCGAGGAAGCGATCCGCATCCGAACCGGCGAATCCGGTCTGGACGCGATCTAGCCTGACCCGGGGCCTGGAACGGACCGTCCGCTCCGGGCCCTGCACAGAACGTTTGCTGCGCCAGCAGCCCTCACGGCAGCTCAGGCGTCCTCTGCGAGGCGCTTGCACGCGGCCGTTTTGGCGTTTCCGATATTGTCTTGGTCCCCGCGCGAGGCTAATGGAGCATGACCCGCGGACGCCGTCCCGCGCCGGGCCGTGACGTTATAAGCCAAGAGGGGTATTCATGAAGACCGCCAAGGACGTCTTGAAAGCAATCAAGGACAACGACGTCAAATATGTCGACCTCCGCTTCACCGACCCGCGGGGCAAGTGGCAGCACGTCACCTTCGACGTCAGCATGATCGACGAAGACATTTTTGCCGAAGGCACCATGTTCGACGGCTCCTCGATCGCCGGCTGGAAGGCGATCAATGAATCCGACATGTGCCTGATGCCCGACCCGGTCACCGCGACGATCGATCCGTTCTTCGCCGAAACCACCATGATCATCACCTGCGACGTGCTCGAGCCGACCACCGGCGAGCCGTACAATCGCGACCCCCGCGGCATCGCCAAGAAGGCCGAGGCGATGGTGAAGTCGATGGGCGTGGGCGACAGCGTGTTCGTCGGCCCGGAGGCCGAGTTCTTCGTGTTCGACGACGTCCGCTACAGCTCCTCGCCCTACAACACCGGCTTCCGCCTCGACTCCTCCGAGCTGCCGATCAACTCGGACACCGAGTATGAGGGCGGCAATCTCGGCCACCGCATCCGCACCAAGGCCGGCTACTTCCCGGTGCCGCCGCAGGACTCGGTGCAGGACATGCGCTCGGAGATGCTCGGCGCGATGGCGCGCATGGGCGTCAAGGTCGAGAAGCACCATCACGAGGTCGCTTCCGCCCAGCACGAGCTCGGCATGAAGTTCGACACGCTGACCCTGATGGCCGACCAGATGCAGATCTACAAGTACTGCATCCACCAGGTCGCGCACATCTACGGCAAGACCGCCACCTTCATGCCGAAGCCGGTCTATGGTGACAACGGCTCGGGCATGCACGTCCACCAGTCGATCTGGAAGGACGGCAAGCCGGTGTTCGCAGGCAACAAGTATTCCGACCTGTCGGAGACCTGCCTGTCCTACATCGCCGGCATCATCAAGCACGCCAAGGCGATCAACGCCTTCACCAACCCGTCGACCAACTCCTACAAGCGTCTGGTCCCGGGCTATGAGGCGCCGGTGCTGCTCGCCTACTCCGCGCGCAACCGCTCGGCCTCGTGCCGCATCCCCTACACTTCCTCGCCGAAGGCCAAGCGCGTCGAGGTCCGCTTCCCCGATCCGATGGCCAACCCCTATCTCGGCTTCGCCGCGATGCTGATGGCCGGCCTCGACGGCGTGAAGAACAAGCTCGATCCGGGCCCGGCGATGGACAAGGATCTCTACGACCTGCCGAAGGAAGAGCTGAAGCAGATCCCGACCGTCTGCGGCTCGCTCCGCGAGGCGCTCGAGAACCTCGACAAGGACCGCGCCTTCCTGAAGGCCGGCGGCGTGTTCGACGACGACTTCATCGACAGCTACATCGCGCTGAAGATGACCGAGGTCGAGCGCTTCGAAATGACCCCGCACCCGGTCGAGTTCGACATGTACTACTCGGGCTGATCGCCCGACACGATCGGCGGATCACGAAGGCGCCCCCTCGCGGGGCGCCTTTTTGTTAAATGGCGCGTTGTTTGTTGAAAAAAGATCACGGGCCTCGTCCTTCGAGACGCTTGGCTTCGCCAAGCTCCTCAGGATGAGGAGATGGAGCTCGCGCAGAAGACGCAAGGTGGGAGATCTCGCGTGGTGTCAGATGCATCTCCTCATGGTGAGGAGGCGCGCGCAGGTCATCCGGTGAAAGCGCTGTTGGCAGATGCGCGCCGTCTCGAACCATGAGGCCCGCTCGTTAACGCAGCAGCTGCTATTTCTCGGGGAAGCGAACCTCGATCTGCTCGACCACCGGTCCCCATTTACGCATCGTGGCGTTGTCGGATGCAACCGGATCGCCATCGGGCGCGCCTCTGACGTCCTTGCCCTGCCCGAAGCGCACCACGATTTCGCATCCGCCCGCCAACGGACGACCTAGCACGCCGCCCTTCCAGTTGATGACGAAACCGCTGAAATCCGAGTCGATCCCGGTGACGAGAAAGGGCTTGCCGTTGATCTTCTGAACCTGTGCCAATGTCGAACCGATCGTCACCCCAGCCACGTTCCAGTGACTGGTCTTGGCATCTCGCACCGTCAATCGTGCAACGCGGGTCATCGCATCATCCGCGAAGAACACGTCGATGCGCCAGTCCGGAGATTGCGGCAGCAGGGCCACGCCTCGATACGTGATGTCCTCCACGCCAGTGTAGAGATCCTCCGCGACCACCGCCTCCCCGCCATAGCGCTGCATCAGACTCTTGGCGGAATCGCCGACCGACACCGGGGAGGTGCAGGTGATCGGCCCGTCGGCCGGAGGCGCCGTCTGCGCCGATACCGGCGCGGCCAGCAGCATCAAGAGAACGATGGAATTGCGCACGGCGTCTCCTCACTCCTGTGCGACGCTACCACCGCTGCACAGCAAATATCACCCGGATAATATTTGCCGATAATCAGGCGGCCTTGAGGCGACGTCGACCCGCGAGGTTGGAGAACGCCGCGCCCTGCCTGCCCGGAGGTCGCCAGCCCGGCAAGACAATGCTAAAATCTACATCAGCCATTCAGCCAGACGTCCCTCCCCATGCAGCTCAATCCCCTTCGCCATGCCGAGCGCGTCACGGGACGACGGCAATCGGCGCTGATCGACCTGTGGTCGACGGCCGGGTTTGCCGCGGCTGTCAGCGAGGTCACCGGGCCGCACCTCTACGAGTATGGCGAGCTGCCGGTCCCGACGGTGGCGATCACGCTGTACGACGTCCGGCGTCACGTCCTGATCGAGGATGGCACGGTCCGGCGCGATGCGCCGGTCAGCGCGGGGCGTTTCCGGATCGGCCAGCCCGGCTGCAGCGTGGTGGTCGATGCCGTGCCTGAGGTCCGTTCGGGCCAGCTGTTGCTGCTGTATCTCGGCGATGCCCTGCTGAAGGAGGTCGCGGCGTCGCGCGGCTCCGCAGCGCCGGTCACCCTGACGAACCAGGCCTGGGACACCGAAGATCCGATGCTCGAAGCGGCGGCGACGCGGTTGGTCGAGAGCTGCGGCGGCGGCGAAAGGCCAAGCCGGCTGCTGGCCGAACAGTTCGCCTACACGCTCGCGCTGCACGTCTCGGACCGCTACGCAGTGCAGCGCCCACCCGGACTGGAGCAGACGCCGCCCTTGGACGACCGGATGCGGGCGCGCGTCACGGAGTTCGTTCGCGCCGATCCCGGTGCGCCGGTCACGCTGGCCGCGATGGCGGAGGTGGCGGGGATGAGCCCGTCCTCCTTCCTCCGCAGCTTCAAGCAGGCGACCGGAACGACGCCGCATCGGTTCGTCGTCGAGCAGCGCGTGCTGGCCGCGCGCCGGCTGCTTTCGACCTCCGATCTGCCGATCGTCGAGATCGCGCTGTCGCTCGGCTTCTCCTCGCAATCGCATTTCGGCGCCGCGTTCCGGGCGGTGACGGGCGAGAGTCCGGCCCGCTATCGCCGCATGCAGCGCGGCGGCCGGTGATTTCCTGACAAGGCTGCACGCAGCAGCGCCGATCCTGACGATTTTCTGACAGACACCGCCGGATCTTTCAGCGAACTCTGCCGCGGGTCGACCGTTCAACAAGAGCGGCGCATGGGAGGCGAGGATGTCGACAGCTGCAGACACGGTGGTGCCGATCGAGGATACGAGCTTCACCGGCTTCTACAATGGCATGACCACGGCCGAACGGCGCACCTTCTGGGCCTGCGCCACGGGCTGGGCGCTCGACGGCATGGACTTCATGATCTACCCGCTGGTGATCGGCACGATCATCGCGCTGTGGAAGGTTGACGCCGGCACCGCGGGCCTCGCCGGCACGGTGACGCTGCTCGCCTCGGCCTTCGGCGGCTGGGCGGCGGGCTATCTCGCCGACCGCATCGGCCGCGTCCGGACGCTGCAGTTCACCATCATCTGGTTCTCGCTGTTCTCGCTGCTGTGCGCGTTCGCGCAGAACTTCGAGCAATTGCTGGTGCTGCGAGCCCTGCTCGGACTCGGCTTCGGCGGTGAATGGGCGGCCGGCGCGGTGCTGATGGGCGAGACCATTCGCGCCCAGTATCGCGGCCGCGCCGTCGGCAGCGTGCAGTCCGGCTGGGCCGTCGGCTGGGGCCTCGCAGTGCTGGCGCAGGCCGCCTTGTTCTCGCTGCTGCCGGCCGATCAGGCGTGGCGGTGGATGTTCGCGATCGGCGCCCTGCCGGCGCTGCTGGTGCTGTATCTGCGCGCCTTTGTAAAGGAGCCGGAGGTCGCGGCCGCCGCACGCGCCAAGGTCGCCGCCGCCGGCGACCGCCCGTCGATCCTGGAGATCTTCCAGGGGCCGATCCTGAAGACCACCATTCTCGCCTCGCTGGTGGCGACCGGCTGCCAGGGCGGCTACTACGCGATCACCTTCTGGGTGCCGCGCTTCCTCACCACCGAGCGCAAGCTCTCGATCGTCAGCTCGACCGGCTATCTCGCCGCTCTCATCATCGGCTCGTTCATCGGCTATCTCGTCGGCGCCTGGTATGCGGATCGTTTCGGCCGGCGCAACCTGTTCCTGGTGTTCTCGCTCGGCGCCATGGTCGTGGTCGCCGCCTACACCCAGCTGCCGCTGTCGAACGAGCTGCTGTGGCTGCTCGGCTTTCCGCTCGGCTTCTTCGCCTCGGGCTATTTCTCCGGCATGGGCGCGTTCCTCACCGAGCTCTATCCGACGCGCTTGCGCGGCTCCGGCCAGGGCTTCTGCTACAATTTCGGCCGCGGCATCGGCGCGCTGTTTCCGTTCCTGGTCGGCTATCTCTCGCAGATGACCTCGCTCGCCACCGCGATCTGCCTGTTCGCTCTGTTCGCCTATGCGCTGTTCTTCGTCGCCGCCTATGCGCTGCCGGAGACGCGCGGCAAGGTGCTGCACGCCGATGCGTGAGATCGCACCCCACGCCGATCGGGCTCCCGCCTGCGCGGGGCCCGATCCGCATCCGCGCAGGGCCTCCCGCTTCATCGTGCCGCCAGGCGCGGTCGACACCCACGCCCATGTCATCGGGCTGCCGCCGCGCCATCCCTTCGTGGCCGAGCGCAGCTACACGCCGCCGGAGGCCACCGCGGCCTCCTATCTGGCGATGCTCGATGCCACCGGCATGACCTATGGCGTGCTGGTCCAGGTCAGCGTCCACGGCACCGACAACAGCCTGATGGTCGAGACGCTGGGCGCCAACCGCGAGCGGCTGCGCGGCATCGCGGTGATCCCGCTCGGCCTGCCGGACCGCGAGCTGGCGGCGTTGCAGCAGGCCGGCGTGGTCGGTTTGCGCCTCAACGTTCTCTACGGCGGCGGCATCGGCTTCGATCATCTGCACGACTACGCCGCGCTCGCCCGCGAGCTCGGCTGGCACCTGCAGTTCCTGATCGACGCCGCCGACCTGCCGGCCCTGGCGCCGCGGCTGGAGGGGCTCGCGGTCCCGATCGTCATCGACCACTGGGGCCACTTCCCGGTGTCACGGGGCCTCGCCGATCCCGGCTTCCAGACGCTGGTCTCGCTGGTGCGCGACGGCGCCTGGGTCAAGCTGTCCGGCGCCTACCGCAACACGGTCGCCGGACCGCCCTATGCCGACACGGTCCCCTTCGTCCGCCGCCTCCACGCGGCCGCCCCCGACCGCTGCGTCTGGGGCTCCGACTGGCCGCACGTCGCGCACCGCGGCCACATGATGAACGTCGGCGAGCTGCTCGACCTCTTGGCCGACTGGGTGCCCGATGCCGCCGCCCGCAACCGCGTCCTCGCCGATAACGCCCAGCGGCTGTACGGGTTTCCGCCGAGCGGAGGCAGACACTCATCGTGATCGATCAATGGTGGTGACGATCACCGGTCTCAGCCGGCGCTGAGGGATGACTCCGATTACTTCGCAGCGAAATTGACTCCGATCTCGGTCACCACGGGCGCGAGCTTCAGCAGCGCCGGATTGTCGGACGACACCTTCACGCCGTCCCCCGAGAGCGCACGTGGCGTATCCTTCTCGGTGCCGAACCGCACCGTCACCGAGCAGCCGCCCGGCAGCATGCGCCCGAGGGCGCCGTTCTTGAAGTCGGTGACATAGCCGCCATAGTCCCAGCCGAAGCCCGCGACGACGAAAGGCTTGCCGTTGGCCTTCTGGACCGCAGCGAGGCTCGCGCCGATCGAAATGCCGGCCACGGTCCAGCGGCTGGTCTTGGCGGTGTCGCGAAGGGTCAGCCCGGACACCGTGGCGGTCTTGTCTTCGATGAAGGCGACTTCGATGCGGCGGTCCATCGCGCGGGGAAACAGCACGAGGCCCTTGTAGGTCTCCCCCTCCGCCCCCGGCAGATCCTCGATCACGGCTTCACTGCCATAGCGCTGCTTCAGGCTATTCGCCGTGTCGGTCGCGGCCGCGGGCAGCGCGCAGGTGATCGGCCCTTCGGTCGGCGGCGCGGTCTGAGCAGAAGCAGGACTGGCAACAGCCAGCGCAAGGACGGTGGTCAAGACATGGCGCATCAATGAACCCTTGTGAGACTGCGAAACAACGCGGCCGGCATCGTTAGGTCTGTTTCGCCGCATCTCGGGTTCAGGCCGACGTCACGACGACTGCCGCCGCTTCCTCACGGCATCCCCGAACGCCTCGAACAGCTTGCGGTTGATCGGGTTCTTCTGCGGATCGTATTCGGCGTGCCATTGCACGCCCAATGCGAAGCTCGGCGCGTCGGCGATACGGATCGCCTCGATGGTGCCGTCCTCGGCGATGCCCTCGATGACGACGCGGTCGCCCGGCTCGAGGATGCCCTGGCCGTGCAGCGAATTCACCTTGATGCTCTCGCAGCCGAGGATGCCGGCGAAGGCGCCGCCCGGGGTCAGCCGCACCTCGTGGCGGTCGGCGAAGATGACGGTCGGATCGGGATGGATCTCGCCATTCTCCAGCCGGGGCATGCGATGGTTCATGCGGCCGGGAATCTCGCGGATCTCCGGATGCAGCGAGCCGCCGAAGGCGACGTTCATCTCCTGGAGGCCGCGGCAGATGCCGAACAGCGGGATGCCTCGGGAGACGCAAGCCTCCGTCAACTGCAGGGCGACCTCGTCGCGATGGATGTCGTAGGGCTCGTGCTTGAGACTGGGCTCGGTGTTGAAGCGGGTCGGGTGCACGTTGGCACGGGCGCCGGTCAGGACCACGCCATCGACGACATCGAGCAGCGCGGCGATGTCGGTGATCTCGGGAACGCCGGCAAACATCAGCGGCAGCGCGCCTGCGACCTCGGCCACGGCGCTCAGGTTGCGTTCGCCCACCATCTGTACGGTGAACCTGTTCTCGACGCGATGGCTGTTGCCGATCACGCCGACGACCGGACGCTTCATGGCCCTCGTTTCTCTCCCTGGGAGCCCAGGCTCGATCTCCAATGAGCCCGGAGGCACAGATCATGCCTCGACAAATCATGCCTGTGTCGCAAAGCCGGATCAACATATGGCGGCGCGGGTCGCCAATGCCAATTCCGGACAACCCCGCAAGCGTCCCGCCGCACCCCGATCCCAAGCCTGCGCTTGATCCGCCAGCCGTTTTCGCCAATGTGTGGGGCCGATCAGCACAGAGGACGCCCCATGACCGCCCCCGCCGACCCGCGCCTCCAGGCCCGCAGCGACCTGGCCTGGGCCATCGCCGTGGGCGGCATCGGGGTGATCCTGTTCATGGCCGCGCTCGCCTTCAGCTGGTATTACGCTGCGGCGCTGTTCCTGCTGTTCTCCGGCATGCTGCTCGGTGTCGCGCTCAACGCGATGACCAGCCTGCTCGGCCGCGTGCTGCCCTGGCCGCACCCGGCGCGGCTCGTCATCGTCTGCGTGGCGCTCGCGGCCGTGCTCGTCGGCATCGTCTTCCTGGGCGGCACCACCATCGCGGAGCAGGCCAAGGTGCTGAGCGATACGATCAAGTCGCAGCTCGGCAACATCAAGGGCTTCCTCGACCGCAACGGCATCGACACCAGCTTCTTCGACTTCAACGCTGCGAACACGGCCACTGCCGCGCCTGATGGCGGCTCGACCACACCGACCCAGACGCCGTCCCATGGCCTTCCGGGCGGCCTGCCCTCGCCGAGCGCGCTGGCCTCCTCCGGCGGCGCCATCGTCAGCCAGACCTTCAAGCTGCTGCTCGGCACCGTCAGCGCCGTCGGCAACTTCTTCATCGTGCTGTTCTTAGGATTGGCCTTCGCGGCCCAGCCGGCGGTCTACCGCAGCGGATTGCTGTTCCTGGCGCCGGCGAAGTACCGCGACCAGGCCACCGTGATCGTCGACCGCATCAGCTACACGCTGGAGCGCTGGCTGATCGCCCAGATCACGACGATGTTCGCGGTCTTCCTGGTCACCTGGATCGGCCTTGCCATCATCGGCGTGCAGAGCTCGTTCATCCTGGGCATCCAGGCCGGCCTGCTGGCGTTCATTCCAACCGTCGGCGCGATCATCGCCGGCGTCATCGTGGTGCTGGCGAGCCTTGCCTCCGGCTGGGTGGCTGCGGTCAGCGCCTTCGTGCTGTTCCTCGGCGTGCACGCGATGGAGAGCTATGTGCTGACGCCGCTGATCCAGCGCCAGGCGCTGGACATCCCGCCGGCCACGCTGTTCGCGTTCCAGATCCTGCTCGGCATCGTGTTCGGCGTCTGGGGCCTGACCCTGGCGCTGCCGCTGATGGCGATCGCCAAGGTCATGATCGATTATTTCAAGAGCGACCACCGCACCGAGGACGCCGCCGCCGCGATCTGAGAGATCGGTTGCGGCGGTTCAGCCCGCCGGCATCGCGGTCTCGACGAGCTTGGCCCAATAGCTGATGCCGTGCGGGATCACGTCATCGTTGAAATCATATTCGGGGTGATGCACGCCGGCGCCATCGCCGATGCCCATGAAGACGAACGCGCCGGGCCGAGCCTGCAGCATGTAGGCGAAGTCCTCGCCGCCGAGCCGGGGCGGCATGTCGGTGATGACCTGATCCGGCCCGACGACGCTGCGCGCCACGTCGGCGGCGAACGCGGTCTGCTCCGCATGGTTGATGACGACCGGATACCCCCATTCGTAATCGATCTCCGCCTCGACGCCCATGCCGCTCGCGAGCGCCGTCACGAGGCCCTTGAAGCGCTCGTCCATCAAACGGCGGATGTCCTCGTCGAGCGTGCGCACGGTGCCGCCGATGATCGCGGTCTGCGGAATGATGTTGTCGGCGGTCGTCCCCGCGTGGAAGCGCGTGATCGACAGCACCGCGCTCTCGACCGGATCGACGTTGCGCGCCACGATCGTCTGCAGCGCGGTCACGATCTGCGCGCCGGCGATGATCGGATCGACGCATTTGTTCGGCCGCGCGGCATGGCCGCCGAGGCCCTTCAGACGCACCTCGAAGGTGTCGGCCGCGGCCATCACGGCGCCGGTGCGCGTCGCGACGGTCCCGAGCGGAAGACCCGGCGCGTTGTGCAGGCCATAGACCTCCTCGATGCCGAAGCGCTCCATCAGGCCGTCCTCGACCATCGCACGGCCACCGGCCCCGCCCTCCTCGGCCGGCTGAAAGATGACGATGGCGGTGCCGGCGAAGTTGCGCGTCTCGGCGAGATAGCGCGCCGCGCCCAGCAGCATCGCGGTGTGGCCGTCATGGCCGCAGGCGTGCATCCGGCCCGGAATGGTCGATTTGTGCGGGAGGTCGCCGACCTCCTGCAGCGGCAGCGCATCCATGTCGGCGCGCAGGCCGATGACACGCTGCGACGGCTCGCGCCCGCGGATGACGCCGACCACGCCGGTCCTGCCGATACCGGCGACGACCTCGTCGACGCCGAACGACCTCAGCAGCTCGGCAACGCGCGCGGCCGTCCGATGCACCTCGTAGAGCAGTTCGGGATGCTGGTGGAAGTCGCGGCGCCAGACCTTGGCGTCTTCGGCGAGCTCGGCGGCGCGGTTGATGATCGGCATGACGGAGTTCCGGAAAATGAGAGCACGCCGTGGCGACGCGCGTGTCATCTCATTGCATGTCGCGCGACGGCAAAACACAAGCCACATTCGCTCATGCGATGCTGCGCAGGCTGCATTGCCGCGCTGATGCGGCCGTTCAAAAACGCCTGAGCTGATCCGCTTAGGATCGAAGGCCGCGCAGCTCGCGGGCGAGATTGCTCCGCGCCTTCCGGTCGAGCGCGGCGGCAAAGCCCGCATCCGGATAGATCACGGGGCGGCTTCCGAAGCGCTCCAGCACCGCCGCGCGCCCGGCGCGGTAGGCGTCGTCCGGCACATCAGCATATTCGCGCCGGATCGCATCGGCATAGGCGTCGTAGCTGGCCTCGTCGCTGCCCAGAATGGCGAGATCGATCGAGACGAGCAGCGCGCCCAGCCGATCGCCGGGCGCGACATCGTGGGTGCGGGTCAGCCGGATTAGGCGTCCGACCTCGTCGCGCAGATCGGCCGCGACGTGACGCTCGGCAAGGACGGCGCTCTGCTCCTCATTGTCGGACCGCGTCGGATCATACACGACGTCGTGCCACCAGATCGCGAGCGTCAGGATCTCGCGGTCGCGGGCGTCGAGGTCGGCAACGCGAGCGAGCTCGGCCAGGCAGTCCTGGATGTGGCGAAGATCATGGTAGTGCCGTCCCGCCGCGGAGTAGGCTTCGACCAGATCGTCATGCGTCATGGTGGCGTTCCGTCGGCAGCAGCGGCTACGCGGTGCTCAGCCGGCCGAGGTCAGCACCGTCTCGGTGTGCTCGACATCCGGAGGGCTGGCGAAATACTGCCCGACCAGGCCGCGCCATTCGGTGAAGTTCTCCGAGCCACGGAAATCGACCGTGTGGCTCTCGAGCGTCTCCCACTTCACCATCAGGCGGTAGCGTTGCGGCTTCTCGATCGACTTGTGCAGCTCGAAGCCGTGAAAGCCCTTGGAGCGGCCGAAGGCGGCGCGCGCCTTCGCGACGGCGGCCTCGAAATCCTTCTCCGTGCCCGGCTTGACGTCGATCTGAGCGATTTCCGTGATCATGGTCTGTCGGCCTCCCCTGGCGTTGGACCGCTTGTCTAGCCCAGACCTCGGGCGAGCGAAAGCCGCGCCTCAGCTCGACAATACCGCCTGTTCCGACTGCGGCAGGCTGGCAGAAGCGGCGGCGCGCTGGCGGCGGTAGCGGTCGAGCGACAGCGGCAGCTCCTCCGACGCTTCGACCCGGTTGCGACCGGAGCGCTTGGCCTTGTAGAGCGCGGTATCGGCGGCCGCGAGCAGCACGTCGAGTTCGGTCCCGCCCGGCCCGCCGGCGACGCCGATGCTGACGGTGGTGTCCACCGGCTGGTCCTCGCGCACCACCCCGGAGGCCGCGAACGCCTCGCGGACACGCTCGGCGGCGACCATGGCCTCTTCGATGGAACAGGGCAGAAGGGCTGCGAACTCCTCGCCGCCGATCCGGCCCGAGAGATCGGTGAGGCGCAGATTGTTGACCACGACGTCTGCGAAGATCTTCAGGACCTCATCGCCCTCGGCGTGGCCGAAACGGTCGTTGATCGACTTGAAATGATCGATGTCGAAGATCAGCACGCTGACCGGCCGCTGCTCGCGCGCCTCGCGCTCGATCAGTTGCGCGCAGGACTCGGCAAAGCCGCGTCGATTGAGCAGGCCCGTCAGCGGGTCGGTGGTCGCCGCGCGCTTGTGGGCGCTGACGATGCGCTCCGACACCAGCATGAAGATCACGAACACGGTGCCGACAGCGTAGAGCACGAGCTCGATCGAGAAGATCGTGACCCAGGCCCCGGCGAAGGCGCCGTCGGACTCGCGCAGCATGTTGCCGAGCAGGATCGGCAGCATCAGGACGAAGCCGTGCATCACCGGCACGATCAGCGCCGGCCAGCGCTTGTGCAGAGACCGCCGCCGCTCCTGCCACAGCTCGGCCGCGGTGAGCATGGCATAGATCACGACGATCGCGGCGCCGATCGTCAGCCGCAGCGCCTGCGCCGAGGGATCGAGCAGCATGCCGCTGGCGATCCAGACGATGGCGCCGAGCACGAGTCCGGGCACGCTCGGCGGCTTGCCATGAAACACGCGCGCGGCGTTCCACACCATGGCGGTGGCGATCAGGCCGATCGAGCTCAGGAACAGCGACACCACCTCGCCATAGAGCTCGCCGATCAACGTCCACAGCGCGATCGCGACCGCGCCGAGGACATAGGCCGCGCCCCACCAGCGCAGCGCCGGCGTGTTCTCCTGCCGTCCGAAGTGCAGCAACATGGCGCCAAGCAGCGCCGCGACCATGGTCGCTACGATGTCGAGCGTCATGCTGTCGAGTGCCATCCGTCACCTCGGTTGCTGCGGCGGCGCGGAGACTTTGGTTAGCGCGGCCTTGTCGCGATCAACCTAGCGAGCGGTCTGTTCGAAAGAGGTTTGCCTGGGATACCAAGTTTTCTCGAAAAGCTCGGCACAACTCGTCGGCAAATTGCTGCGCAAAATGCTGCAAACAGGATTCAAAACCGATCGCGCCAGGCACCATGCGCGCCCGCCTTGATTGCACGAAATGCAGCTAATTATTGAGAGTTGCGGAACTGAGCATGTGGAATCAATCGTTTCCCGCTCCGCACCGAACACTCATGGAAACGATAAGAAACCTTCTCAAATTTGAGATCATCTCTCCCTACCACGGCGCGACAGCAGCGCGATCGGTCGCATGCGATGGGGACGAGAATGTCTTTCGACGACGATTCATACGACAGCCAGGCCGCACCAAATCATCCGTCGCGCGATCCGCAAGCAACCCAGGGCGTCGATCGCCGCACGCTGCTGCGCAATGCCATGGGCGTCTCGGCGCTCGGCCTCGGTGCCAGCCTGTTGCCGGGCCAGGCCGCGCACGCGCATTGGCGCATGCACCACCATCATCACCACGTCACCACCAGCTTCGCGCTCGCCGTCCTCCCCGATACGCAGTTCTACTCGCGCTATGCGACCTCCGAGGAAGGCCAGGCCTATCAGCGGCAATATGGCAGCACGCCCTATCCGGCGCAGACCCAGTTCATTGTCGACAACGCCGCGAAATATCACATCCCATTCACGATCCATCTCGGCGACGTCGTCGACCAGTCCAGGCATCCGCAGCAATGGGCCGTCGCCGACGCCGCAATGAAGCTGCTGGAGAATGCCGGCCGGCCGTATTCGGTGCTGGCCGGCAATCACGACGTGCTGTCGGCGCTGGAGTTCGAGAGCGCGGCGAGCCAGAGCGCGGGCACCGATGCGCAGCGCGGTTCATCGGAGCCGTATCTGTCCTGGTTTCCGGCCAGCCGCGCGGCGAAGCAGCGGACCTTCCTGGAGCGGCATCCGAGCGGCTGGCACGAGGCGCATGTGTTCCACGCCTGCGGCGTCAGCTTCATGGTGCTGTCGCTGTCGTGGCGTGCCTCGGACGACGCCGTCGCCTGGGCGCGCAGCATGATCGCGCGGCACCCGATGCTGCCGGTCATCCTCGCCAACCACCAGTTGCTCAACATCGCCAATGACGGCACGAGCCCGCTCGAGGTCGCCTACGGTCAATACCTCTGGGAGAAGCTGATCCGCAGCAACGACCAGATCTTCATGACGCTCAACGGCCACTATCATGGCGGCGCGCTGCTGACGAAGATCAACGACTTCCATAACCCCGTGCACCAGATGGTGGTCGACTATCAGATGGCCTATCAGGGCGGCAACGGCCTGATGCGGCTCTACGAGTTCGACTTCACGGCCAACAAGATCGACGTCGCCTCGTTCTCGCCTTGGGTGGTCGAGAAGCCGAAGGACAGTCTCAAGCAGTTCGACCGCGCCTGGCTGACGGAGGACAACCACGAGTTCTCGATTGCCATCGACTTCCGCCGGCGTTTTTCACGCTTCACCAATTTCTGCCATCTGCCGGCCTTCGCCGGCACGCCGATCCTGCCGCGGGTGAAGCAGGATCTCTATGCCAACTACACCGAGGCGCCGGAGCCGGTGGTGGTGCCGCCCGCGAACGAACAGGACTATCCGCTGATCGCCGAGACAACAGCGCATTGGCGGATCGCGTCGTCGGCGATCGGCAAGGCGGTGGCCGCCGGCACCGCGCTGTCGGACCTCACCGCCGCCAACCCAATGCAGCGCGCATCGCTCGCCGGTGCCGCGGAGGTCGCCGATGTGGCCTTCACCGCCGACAAGCACCGCCTGTCGTCAGCGCCGGGGAGCGTTCAGTTCCTCAACACCACCAAGCAAGGCGCCGGCCGCTTCAGCTGGTTCACGACGGCGGCCAACGCGCCGATCAATACCGCGACCTTCGCATCCGGCTACACGGTCGAGGCCTTCATCAAGATCGATCCGAACTGGAAGGCGGCCGATCATGCCTGGTGCAACATACTCACCCGCTTCGGCAACCGCGGCTGGCTGCCGGGCTATGCCGGCGGCGACCCGGAATCGCCGCCGATCCTGTTCGCGATCTCCAACCTCCGCGAGGTGCAGTGGGAGATCGTGCCGTCGAGCTCGACCAGGCAGCCGCAGACCGACTGGTCCGGCGAGATCATGCTCGACACCTGGTATCACCTCGCCATCGTCAACGACCCCACCGATAACTCCACCGTGCTCTACATCGAGGGCGCGCCGGTCGTGCGCAGCGTGATCGGCGGCAACGGCATCGCGAGCGTCGCAGCGTCCCAGCCCTGGGCGCTCGGCTGCGGCTGGTGGGACCGCGCGCCGTCCGATGGCTTCATCGGCAGCATCGGCGAGGTCCGCGTGGTGTCGAAGCCGCTGGCGCCGAGCCAATGGCTGACCGCGCGCCGCGCCAGCGCCTGATCACACAACCTCCAAGCAAAACGGGCGCCCGCGAGGGCGCCCGTTCGTATTGGTAGCTGACGGATCCGGCCGCAGCCGGACCCAGGAGATCAGCGCTTCGAGAACTGGAAGGAGCGGCGGGCCTTGGCCTTGCCGTACTTCTTACGCTCGACGACGCGCGAGTCGCGGGTCAGGAAGCCGCCCTTCTTGAGGACGCTGCGCAGCTCCGGCTCGAAATTGGTCAGAGCCTTGGACAGGCCGTGACGCACCGCGCCGGCCTGGCCGGACAGACCGCCGCCGGCGACCGTGCAGATCACGTCGTACTGGCCCTTGCGGGCGGCGACGACCATCGGCTGCTCGATCATCATGCGCAGCACCGGACGGGCGAAGTAGACCTCGATGTCGCGGGTGTTGACGGTGACCTTGCCGGAGCCCGGCTTGATCCAGACGCGGGCGACCGCGTCCTTGCGCTTGCCGGTGGCATAGGCGCGGCCGAACTTGTCGACCTTCTTCTCATACTTCGGAGCGTCCGGGGCCGTGACGGCGCCCTTGAGCTGCGACAGCTGATCGAGAGACTGGATGCTTTCGGCCATCTTATGCGGCCCTCGTGTTCTTGCGGTTCAACTTGGCGATGTCGATCTTCTCGGGGTTCTGCGCCTCGTGCGGATGATCAGGTCCGCCATAGACACGCAGATTGCCCATCTGCACGCGGCCGAGCGGGCCGCGCGGGATCATGCGCTCGATGGCCTTCTCGATCACGCGCTCGGGGAAGCGGCCCTCGAGGATCTGGCGCGCGGTGCGCTCCTTGACGTGGCCGACATAGCCGGTGTGCTTGTAGTACGTCTTCTGCTCGCGCTTGCGGCCGGTCAGCACGGCATGCGCGGCATTGACGATGATGACGTTGTCGCCGCAATCGACGTGCGGGGTATAGATCGGGAGGTGCTTGCCCCGCAGCCGCATCGCGACCAGCGTGGCGAGACGACCGACGACCAGACCCTTGGCGTCGATGACGACCCACTTCTTCTGGACCTCGGCCGGCTTTGCCGAAAAGGTTTTCATGAGAGATATCCGTGACAGGGAGAATGCGGCGCGGGTGACGCGCCGAACTGGTCGCAGCTTCTAGAGAAGCGGCCTGCATTCGTCAACGCCATCCACGCGAAATTAATACAATAAAAACAGCGACTTACAAATATGGTGCAATAATACCCTCAAAAACCCTACGCATTCGGAATGGAATAGGTCGCCGTGACATGGGCGATCGGATCAGGCGATTCCCCTGACAACAGCGTGACTTCGCCGACCGCAAGCCGCTTGCCGAGCTTGAGCAGCCGCGCCTCCGCCAGCACGTCGGCGCCGGCCGCGCCCTTGCGCAGGAAGTTGATGTTGAGATTCGTGGTCACGGCGAGCCCGACCGGGCCGATCGCCGACAAGAGCACCACGTACATCGCGAAATCGGCCAGCGCCATCAGTGTCGGCCCGGAGACGGTGCCGCCTGGGCGCAACATGCGCTCGTTGAAGCGCTGGCGCATCCGGCAGCTCTTGCCATCGGCGCTCTCGATCGAAATGTCGCCGCCGGTGCGGAACGCCTGGGGAAATTCCGCGTGCAGGAACGCTTCCAGCTCCGCGATGGTCATCTTCGCCGTCATGTCTCCCCCTGCTCTCGTCGTCGCTCATCTGTTACATTAGCTGCATCGACGCGCCCATATGGAAATCGCAATGTCCGCCCCTGCCCTCGCCGACGCCGCCGATACGCCGATTTTGTTGCGCGAGATGGCGGGCGCCGTCGCCGTGCTCACGCTCAACCGCCCGGCACAGCGCAACAGCCTGTCGGAGCCGCTGATCGCAGAGCTGCATCAGGCCCTGGCCGAGATCGGCGCCGACAAGGCCGTGCGCGCCGTGGTGATCGCAGCAAATGGCCCGGCGTTCTGCGCCGGCCATGACCTCAAGGAACTCACCGCGCATCGCGGCGACGCCGACCGCGGCCGCGCCTTCTTCGCCAAACTGATGAATGCCTGCAGTGCGATGATGCAGGCGATCGTGCATCTGCCGAAGCCCGTTGTCGCGTCCGTGCAGGGCATCGCCACCGCCGCCGGCTGCCAACTGGTCGCGAGCTGCGATCTCGCCGTCGCCTCCGAGCGCGCCTCGTTCGCTACGCCCGGCGTCGACATCGGCCTGTTCTGCTCGACGCCGATGGTGGCGCTGTCGCGCAACGTGCCCCGCAAGCAGGCGATGGAGATGCTGCTGACCGGCGAGCCGGTTCCCGCCCCGCGCGCCCGCGAATTGGGCCTCGTCAACCGCGTGGTCACGGCCGGCACGGAGCGCGACACCGCGATTGCGCTGGCACAACAAGTGGCGCGCAAATCGGCCTATACGATCAAGCTCGGCAAGGAGGCATTCTACCGCCAGGCCGAGATGAGCCTTGCCGACGCCTATCGCTATGCGGCAGAGGTGATGACGCAGAACATGCTCGCCCGCGACGCGGAGGAAGGCATCGGCGCCTTCATCGAAAAGCGGACGCCGACGTGGCGGGATGAGTGAGCACCGACGCTCTCTCCGCCGTCATCGCGAGCGCAGCGCCGCGATCCAGAGTCCCACCCGAGCCCCTGGATTGCTTCGTCGCTGTCGCTCCTCGCAATGACGGTTTCAGCAACTTCGTCATTCCGGGGCGATGCGAAGCATCGAACCCGGGCGCCCTGGAATGACGGCAACTAATAGAAGCGCGAGCCCATGAATCACGACACCTACCCCGACGACTACATCCGCGGCATTCTCAACGGTGTGAAGGTGATCGCGATGGTCGGCGCCTCGCCGTCCGAGATCCGGCCGAGCTTCTTCGCCTTCAAATATCTGGTGCAACGCGGCTACGACATGATCCCGGTGAATCCCGGCCATGTCGGCAAGAGCCTGATGGGCCGCCCCTTCGTCGCCTCGCTCGCCGACATCGGCCGCCCGATCGACATGGTCGACATCTTCCGGAGCTCGCAGCACATCATGCCCGTCGTCGACGAGGCGCTGAAGCTCTCACCCTTGCCGAAGGTGATCTGGATGCAGCTCGGCGCGCGTGACGATGCGGCGGCCGAGAAGGCCGAGGCCGCCGGGCTGAAGGTCGTGATGAACCGATGCCCCAAGATCGAGTATGGCCGGCTGTCGTCGGAGATCTCGTGGATGGGCGTCAACTCCCGCACCATCAGCGCCAAGCGCGCGCCAATCCCGACCCAGGGCATGCGGCTGTCGCTGAACCGCACCAGCGTCGGCGGCGGCGCGACGGCCGCGGCCGACCGCGCCGCGAAGGACAGAAGCGATCCCACCTGACGCATCTGCGAAAGGAACGTGTCGCGACGACGGCGCGACACAGCAGCGCATTTCAAATCGGAGCGATCCGCGCCGGCAGCCTTGACGCCATCCTGGCCGCTGGCAAATGTCCTCCGCCGGGATGACGCGGAGGCGCACGATGCGCGCTATCGACACCGTCTCCCATCATCGATCCCTGCGCCAGCCGGCGCCGGCGCGCAACGGATCAAGCCAAGAGGAAACACCATGACCGAACGTGCCCCGGGATTTGCCACCCTCGCCATTCACGCCGGCGCCCAGCCCGACCCGACCACCGGCGCGCGGGCGACGCCGATCTACCAGACCACGTCCTTCGTGTTCAACGATGCCGACCACGCCGCCTCGCTGTTCGGGCTGCAGGCGTTCGGCAACATCTACACCCGCATCGGCAACCCGACCAACGCGGTGCTGGAGGAGCGCGTCGCCGCGCTCGAGGGCGGCACCGCCGCGCTGGCCGTTGCCTCGGGCCATGCCGCGCAGGTCGTGGCGCTGCAGCAGTTGCTGTCCCCCGGCGACGAATTCATTGCCGCACGAAAACTCTATGGCGGCTCGATCAACCAGTTCACGCATTCGTTCAAGAGCTTTGGCTGGAACGTGGTGTGGGCCGACACCGATGACGTCGCGAGCTTCGAGGCCGCGGTCTCGCCGCGCACCAAGGCGATCTTCATCGAGTCGCTCGCCAATCCCGGCGGAAGCGTCACCGACATCGAGGCCATCGCGCAGGTCGCGCGCAAGGCCGGTGTGCCGCTGATCGTCGACAACACGCTCGCCTCGCCGTACCTGATCCGCCCGATCGATCACGGCGCCGACATCGTGCTGCACTCGCTGACCAAGTTCCTCGGCGGCCACGGCAACTCGATCGGCGGCGTCATCGTCGACGCCGGCACCTTCGACTGGGCCGGCAGCGGCGACAAATATCCGATGCTGACGCAGCCGCGCCCCGAATATCACGGCATCCGGCTGCACGAGACGTTCGGCAATTTCGCCTTCGCGATCGCCTGCCGCGTGCTGGGCCTGCGCGATCTCGGCCCCGCGCTGTCGCCGTTCAACGCGTTCATGATCCTCACCGGCATCGAGACCTTGCCGCTGCGCATGCAGAAGCACTGCGACAACGCCAAGGCCGTCGCGGAATATCTCAGCAGGCATCCCGCCGTGGCGGCGGTGAGCTACGCCGGCCTGCCCGAGGACAAGTATCACACGCTCGCGCGCAAATACTGCCCGAAGGGCGCCGGTGCGGTCTTCACCTTCTCGCTCAAGGGCGGCTACGACGCCGGCGTCAAGCTGGTGTCGAACCTGAAGCTGTTCTCGCATCTCGCCAATGTCGGCGACACCCGCTCGCTGGTGATCCACCCGGCCTCGACCACCCACAGCCAGCTCGACGATGCCGCCAAGATCAAGGCCGGCGCCGGCCCCGACATCGTCCGCATCTCCGTCGGCATCGAGGACAAGGAAGACCTGATCGCCGACCTCGAGCAGGCGCTGAGCGCGTAGGCGGGTCGGCAGCTGCGCTGAACGTGCGGCGATCTCAGACGCGAGTTGCACACGCATATCGCCATCGACGTCATGCCCGGGGCTTGACGAACGGCTGAGACCGAGATGGCGATCCGGGCCTCGAAAACAAAGAGAGCGCGACAGGCCTCCCCTGGCCTTGCGCGCTCTCTTTCGTCCCACGGTCATGCCGTTGCCGGCGTCTCGGACCGCGCCCTCGTTAACTCCGGATCTAGCTCAGCAGCACCAGCAGGCTCGCCTGCGCAGGGCTCGTCAGCGGAAGCGCGGCGGTCGCGATCGACCGGCGCGCCGTCAGCGCCTGGCGACAGGCGGCGACCTCGTCGGCGATGGCAAGATGCGGTTGCGACGCTTCAGTCCTGGACAGCAGCCTGAGACGTGCGGACGCCGACATCACGATGACCGACATGCGCGAACCCTTCTGGTCTGACACTCTGATGGAAATGCAGCAGAGATTTTCATCCCGGACGCAGACAGTGCTGGTTTGCGTCCAGCCGGCCTTCAAAATCGCCGGCACCCGTAACCTTGCACCCGCAGAACTTAACAAAAGCTGAAAAAGCCCGTCCTTCTACGGGTGATTGCAGCCCCGTTCCGCGCGCTGGAAGGTTTTCGTTAACCATACAGGGCCCATCCTGCCGGCCATGGAATCGCTCCGGTGCAGCCAACAGCACCGATGTCGCATGGCATCACGCCGGCCGTCCCGGAGCTGCAAGGAGAGCAGAATGCGAACGTTGGTGATCATGATGCTGCTGGCGGCCATCGCGGCGAATGGCGTCGTGCTCGCAGCCGACCTGCCGGCCGTCCACGACAAGCTCGTCCACTACAAGGCCCGCCGCGCCGTCAAGGCGCCGCCCACAATCGTCGTCGTCAAGGACCAGGACTCGCTGATCTCCCCGATGTGGCCCTCCACGCCGCTGCTGCTCGGCCGCCAGGAGCTGCCCGGCTATTACGGCCGCGCCTTCTCCTACGACTACCAGGGCGCGTATTACGGCGGTGGGGGCTACCCGGACTACATGGTCCGCCTGCCCTATGCCTGCGGCGTGTACGGGTATTGCTGAGGGAGCACTACGCCACCGCGCTCTCGTTGATCGCCTTGATGGTCTCGAACAGCTTGACCACCCTGTTCTCGTCGAACAGATGCTCCGGCCCGGTCGGCGCGATGCCCGTGAAGGGCGGCTCGTAGAGCAGCGCCGGGTCCATCACGCCCTGATCGGTCAGGTGCTCGATCACCATGTCGATGAATTCGATCTGCGCCGCCGACGCCGTGCCGCCGGCGATGAACTCGCCGAAGGCTGAGCTGACCGCTGCGCGGTCGAGCCCGACCAGCGAGCGCACGAAGCGGCCGAAGCCGTGGCTGACCTCCCTGGCCCGCGCGATGTCGCCGGCTTCGCCGATGCCGGCCTCCAGCAGCATCCGCTCCAGCTCGGTCAGGTCGTAGGCCGTCAGCGGCTTGCCCTGGCGCAGCTTGGCCAGCGCCAGATTGTCCTGATGCGCGCGCAGGAAGTGCCGGGCCTTGGCCTTGAAGCGGGCGAAGTCGGCCTCGCCCACCTGCGGCAATTGCAGCTCGACCCCCTCGCCGATCTCGTCGGCGAAGTTGGAATAGACGACGGTCTTGCGTCCCTTCTCGATGTGCTGGATCAGGTCGCGCAGCCGCAGGCGCACCAGCTCCAGCAAGGGCACGGTGACGCCTTCCCACCATTGATCGGTCTGGATCTCCTCGATCAGCTCGGCATGCCGGGCGATCGCCGGAATGCCGGTCTGGTCCTCCAGGGCTGACGCGATCTCCAGGAGCTGCTTGCGGAGATTGTCGAAGCGCTTGGAGCCCTTGAGCAGCGCCAGCTCGAGCTGGAACATCAGGAGGTCGAAGCGCTTGGCGTCCTCGGTGCCGAGCATGTGGCTCGACGGCAGCGGCGCGATCTCCTCGACCAGCTCCTCGCGCTTGTGCTCGTCGATCGCGTCCCACTCCTTGGGCTCGCGATACTTCTCGACCGCGCGGCGATGCTTCCGGACGATGAAATTGTCGGTGTTGAGCCCGCCGACGATCGCCTGCAAGGTCGCGGCAGCGGACGCTCGAATCTCCGGCTCGCTCGGTGGCTCGCCTTCGTCACCCTCATAAGGCGCCTGTCCGCCGGCCGAGAAGCCGCCTGCGGCTGCCGCCTTCGAGAACTTCTCGTCCAGCGCCCGCACCAGGTCGAGCCGGCCGGCGAACAGCCGCTCGGACAGCGACTTCGCCGCGGAGGCTTCCTTCAACTCCGGATTGGCGCCGAAGAACTCGATGTTCTGGCAATAGTCGAAGACGCAAAACTCCTCCTTGTCCTGCCCAGGACCGAACAGGTCCGGACACAGCCGCGTGCCGCGCCCGATCATCTGCCAGAACTTGGTCTTCGAGCGCACCGGCTTGAAGAACACGAGATTGACCACCTCCGGCACGTCGATGCCGGTGTCGAGCATGTCGACGGAAATGGCGATATGCGGCACCTTGGTCTTGATCGAGAAGTCGTCGATCAAGGTCTGCGCATAGGCGCCGGTCTTATGGGTGATGACGCGGGCGAAATGCCCGGCCAGCGCCGGATAGGCCACGTTGAAGCGGGTCTCGATATATTTGGCGTGGTCCTCGTTCTTGGCGAAGATGATGGTCTTGCCGAGCCGGTCGCCGCCTTCGACCTTGATGCCGTTCTGCATCAGATGCGCGATGACGAGATCGACCGTCTCCTCGTTGAACAGCCGCTTGTTGACCTCCGCCGCTTCGACCGTATCGGGGACGTCGTCCTCGCCCCATTCCAGCATGTCCCACTGGTCTTTTTCCTCCGCCGAGAGGTCGTCATAGCGGAGGCCGGAGCGGACGATTTTCAGCGGCACCGAGATCGTCTTCGGCGGCACCAGGTGCCCCTCGGCCACCGCCTCCTCCAGCGAATAGGCATCGGTCGGCACGCCGTCTTCGAGGTCGAACAGCGAATAGGTGTTGCGGTCGATCTCGTCCTTCGGCGTCGCCGTCAGCCCGACCAGGAAGGAATCGAAATACTCGAAGATGGCGCGATAGCGCTGGTAGACCGAGCGGTGCGCCTCGTCGATCACGATCAGGTCGAAATGGCCGGGACCGAATGTCAGCCTGCCCTGCTGCCGGCCGTCGATCAGCCCCATCATGGTCGGATAGGTGCAGATGAAGACGCGGCCGTCGGCGGTGCGGTCGGTCACCAGATTGACCGGCGCGGCGTCCGGCAGATGTGCCTTGAACGCGCCGGCCGCTTGGTTCACCAGCGCGACACGGTCGGCAAGAAACAGCACCCGCTTGACCCAGCCGGCGCGCATCAAAAGGTCGACCAGCGCGATCACGGTGCGGGTCTTGCCGGAGCCGGTCGCCATCACCAGCAGCGCCTTGCGCTCGCGGTCCTCCTCGAAATGCTTGGCGATCGAGCGGATCGCCCGGTGCTGATAGGGCCGCTCGACGATCTTGCGGTTGATCGCCTCCGAGCCGAGCTGCTTCCGCCCGATGCGGCGCTGGATCAGGAGCTCCAGCTCGTCGCGCTTGTAGAAGCCGCCGATCTGCCGCGGCGGGTAGCGGGTGTCGTCCCAGATCCAGTGCTCGTAGCCGTTGGAATAGAAGATCACCGGGCGCTGGCCGTAGCGCGCCTCCAGACGGTCGGCATAGAGCTTGGCCTGCTGCTGGCCGGATCGCGCATCCTTGCGCGTGCGCTTGGCCTCGACCAGGCCGAGCGGCTTGCCGTCCGCGCCCCAAAGGACGTAGTCGACAAAGCCCACGCCCTCATTGTTCGGCATGCCCTCGACGCGAAACTCGCGATCCTCAGGCTGGTCCAGCGCCCAGCCGGCCTCGCGCAGCAACAGG
This sequence comes from Bradyrhizobium sp. HKCCYLRH3061, assembly GCF_051168015.1. Lineage (NCBI taxonomy): Bacteria > Pseudomonadati > Pseudomonadota > Alphaproteobacteria > Hyphomicrobiales > Nitrobacteraceae > Bradyrhizobium > Bradyrhizobium sp. HKCCYLRH3061. The sequence goes on from NZ_JBNPUE010000023.1 coordinate 40,119, forward strand.
TCGATAAAGCGGTCGCGGGTCTCCGCCTCGTCGTAATTGTGCTGGTCCGGCTTCGCCTCGGCCTCATTCCGCGCGGCGGCGACCTCGGCACGCAGCTTCTTCAGTTCAGTGTCGAGGTTGTCCTTGTCGAGCAGCAGCTTTGTCAGCTCGCCGTCCTTGGCGTCGAGCTCGGCCTGCTGGGTCTTGAGCTGGACGAACGCCTTCTTCAACACCTCGTCGCGGCGCGACAGCACGGCCGGGTCGAAAGTCAGCCCGTCGGCCGGCTTGGCCTTGGCATAGGTCCGGGCGAACCAGAAGCAGACGTGGAACAGCTCCTTGACCGCGCCGGTGGCATCGCCGGCGCTGATCCGGCGCGCCTCATGGACGGCCCGGTTCCGCAGTGTGTTGATGTATTTCGCCTTGGCAAACACCGCCTCGCCCGCCGCCCGGCGGAAGCTCGGCTCGTGCAGCAGCGCCGCGATGTTGTCCTGATAGGGCAGCTTCAGTGCGGGATCGGACTTGAACGCCCATTTCACCGCGACCTCGACGGTCTTGCCGGCAAAGAATGCCGCCGCGGTCGGCGACACCGCCGCCTGGCGCTCGGCCTCGACCGCCGCCTCGTGCACGGCCGGAAATTCAGCGGCGAGAAAGGCGAAGTTGGACATTCAGCTCCTCTGGCGCTCCCCTCGCGTGACCGCCATCCTGCCGGATCATCCGCGTCTGCCCAGACCGATCCGGCCATACCGGATCACCTTCAACCATCGGATGCATTCTACCATTCGTCAAGTCGCCGCGCGGCAGGCAAGTCGCGAAGCTCTAAGTGCGGCGGCCGAGTCCATCCATGGCTCGCCTGGAAGAACTTACACGACGCCGGCAGATGCTCTGAGCTGAGACTCCAACCTGCCTTCGTCACGCCCGGAAACAACAGAGACAGCGCTCAACAGGACTGCCGCGACGACAGCCCTCCCAATTATTAACTCCGTCATGCCCGGGCTTGTCCCGGGCATCCACGTCCTTCCCAGCGTGACGAGCGACGTGGATGGCCGGGACAAGCCCGGCCATGACGACTTGGCGAGAGGCGAGCGCAAAACTCCGATCGCCATCCTGATAGTACGAATCTCTACACATCCGGCGCTCACATCTTTGACCCGTCCTGCCCCCGACTTGGGGCTTCCCCCCGTGGTTGCACCATGGCAGGGTGAATCACACCTGTATGAGTTGCATCCATGCTGATGACCAAGCGCAAGCCGATCACGGTGGCCGAACTCCTGGTCGAGGAGTTCATGCAGCCGATGGGGCTGACGCAGACCGCGCTGGCCGAGGCGATGGGCGTGCAGCGCAAGCACGTCAACGAACTCTGCAACGGCAAGCGCAACGTCACCGCCCCCACCGCCCTCATCCTGGCCCGCGTCTTCGGCAACAGCCCGGAGTTCTGGCTCAACGTGCAGCGGCGAAGAGACCTGTGGGAGGCGATGCATTCCCCTCGCGAGCGCAAGCGGATCGAACGCGCCAAGCCGCTGAACTCGGCGGCGTGAGTCATTGCGAGTGACCACCACGTAGTAGGTAAAGCGTAAGGCGCCCAAGGTCCACGCGTAAGAGTCTTGCCCGGGGGCATACTGCACTTGGGCCAGTATACCTATTTTTGAAGCGTCGCCTCAACGGAATGTCGGCCGTCAAAACCTTCCCGAAAAGGCGCGTTGCTGTAGAGACTTGAAAAGTGCATCCTGCCTCGTGGCGGCTGCGGCAGCGTCTTCTTGGAGCCCTCGTATGGTTTCGGCCTGCTGCACAAAGGCTTGCATTCGTGCTATCGGAGCAAGCGGAATTCTAGTTTCTGAAATCTGTTTGATATTCAGAGTTGGCTGGCTGACGGTACGCAGTTCCTTCCTGAAATACTCCTGAACCGACGATGATCGTAGATACTCTGCGACATAGTCCCGCAAGACGCGATCCTTAATAGGGACCCGGGCTACAGCTCGTGCAATGTTGAAGCCCTTTTCGGCTTCAGTTGCAACCGCAATCCCACCTGTCGATCCCACACAACTTATGAGAATCTCGTACCCTAGAAGCAACGACCGACGGTGTTTGTTACTAACCTCGCAAGCCACCTTCCGTAACTGCGCATGGCTCACCTTTCCATTCTGCAGGTCTGAGACACGAACCAAGAAAACGCCATCTGGATCATTATCTCCCGGCTGAACGACGCCGTAGTTAATTTTATCATCAGGGTCTATCAATTCTGCAAGCGACACTTCTGGCAGGCCAAGCGATCGTCCGAACATCTCTCGAAACGCGGAGCTAGAGAGACACTCGCCAATTTCGATCACCCGCCTCCGCTTCCGCCGCAGCGCATCGGCCTTGTCCAAGATCGCCGCGATCCGCCGCTGCTCGTCAAGCGGGGGGAGCGGGATTTCCAATTCACTCAAGCTCGTGGCGTTGACGCCACCCTGCGCAGCTCCCTGTGTCCTTTTCTCTATCTGACTCCAATAGCCTGGAGATTGGAAGAAATGAGACAAATAGCTAGGATCGATAGATTCAGTCGGCTTAACGCGGATTAGGTATGACGCAAATACAGCTCCATCAGGCGGCCTCCTAATCAGAAAGCTCTTCCCTGTGGTAGCGCCAGTCCTCGCGAACACAATGTCTCCGTCGTCAAGGCGAGCCGATCGGAGCTTTGCCTCTGGCGCGCTACAAAACGGCACTGACTTCCAGTCCACTGAACCGTTTTGAATGTCTGTGATCCGGAGAAATTTGGCTCCTGTATCATCGGGCGAAGCAGAGGCTGTCACGCCATAGTCGATCGCCCTCGTCAGTTCGGCAAGTCTTTTTGTGGGAAACGCAAAGCTCACAGCATCGCCTCCAACTCCGCGAGCCCGTCAGCAATTTCCTGCTCCAGCGCCTTCAGCTCGGCGATAATTTCCTTCGGCGGCCGATGCTGCGCGGCCTCATACACCACCTCCTTGTAACGGTTGATCGAGAGGTCGTAACCGGCTGCCTCGATCTCCGCCTTCGGCACACAAAAACTCTGCGCGGTGCGCGGCCGCTCGCGCTCGCTGCCGTTGCGCTCCTTCCAGCGCGCGGCGATGTCAGGTAGGTTGTTCTTATCGTGCTCGCCTGCGTCGAGCTTGGCGCGCGGGCCGAGCTTGTCGGTCGGCAGCAGCGGGTTGCGCTTGTCATCGAGCGAGATGCCATCGGCCTGGCAGTCGTAGAACCAGACGTGATCCGTGCCGCCCGAATTCGTCTTGGTGAACAGCAGGATCGCAGTCGAAACACCTGCATACGGCCGAAACACGCCGGACGGCAGTTTGACGATGCCGTCGAGCTTGTGGTCCTCGACCAGCATCTTCCGGATCGCCCTGTGGGCGGTGGAGGATCCGAACAGCACGCCGTCCGGCACGATCACGGCGGCGCGGCCGCCGGGCTTCAGCAGCCGCAGAAACAGCGCCAGGAACAATAGCTCGGTCTTCTTGGTCTTGACGATCGACAGCAGGTCCTTCGCCGTGGTCTCGTAGTCGAGCGAGCCGGCGAACGGCGGATTGGCGAGCACGAGGCTGTAGCGGTCGGAATCGGCGGCGTGGTCCTGCGACAGCGAATCCTTGTAGCGGATGTCGGGATCGTCGACGCCATGCAGGGTCATGTTCATCGAGCCGATGCGCAGCATCGTGCCGTCGAAATCGAAGCCGTGGAACATCTCCTCGTTGAAATGGTCGCGGCTCTCCTTGTCGTGGAACAGTTTTGGGTCGTTCTCGCGCAGATACTCGCCGGCCTGGACCAGGAAGCCGCAGGTGCCGCAGGCGGGATCGCAGATCACGTCCTTGCGGGTCGGCGCCATCATCTCGACCATCAGCGCGATGATGTGGCGCGGGGTGCGGAACTGGCCGTTCTGGCCGGCGCTGGCAATCTTGCCCAGCATGTATTCGTAGAGGTCGCCCTTGGTGTCGCGGTCCTCCATCGGGATGTCGGCGAGCAGGTCGACCACCTTCGCCAGCAGCGCCGGCGTCGGAATCGTGAAGCGCGCGCCCTTCATGTGGGTGGCGTGCGCGGTGTCCGCGTCGGCCATCTTGCGCAGGAACGGAAAGACGTGCTCCGAGACGATGTCGAACATCGTTGCCGGGTCCTTGTTCTTCAGCCGCGACCAGCGCATCTCCTCGTAAGCGACGCCGCCGCCCTTGCCGATGCCATCCTTGCCTTCGGGGAAGATGCGCCGCTCCATCGGCTTGCCCAGCCGGGTGGCGCGGTTCTCCTCGCGCGTATGCGCCTCGTCGAGGCCGCGGATGAACAGCAGATAGGTGATCTGCTCGATCACCTCGATCGGATTGGCGATGCCCCCCGACCAGAACGCATTCCAGACATTGTCGATCTTGGACCGGAGTTCCCCCGTCAGCATTGTCCACCCCATTCCGTGTACATCTCGCTGACCGGCATAGCAAATTCGGCGGTGCGTGAAACGGATTCGGTACGATCATCCCCTGACAAAGTCTGGCGCATGTCGTTTAGCCGGAGCGGCGCGACAACGCTCTTGCATATTTCGGCAAATCAGCATATTCTGCCTTTGTTCCTGTCCAGCGAGGGGCGCTTCCGGATCGTCCAGTTGCGTGGGATTGGGAATGCGGTGGACGTGGCGGGCCGTGCGTGGACGAGAGTCTGCGCGGACGAGCGGCTGGTCACGGACGGCGAAATCGCGTGGTCCTGGCGCCCCGACGCTGGCGCCAAGTCTCGTATCGGTGCTTTCGGCATCGCGCGAGGTGACGGGGGCAAGACAGCCGGTCCCCGGGGAGATCGCGTATAAGCGTTAAAACCATCGCGCGGGGAAGGCCGGGTGTTTTCGGCCGTACCTGTGGTGACCGCCGCGTGCTTTTTTCTTTGCACGCGGGCCATGGGTGCCGGCCAGGCATCCGGCCTTCCCTGCGCCCTCGCGTTTTTCGGGGGCGAGACGATCGGCATGGCTCGGCGCACAAGCGCGCGAGGATGAGGGTGTATGTCTTGGCGAGATCGGGAGTTGCACGCAAAGGCGCTCATTGGCTCGCGCCCAACGTCCCAGTCGTCATTCCCGGGCGTGCGAAGCACGAGCCCGGAATCCATTTTCCAGCGTGTCTCGCGGCTCAATGGATTCCGGGCTCGCCCTGCGGGCGCCCCGGAATGACGGCGGAGGTCGCTGCAACAGCGAGCGCGAGAACGCCCTACCCCGCCTGCCCGGCCGCCACGGCCGTCCGCGGCACGGCGACAACAGCGACACGTCGCGGCGACAGGCGTTCGGCCTGCAGCACGGCGAGCGTCAACACGATGATGGCCGTGCCCTGATGCAGCAGCGCCAGCGAGATCGGCACCAGCGCAAGCAGGGTGAGAATGCCGAGCACCGCCTGCACCAGGATCGCCGCCAGCAGCCGGTGCGCGCCGCGCACGACGTTGCGGCCGGCGCCGGCACGCATCACGTCGAAGGCGTGCCACGCCGCCAGCGCCAACAACGTGTAGGCGGTCATGCGATGCATGAACTGCACCGTCAAATCGTTCTCGAACAGATTGATCCACCACGGCGAATGGATCCACAGATTGGCCGCCTTCGGGATCAGGCCGCCGTCGATCTCGGGCCAGGTGTTGTAGACGAGGCCGGCGCGCAGGCCCGCGACCAGCGCCCCGAGATAGAGCTGCACGAAGGTGATTCCGACCAGCACCCAGGCCGTCAGCCGCAGCCGCGCCGGCACTTCGGCCTCCTCGCGCGGCGCGAGCCGCCGCAGGGTCCAGACGATCGACGCGTAGATCAGCAGCGCCAGCGCGAGATGCGTCGCCAGCCGGACCGGCGCCACCTCGGTGCGCTCGGTGAGGCCGGAGGCCACCATCCACCAGCCGACCGCGCCCTGCAGCGCGCCGAGGCCGAAGATCAGCCACAGCCTGCGGCCGAGCGGCCCGGAGACGGCGCCGCGCCACAGGAACCACAGGAAGGGCAGCAGGTAGACCATGCCGATGACGCGGCCGAGCAACCGGTGGCTCCACTCCCACCAGAAGATGGTCTTGAACGCGTGCAGGGTCATGCCGGCGTTCATCTGCCGGTACTGCGGAATGGTCTTGTAGGCCGCGAAGGCGTCGCTCCAGGCCTGATCCGTCAGCGGCGGCAGGGTGCCGGTGACCGGCTTCCATTCGACGATCGACAGCCCGGATTCGGTCAGCCGTGTCGCGCCGCCGACCAGCACCATCAGCGCGATCAGGCCGGCCACGACGAGGAGCCAGATGCGGATCGCGGCGAGATCTGTCGTGCGGGGAACCGTGGTCATGGATGTTGAGCGCTCGATTGAACCGGGGCTGACAGGCCCTTATAATCCCGACCAAATCGCGCGCAAGCCGCGCCGCCCCCAGCCGAGGCTGACAATCCCGTCATGACGATCCGCACCCGCAAACTGATCGGCGCCGTCGCGCTGCTCCTGCTCGCCTTCGCCTGGTCGATGATGGGCATGGTGATGGCGCAATTTCCCCTGATCGCCAATTCCGGCTGGCTGCAGGCGGTGTATTACGTCGTCGTCGGCATGGGCTGGGTGCTGCCGGCGATGCCGATCGTCAGTTGGATGCTGCGCCCCGATCGGGAGCAGCAGCAGGGCTGATCAGCCGAGATCGAGCTTCGACGGCTGCGCGACTTTCTCCCGCGGCAGGGTCACCCCGGCCATCAGCACCTTCAGGGCGCGCAGCGAGCGTGAGCGGCCGTCCCAGGCGATGCGCGGCAGCATGTGCAGATGGGTGCGGCCCTCGCTCTGCACGACGCCTGACATCGCCGAGGCCGCGCTGACGAAACCCGCCTGCTCCGCGAGCACGACATCGCTGCGGCGGAACGAGGAGCGGTCGCCGAACGGATAGGCCATGTGCCGGACCGGGCGGCGCAGCGCCGTCTCCAGCACCGCCCTGCCCATCGCAATCTCGCGCTGGGCGTCGGCATCCCTGAGATTGGCGAGCACGGGATAATGCACGGTGGCACTGCCGATCGTGACGTTGGGGTCGGCGGCGAGCCGGGCGATGTCGGCCCAGTCCATCGCGGACTCGCGGCTCAGCGCGGTGAGATCGACCGAGTGGCGCGAGCAGAGGTCGCGGATCGCGATCGACAACTCGGCTGGCGGCAGCTTGCGCAGCCACGCCGAAAGATACGCGAACAGCTCGTATTTTTCCGCCGGCGTAAACACGTTGAAGCGCTGCTCACGATGATCGATCACGAGGCTGATGCGGGCCTCGCGCGCGATCACAGCCTCCAGCGCCAGCCACCAGGCTTCGCCGAGCCCGTCAGGAAAGGCCGAGGGCACGTAGACGGTGAACGGCACGCCGTGGTGCGCCAGCACCGGATAGGCGTGCGTGATCAGGTCCTTCGCGGCGCCGTCGAAGCTCAGGCAGGCGAAGCGACGGCTGTCGGGCAGCCGGACCGACCGGCCGCAGGCCTCGTCGAGCGAGACGATCTCGTAGCCCCAGCGCTTCAGCGCCCGGATCACCTTGTCGAGGAAGACGGGCGTGATCTCCGCGCATGTCAGCGGCTGGAACGCGCCCTTGCGCCGCGGCCGCACCCGCTCGAACCGCAGCACGGCACCGGCGCCGGCCGCGGCTCGCGAGGCGAGCAGCGTGCGACCGCTGAAATAGGCCAGCTCGAGCCGGGCGCTGCGCAGCCACCTGTTGTCCGACGACAATTCCCGCGCCCCTTCCGAAAATCCCACTTGAAACCAGATCGTCCGCGCCCACCTGATGCGGACAGACCATGGCGCGATCGCGTCATGATCACCGCCATCCGATGATAGCGACCATCCGCCGTCAAGATCGCGTAGGCGCTGCCGATTTGAACAGATCTTTGTTCGTATCTTTCCCGATTTGGGACGAAGTCATTGCCATTACCTTTTGTTGAGACTTCTTTGCGAGGGTCTCCTGACGTCAAGCAACAAAATTCCAAGACAACATTCACGACAACGCGAGCTGCGCGATGACCATGGCCGCCGTGATCGAGAGCCGGACGGCGCAGGCGCCCGCGCGGCGGCTGCCGTCGGGGCTCGCACGCGTCGACATCGTGTCCGATCTCGCCGCCGCCGAATCGATCTGGCGCGCGCTCGAAGTCCCCGACCATGTCTCGACCCCCTACCAGCGCTTCGACCTGCTGGGCGCATGGCAGCGCGACGTCGGCGCGCGCGAGCATGCGACGCCGTTCATCGTCATCGGGCGTGATGCCGAGCAACGCCCGTTGCTGCTGCTGCCGCTGACGTTGCGGCACGCTTGCGGCGTGCGCATCGCCAGCTTCATGGGTGGCAAGCATACGACGTTCAACATGCCGCTGATGGATCGCGAATTCGTCGCGCGCGCCAGCACCGGCGATCTCGACGTCCTGCTCGCAGGGCTGCGCGATCGCGGCGGCGTCGACGTGCTCGCCTTGACGCAGCAGCCGGAGCGCTGGCGGGATGTCGCCAATCCGCTGGCGCAATGGCCGCACCAGCCGTCCGTGAACGACTGCCCGGTGCTGCTGATGCCGCCGGGGGCCGCGCCGACGGCGCTGCTGTCGAATTCGTTCCGCAAGCGGCTCAAGAGCAAGGAAAAGAAGCTGCAGGCGCTACCCGGCTATCGCTACATGGTCGCGGGCAGCGACGCAGAGGTCACCGAGCTGCTCGACTGGTTCTTCCGCACCAAGCCGGTCCGCATGGCCGAGCAGAGGCTGCCGAATGTGTTCGCGGAAGCAGGCGTCGAGGCCTTCGTGCGCAGCGCCTGCATGGCAAAGCTCGACTGCGGGCATCGCGCCATCGATATCCACGCGCTGCGCTGCGACGACGAGATCATCGCATTGTTTGCCGGCGTCGCCGACGGGGCCCGCTTCTCGATGATGTTCAACACCTACACGCTGTCGGAGAATGCGCGCTGGAGCCCCGGGCTGATCCTGATGCGCTCGATCATCGATCACTACGCGCAACAGGATTTTCGCGCCCTCGATCTCGGCATCGGATCGGACGACTACAAGCGGATGTTCTGCAAGCACGACGAGCCGATCTTCGACAGCTTCATGGCGTTGACCGCGCGCGGTCGCGTCGCCGCGACGACGATGGCTGCGGTCGGTCGGGCCAAGCATGCCGTCAAGCACAGCCCTGCCCTGTTCCGTCTGGCACAACGGCTGCGCAGCGCGCTGCAATCGCGTGGCGGCGTCGCCAAGGCTGACGAGAAGGCCGAAGACTAGGCGGCGACGCCGCGCGGCCCCGGCTGGGTGCGGTTGGCGCCTCCGGCCGGTGCCTTCAGCATGGTGACGGCGCCGAAGCCGACCTCGCGCAGCTGCTCGCTCATCTGGCTGCGCGCCTCGGCAGCCATGTTGGGATCGGGCACGACGACGGCGCGCGCGCCCGCGGTCAACAGCTCGGCCGGCAGGTCGGAGGCGTTGCCGGCGTCGAGCAGGACGTGGTCGTAGACCCGCAGCAGCGCGTCGATGGCGAGCGCGAGCCGCGGCGATTGCAGTTGGCTGCGGTCCGCGCCCGGGCGGCCGGCGTTGACGATGTGCAGCCGCGAGGTCTGGTCCTTGGTGATGATGGACGCGAACGACGCCTCGCCCAGCATCAGCTCGATCAGGCCGGGCGCGGCCGGATCGACCGAGACGCCTGCAAGCAATTGCGGGCTGCCGGCGAGGTCGACCAGCACCACGCGCGCCTGCGCCGCCATGGTGCGGGCGATCGCGAGCGCGGTGGACGTGACGGCATCGCCGCCGGCCGTGCCGAGCACGGTGACCTTGCGGGCGCCCTCGCCCGCGGCGAGCAGATCGGATGCGAGCTGCTCGAGCTCGTTCATCGGCGCTGGCTTGATCGGCTCGGCCGACGGCGCCTCGGCCGCCTGCATGGCCGTGACGGGCGGCGGTACGAAAGCCGGATGCGTGGCCTCAACCGGCGCCGGCGTCGAAGGTGGTGTAACGGCCGGCGATGCGGAAACCGTCCGCGGGGCGATCATCGGCTCGACCCGCGCCGCGAGCACCATGACGTCGGCCATGCTGCCCATGGCCGGGGCGGTGGGGCCCGCCGCGCGCGGCGCCGTGAGGCGCAGCAGCTCTCCGGTGATGACCACGCCTGAGGTCAGCATCAGGGTCGCCAGCGTCGCGATCAGCACGATCGGCAGCTTCTTCGGATAGGCCGGCGTATTCGACACCACCGCCCGCGAGATGATCCGTCCATCCGCCGGCGGCGTGTCGAGCGTTTCGCGGGTGTTCGCCTCGCGGTATTTGGCGAGATACGATTCCAGCAGGTCGCGCTGCGATTTGGCATCGCGCTCCAGCGCCCTCAGCTGGACATCAAGGCCATTGGTGGAGGTGGCCTGCTTCTTGGCCTGCTCGAGGCTCTGGCTCAGCATCTGCACCCGCCCGTCGGCGATGCGCGCGTCGCTGTCGAGCGAGCGGGAGATCTTGCCGGCCTCGTCGCGGATCTGGCGGTCGAGATCAGCCAGTTGCGCCTTCAGTTCCTTGATGCGCGGATGATTGTCGAGCAGTGTCGACGACTGCTCGGCGAGCTGCGCGCGCAGGCTCACGCGCTGCTCCGACAAGCGGCGCATCAGCTCGGAATTGAGCACCTCGGATGCCTCGATCGGCTGGCCGCTCTGCAGCATCTCGCGGATCAGCCGCGCCTTGGTCTCGGCGTCCGATTTCAAGGCGCGGGCATTGTTGAGCTGGGTGTTGACCTCGCCCATCTGCTGGTTGGACAACGAGGTGTTGTTGGTCCCCATGAACGAATTCGACTTGGCGCGGAACTCCTCGACCCGCGATTCCGCCTCCTCGACCTTCTTGCGCAGGCCCTGGATCTCCCCAGCCAGCCACTGGCTGGCCGACTTCGCCTGCGCCTGCCGGGCATTCTGCTGAACCACGAGATAGCCGTCCGCGATCGAATTCGCGACCTGCGCGGCCAGCGCCGGATCCTGAGACTGGAACTCGACGACGAGGACGCGCGATTTGTCGACGGCGTAGACCGTCAGGCGTTCGTAATAGGCATCCATAACGCGCTCGTCCGGCGTCATGGCAAGCGGATCCTTCACGAGCCCGACCATGGCCAAGACGGACTTCAGCGGCGACACGCCGCGCAGGACGGGATCAAACTCCGGCAGCTCGCCCAGCTTGTTCTTCCTGATGATGTCGCGCGCCAGATCGCGCGACAGCACCAGTTGCACCTGGCTGGTGACCGCCTCGGGATCGAGTGCCGTTCGCTCCTCGGTACGCTCGCCGTTCGGCCGCACGAACACGTTTTCGCGGCCGTCGATCAGGATCCGCGCTTCGGACTTGTACCGCGGCGTGATCATGTTGACTGCGGTGATCGACAGAACGAGAGCGAGCAGCGTCGGCAAAAGAATGAAGCCGCGCTTTCGTGCCAAGGCGCGGCCGACCAGCCGGAGATCGAGATCGCCGGCCGGGCCAGGCTCGGACGACGATGGCGAGCCTGTCACGGGTCGAACGGGGGTTCCGTCAACCTGTGTCGTCTTGCCGCCACGCCAGAACGCCAACCGCATCATCCACTCCCGCGAGACCTACGCCACGCCACCACCATACGTGGTACAATTACACTCCATTAAGGTTGCTGACGGGTTAACCTGAGCGCCTGCAACCTCGCCCTATCCAACAATCGTCATCCATCGCCATATGCTGCTCGCAACAAGTAGGCTTGCGCCAGATCGCCACAATGCTGGAGCGAACCTGCCTGGCAACGACGACGAGTGAGACTTTGTTAACCATCAAGCCTCTATCGAGGTTGGAGCTATCAATATTCAGCGACGAGAGGCGCCCGTGCTTCCTCTATCCGCCAGTCGTCAGATCAGCTCGCGCAGCGACGCCTGGCAAAACCACGCGCAGGCCGAAGGCGCGGGCGAGTTCGACATGGCACCGTCGCAGACCAAACCTCTCAAAATCCTTCACGCCGTCAGAGCTCCCGTCGGCGGTATCTTTCGTCACATCCTCGACCTTGCCAACGGTCAGGTGGATCACGGGCATGACGTCGGCATCATTGCGGACAGCCTGACCGGCGGCGAACGCGCTGATGCCGCGCTGGCCCAGATCACCCCCCGCCTGACACTCGGTGTCCATCGCATTCCCATTCATCGCGAGCCCTGGCCGAGCGACATTCCAGCACTGACCCGGTTCCACCGCCTCTCCCGTGCGCTCGCCCCCGACGTGCTGCACGGCCACGGCGCCAAGGCCGGCGCGTTCGTCCGCCTGCTGCCGCATCGGCCAGGAACGATCCGTATCTACACGCCTCACGGCGGCTCGCTGCACTACCCGCTCGACACGCTCAAAGGTGCGCTGTACGGCCGGCTTGAACGTGCGCTGATGAACCGGACAGATCTCTTCCTGTTCGAGAGCGCCTTCGCCCGCGACACGTATGAGCGCATGATCGGCCATCCCAGGGGATTGGTGAATTGCGTCTTCAACGGCGTCACTGCAGGCGAATTCGACCCGGTCACGCCGGCTCAGGACCAGACCGACCTGGCCTATGTCGGCGAGTTCAGGCACATCAAGGGCACGGATCTGCTGATCGACGCCGTCGCGCAGCTGCGCTCCCGTGGCCGGCCGCTGACATTGACGTTGGGCGGCGACGGCGAAGAGATGTCAAAGCTCAAGGCTCAGGTCGAACGCCTCGGTCTTGCGGCGGCGGTGCGCTTCATCGGCCATGTGAAGGCCCGCGATGGATTTTCCAAAGGACGCCTGCTCGTCGTTCCCTCGCGTGGCGATTCCATGCCTTATGTCGTGATCGAGGCGGGTGCAGCCGGGGTTCCGATGATCGCGGCCAGAGTCGGCGGCATCCCCGAGATCTTCGGACCGCATAACGACGCGCTATTCATGCCGGGCAACGCGACCGCGCTGGCCGACGCCATCGTGGCCGCGCTGGACGATCCCGCCACCGCGCAGCTCCGCGCAAAGGCGCTGCGCGAGCGCGTCTTCCAGCATTTCTCGCAGAAGGCGATGGTCGAGGGCGTGCTCGAAAGCTACCGCGAGGCGTTTACCAAGACCTGACGTCATTTACCATCGCTAACCGTTTCTTCCGATTTGGCCCGTAATCCCGCCGGTAGGGAATTTCCCCCGGCGCTATCAGCGCTTACATGACCACAAATACTAACAAACATAATCCGGGCTTGTACGACTGTGGAACCGATCAACGCTCGCTCGATGTTGGATGCTGCTGCGGCCACGGCCGCATCGACCGCGGCAGGCAAGCCGGCCGTTGAACGGCGTCGCCGCCTGTCACCGGCGGCCCTGGCAGTCGCCAATCAGAAGGTTCACCGCGCCTATTCTCCAATCGTCCTCGCCGGGATCGTCCGCATCACCGATTTCGTGCTGTTGAGCGTCGTCGGCAGCGCCGTCTATTTCGGCTACGTGGTTCCGCTCAGCGGCTTCCATTGGGAGTATCTCGTTGCCATCGTCGGCCTCGCCGTGAGCGCGGTGGTGTGCTTCCAGGCCGCCGACATCTACCAGATCCAGGTCTTCCGCGCCCAAGTGCGGCAGATGACCCGGATGATCTCGTCCTACTGCTTCGTGTTCCTGCTGTTCATCGGACTGTCCTTCTTCGCCAAGATCGGCAGCGAGGTCTCCCGTCTCTGGCTCGCCGCGTTCTTCTTCGTCGGACTCGGCGCGTTGATCGCGAGCCGCGTCGTGCTGCGCAACCTGATCCGCAGCTGGGCCCGACAAGGCCGCCTCGATCGACGGACCATCATCGTCGGCTCCGACCAGAGCGGCGAAGATCTGGTGCGTGCGCTGAAGGCGCAGGACGACTCCGAGATCGAGATCCTCGGCGTGTTCGACGACCGCAACGACTCCCGTTCGCTCGAGACCTGCGCCGGCGCACCGAAGCTCGGCAAGGTCGATGATATCGTGGAGTTCGCGCGCCGAACCCGCGTCGACCTGGTGCTGTTCGCGCTGCCGATCTCGGCCGAGACCCGTATCCTGGACATGCTGAAGAAGCTGTGGGTGCTGCCGGTCGACATCCGCCTGTCGGCCCACACCAACAAATTGCGTTTCCGCCCGCGTTCCTATTCCTATCTCGGTGCGGTCCCGACGCTCGACGTGTTCGAGGCGCCGATCACCGACTGGGATCTGGTGATGAAGATGCTGTTCGACCGACTGGTCGGCGGCCTCATCCTGCTGCTCGCGCTCCCGGTGATGGCGCTGGTCGCGCTCGCGATCAAGCTCGACAGTCCGGGGCCGGTGCTGTTCCGGCAGAAACGGTTCGGCTTCAACAACGAGCGAATCGACGTCTTCAAGTTCCGGTCGCTCTATCACCACCAGGCTGATCCCACGGCGTCCAAGGTCGTCACCAAGAACGATCCGCGCGTGACCCGCGTCGGCCGCTTCATCCGCAAGACCAGCCTCGATGAGCTGCCGCAGCTCTTCAACGTTGTGTTCAAGGGCAACCTGTCGCTGGTCGGCCCGCGGCCCCACGCGGTTCAGGGCAAGCTGCAGAACCGCATGTTCGACGAGGCTGTCGACGGCTACTTCGCGCGCCACCGCGTCAAGCCGGGCATCACCGGCTGGGCACAGATCAACGGCTGGCGCGGCGAGATCGACAACCAGGAGAAGATCCAGAAGCGGGTCGAATTCGACCTCTACTACATCGAGAACTGGTCCGTGCTGTTCGACCTCTACATCCTGCTCAAGACGCCGCTGGCGTTGATGACCAAGAGCGAGAACGCTTATTGATTGCGGGGATCCGGAGCGGGCGCAGGCCCGCTCCGCGCGTGTGTCCGGCCGATCCCGCCATGCGTTGCGTATGAGTGTGAGTTCGCGATGGCCATGACGGCGGCAGCCGGAGAGTTCGCATCCAGGCCGATGGCCCCTCCAGGCGTCGTCGCCCTGCAGCGCGCGCTGGTCTGGCTGGTCGGCGCATCCGGCGCCATCGTCTTTATCGAACCCAGCCCTTACGAGCTCGTGACACTCGCGTCCGCAGCAGTGTTCATTGCGACCGGCATGAGGCTGCGTCTCGTGTTCGTCCCGCTGCTGCTGCTGCTCGTCCTGGTGAATTTGGGCTACACGATCAGCGCCATACCGCTGCTCGACGATTCCAAGATCTCGACCTGGATCGCCACCTCCTGGTACATGGCGTTCACGGCGATCTTCATCGCCATGCTCGTATCGGACGACACCGAAGCACGGCTCGACATGCTCCGGCGCGGACTCGTGATGGGCGGCGCGATCGCGGCCCTCGCAGGTGTCGCCGGCTACTTCCATCTGGTGCCGGGCGGTTACGATCTCCTCACCTTGTATGGCCGCGCGCGCGGCACGTTCAAGGACCCGAACGTGCTCGGCGCATTCCTGATCCTGCCGGCGCTGCTCGCGCTGCAGAACGTCGTCACCGCCCGCCTTGCCGCGACATTGCGCGCCGGCTTTGCCCTCGGCTTGATGGCGCTCGCCATCCTGCTGGCGTTCTCGCGGGCAGCCTGGGGCGGGTTGGTCCTCACGGCTGCCTTCATGCTGGCGCTGATGGTGCTGACCAGCACATCCCCGCGCGAACGTTCCCGCATCATTTTCATGACGCTCGCGGCCGCGGTGGCCGGCATCGTCCTGATCGGCGTACTCCTCTCCATCGATTCCATCGCCGACATGTTCAAGCAGCGGGCGAGCTTCGACCAGAGCTATGACGAAGGGCGGTTCGGCCGGTTCGGACGCCACATCCTCGGCGCCGACATGGCGCTCGATCTGCCGTTCGGGATCGGACCGCTGCAGTTCCACAACTACTTTCCCGAGGACACCCACAACTCCTATCTGAACGCCTTCATGTCCGGCGGCTGGCTCTCCGGCATCTGCTATCCCGCCCTCGTGTTCACCACCGTCATCCTCGGCTTCCGCTATCTGTTCGCGCGCGTGCCGTGGCAACCCACCTACATCGCAGTCTTCGCAGCCTTCCTCGGCACTGTCGGCGAAAGCTTCATCATCGACACCGATCACTGGCGGCATTTCTTCCTGATGCTCGGCACGATGTGGGGCATGATCGCCGCGACCCGTGCCCACCAGGTCGAGGCGAACCGACCCGCAGGGATCGGTCCGCACATCGCAACCTCCTAGTCCTCCACCGCGAACGTCAGGCCGGCATTGTCGACCAGCCGCTTGATCAGGCTGTCCTGGAGCGCCGCGCCCGGGGTCCAGAAGCCGCCCTTCACACCGGCGCCGTCGCGCAGCAGGCCGACGGCGCATTCGCTGATCATCTTCGAGGTCGAGCCGTAGCCGGGGTCGCGGTTGCCCTTCACGGAGGCGCGGACCTGGCGGCCGTCGGGGGCGATCGCGACGAAGAGAAGATTGTAGTAGCCGTTCTCGCGCTCTTCCTTCGACGGCCCCTCGCCCG
Source organism: Bradyrhizobium sp. HKCCYLRH3061 (assembly GCF_051168015.1). Classification (NCBI taxonomy): domain Bacteria; kingdom Pseudomonadati; phylum Pseudomonadota; class Alphaproteobacteria; order Hyphomicrobiales; family Nitrobacteraceae; genus Bradyrhizobium; species Bradyrhizobium sp. HKCCYLRH3061. Next base: position 56,381 of record NZ_JBNPUE010000023.1, read on the forward strand.
GCTTCGGCGCGTTCGGTCCGGTCTTCTCGGCATTGGCGGCCATCACCTTCTTGGCGTTGGCCTCGCCCTTCTCGCCCGGGCCGGTCAGCACCATTTCGTCGTAGATGAAATCCTGCCCGTACGGGAAACCCATCAGCATGTTGGAGCGGTGGACGTTGCGGGTGTTGATCAGCGCCATCATGAACGGCGCCGTCCAGGACTGCAGATCCTCCTCATAGGCCGGCTTGTTGCCGGACGGCTGTTTGGGGCCCTTGAAGCCGGGCGTCAGGGCGAACGAGTCCTTGAGGATCGGCACGAGACTGAGATCCTTGGCGACCGCATCGAACGTCGCCTTGGCGCTCGCCGCGGTGCCGCCCGACAAAGTCCCGCTCATGCCACGGACACGGCCTTTCACGCGGGCGGCGGGCGCGCCGAGCACGCGTCTCGCCTGCTGCTGCACGAAGTAGACTCCGAGCTCGAACGGGACGGAATCGAAGCCGCAGGAGAACACGATGCGCGCGCCGCTCTTCTCGGCGGTCGCCTGATGCTTGTCGATCATCTGCCGCATCCACACCGGCTCGCCACAGAGATCGACATAGTCGGTGCCGGTTTCGGCGCAGGCGGCGACGAGCTCGTTGCCGTAGAGCTGATACGGACCGACAGTGGTCAGCACGAGCTTTGTCTGCGCCACCATCGCCTGCAGTGACGCAGGATCCGACGCGTCGGCAACCACCAGCGGCGTATCTGCGGGCGCACCGATCTCGTCCCGCACGGCGGCAAGCTTGTCGAGGCTGCGGCCGGCCATCGCCCAGCGCAGCGATTTATCGCCGCCATATCGCTTGGTGAGATATTCGGCGACCAGTTTGCCCGTGAAACCGGTGGCGCCGTAGACGATGAGGTCGAACTTGGATGACGTCATTGTTGTTTCCTAGAGATCAACTGCGGATCAGTCACTCGGTCATTGCGAGGAGCCTTGCGACGAAGCAATCCAGACCGTCTCAAAAAAGGAACTCTGGATTGCTTCGCTTCGCTCGCAATGACGACACATGTCACTTCTTCCCATACGACACGCTCATGCCGGCGCGGACGTCGTTCTGAATGCCGTAAGGGGCGATCGGGTAGCGCAGACCGTTCCTGGCGAGCTGCTTCATGCCGGCGATCGCCTTGGCGAGATCGGACGGCTTCAGCGCCATCAGCATCTCCTCGTCCGGCACGCCGCCATAACGGCGCTCGGCGAAGCAGGGCAGCGACAGGCTCGGCTCGCCGGTTTTCAGCGCGCGTCCCCAGGAATCGGCGCAGGCGGTCTCGCCGACGACGCCCCACTCGAACTTCTTGTAGCCGACATATTGCAGGCCGTTGATCAGGATGATCATCTGTCCCGGCGTCGCATAGACAAGACAGATGTCCGGCGGATCCAGCCGGCCGCTCGACAGCGGGCTCACCGCCATGGCCTGATGGCGGCCGAACGGCACGACATCCAGCGCCTCCTGCCGTTTGCGCGCGTCCTCCGCCGTGCCGTGCCAGACGCCAACATAGTTCGCGCCCTCGAGCCATGTGTCGTCCTGCGGGCCGAGCCCGATCACCGCGCGGCACTGCGCGCCGACGAGATCATCTCCGGTGATGCCAACGGTCCAGCCGAGCCGCGAAGCCATGCTGACGATCTGGTCGGTGGTGTGCACCGCGTTGGGACGGCGGATCTTCTCGATCGCTTCCATGTCCTCGACGCGGGCAAACATCTTGATGCCGATCACGGTCGTCTTCAGCCGCAGCAGGCTGTTGAGATCGGCGACCATGGCCGCCAGGTCCAGCCTGTCTGCCGCGTTCGGCTGTTGCATGTGGCATTCCCTCCCTGCCGCACCGGGCGTCCGCGCCGCGTGTGGTTCAGCTTCGGGCGGCTTGTTAGACCCTCGCACCTGATGATGCCAGTATTTCCAGCTTCCGGCTCGCCCGCCATACCATGATCCTTCTCGAAATCACGGGAATCACTTATGAATTTTCGATCCTCGGAAAGGATCAGGTGATGACCCGCAGCGACCGGAAGGAAGGCGCCAAGAGCGCAACGGCCGGCCCCGGCGGAACGCCCGTGTTGTCGCCCGCCGCCCTCTACGAGGCGGGACTGCATCACCTCGGCGGAGGGCGTCTGCTCGATGCGCAGGTCTGCTGCGAGCAGGCGCTGGCGGCCGACCCGACCCACGCCGACAGCCTTGCGCTGATGGGCATCATCGCGCTGCAGACCGGCCAGCACGACCATGCCGTGGCGTGGTTCTCGCGCGCGATCCGGCAGACCCCGAAGATCGACTATCTCACCAGCCTCGGCTTCACCCTGAAGCAGATGGGCCGGCTCGACGACGCCCTCGCCGTCTTCGACAAGGCGATCCAGCTCAAGCCCGACGAGGCCGAGCTGTGGAAGCATATGGGCGGCGTACTGCAGGCGCTCGACCGCGGCGCCGAGGCGCTGCTGAGCTATCAGCACGCGCTGACGATCGATCCCGTGCACCGTGAGGCCGCGTTCCAGAGCGGCCTGCTGCTGCATCAGCAGCAGCGCTACGAGGAAGCCGCCCAGGCCTTCACGATCAGCCTGACGCAGCAGCCGGGCGACCTGCAGTCGCTGCAGATGCGCGCCCGCTGCCTGCGCGGGTTGAAGCGCTACGACGACTACCTGGCGGATTGCGAGCGCGCGCAGGCGCTGGCGCCGACCGATGTGCTGACCTGCAACAATCTCGGTGACGCCCTCGTCTGCCTGCGCCGGATCGACGAGGCGCTGGTCTGGTTCGACAAGGCATTGGCGCTGCGGCCGGGCTTTGTCGACGTGCTGCACAACAAGGGCTTCGCGCTGCTGCAGGCGCTGCGTTTCGAGGAGGCGGCCGCGGTCTACCGCGAGGTCCTCGCGACCGAGCCCGGCAACGCCAAGGCGGCCTGGCAGCTTGCCCATGTCGAGCTGCAATGCGGCGACTACGCCGCGGGCTGGGCGCGGCGCGAGGCGCGCTGGAACATGCCGGATTTCTCGCCCGAATATCCGCGCTTTGCGGAGCCGAAATGGCTGGGCAAAGAGGACATCACGGGGAAGACCGTCCTGATCGAGGAGGACGAGGGTTTCGGCGACACCATCCAGTTCGCGCGCTACCTGCCGATGGTCGCCGCGCGCGGCGCCAGGGTGATCCTGGTGGTCCGCGAGGCGCTGCGGCCGCTGCTGGCAGGTGTCGAGGGCGTGTCGGAATGTCTTGCGTTCGCGCCGGAGCTGCAGCGGCCGGCCTTCGACATGCATTGCCCGGTGATGAGCCTGCCGCTCGCTTTCGGCACCACACTCGCCACCATTCCGTCCGCTTCCTATCTGCCGCGGCTCCCGGCCGAGCGCATCGCGGCCTGGGAGCAGCGGCTGGGGTCGCATGACCGGCTGCGCGTCGGGCTGGTGTGGTCCGGCAACCCGCACCAGGGCAATGACCGCAACCGCTCGATGCCGCTGTCGACCTTGCTGCCGCTGCTCGATCTCGATGCGGATTTCATCAGCCTGCAAAAGGAGCTGCGGCCCGCGGACCGGACGATGCTGGCGCAGCAGAGCGGCATCCGCGACCTCACCGCCGAGCTGACCGACTTCGTCGAGACGGCGGCCTTGATCTCCTGCCTCGACATCGTGGTCACGGTCTGCACCAGCGTCGCGCATCTCGCCGCGACGCTCGGCCGGCCGACATGGATCATGCTGCCCTCCCTCGCCGACTGGCGCTGGCTCAGGGATCGCGATGACAGCCCGTGGTATCCGAGCGCGCGGCTGTTCCGGCAGGATGCAAGCTGCCGCTACGAGCCGGTCGTCGCGCACGTGCGCGGCGAGCTGGCGGCAAAAGCGGCCGGCTTCGGCAAGACGACCGCCTAGGCCGGTCCCGGAAACAGATCGTCGATGCGGCCGCGCAGGCGGTAGGCCAACAGCCCGACCCATTCGCGCACCGCAATGTCGGCGCGGCGCAGGCCGAGCAGCGAGATGCCATCGAAATCCAGCACGCGGCCGACGCGCCAATCGACCGGATACGGCTCGACCGGAAAGCCCGCTTTCCGGAACAGCCCGACCGAGCGCGGCATGTGATAGGCCGAGGTCACCAGCAGCCAGCGCTCGCCCGGCTTCGGGGAGATCATCGCCTTGGAGAAGATCGCATTCTCGTAGGTGTTGCGCGACTGCCGCTCCAGCAGCAGCCGCTCCCTGGGCACGCCGAGGCTGAGCAGGATCTCGGCGCCGACATCGGCCTCCTTGGCCTCGGTCGCGATCAGATTGGCGCTGCCGCCGGTGAACAGGATGCGTGCAGTCGGGTAGCGCCGCGCCAGCGCGGCCGCCTGGATCACCCGGTCCGCGCCCGCCACCGTCACCGGCATGCCGTACATTGCCGACAGATCGGAATCGACCGGACCGCCGAGCACGATGATGCCGTCCGGCGCACCGTTCGCCGGATCCCATTTCGGAAACCGGCTCTCCAGCGGATACAGCATCAGGCTGCCGAGCGGCGTCAGGCCGACGATCGCCAGTAGCAGCATGGCCGAGACGACCAGCCTGCGCCCCAGCACGGCAAACCGGGTCAGCATCAGGATGGCACCGAGCAGGCCCAGCGCGATCATGAAATTGGTCGGCAGTGCCAGCAGGCCGAGCGTCTTCGACAGCACAAAGAACATTGCGAGCTCCGGCGCGGGGTGAAGTGCCACGGCCGCCCTCATACACGACAGCCGCCATGCGTTGCCATCTCTCTGCGAACGCCATGGGATGCGCTATGCTCAGGCTCGAACCGGCAATAACGAGAGCATCATGGCCCACCATCATCTGCACGCCAGCCCCGAGACCTGCCATTGGGGCTTCTTCGAATCCCGGCTGAAGCCGGTGCTCACGGTTGACAGCGGTGACGAGGTCACGATCGATTCGATCAGCGGCGGACCCGACGTGGTGCCGGATACCAGCAAGTTCCACGTGCCGCCGGAGCTGTTCGACGTCCACGCCCGCAGCGAGCGCATGGTGCCCGGCCACATCCTGACCGGGCCGATCGCGGTCAACGGCGCCGAAATCGGCGACGTGCTCGAGGTCGACATTCTCGACGTCCAGCTGCGCCAGGACTGGGGCTATAATTTCATCCGCCCGCTGGCCGGCACCCTGCCCGACGATTTCCACGAGAGCCGGCTGATGAACATCCCGCTCGACAAGGAACGGATGGTCGGCAAGCTGCCGTGGGGGCTCGAGCTGCCGCTGGCGCCGTTCTTCGGCGTGATGGGTGTGGCGCCGCCGCCCGCCTGGGGCCGCATCACCTCGCTGATCCCGCGCGCGATGGGCGGCAATCTCGACAACAAGGAGCTCGGTGCCGGCGCCAAGCTGTATCTGCCGGTGTTCGTGCCGGGCGCGCTGTTCTCCTGCGGCGACGGCCATGGCGTGCAGGGCGACGGCGAGGTCTGCGTCACGGCGATCGAGACCGCGCTGCAGGGCCGCTTCCGCCTCACCGTGCGCAAGGATCTCAAGTTCGACTATCCACGCGCCGAGACCGCCACGCACTACATGACGATGGCGATGGACCCCGATCTCGACCAATGCGCGGTGCGGGCACTGCGCGACATGATCGTGCTGCTCGGCGAGAAGCGCAACCTGTCGCGCGAGGACGCCTACACGCTGTGCAGCCTCGCCGCCGACCTGCGGGTGACCCAGACCGTCAACGGCTCCAAGGGCATTCATTGCATGATCGCGAAGGCCGTCGTGCACGGGTGAGGTTTGTGTCGGGCACGCTGGCGCGGCTCGCCCCGCTGCCGTCGCCCGGCTCGACCGGGCGACCCATTATCCAGAGGCAGGCGTAAGTCCTCGACAGGCCGCGGCGTACTGGATCCCCCGCGTTCGCGGGGATGACGACCGAATTTGAAGTGCAACCCTCGTTCACTCCAAGAGACACGATCTATCATCCTCGCGCGCCGCTCGCGCCGAGTCATGCCATCATCTCACCCTCTCAAAAGTCGGAGGGCGCAGGGAAGGCCAGGCGCCGGCTGGCGCCTGCGGCCCGCCTGCGAGAAAAATGCAGGCGGCAGGTACCACAGGTGCAGCCGAGAACGCCCGGCCTTCCCTGCGCGATGGTGTTCACGCTTATACGCAGTCTGCCTGGTGCGCCGGGCTTGTTGGCCACCATTGCCCGCGCGGCGCGCAAGCGCCGTCGCGAACGTGACACCAGCGTCGGGGTGTCAGCACGCTGCGACTTCACGTCCGCGCCGAGCCGTTCGTCCGCGCATCCTCGCGGATACGCTGCGGCTCCATCGCGGCCATCGCTCCCCGCCTCGCGTGTCGTGACGATCGCGCGCAACGCCCCTTCCGAGTGAGGCGGGATGGCGGCACTAAAGCACAGTTTCCGGAAAAGCGAAAGTGTTATTTCTGGAATGACGAATTTTCTCGCACCGACCGGAAAAGCCGCGAGCGACCGTCCGCCTCTTCAGCCGACAATTCCGCCAGGGCTCCCCGATCAGGTGCCCCGCGGCACGGCGGCGGTTGAAGAAACCATCGGACACCGCGGCCCACGCGAATCTTCCCGGCCCGTGCTTCCCGTACCATTCCGGGCCCGGACTCGCCGAGCGGGCGGAGAGTCACCGCCGCGACCAGCCCGATTCGTCATATTTCCATAAAATTCAATATCTTAACCAGTTATCCCCAAGCCGCTGTACAACCAATCCGATTCCTAATAGAGTCTAAAAAGTTACTTTTCTGTACATCGGTTACGGACTAGCTTTTAGGCATGGCGACGGAAAAAGCCGAAACTGACCGCATCCCCGTAACCCTAGCCCTGGCAACCATCGGCTATCTCGAAAAGCTCGTGAAACAGGGAACCCACGGCACCAGCGTTCCGGGTGTCTGCAGAACGTTGATTGAAGAAGGCATCCGGCTCGCCATCAAGGATGGGCTGCTGTCGATTCGCGACAACGGACGGGCGTAAGCTAGGGACACGCAGCGCGGACAACAGTTTCGGTGCAGCCGTCGGCCAGGACGATCCAGGACGGATCAAACTTGGAAGCGACAACAATGCCCGCCGAACGACAGACACTCCCCACCTGGACCGAGGAACGGCTCCAGGCCCTGAAGCAGCACTTTGAGGCCGGGCTGACCTGCCGAGAGATCGCCGCCGAGCTCGGCGTCAGCCGCAACGCCGTGATCGGCAAGATCTCCCGCCTGGCGCTGACGCGCGACAATGGCGGCGACACCAGGCGCGTGGTTCGCGCCGAGACGACACGCGATGGCGCCCGCCGTCCCGTGCCGAAGCTGCGCCGCCGCATCCTGCGCGCGGTCCAGAACGATCCGCCGCCGATCGTTGTCGAGGAGCCGGTCGGCACGGTCGAGAACGGCTGCTCGCTGTTCGAACTCTCCAAGGAGCGCTGCCGCTGGCCGATCTCGACCCCCGGCGCCGACGATTTCTGCTTCTGCGGCTCCAAGCCGATCGAGGGCCTGCCCTATTGCCCGAGCCACACGCGGATGGCGTACCGGGTGGCGTCGTCGAGGTAAAACTCAGCGGCCGACTAATTAGTTGAAAGTCGTGTCTCGCCGCACGGACGGTGCACCCTCTCCCCTTGTGGGAGAGGGTGGATTCGATGCGTAGCATCGAATCCGGGTGAGGGGTCTCTCTCCATACGGGCGGCGATTCTGTGGATACAACCCCTCACCCAAGTGAGCACGACGCTGATATCAGCGGAGCCCTCTCCCACAAGGGGAGAGGGCGCAATCACTGGCACCGTCGAGGCGTGCGTACGCCAACCCTACCCCAGCTTCCAGCCCGCCTCCTGCGCAAAGCGCTGGAAGAACTCCGGCTCGTAGGCCTGCTCTGGTGACTGCCGGACGCGCATGTCGAGCAGCTTGGCGTCCTCGCCGACGAGGATGCGCCACTGCTCGGCCTTGACGCCGTCGAGGATGATCTTCGCGGCCTGCGCCGCCGTCGTCGGCGCGTCTTCGAGGAAGCTGCGGGCGCGCTCGCGGGCGGCGGCCTGGATGTCCTGGTCACTCATGGCGGAGACGTCGATGCCCATGCCCTTCATGCGCTGGCGCGCTAGCCCGATCTCGGTCTCGCTGAGCTCGTCGGACTCGGTGCCGCTCTGCACCTTGCGCGAGTTCGACACGATCGAGGTGCCGATATGGCCGGGCATCACGACCGAGCATTTGATGTGCGGCGCGTTGAGGCGGAGGTCGTTGATCAGCGCTTCGGTAAATCCCTTCACCGCGAACTTTGCGGCGCTGTAGGCGGTGTGCGAAACACCCATGCCGACCGAGGCCCAGAAGCCGTTGACGCTCGAGGTGTTGACGATATGAGCCTCGTCCGCCTTCAGCAGCATCGGCAGGAAGGTGCGGACGCCGAGATAGACGCCGCCCCAGCAGATGTTGAAGGTGCGCTCCCATTGCTCTCTTGAATTGGTGAACAGGCTGCCGCCGCCGCCGATGCCGGCATTGTTGAACAGCAGATGGATCTTGTCGGTGGCCTGCTGCTCGGCGAGTTCATCGCGAAAACGCTGGAGCTGCGCCTCGATCGAGACGTCGGCGACATGGGTGGTGACGCGCAGGCCCTGCGGCAGCTTCTCGGCCTCGCACAGCCGCTTGGTTTCGGCCATCGCCTCGGTCGAGACGTCGCACATGGCGACGTTGCAGCCTTCGGCGACGAGCTGGCGCGCGAGCTCGCGGCCCATGCCCGTGCCACCCCCGGTGATCACGGCGATCCTGCCGGCGAAATCCTTCATCGGATGGTCTTCCTTCCCTGCTGCGGGACGGCCATGCCGCCCCGGCGACTTGCTCGTTCTCTTCGTGGAACGCGTTTGCGAGCTTAGGACGTTTCGCCGGCCTGACCAGAGGGGATGTCGGAGATTTGCGTTGCAGCGCATGCAACGAAGATTTCAGCTTGGGGTTGAACCTTCTCGACAGGCGTCCGACTTATTCCGTGGGGAGGCAGGCTCGAGGAGGTTCGCATGGCGTACCAACAGGGGCACTGGCAGGACCAAGGCTGGCGCGACACGATGGTCGATCCCGCGGGATCGGACGACGGCGCCTATGTGACGGGGTGGACGATCAGCGGGCTCGCCGTGATCGGCACCATCGTCGCGGTCTGGCTGCTCGGGATCTGAGAGCGGCGCGACGAATTCTCATGCAATAGGACGCCATGCAAAGCGTGGCCTCTGAGCCCTGCTGCGTTCTGCGCTCTCATCCGTCATTGCGAGCGCAGCGCAGCAATCCAGCGCTGTGGACGGGACACTGGATTGCTTCGTCGCTGCGCTCCTCGCAATGACGTGGAGAGAGCCGACTGTTTCCCAGAGAGCCTGGCGCCTCCCCAAGACGTCGGCATTCACGCCCGGGATCTGACCGCCGCGCTTCGCGAAGGCGCGCGGCTGACCGTCTGGGGGTCCCGCCCGGCCGAACTCATTGCATACAATTGCAGTCGATTGATCAATTAATAGGCTAATGATTGCCGTGTCACGCTACTGCCCAGTTTACAGTCAGCCACAAAACACCAACACTTCAGTGACTTAGCTCCTCGGCCGCGCTGAAAGCCGCTGGCACAAAGCTTGCGATCACTCCCGTTCGAGGCTCCGCCGTGTGGCGGTGAAGCCGAGATGACAGCGCGGGCGGATCGACCCGCCGAGGGAGCTCACCAATGGACTTTGGCAGGATTTCACGACGGCATCTGTTGCAGGGTGGCGCGGCGCTGACGCTCGGCGCGGCCGCGGGCCTGCGGCCGGCCTTCGCCGCGGAGACGACGATCGGCTTCATCTATGTCGGCTCGCGCGACGACTACGGCTACAACCAGGCGCATGCGCAGGGTGCGGCGGCGCTGAAGAAGCTGCCCGGGCTGAAGGTGATCGAAGAGGAGAAGGTGCCGGAGACCGACGCGGTCGAGAAGACGATCGAGTCCATGATCAATCTCGACGGCGCCACGCTGCTGTTTCCGACCTCGTTCGGCTACTACAATCCGCACATGATCAAGATGGCGGCGAAGTACCCGAAGCTGCGCTTCGAGCACTGCGGCGGCCTCTGGAGCGAGAAGGACCCGAAGAACGCTGGCTCCTATTTCGGCTATATCGACGAGGCGCAGTACATCGCCGGCATCGTCGCGGGCTACACCTCCAAGAGCGGCAAGCTCGGCTTCGTCGCCGCCAAGCCGATCCCACAGGTCCTGCGCAACATCAACGCCTTCACGCTCGGCGCGCAGCTTGCCAATCCCAAGGCCACCACGCAGGTGATCTTCACCGGCGACTGGTCGATGCCGGTCAAGGAGGCCGAGGCGACCAACAGCCTGATCGACCAGGGCGTCGACGTCCTGACCTGCCATGTCGACGGTCCGAAGACGATGGTCGAGAACGCCGCGCGCCGCGGCGCGTTCGTCACCGGCTATCACGTCAACCAGTCGCCGCTGGCGCCGAAGGCCTATCTGACGGGCGCCGAGTGGAATTGGGAAGCGCTGTATCCGAAGTTCGTCAAGATGCTCCAGGCCGGCGAGAGCATTCCGAACTTCTATCGCGGCGGCCTCAAGGAAGAGGTGGTCAAGATCTCGGCGTATGGCGAGGCGGTGTCCGAGCAGGCGCGCAAGCACGCCGACGAGATCAAGAGCAAGTTCCTCGGCGAGGGCTATACGATCTTCAAGGGCCCGATCAAGGACAACAAGGGCAACACCGTGATCACCGCCGGCACCGAGCGCGGCCAGAAGGATCCGGAGCTCGAGAAGATGGACTATCTGGTCGAGGGCGTGATCGGAGCGACGTCGTGACCACGGAGGCGGCCGATCCGGTTGATGCGGCCGCCATCGCGCCGGCCGCCGACGCAGGCTTCCTGCAACGCCATGGCGCGAGCATTGAATACATCCTCATCCCGGGCGCGGCGCTGGTCGCCGCGCTCCTGGTGTTCGGCATCTTCGTCGCGCTGTTCGGCAAGAACCCGCTCGACCTCTATTGGTACATGTATTACGGCGCCTTCGGCACCTGGTTTTCCTGGCAGAACACGCTGACGCGCGCGGCTCCCTTGATCCTCACCGCGCTGTGCACCGCCCTGCCCGCTCAGCTTGGCATGGTGATCATCGGCGGCGAGGGCGCGCTGCTGATCGGCGCGCTGTCGGCAACCTCGGCGGCGCTGGCCTTGCAGGGCATGCCGCCGCTCGTCGTGCAGATCGCGATGGTGATCGCGGGCATGACCGGCGGCGGATTGTGGATCCTGCTGTCGGGCGGCTTGCGCCAGTATCGCGGCGTCAACGAGACCATCTCCAGCCTGCTGCTGGTCTACATCGCGCTCGCGATCCTCAACCATCTCGTCGAGGGCCCGATGCGTGACCCGGCGAGCCTCAACAAGCCGTCGACGCGCGAGATCGGCGCCGCCAACATGATCGGCAGCATCCCAGGCACCGACGTGCATTGGGGCCTGGTGTTCGGGCTGATCGCGGCAATCGCGTCCTACGTGCTGATCTATCACACCACGTTCGGCTTCGCCGCGCGCGTCGCCGGCGGCAACATCCGGGCCGCAAAGATCGTTGGCCTCTCCGTGGGCAAATTGATCCTGACGGTCTGCTTCCTCGCCGGCGCCTGCGCTGGCCTGGCCGGCATGGTCGAGGTCGCCGCGGTCCAGGGGCGCACCAATGCCAATCTCGCCGTCGGCTACGGCTTCACAGGCATCCTCGTCGCCTTCCTCGCGCGGCAGAATCCACTGGCAATCATTCCGGTCGCGATCCTGCTCGGCGGCATCAATGCCTCGGGCGGCCTCTTGCAGCGAAGGCTCGGCCTGCCCGACGCCTCGGTGCTGGTGCTGCAGGGCATCATCTTCATCTCGGTGCTGGCGAGCGACGCGCTCTATGGCCGCATCGGTGTCCTCAAGGGAAAGTCCTGATCCATGGCTGACGGCAATATCGGGCTCTGGACCGTGCCGCTGGCGGTGCTCGGCGGCGCCATCCGCGTCTCCACGCCGTTCCTGTTCGTGAGCCTAGGGGAATGCATCACCGAGCGCTCCGGTCGCATCAATCTCGGCCTTGAGGGCACGCTGGTGATGGGCGCGATGAGCGCCTATGGCATCTCCTATCTCACGGGATCGCCGTGGGCAGGCGTGCTCGCCGCCGGCCTCACCGGCGCGCTGCTCGGCGCCCTGCATGCCGGCATCTGCTCGCTGCCGCGCGTCAACGACGTCGCGGTGGGAATCTCCTTGATGCTGTTCGGCACCGGGCTCGCCTTCTTCCTCGGCAAGCCGCTGATCGAGCCGACGGCGGCGCGGCTTCCGGCGATCGATTTCGGCTGGTGGAGCGACGTGCCGCAGGTGCGCGCGGCCTTGCGCATCAACGTCCTCTTCCTGCTCGGCGTCGTGCTCGCGCCGCTGTTGCTGTGGGCATTCCGAACCACCCGCTGGGGCCTGCTGATCCGCACCGCCGGCGAGAGCGCGGATGCGGCGCGCGCGATGGGCCACTCGGTGCTGATGATCCGGCTGCGCGCCACCATGGCCGGCGGCTTCCTCGCCGGCATCGGCGGCTCGTTTTTGTCGCTGTTCTATCCCGGCAGCTGGAACGAGGGCCTCTCCTCGGGCCAAGGCATCACCGCGGTGGCGCTCGTGATTTTCGCGCGCTGGGACCCGATGCTGTGCCTGTGGGCCTCGCTCGCCTTCGGCGGTGCCGCAGCGCTCGGACCGGCGCTGCAATCGGTCGGCGTCACCTCCGGCTATCATCTGTTCAACGCTGCGCCCTACATCCTGACGCTCTTGATCATGATCATCACCTGCTCGCCGAAACGCACCTTGAGCGGCGCGCCGGCCGAACTGTCCATCACCCGCTGATTTCAGAGGTCCACCATGACCGCGCGCACCATCCGCTCCGAGCCCTATGCCTGGCCGTACAACGGCGATCTCAGGCCAGAGAACACGGCCCTGATCGTGATCGACATGCAGACCGATTTCTGCGGCGTCGGCGGCTATGTCGACAAGATGGGCTATGACCTGTCGCTGACTCGCGCGCCGATCGAGCCGATCAAGAAGCTGCTCAGCGTGATGCGCGCGCAGGGCTTCTGCATCATCCACACCCGGGAGGGCCACCGCACCGATCTGTCCGACCTGCCCGCCAACAAGCGCTGGCGCTCGCAGCAGATCGGCGCCGGGATCGGCGATCCCGGCCCGTGCGGCCGCATCCTGGTGCGCGGCGAGCCGGGTTGGGAGATCATCCCCGAGCTGGCGCCGGCGCCCGGCGAGATCGTGATCGACAAGCCCGGCAAGGGCTCGTTCTGCGCCACCGACCTCGAGCTGATCCTGCGCCTCAAGGGCATCCAGAACATCGTACTGACGGGCATCACCACCGACGTCTGCGTCCACACCACGATGCGCGAGGCCAACGACCGCGGCTTCGAATGCGTGCTGCTGTCGGACTGCTGCGGTGCCACCGACAAGGGCAACCACGATCACGCGCTGAAGATGATCAAGATGCAGGGCGGCGTGTTCGGCGCGGTCGCGACCTCCGCGGCGCTGATCGAGGCGCTGTCGTGATCGGCGACGATCCGACGCCATCAGGCGCGTTCGGCGTCGAGGCCATCGCGATGACGATGCGCTTCGGCGCGTTCACCGCGCTCGACAATGTCGAGCTGAAGGTCAGGCCTGGCTCGTTCCACGCGCTGCTCGGCGAGAACGGCGCCGGCAAGTCGACGCTGGTCAAATGCATCATGGGCTACTACCGCCCGACCGAGGGCGACGTGCTGATCGCCGAGCGCGAGCGCGCCATCAACAATCCCAGGGACGCGCACGCGCTCGGCCTCGGGATGGTCTATCAGCACTTCACCCTGGTGCCGGCGATGACGGTCGCGGAAAACCTGGTGCTGGCGCGCGACGACGTGCCGGCGGTGGTCAACTGGGCGAAGGAGAAGAAGGAGCTGGAGGCCTTCCTGGCGCGGATGCCGTTCCGCGTGCCGCTCGACGCCAAGGTCTCCGACATCTCCGCGGGCGAACGGCAGAAATGCGAGATCCTCAAGCAGCTCTATCTCAAGCGCCGCTTCCTGATCCTGGACGAGCCGACCTCGGTGCTGACGCCGGGCGAGGCCGACGAGGTCCTGGGCATGCTGCGCAAGATGGTCGAGGCCGGCGAGCTGACCATCCTGATGATCACGCATAAATTCCGCGAGGTGATGGCGTTCGCAGACGACGTCACCATCCTCCGGCGCGGCAAGCTCGCCGGCCGCGGCAAGGTCACCGAACTGACGCCCGACGACATGGCACGGATGATGATCGGCGCCGAGCAGCTCACGGTGCAGCCGTCGCGCACCGGCGAGGCCGGCAACGTCAGGCTCGAGGTCGAGAAGCTGGTGGCGCGCGACGATTCCGGCGGCCTCGCTGTGCACAACCTGTCGCTCACCGTGCGCGCCGGCGAGATCGTCGGCATTGCCGGGGTCTCCGGCAACGGCCAGCGCCAATTGGTCGAGGTGCTCGCCGGCCAGCGCGAGGCCGAGAGCGGCGCAATCCGGGTCTCCGGCGAGGCCTATGTGGCGAGCCGCGAGGAGATGCGCCGGCACAAGATGTCGCTGCTGCCGGAGGAGCCGCTGAAGAACGCCTGCGTCGGCGGCATGAGCGTCGCCGACAACATCGCGCTGCGTGAGTTCGACCGCGCGCCGTTCGCCCGCGGCGGCTGGTGGCTGAACAAGGCTGCCTTCCGCCAGGGCGCGACAACCAAGATCAACCGCTACAAGATCAAGACCCGCACGCCGGATACGCCGATCTCGGCACTGTCGGGCGGCAACGTGCAGCGCGCCGTGCTCGCGCGCGAGCTCGGTCACGACGTCGAGGTGCTGATCGCCGCCAATCCCTGCTTCGGCCTCGACTTCGCGGCGGTGGCGCAGATCCACGCCGAGATCATGGCCGCGCGCAATCGCGGCGCCGCCGTGCTATTGGTCAGCGAGGATCTCGACGAGCTGCTGGAGCTGTCGGACCGCTTGGTCGTGATGTTCCACGGCCAGCTGGTCTACGAGACCCGCGGCAGCGATGCTGATCTCACCGAAATCGGCCGCCACATGGCGGGGCATTGAGGCCGACGTCGACTGCGCCGGACAACGAAACAAGCCGGCTGCCGCGCGGTTAACGGCGAACCCGGCTCTCACCGCGTCATTGCGAGCGCAGCGAAGCAATCCAGAATCCTTGCTCGGCACTGGATTGCTTCGCTGCTGTTTAGCCCGGAGACATAGCTTACACCTGTTCGGGGACATGGTTGACACTTTTGGGGTCACGCAAATCGATCGCTGCGATCTGATGAGCGGCAAAGAAAACTCCGAATTTTCCGTCTTGTCTGAGTGGACGAATAGCGAGTCGCTCACCGCGAAAGGCTTGAGGGACTTTCCAGAGCCGTCCCTCGAAACTGACATAGGCCTTCGTGCTCGACACGGAACGGACGATCTCCCCCTCGTCGTAGTCCACCGTCGGAAGGCGATCCGGCATGGTGCGTTGGCTGGGCCGATAGCGGCTTGCCGGCACATTGAAGTCGAGAGCCTCATGGGGGCGGTCGAGATTGTAGACGGCTCGCCATTCGTCGAGTGCCCGCTGGACATCGGGAAGGTCCCTGTAACGCTTGAAGGCAAAGACCTCGGCCTTCAGGCTGCGGTGGAAGCGTTCGTTCTTGCCGCGGCTCTGGGGATGATAGGGCCGGCTATGGATCGTTCGAACGCCGAGCTTCAGCAGCCAGACCGTCAACGCGGTCCAGGGGTCTTCGAGAGTAAAGCCCCAGGGGCCACCGTTGTCGACGAACATCGCATCCGGCAGTCCATAGCGGCGGAACGTCGTCTCCAAATGTCCTTTGACCGTAGAGCCGCGCTCATTGTCGCAGGCCGCCAGGCACAAGGAAAAGCGCGAGTGATCGTCCAGCGCGGTGAGCGGATGACAAGACACACCGTTCTCCAGCGCACTGTGTCCCTTGAAGTCCATCTGCCACAGCTGATTGGGCGCATCCTTCTCGAACCGCGTGTAGGGCTGCCCGGGCGTGCCGCCAGGCTCCGTCACCCGATCGTAGCGGCGCAGGATGTTATGCACGGTGGAGATCGCCGGGACAGCTTGCCCATCGCGATCGAGACGATGCGCGAGCTTGCGCGCGCCCCAGGCCGGGTGAGCATCGCGCAACGCGACAATCTGCTGCTCAGTCGCAGCTGCGGTGCGCTCCGGACTTCGATGCGGCCGCCGCGACCGGTCCGCCAGCGTCGTATCGCCGGCGTCAGACCGCTCGATCCATTTGTAGCCGGTCTGGGGGCTGATGCCGAACCGCCGACACAGCTGCCGCCGGTTGGCTCCCTCCTGCTTGGCAAGCATCACAAACTCTCGTCGCTGGTCCATGACAGACACCTCTCGCCACGGCATCGCTCGCCCCTTTGCTTGACGAATCGAGCCAATTTTGAGGTGTCAACCATGTCTTCGAACACCTGTCAGCCATGTCCCCGGGCTGAACACTGCGCTCGCAATGACGGTGGAGGGGGTTGGGCCCGCTCCGCGGGACATTGCGCCACACCAGGGGTAAACGACCTCAAGCTGTTGACGACTAATTCATCCCGCTGAGGTAACATCGCGGCGAGTGCGTGCTGGTTGCGGCCGCCTGGCCGTCCTGGCGACATTTTCCTTATCTCGTTTCAATCCCTTGCTCGACAGGTCGATCTCATGAAGGCCTATTTCATCGGTGGCGGCATCGGTTCGCTCTCCGGCGCAGCATTCATGATCCGCGACGGCGGCGTCTCCGGATCGGACATCACCATTTTCGAAAAGCGCCTGCCCTATGGCGGCAGCCTCGACGGCGCGCGTCTTCCGGACGGCTCCTACTCGATGCGCGGCGGGCGCATGCTGACGACCGAGCAATACGAATGCACCTGGGACCTGCTGTCGACCATTCCCTGCGAAACCGACGCTCAGCAGACCATCCTCCAGGAGACCGTGGCGTTCAACAAGCTCCACGTCACCCACGCGCAGGCGCGGCTGGTCGATGGCAACCGGCACAAGGTCGACGTCTCCACCATGGGCTTCTCGATGCAGGACCGCATCGAGATGACCAGGCTCACCGAGGCCTCGGAGGAGAAGCTCGGCAAGTCCTTGATCTCGGACTGGCTGTCGCCGCCGTTCTTCACGACGAACTTCTGGTACATGTGGCAGACGACCTTCGCCTTCCAGCCCTGGCACAGCGCGGTCGAGTTCAGGCGCTATCTGCGCCGCTTCATCAACGAATTCCCGATGATGGATACGCTCGGCGGCGTCAAGCGGACGGTGCACAACCAGAATGACTCGATCGTCAAGCCGCTGATGCGCTGGCTGAAAGGCCACGGTGTCAACTTCGTCGGCGGCGCCGACGTCACTGACATCGCGCTCGTCACCGAGAACGGCAAGCATCGCGCCACGCGCCTCGATCTGGAACATGACTTCGTCGGCCGCAGCATCGATCTCGCGGCGGATGACCTCGTGTTCTACACCGCCGGCTCGATGACGGACGCGACCAGCCTCGGCAGCCACGACAGTCCGCCCAAGCAGCTCACCAAGGAGGACAGCCAAGGCTGGACTCTCTGGGAGAAGCTCGCACAGGGCCGCCCGGAATTCGGCAATCCGGCCGCGTTCAACTCATCGGTTCCGGAGTCGAGCTTCGAATCTTTCACGGTCACCTGCCGCAATGCGCGCTTCTTCGACGCGATGCAGACTTTCACCGGCAACGTCGCCGGCACCGGCGGGCTCGTCACGTTCAAGGATTCGAACTGGCGGATGTCGATCGTGCTCTACAGCCAGCCATACTTTCCGGACCAGCCCGGCACCATCAAGATCTTCTGGGGCTATGGGCTCCATCCCGATCGCGTCGGCAATTTCGTGGGGAAGCCGATGTCCGAGTGCAGCGGCGCCGAAATCCTGAAGGAGCTGTGCGGGCATCTGCGCTTTCCGCTCAACGTGTTCGACGAGGCGACCTGCGTGCCGTGCTGGATGCCCTACATCATGAGCATGTTCATGCCGCGCAGCTATGGCGACCGGCCGCTGCCGGTGCCGCTCACCTCGCAGAATCTCGCCTTCATCGGCCAATATGTCGAGCTGCCCGAGGATGCCGTGTTCACGATCGAATATTCGGTGCGCGCGGCCATGCATGCGGTCTATCAGCTCTTGAAGATCGACCGCGCCATTCCGCCGGTCACGCCGTATGACAAATCGCTGAAGGTGCTGCTGCAGTCGGTGGTGAAATCATTCGCTTGACGGACCACGCGAGATCGTGATCACCGCGCGCCGCAGCGCTTGACCTGGATCAGTTCCGCGAGGGAACACAGCAGCTAAGCCCCGGATCATAACACACGATCCGGGTGAACCATCATGAAGGCGTATTTCATCGGCAGCGGCATCGGCGCATTGGCCGGCGCGGCGTTCCTGATCCGCGACGGCGGCGTCGCGGGCCGCGACATCACGATCTACGAGAAGCACCTGCCCTATGGCGGCAGTCTCGATGGCGCGCGGCTGCCCGACGGCTCCTACTCGCTGCGCGGCGGCCGCATGCTGACGACCGATCACTACGAGTGCACGTGGGACCTGCTCTCCACCATCCCCGATGCCAGCGATCCCCGCCGCACCGTGCGCGACGAGACGATTGCCTTCAACAAGGCCCATGTCGCGCATTCGCAGGCGCGCCTCGTCGATCGCAACCGGCACAAGATCGACGTCTCCACCATGGGTTTCACCATGCAGGACCGGCTCGAACTGGTGCGGCTGACCGAGGCCTCCGAGGAGAAGCTCGGCAACTCCCGCATCACCGACTGGCTGTCGCCGCCGTTCTTCACCACGAATTTCTGGTTCATGTGGCAGACGACGTTCGCGTTCCAGCCCTGGCACAGCGCGGTCGAGTTCAAGCGCTATCTGCATCGCTTCATGAACGAGTTTCCTCGCATCGAGACGTTGGCCGGCGTCAAGCGCACCGTGTTCAACCAGTATGATGCGATCGTGGTACCGCTCGTCAAATGGCTGGAAGGCCACGGCGTGAATTTCGCCGGCGGCGTCGATGTCACCGACATGGAGATCGCGACGGAAGCCGGCAAGCATGTGGTCAAGCGCCTCACGCTGGATCGCAGCGGAAAGCCGGAGACGGTCGCGCTGTCGAGCGACGATCTCGTCTTCCTGCAGAACGGCTCGATGACGGACGCGACCAGCCTGGGCACGCAGGATGCGCCGCCGCCGCGGCTCACCAAGCAGGACAGCCAGGGCTGGACGCTGTGGGAGACAATCGCGAAGGGCCGCCCCGAATTCGGCAATCCCGCCGCGTTCAACTCATCGATCCCGGAATCCTGCTGGGAGTCGTTCACCGTCACCTGCCGCAATCCGCGGTTCTTCGACGCGATGGAAGCGTTCAGCGGCAACGCCGCGGGCACCGGCGGGCTCGTCACCTTCACCGAGTCGAACTGGCTGATGTCGGTCGTGCTGTATCACCAGCCGCATTTCGCCGGCCAGCCCGCCGACGTACAGGTGTTCTGGGGCTATGCACTGCATCCCGACCGCATCGGCAATTTCGTCGGCAAGGCGATGGCCGATTGCGGCGGCGCCGACATCCTCAAAGAATTGTGCGGCCACCTCAACTTCGACCTTGCGGTGTTCAACCAGGCGACCTGCGTGCCATGCCGCCTGCCCTACATCACCAGCATGTTCATGCCGCGCAACAAGGCCGACCGGCCGCTGCCGGTGCCGGCGAATTCGAAGAACCTCGCCTTCGTCAGCCAGTTCGTAGAGATCCCCGACGACGTCGTGTTCACGGTGGAATATTCAGTGCGTGCCGCGCAGATGGCGGTCTATCAGTTGCTCGGTATCACCAGGGCGATTCCACCGATCACGCGGCACGACAAGTCGTTCCGCGTGCTGATCGAGACGATGGAGAAGGCCTTCGCATAGCGCCTCTCGCATCCGCAAAAACGAACGCGCCCGGATCAGGCTCGATCCGGGCGCGCTTTCCGTCTCGCGAGGCACAGATGGCGCCTCCATGCGTCTTGCGTGAGTTGTCAGTAGCCGAGCAGCGCGAGACCAACCCAGCTGACGGCAAACAGCGATACGACCGAGGTTGCAGCGGCAAAAACGGACAGCGAAACTTTCAAAGTCCTGAGGACCATACGCGCCTCCTTCAACGACAATGAACAGCACATCGAGGTGAACCCCGATGTCAGTCTGAAATTTCCTGGAACCGGCTCCACAACGAGCCGAACACAGGTTTGGTGCGCGCGTGCGCGCAAAGGTTCAATGTCAGGGTGTGGGGCCCTGATTGAGCGGCTTGATCGTTAACGGACACGGCCGCTCGTGGTTCCCGGATGGGAACTGGAACCGCTCCAAAGGAGGCCGCTCTCCCCCTCAGAGCCCCCTTCCTGGCGGAACTCAAGGTTGAGAAGGCTCCTGGCTGCATGTTTTAGAATGGATCCGGCCGTCGGGCGCTATTTCAGCGGCAGGAACAGGTCCGCAGCCGTCTCGTGCTCGGGAACCTCCGGGAAGAAATTCAGCCGCTGGCAATAGATCGGGAAGTCACGCACCTCCTCGCCGCTGGCTGGAAGCCAGTCGCGATAGAGGAACAGCGCGGCGGGCTCCAGATTGTGGGTGTTGCCGACGACGCGCAGCACGGCGCAGCGTCCTCCGGGGATCACGCCGGCTCTGATCGTCGCGTCGTCCGTCTCGACCGGCTGATCGGTCCCGACACAGAGATCCACGCTGTAGTCGGCAGGCGAAGCGGGGCGCCGCTCGGAGCGCCAGACCGTGAAGGTCGGATGGGTCCTGGGGTGCAGGCCGGCCGCCTTGCGCCAGGCGATGAAGCGCTGGATGGTCGCGCCGAGCGTCGCCGGGTCGCCGCGATGCTCCATGATCGCCACCGGCGTGGCCGGCACCTCGCGAATCGTCACGTCGTCAGGGGTATAGGTCGTCCGCATCAGCTTGCTCCTCGCGTCGTCGAGAGGCCCGAAGGCCGCAAGCCACGGCTCCCAGTCGGGAGATTTCCGGAACGAAGACGGCGATTGCCCGAACCGTTGCCGAAAGGCGCGGGCGAAGGCATCGGGCGCATCGTAGCCGGCCTCCATCGCGACCTCGGTGACGCTTTGGGCATCGCTGTAGGCCAGCTGATAGGACGCCCGCTTCATGCGGGCGAGCTGGATGTAGCGATGCACGGATAGACCGAAGGTCGCCGTGAACTGCCGGTGGAAATGATATTTCGAGTAGGCCGCGATGCTGCTCAGCGCGTCCAGATCGAGATCATCCTCCAGATGCCGGTCGATATGATCCAGCACCCGCTGCATCCGCGCATGGTAGTTTCGCAGCGCCGCCTTCATCGTTCCTTGCTCCGTGGCGGCATCAGCTAAGCGCAGGCGGACATGACGCGCTCGACCGATCTTGCGGCTTTGTCACGGGGTTCAGCGATCAAGACCGCCTTTCACGGATCGACGGCCGTCACTGTCCAGAACGAGGCGGGCACCATGACGCCCGCGCCTCTGGCGTAGCGCGCCAGCGCCTTCCTCACCGCGGCCGTCGCGGCCTCCATGGCCTCGGTCGGCTGCCCCGCCACCGCACGGCCGGCGGGCCCGATCGCGAGCGCCGTCTGCACCGCGCTGTCGAGGCCGGCGCCCGCGCCGACGTCGAGCGCGATGTCGTGGCGCTCCAGCCGGATGCGGCGCAGCCCGGCATCGGTCGTCACCTTCTCCATCCACTCGGGAGCGCCGAATGCGAAATCGTCCGGCGCGTGCGGCGGCAATCCCGGCAGCTTCGGCACGTGATCATAGGCCGCCTGCAGCGGCTCCAGCGCCCACGGGTTGTCGCGCAGCTCGCCCCAGCAGGCGAACGCGACGCGCCCTTCCGAATGCAGCGCATTGCGGATGTTGAGCACGGCGCGCACCGGATTGGCGAAGTACATGACGCCGAGCCGCGAGATCACGAGATCGGCGCTGGCGGCCTTGAAGTGGTGCACCATGGCGTCGCCCTGCACGAAGCTCACGGGCGCCTCGGCCGGGGCGAGTTCGTGGGCCGCGGTCAGCATGGCCGCGGAGACGTCGAGGCCGAGCACGCTGCCGCCTGGGCCGACCTTCTCGGCCGCCGCGATCAAGGTCGCGCCGCAGCCGCAGCCGATGTCCAGCACCCGCTCGCCCGCCTGGATCGCCGCGCGCTCCAGCAACGCCTCCTGCACCGGCACCAGCATCGCATCGATCTCGGCGCGGCGCGCGACCCAGCGCCCGCCGCCCGCACCGTTCCAGAAGGCGATCTGCTCGGCGTTCTCGAAATGCCCAAAGGAGGTGTCGGCGATGGCGGCGTCCATGACGGAAGTCTCGGCAACAACGTTCACAAATGAAACGAGCCGGCTCGATCAGCGTCCAGCAGGCCCTGTTCGGGAGTTTAGGGGGCGGTCTGCGGCTTGAAAAGCCAGTCTCACGGACAAAGCGGTCGCGGCAGGGGCACGCAAAAACGCATCGGCCGATGTCAAATGCAGCGATTTGAGAAATGGTCGGAGCGGCGGGATTCGAACCCACGACCCCTAGTCCCCCAGACTAGTGCGCTAACCGGGCTGCGCCACGCTCCGATGGCCGTTCCTGTAGCCGTGATCCGAGCCCGATGCAAGGCACGGCGGGTGGGTTTCCTTGGGGGGCATGGGGCTGCCAGATTGAACGGAGACCGGGGACCCCCACCCCCAACCCCTCCCCGCAAGGGGAACGGGAGCGCAGCCGACCTGCGGCTCTCGGGGTGGGTTACAACGCGGGATCACCGGCCGTGCCCGGCGAATTCTCAGTGACGCGCGCTGTGCGCCTCAGACGTCCTTCATCGCGCGGTCTAGCAGCGCGCGGCAGTCGAGCAGGTCCTTGAGCACGCCCTGGAGCTTGTCGCGCTCCTCCGGCTTCATGCCGGCGCGGGTGGGCGGGCCGACGCGGAAGGTGTCGAGGATGTCGTCCTCGGTGTCGACGAAGCGGAAGTCGATGCCCTCCTCGTCGGAAGCCTCCTCCTCCTCGTCCTCCGATTCGACCTCGGCCTCGCCGATCGGCTCCTCTTCCATCATCGCCTGGCCGAGGGTCTCCTCCATCGCGCCGAACGAGACCGCGGCGGAGCTGTCGGCCAGTCCCTGGACCGACTTGACGCCGTGCTCCTTGAGGATCCGCTGCACACCCTTGATGGTGTAGCCTTCGCCGTACAGCAGGCGGCGGATGCCCTTGAGCAAATCGACGTCGTCGGGCCGGTAATAGCGCCGGCCGCCGCTCCGCTTCATCGGCTTGATCTGGGCGAACCGGGTCTCCCAAAACCGCAGCACGTGCTGCGGGATGTCGAGCTCCTGCGCGACCTCGCTGATCGTCCGAAACGCATCCGGCGCCTTGTCCAAATGCCCGTTCCCCTTCGACCGTGCTGCCAAGAAAGTGGGAGACTACGCTGATTCGACTGGACGAACTGCACGCGGGACGAAGGTAACGCGTCGATACGGCCTCGCCGGACGATGCGGCGGGCCAGCCCGGCCCTATTCCGGCTCGGCGCCGAACTCGGCGCTGGCCTCGCCGTTCATCTTGCCGTTGCCCTGCTGGCCGTTGATGCGCTGCTTGAGGATCGCGGACGGCTTGAACACCATGACCCGCCGCGGCGAGATCGGCACTTCCGTGCCCGTCTTCGGGTTACGTCCGATGCGCTGACCCTTCTTGCGCACCATGAACGACCCGAACGACGATAGCTTGACCGTCTCGCCGCGCTCGAGGCAGTCGGTGATCTCCTTCAAGACCAGCTCGACGAACGCAGACGACTCCGTCCGCGAGAGCCCCACCTTCTGGTAGACTGCCTCGCAGAGATCGACGCGTGTGACTGTTTTTCCGGTTCCCGCCATCGCCTGCCCCAAACTCTCGGCGAATAATTCGCTCCGGAAATTAAGAGGTTAAGCGGCGGTGGTCAACAGCAGCGTGAATAGAAGTACGGGCCCTCATGCCGATCTAAGGCGTAATCCCGCCGCGCGGCAGGCTCACCAGCGCACCAAAGCCGAGCCCCAGGTGAAGCCGCCACCCATCGCCTCCAGCAGAACCACGTCGCCCTTCTTGATGCGACCGTCCTTGACGGCCACGTCGAGCGCCAGAGGGATCGAGGCAGCGGAGGTATTTCCATGCCGATCAACCGTCAACACCACCTTCTCCGGCGCGATGTGCAGCTTGTGCGCCGAAGCATCGATGATTCGCTTGTTGGCCTGGTGCGGCACGAACCAGTCGATGGTCTCGGCCGACAGGCCGGTGGCATCGAAGGCGTCGACGATCACGTCGGTGATCATGCCGACCGCGTGCTTGAACACCTCGCGGCCTTCCATCCGCAGATGCCCGACGGTCTGGGTCGAGGACGGTCCGCCATCGACATAGAGCTTGGCCTTGTGGCGACCATCGGACCGCAGGTGAGTCGTGAGCACGCCGCGATCGGCCGAGGCCCCCCCCTGCTCCTGAGCGTCGAGGACCAGCGCGCCGGCGCCGTCGCCGAACAGCACGCAAGTGGTGCGGTCGTTCCAGTCGAGGATGCGCGAGAAGGTCTCGGCGCCGATCACCAGCGCGCGCTTGAACTGGCGGCTGCGCAGGAAATTATCCGCGGTCGCGAGCGCATAGACGAAGCCCGAGCACACCGCCTGCAGGTCGAACGCCGCGCCATGATGGATGCCGAGGCCGTTCTGCACCGCCACGGCCGTCGCCGGAAAGGTGTTGTCCGGGGTCGAGGTGCCCAACACGATCAGATCGATCGACTGCGGATCGACATCGGCCGCGGCCAGCGCGGCACGGGCCGCGTTGATCGCGAGATGCGAGGTGAATTCGCCGTCGGCTGCGACGTGGCGCTCACGAATGCCGGTGCGCTGCACGATCCACTCGTCGGAGGTCTCGATGCGGCTTGCCAGCTCGGCATTGGTCACGACCCGCTGCGGGAGGTAGGAGCCACAGCCGAGCACGACCGAACGAATTGTCACGAGACAGCCTCCTGGGCGACGGGTTCGGACGCCGGTGCGCCGCCGTCGGGATTGAGTGTTTGATTGATCTTGGTCAGGAGATCGTAGCGGGCCATCTCATAGCCAACCCTGACCGCCGAGGCAAAGCCCTCGGCATCGGTTCCGCCGTGGCTCTTGACCACCATCCCCTTGAGCCCGAGCACCACGCTGCCGTTGGATTTGCGCGGGTCGAGCCGGGCCCGCAGGGCGGCGAACGCGCCGCGTGCCAACACGTAGCCGACCCGGGCCAGCAGACTGGCCTGGATCGCGCCGCGCAGGAAATCCGTGACCTGGCGCACCGTGCCCTCGGCCGTCTTCAGCGCGATGTTGCCGCTGAAGCCCTCGGTCACGACCACGTCGGCGGCGCCCTTGCCGATGCCGTCGCCCTCGACGAAGCCGATATAGTCGAGCTGCGGCAGGTTCATCGCACGGAGCTGCTCGGCCGCCTCGCGGATCTCCTCATGGCCCTTGATCTCCTCGACACCGATGTTGAGGAGGCCGACGGTCGGCCTGGGCTTGTTGAACAGCACGCTCGCCAGCGCGCCGCCCATCACTGCCAGCGCGACGAGGTGGTGGGCGTCGCCGCCGATCGTCGCGCCGAGGTCGAGCACCACCGATTCGCCGCGCGCGGTCGGCCAGATCGCGGCCAGAGCCGGCCGGTCGATCCCGTCCAGCGTGCGCAGGCAGAACCGCGCCATCGCCACCAGCGCGCCGGTGTTGCCGGCGGACACGGCGACGTCGGCCTCTCCCTTCTTCACCGCCTCGAGCGCGAGCCACATCGACGACGTCTTGCGGCCGCGCCGCAGCGCCTGGCTCGGCTTGTCCTCCATGCTGACCGCGACATCGGTGTGGACGACGCGCGAGACCGCCTTCAGCCGCGGATGCCGGTCGAGCTCGGGAACGATCTTGGCACTGTCGCCGAACAGCAGAAACTCCGCATCCGGATGGCGGCTCAGCGCGATCGCGGCACCGGGGATGACGACGGCCGCGCCGAAATCCCCGCCCATGGCGTCCAGCGCGATTCGAACCTTTTGAGGCATGACGTCCCGGAAACCTGATCTCGAGCTTTGTCTCGTCTTGGCCGTGATTTGGTTGGCCGTGTTTGGCGGTCGTTCAGAGGCATTGCGCGGCCGATGGACAGGCCAGAGGCCGTCCGGGCCTTTTCGTCGCACCCCGACCCGGGCGCGACAATAGCGTCTCTCCGTGTCGAAACAACCTCCCGGGAGCGATGCATTTTGCAACCGCCGCGCCGGTCCGGGACCGGTAGCGCCCCGTCTTTTCGTTCGAAATCAGCGACTTGAGAGAATTTTGACAAGCTTTGTGACAGGATCGCGCGGCAGCGGCCTGCACAATTGCGCGTCAATCCTCACCCGTTTTCTTCGCTTTGACCGCGCCCGGCCCCACGGCATCTGCCGGCTTCAGCGCCTTCAGCGCGGCGAAGGGATGGTCCGCCGGATCGGAGGCCTCGGCGGGCTGCTCGAACACCGCGCCCGGTTTGCGCGGATACGGATCGATCCCCAGGAACAGCGCGTCGGCGGCGAGCCGGCCGAGGTCGATCTGCCCACCGACGATCGGCTCGGGCGGATCGGCCGTCTCGACCTCGCTGTTCGGGTCGTCCTCGACCAGGTCGGCAAGCTCCGGAATCTGCTCCGGCGGGGCAAACATCTGGTCGATCGGCTCGTCGATCTCGGTCTCGATCGGATCGAGCGTGACGACGCAGGTCTGGCCGATCCGGGCGCGCACCCGGCCCTCGACATGCACCTTGCCGTCACGCTTCAGGGCCACGTCGAACGAGGCTTTGGCCGAAAGCACCTCGCGCAGATCGGCGATCTCTGCCAACGCCCGGCGCGTGGCCGGATCGGCCTCGATCTCGCGATGCAGGCCGGCGTCCGGGATTTGCGCCACGATCACCGGCGGCGCGCGCCAGGGGTCCTTGGAAGGGTCTCGCGCCGTTTCGCGCGACGTGTCTCTGTCTCTGGTCATGTCGCTAGTCCTGCTGAACCGGCCGCGGGAAGCTCCAGCCGGCGCCGAGCAGCCTGTTGTCGTCGAGGGCGGCGAGGTCGGCCGCCACCCGGGCCGCATAGGCGGCAAGTCCGGCCGCGCTGTCGGGATGCTCGCCGTTCAAGATATTCTTCTGCAGCGCCTCCGCCAGCCGGGCCTCGCTCTCCGACCAGGCCAGATCATAGGCGGCGGTGCGGCCATAGAACGCCTCGCCGAACTTCTGCATGCGCTTCGGAACGGTCAGATCACCCACCCCCATCTCGCGGAGATTGTCGTCCATGTCGTCGCAGAACCGGTCGAACAGGGCCTGCGACAGCGCCGACCCCACCCCGCGCAGCCGCCGCAGCACCAGCCAGAGATGCAGAATCAGCAGATCGAACCGCCCTTCCACCGTGTCAGGGACATTCAAGTGTCTATAAAACAACGGGTCTCGGGTTTGTGCCACGATCGCGCCATAGATCGGCTCGATGGTCCCGCGCGGGGACGGTCGGGATTTCCTGAGATGGTTGAATGGCCAGAGCATGACGGTTCCGCGGTCGAGTTTCCCTGACCCTGTTCAGGGGCATGTTGCAATCCGCAAGTTTGCCCGGTACGTCAACGCCCTGCCCGACGCAAGGGGACGGGATCCGATCTGAAGAAGATGACCCAGACAATGCGAACGACTGCCCGCCTGCTCACCCGCGGCCTGAGCCCCCGTCTGCGCACCCTTGGTGCGATCGCGCTGACCTGTCTGGCGCTCGGCGCCTGCACCGGCGAGCAGTTCCAGAAGGGCTACATCATGCCGCCGGGCGCGCTGGAGCAGATCCCGATCGGCGCCAGCCAGGACCAGGTGCTGATCGTGATGGGCACGCCATCGACGGTGGCGACGCTCGACGGCGAGGTGTTCTACTACATCTCGCAGCGCGCCGAGCGCCCGGTCGCCTTCATGAACCAGAAGGTGGTCGATCAGCGCGTCATCGCGATCTATTTCGACAAGAACCGCCAGGTCCGCCGGCTCGCCAATTACGGCATGAAGGACGGCAAGATCTTCGACTTCGTCAGCCGCACCACGCCGACCTCCGGCCAGGAGCTCAGCTACCTGACGCCGCTGTTCAAGCTGCTCAGCTTCAACTGATCCCGACCCGATCGCCGCAGCCCGGAATATGATTCCGGGCCACGGCACAAAGCCGGACCGCTGCGCTGATTGGCGCAGCCCGTGCGCAATTCGCCGGCTTGCTCTGGCGCTGCAATCTTCCCTACCCTGCTGGAAAACATCAGCAGGGAGGAATCATTGGCTCATCGCATCGCGCTGTCGCGCCGCAAGCTCTTGTCCGGCGCCGCGGCGCTGTCCACCGCCGCCATCCTGCCGCGCGCGAGTCTCGCCGACTGGCGCCCGACCGAGACGATCAAGCTGATCGTGCCCGCTGCGCCCGGCGGCAGCACCGACGTCATGGGCCGGCTGCTCGCGGCGCATCTGCAGACCGCCTGGGGACAGTCGGCCGTGGTCGAGAATCGCTCCGGCGGTGGCGGCACGATCGGCGCCGCCGAGGTCGCGCGCAACACCAAGGGCGACGGCCATACGGTCCTGATCGGCAACCCCGGTCCGAACGCGATCGCCTATTCGATCTTCCGCAACCTCGTTTACAAGCCGGATCAGTTGCAGGCGGTCTCCAACATGATCCGCATCCCCAACATCGTCTCGGCGCATCCCTCCACCGGCATCAAGTCGATTCCCGAGCTGATCGCCTATCTCAAGGCCAATCCCGATAAGCTCAACTACGCCTCGTCCGGCGTCGGCCAGAGTCCGCATCTCACGGGCGCCTGGTTCCTGCAGCTCACCGGGCTGAAGATGACGCACATCCCGTTCCGCGGCGCCGGCCCGGCGCTGCAGGCAGCCCTGGCGGGCGACGTCCAGATCCTGTTCGACAATCTGTTTCCGTCATTGCCGCAGGTCCAGGAGGGCAAGCTCACCGGCTTGTGCGTGACGACACCGGAGCGCAGCGCCAACGCGCCGGAGCTGCCGACGATGCGCGAGAGCGCGCCGGAGCTCGCCAAGTTCGACGTGTCGTCCTGGTTCGGCGTATTCCTGCCCAAGGCCTGCCCGCCGGAGATCGTCAGCGCGCTCAACCTGCAGGTCAAGGCGATGCTGGAGCGCGAGGACATCGCCAAGAACATCGCGGCCATGGGCGCGCGGGCGGACTACGGCACGCCGCAGCAGTTCGGCGACTTCGTCCAGGCCGAGACAGCCAAATTCGCCTCGATCATCCAGAAGGAAGGCCTGCAGATGGATGTGCAGTAGCCCTCGGAGCCCGGCCGGCCACGTCGCAGCGGAGTATTGCAACAGGGCTCGTGGTGTAACGGCACCTTAAGCGGGATGGTGCGATAGATGGTGGCCGCGCGCCTTTGATCTGGTCCTGAGATACCGTCAAGCGGATGCCTGGCCGACCACCTTCGCGTGGATGCGGTCCGAGCACCGTCCGAGGGGCAGGCGCCGGCGATGTCCATCGCATGAGCCGTGCCTTGCCCAACGACGTCCTCCACCAACTCGAAGACATTCTCGCCAGCCGCTACGTCTCGCGGCGCGCGGAGATTCTGGAGCGCGTCACCGACCTGTTCGTCTTCGGTTCGGGCAAGTTCAACGAAGAGCATGTCGATCTGTTCGACCACGTGCTGTTCAAGCTGCTCGACAACGTCGCCATTGCGGCGCGGGCGCAGCTCGGCAGCCGGCTCGCGGGGCTGCCCGACGCACCGCTACGCCTGCTCCGACTGCTCGCGAGCGACGAGACGATCGCGGTGGCAGGTCCCGTGCTGCGCCAGAGCGATCGGCTCGACGAGGAGACCCTGGTCGCGACCGCGCAGACCCGGGGCCAGGAGCATCTGCTCGCGATCTCCGACCGCAAGATCCTGACCGAGTCCGTCACCGATGTTCTGGTCGATCGCGGCAATCAGGCCGTGGTGTCGAACACCGCCAACAATGGCGGCGCGCGCTTCTCCGATCACGGCTTCTCCGGCCTGGTGACGAAGGCGTCCGACGATCCCAACCTCGCCTTGAAACTCTGGAGCCGGCCCGACAGTCCGCGCGAGGTGCTGGTGCGGCTGTTCGTCGAAGCCTCCGACGCGGTGCGCAGCCAGCTCGCCAGCGCCGACGCGGCGCGCGCCGAGATCGTCGAACGCGCCGTTGCGCAGGCATCGGACCAACTGCAGGCGGCAGCGCGGACGCGCTCGGCCGATTTCGTCACCGCCAAGGACTATGTCGAGCTGCTGCACGCGACCGGCCAGCTCCACGAGGCGCAACTGCACGGTTTCGCCAAGGAAGGCAGCTTCGACAAGGTCACGCTGGCGCTGGCGCTGATGTGCAAGCTGCCGCTCGACGTGGTCGAGCGCGCCTTCGTGCGCAAGCAGCCGGACCAGCTCCTGGTGCTCGCCAAGGCGCTGGACCTGTCCTGGGTTACGACGACGACGCTGCTGTTCATGCAGGCCGGCGCCAGCGGCAGCGCACGCCCACAGCTCGATCAGCATCTGGCGAGCTTCTCGCAGATGCAGCCGCGAACCGCTCAGAGCACGTTGCAGTCGTATCGCACGCGGCAGCGCGCAGCCGAGTAGCAAACAACTCAGTCTCATGAAAAACCCCGCGGCTCACGCCGCGGGGTCTTTATTCGTCAGGACAATTGCTCCGCTCAGTGCGCGAGGATTGCCAGCAGCAGCAGGGCCACGATGTTGGTGATCTTGATCATCGGGTTCACGGCAGGGCCGGCCGTGTCCTTGTAGGGGTCGCCGACGGTGTCACCCGTCACCGCCGCCTTGTGGGCATCCGAGCCCTTGCCGCCGAAGTGACCGTCCTCAATGTACTTCTTGGCGTTGTCCCAGGCGCCGCCGCCCGAGGTCATCGAGATCGCGACGAACAGGCCGGTGACGATGACGCCGAGCAGCATGGCGCCGACGGCGGAGAACGCCGCCGACTTACCGGCCGCGCCGCCGCCCGCGATCGCGTAGATCAGGAAGTAGACGACGATCGGCGACAGCACCGGCAGCAGCGAGGGGATGATCATCTCCTTGATCGCCGCCTTGGTCAGCAGGTCGACAGCCTTGCCGTAGTCCGGCTTGTCGGTGCCCTGCATGATGCCCGGCTTCTCGCGGAACTGCCGGCGCACCTCCTCGACGATCGCGCCGGCGGCACGGCCGACCGCGGTCATGCCCATCGCGCCGAACAGATATGGCAGCAGGCCGCCGAACAGCAGGCCAACCACGACGTAGGGGTTGTTCAGCGAGAAGTCCGGCTTGATGCCGGCGAAGTAAGGATGCTTCGCGGAGTCGGCGATGAAGAACTGCAGGTCCTGGTTATAGGCCGCAAACAGCACCAGCGCGCCGAGACCGGCGGAGCCGATCGCGTAGCCCTTGGTGACCGCCTTGGTGGTGTTGCCGACCGCGTCGAGCGCGTCGGTCGACTTGCGGACCTCCTTCGGCAGGCCGGCCATTTCGGCAATGCCGCCGGCATTGTCCGTGACTGGACCGAAGGCGTCGAGCGCGACGATCATGCCGGCCAGCGCCAGCATCGTCGTGGTCGCGATCGCGATGCCGAACAGGCCGGCGAGGCTGTAGGTGACCAGGATGCCGGCGATGATCACGATCGCGGGCAGCGCGGTCGATTCCATCGAGATCGCGAGGCCCTGGATCACGTTGGTGCCGTGACCCGTGACCGAGGCCGAAGCGATCGACTTCACCGGGCGGAAGTCGGTGCCGGTGTAGTATTCGGTGATCCAGATGATCAGGCCGGTCACGACGAGGCCGACGACACCACAGACGAACAGCGCGGTGCCGGTGTAGTCGACGCCATCGAGCTTGCCGAAGCCGATCAGCCACGCAATGGCAATCGCGACGCCGGCGAGCGAGAGCACGCCGGTCGCGATCAGGCCCTTGTACAGCGCGCCCATGATCGACTGGCTGGCGCCGAGCTTGACGAAGAAGGTGCCGGCGATCGAGGTGATGATGCAGATGCCGCCGATGGCGAGCGGCAGGGTCATCATGTTGGCGAGCAGCGATGACTTGGCGAAGAAGATCGCAGCCAGCACCATGGTGGCGACCGCGGTCACCGCGTAGGTCTCGAACAGGTCGGCGGCCATGCCGGCGCAGTCACCGACGTTGTCGCCGACGTTGTCGGCGATGGTCGCGGGGTTGCGCGGATCGTCCTCAGGAATGCCGGCTTCGACCTTGCCGACGAGGTCACCGCCGACGTCGGCGCCCTTGGTGAAGATGCCGCCGCCGAGACGGGCGAAGATCGAGATCAGCGATGCGCCGAAGCCGAGCGCGACCAGCGCGTCGATCACGGTGCGGCTGTCGGGCGCGAGCTTCATGAAGCCGGTGAGAACGCCGAAGTAGATCGTGACGCCGAGCAGCGCCAGACCCGCGACGAGCAGACCGGTGATGGCGCCGGCCTTGAAGGCGAGCTCGAGGCCGCCTGCGAGCGAGGTGGTCGCAGCCTGCGCGGTGCGGACGTTGGCGCGCACCGACACGTTCATGCCGATGAAGCCGGCGGCGCCGGAGAGGATCGCGCCGATCGCAAAGCCGACCGCCACGAGCATGCCGAGGAAATACGCAAGGAGCACGAAGATCACGACGCCGACGATTCCGATCGTCGTATATTGGCGGCGGAGATAGGCCTGCGCGCCCTCACGCACGGCCGCCGCAATTTCCTGCATGCGCGCATTGCCGGCGTCCGCACCCAGGACCGATGAAGTGGCCCAGATCGCATAGACGATCGACAGCGCTCCGCAGAGCACGATCACCCATAAAGCTGACATTTAGTTTCCTCGGCTCTTTGCTTTTTTGAACTACGTCACGCCGCGATGGTGCGACGCACGCCCCCTGTCAGGCCGCTCCGGGCGGAGCCGCCTCGAACATCATGAAGCTTGCCAAAATCGCCATGATGACGCAACGCCGCGACGCCTGAACCGCTCCAAATTCAGACGCTTCTTTGGTCGCATTGTGCGGTGCAAATAGGTGTCAGAAGTGGCTGAAGGACAAACGCGTCAGTGTGACGGGACGGCCCTGCCCGTCCAGGAAGCGCGGGGCTCGCGCCCCTTCGACGATGGCGCCGATGTCCGTGACGGCAACGCCCGCCGTCTCGGCTGCAGCACGGAACGCTGCGCATCGCGCTGCGGGAACAGTGCAGAGGATCTCGTAATCGTCGCCGCCCGAGATCATGCTTTCAAGCTGCGCGGCCCCGACAGCAAGCAGCTTCGCCGCTGCCGGCGATCGTGGAATGTGGGACAGCACGATGTCGGCGCTCACGGAAGAGGCGGCGCAGAGCTTGGCCAGGTCGCCCGCGAGGCCATCAGACACATCCATCGAGGCGGTCGCGCAGTCTCTCACGGCCGCAGCCAGTGCATTGCGCGGCTGTGGCGTGCGATAACGGCCGACCAGCATATCCCGCGCGGCGGGATCGTCGGCCAGCGCCGTGGCCTCGGTTGTGCCCGTCAGGATGCGCAGGCCGAGCGCGGCGTCGCCGATGGTCCCGCTCACCATCACCCGGTCGCCAGGACGCGCGCCGAAGCGATGCACCATCCGGCCCCTGGGCACCCGCCCCCAGGCCGCGATCGAGATCATCACGGGACCGGGCGTCGACACGGTGTCGCCGCCGAGCAGCGGACAGCCGAACGCGGCGGCGTCCTCGCCGAGGCCACGCGCGAACTGCGTCAGCCAGGCGTCGTCCTTCTCGCGCAGCGCGAGCGTCAGGACGAAGCCAGCGGGCACGGCGCCCTTGGCGGCGAGATCGGACAGGTTCACCCGCAGCGCCTTGCGCGCGATGGTGTCGGGGGGATCGTCGGCGAGATAATGGACGCCTTCGACGATGGCGTCGGTCTTGACGACGATGTCGTCCCCATCGGCGGGAATGATCGCAGCGTCGTCGACGAGACCGAACGCGCCGGGGTCGGTCGCCAGCGGCTTGAAATAGCGGGCAATGAGGGAGTCTTCGCCGGAGGGGTTTTGGGTCACAGCCCCCCTCCCCGCTCTCCGCTGTCATCGCCCGGCTTGCCGCCTTCGCTAAAGCTTCGGCGCGCCCTTGCATTCGTCGCCGCGCCGGAGCCGATAGACGAAGGCGGGACCGGGCGATCCAGTACGCCGCGCTCGTCTCTGGAATGCTGGATCACCCGCTTTCGCGGGTGATGACAGTCGAGGAAAGACACTGGCATCGCACCGGTTCGCAGCGATCGTGCTCCGGCGCCCCCCATCGCTACTTCGGCCCCATCTCGTCGCCGCGGTATTGCCGGGCGAGTTGCTCCAGCACGGCGTTGACCATGCCGGTCTCGTCGCGCTCGACGAAGGCATGGGCGATGTCGACATATTCGGACACGACGACCTTGGCCGGCACGTCCTTGCGCCGCTCCAGCTCATAGGCGCCGGCGCGCAGCACAGCGCGCAGGATCGCCTCGATCCGCTGCAGCGGCCAGCCGCGCTCCAGCGCCGCGTCGAGCACCGGATCGATCTTGGTCTGGTCGCGCACCACGCCGGAGACGATGTCACGGAAGAAGGCAGCCTCCGCCGGCAGATACTGCTCGCCCTCGACCTCGTTGCCGAGCCAATGGCTCTCGAACTCGGCCAGCACGTCGTTGATGCCGGCGCCAGCAATGTCCATCTGGTAGAGCGCCTGGACGGCGGCGAGCCGCGCCGCGCCACGGCGGTTGGCCTTGCGGTCGCCGGCGCGGATCGGGCCCTTGGACGGCTTGTTGCTGCTCTCGGCCATCTCAGCCTCGCGACAGACGGCGTTTGATGCGCAGCACGGCGAGCGCGGCGCGGGCGGCATCGCCGCCCTTGTTCATCTCAGAGAGGCGGGCGCGCGCCCAGGCCTGGTCCTCGTTGTTGACGGTGAGGATGCCGTTGCCGAGCGGCAGGCCGCGCGCCACCGACAGATCCATCAGGGCCCGCGAGGATTCCTGCGACACGATCTCGAAATGGATGGTGTCGCCGCGGATGACGCAGCCGAGCGCGATCGCCGCATCATAAGGCTTGCCGGTCTTGGCGGCAGCATCGAGCGCAATGGCAATAGTCGCCGGAATCTCCAGCGAGCCAGTGACGGTGAGCACCTCGTAGCTCACGCCGGCCGCCTTCAGCTCGGCGGTGGCGCCCTCCAGCAGGGCGTCCTGAAGGTCGTCGTAGAAGCGGGCCTCGACGATCAGCGCCCGGGCGCCGGAGATGTCGGTCTGGTCTTTGAGCGGCGCGCGCCGTGCGTCTGCCATGGTTCTGTTTCCATTGTCTTCAGGTGCCTCGCCCCAAGGGAGCGGCGATCCGGCCGCGTCGCGAAGGGCGAGATGAAATCGGCCTCATGCTGCGAGACGACACATCGGCGCCTCCTCGCCACGAGGGCTGGCCTTGTAGGCGCGAGCGCCCGCAAAGCCAAGACGGAAAGCCTCCTTCGAGGCTACTTCATTTCCGTGAGGCGCGCGGCATAGCGCGCCATCAGGTCGACCTCGAGATTGACCTCACTGCCGGCCTGCCAGGACGACAGCGTGGTGACCGACAGCGTATGCGGAATGATCAGCACCGAGAAGGCCAGTTCGTCGACGGTGTTGACCGTGAGCGAGACGCCGTCGAGGGTGACCGAGCCCTTGGTGGCGATGAAGCGCGCCAGATCCCGCGTTGTCTTCAGCACGAACCTTGCCATGTCAGGCAGGTTGTCGCGGCTGACGATGGTCGCGATGCCGTCGACATGGCCTGCGACGATGTGGCCACCGAGCTCGTCGCCGATCTTCAGGGCCCGCTCGAGGTTCAGCTTTGTGCCGACGCGCCAGTGCTTGGCCGTGGTCAGTGCCAGCGTCTCCGCGGCGGCGTCGACCTCGAACCAGGTCGTCCCATCGGTGACGCCGGACTGCACGACCGTGAGGCAGACGCCATTGTTGGCGATGGATGCGCCATCGGCGATGCTGGCCTGGTCATAATGGCAGGCAATGCGCAGCCGGTGCAGCTTGCCCTCGGTCCGCGGCGTCAGGCTGGCGATCTCGCCGATGTCGGTGACGATGCCGGTAAACATTACGCGCGCTCGTAAATCGTAAGGGTGTCGGGATCGAGCGTTTCGCTAGCACGAACGCGATAGGCCGGCGACTGCGTGATTGCGGTCAGCGGCAATGCGTCCAGCGCAGCGATGCCGTCGGCCCCGATCTCGCCGGGACCGCGCAGCAGCCAGATTTCATCGACCAGGCCACTCGCCATGAAGGATGAGGCGACGCGGCTGCCGCCCTCGATCATCAGGCGGGTGATGCCCTTCTCAGCCAGCGCCTTGAGCACGGCGGGGGGCTCCAGCGCCGAGGGCTCGGCCTGCGGCGGCACGCGGATCACCTGGGCACCGGCAGCACCGAGCTTGGTCGCCGCCGCGGGCTCGGCAAGCGCTGACGCGACCATCCAGAGCGGCGTGGTTCGCGCTGATTGCACCAAACGGCTGGTCATGGGCAGCCGCAGCATCGGATCGAGCACCACGCGCACCGGCGAGCGGGCCTCCATGCCGGGCAGCCGGCAGGTCAGCAGCGGATCATCGGCGATCGCGGTGCGCACGCCGATCAGGATCGCGTCACTCTGGGCACGCAACATATGCACGCGCGTCCGCGCCGCCTCGCCGGTGATCGCGACCGGCTTGTTGCCCGCGGCTGCAATCTTGTCGTCGGCCGAGACCGCAAGCTTCAGGATCACATGCGGCCGGCCATCGCGGATGCGCCGGAAATGGCCAGCATGATCGCGCTTGGCGTCCGCCGAGCAGAGGCCGACTTCAACCTGGATGCCGGCAGCGCGGAGCTTGGCATGCCCCTGCCCTGCGACCTCCGGATTGGGATCCTCGATCGCCGACACGACGCGGCTGATTCCGGCTGCGATGACGGCGTCCACGCAAGGCGGCGACTTGCCGAAATGCGAGCATGGCTCCAGCGTCACATAGAGTGTGGCGCCCTTCGCGGCCTTGCCGGCGCGATTCAAGGCCTCGGGCTCGCCATGAGGGCGTCCACCGGGCTGGGTCCAGCCGCGGCCGATGATGAGGCCGTCCTTGACCACGACGGCACCGACCGCCGGGTTAGGCCAGGTCCGCCCCTGCCCGCGACGGCCGAGCGACAGCGCGAGCTGCATGAAGCGGCGGTCGGCGTCCTTCTGCGCCTTCAGCTTCTCGCCGACCTGATCGACCAGGACCCGGAAGATCATTTGCGGACCGGCGCCAGCCGCGGCGTCTCGTCCTCGGCCGAGAGCTCGCCGAGCACGGCCTCGAAGTCCTTGGCCTCCCGGAAATTGCGGTACACCGAGGCGAAGCGGACATAAGCGACGTCGTCGAGATCGCGCAGATGCTCCATCACGATCTCGCCGATCGCCTCCGAGGACACCTCGGACTCGCCGCCGCTCTCGAGCTCGCGCACGATCGCCGAGACCATCTTCTCGACCCTTTCAGGATCGACCGAGCGCTTGCGCAGCGAGATCTGCACCGAGCGCATCAGCTTGTCGCGATCGAACGGCACGCGGCGGCCATTGCGCTTGATGACGGTGAGTTCGCGCAGCTGCACCCGCTCGAAGGTCGTGAAGCGGAAGTTGCAGGTGACGCAGACCCGCCGCCGCCGGATCACCGAGGAATCCTCGGTGGGGCGGGAGTCCTTCACCTGCGTATCGAGGCTGTTGCAGCTCGGGCAGCGCATCGTGGCTTCAAGCCTTACTGATAGATCGGGAACCGGTCGGTCAGCGCCTTCACCTTCGCCTTGACCGCAGCTTCCACCAGCGGCGCGCTGCCGTCCGGCGCCTGCGCGATCGCGTTCAGCACCTCGGCGATCAGGCTGCCGACCTGCTGGAATTCAGCGACGCCGAAGCCACGGGTGGTCGCGGCCGGCGTACCGAGTCGCAGGCCGGAGGTGACGAACGGCTTCTCGGGGTCGAACGGAATGCCGTTCTTGTTGCAGGTGATGCCGGCGCGGACCAGCGCCTTCTCCGAGACGTTGCCCTTCAGGCTCTTCGGCCGGAGGTCGACCAGCATCAGATGGTTGTCGGTGCCGCCGGAGACGATGTCAAAGCCGTGGGCGCGCAGCGATTCCGCCAGCGCCTTCGCGTTCTCGACGATGTTCTTCGCGTAGACCTTGAACTCGGGCCGCAGCGCCTCGGCAAAGGCCACCGCCTTGGCCGCGATCACGTGCATCAGCGGGCCGCCCTGCAGGCCCGGGAAGATCGCCGAGTTGAATTTCTTGGTGAACTGCTCGTCGTTCCACAGGATGAGGCCGCCGCGCGGACCGCGCAGCGACTTGTGCGTGGTGGTCGTGGTGACGTGAGCGTAGGGCACCGGGGAGGCATGGACGCCACCCGCAACGAGACCAGCAAAGTGGGCCATGTCGACCAGCAGATAGGCGCCGACGCTGTCGGCGATCTCGCGGAAGCGCTTGAAATCCCACGGGCGCGAATAGGCGCTGCCGCCGGCGATGATCAGCTTCGGCTTCACTTCCTCGGCCTGCCTGGCGACCGCATCCATGTCGATCAGGTGGTCGTCGCGGCGCACGGTGTAGTGCGCGGCCTTGAACCACTTGCCGGACATGTTGACCGGCGAACCGTGGGTCAGATGGCCGCCGGCGGCGAGGTCGAGGCCCATGAAGGTGTCGCCGGGCTGCAGCAGCGCCAGGAACACCGCCTGGTTCATCTGGCTGCCCGAGTTCGGCTGGACGTTGGCGAAATTGGCACCGAACAGCTTCTTGGCGCGGTCGATCGCGAGGTTCTCGGCGACGTCGACCCATTCGCAGCCGCCATAATAGCGCGCGCCCGGGTAGCCCTCGGCATACTTGTTGGTCATCACCGAGCCCTGGGCTTCCAGGACCGCGCGGCTGACGATGTTCTCCGAAGCGATCAGCTCGATCTCGTGTCGTTGTCGACCGAGTTCACCCTTGATGGCGGCAGCGATCTCGGGATCGGCCTCGGCCAGGGTGGCGGAGAAGAAGGAATCGACTGACGAGGCGGGCTTGGCGCTGGAAGCGGTCATCGGCGGAATATCTCCACGTCCGCAAGGCCTTGGGCGGCCGGCGGTCGGTTCAGTGAAGGCGGTCGGAAAAGACCCCTGCCCTTACCATACGGGCGGCGGCAGGCCAAGGGACAGACCAAGCGGTTGCGGGTCAAACCGGATATTTGCGCCAGATATGGTGGACGGCCGCTGGAGCAAGCCCCCGTGCTCAGGCCCCGCCACAGGAGTGCCAGCTTTCCGACATCTGCCAGGTTTTCTTGGTCCGGAGATTGGTCGCCTTGTAGATTCGTCCCCGGTCATCGCCGGGCGGGCATTTCTTCGGCTTCCAGACGGTGCAGAGCCGCACGGGATCGCTCAGTTTGGAATGCGCGACGGCGGCATTCCATGCCGAGTCGATCTGCTCGGCGCCGTTCTGGTACAGCACGTGGACGCCCTGATCCATTATGGGCTCACCATACTCGTCGAGCTTCTCGCCGAGCTTGAACGGGGTCGGCGACAGCGGCTCATCGAACCGACCAGCAATTTTCGTGATCGTCGTCTCCGCGCAGGCTCCAACTCTGGCCAGCGCTTCTCGACTGTTCGGTCCCTTCTGGGGCCAGACCGTCTCAGCCATGCTCCTCGTGGGCAGACTCAGCTCGCCGCACGCGAAGGCCAAGAGTCCCACCGTGGCAATAACTCGGGACACCAAACGCATCGATCCCCCAAAAATAAACAACCTGCATGAAACCTGACGGTCTCATACAGGTTGTCGGTATCATGAGGCAAGCGCGCGAGCCATCGCGCGCCGATGACATCAGAGGCCGGTGTAGCCGGCCTTCACCGGATCGACGCGGCCGTCGAGCTGGCGCAGGTAGGTCAGGCCGCACACCGTGAGACGATGCGGGTCACGCTCGCCGGCTTCGAACAAGGTCTGGATGTAGGCGCTGACCTTGCGCCGCGCTTCCTCGCTGGCCGCCGCGGTGCGGTTCGCCAGCAGGTCGTAGGTATGCATGATCCGATCGATGGCAGCTTCCATATCAACCCCTCTTGATGGTCAGGCCGCAGAGGCCATCTCGAACATCGAGATCGCCTTGTTCGCGAGTCTGAGCTTGTTGAATTCTCCGCGGTGAATCAGCTGTACGATCATGTCGACGAGCTGCTCGTTCGGCGTGATGGTATCCGTCATCGCCCCCGACAGCCGCAGGTAGTTGGCCGCGATCGCATAGGCGTCGCTCACCAGCTCCACGTTCATGACCTGCATTCCGTAATCGTGCAGCATCACCCGACCTCCGCGGGAGACAAGTCCGAGAGGCGATATTGGTTCCAGTTCGGAGTGGATGTTTTTCGCAACAGCGAACGAAGTGAGCCACGACAAAAGAAAAAAGCGCCGGCCCAGCAGGGGCCGACGCAAGGTCGAACTCAGAGGATCGAGGGCTGTCCGGTCTTCTCTCGATGTCTGAGGCCGGATCAGCCGAAACGATGAAGCCGGCTCAGAGACGATACAGGATCTGGTCGGTCCAGAACCGCTCGAGGCGGTGCAGCGACTTGTTGAGCGTTGAGAACTCCTCGCTCGAAATGCCGCCGACCTGCTCCACGGTCTTGACGTGCTTCTGATACAGCGAGTCGACGATGCGGCGGATCTCCTGGCCCTGGGGGGTCAGGCGGATGCGGACCGAGCGGCGATCGACGCGCGAGCGCTGGTGATCAAGGAAGCCGAGCTCGACGAGCTTCTTCAGGTTGTAGGAGACGTTGGAGCCGAGATAGTAGCCGCGCGTGCGCAGCTCGCCCGCGGTCAGCTCCTTGTCGCCGATGTTATAGAGCAGCAGCGCCTGGACCGAATTGATGTCGGAACGACCACGGCGGTCGAACTCGTCCTTGATGACGTCGAGCAGGCGGCGATGCAGCCGCTCCACCAGCGTCAGAGCTTCCAGATAGAGCGACTGGACGGTGCCGCCCTGGCCCGGCGCAGCAGTCTCCACGGCCGTCGCAACGGCTTTCATCATGACACTTCCCCTGTCGTCGTTTTTGTCGACTTATTCGACGAAACTTTTGTCCCGTCTGATAGAACGAACTTAAGGGGCGTGCTTTGAAGATCGCCTTAAATAAGAGCATAAAGAGAGAATGAATCGCGGAGAGTGAATCCTCTTTTAATCCAGTGATTACAGGGGCTTTTGCAAGGGTCCGTTGACGGACGACGGGCAATGTTCGCGCTCTGTTTCACCCCCCTGTCACATTCCAAAACAGGTGCAGTTCCCACCGCTAAGGTCTGTGTAACGGCTGTGGCAGGCGCTCTTAAGGTGTTCGAAACATTACTTGCATCGCGCTGAGAGGATTTACGGCGTGCAACGAATTTTCCTCACCACCTACGGTGGCCGCTCGCGGGCCGCCATCCAGGCCAGCACGAGGTAGGCGGCGAGCATGATCGCCTCGCCCGCGACCACCAGCAGATTGCCGCCATAGATGCCGGGGAACATCAGCTCGATGACCGCCATCGACACGACCGTGGTGAGCCACACCACCGCGCCCCACGGCGTCGCCAGCCACAGGCCGACCGCGGCGACGAGCTCGATCACCGCGAAATAGACCGTCGCCGCCTGCCAGGCCATCGCCTGGTTCTCGAACGCGTCGTCCTCGCCGCCGATGAAGCCGGTCACCTGGGCCCAATGATAAAGGCCCTTGGCGATCGAGAGCATGGCCATGACCCGCAGGAACAGCACCAGCCGCCGCGTCCAGACATTATCGTCGCTCTCGCGCCGATCCGAGGACATGGCGGCAATCGACATGGCGGCGTTGTCACGCGCCAGATCTCGCGCCGAGGGAATCTCAGCCATGGCAGCTCGAGCAGAACAGGCAGGTCGTCATTGGGGCCTCTCAAGACCAGGAGCATGGCGATTCTTGACCGGCCGGCACCGTGAAATCAACCGGGCCGGAAATCAACCGGGCCGCTTGCGTCAGGTCAAGTGACGGGCGGCGGCCGAAGTGCTACAGATTGTTGGAATTACAACAAATCAAATCCTCCGGCTCGCCGGCCAGCTCAAGGAGCCAGCACCCCATGGCGATCAAATTCGGGCGCCCGATCGACCTGCGCGACACCGCGCGCAACCCGGCCACTGCACCGATACCGGCGCTCGATCTCACCATCCGCCCCCGCCGCAACCGCAAGGCCGAGTGGGCGCGTCGGCTGGTGCGGGAGAACGTGCTCACGACGGACGATCTGATCTGGCCCCTGTTCGTGGTGCAGGGCGATCGGACCCGCAGCACGGTCGCATCGATGCCGGGCGTGGAACGGCTCAGCGTCGACGAGATCGTCCGCGATGCCGAACGCGCCGCCAAGCTCGACATCCCCTGCATCGCCCTGTTCCCCTACACCGAGCCGTCGCTGCGCGACGAGCACGGCTCCGAGGCCTGCAACCCGGACAATCTGGTTTGCCAGGCGGTGCGCGCGATCAAGAAGGAGTTTCCGGAGATCGGCGTGCTCTGCGACGTCGCGCTCGATCCGTTCACCAGCCACGGCCATGACGGCTTGATCCGGGACGGCCGCATCCTCAACGACGAGACGGTCGCGGTGCTGGTGCGCCAGGCCCTCGTGCAGGCCGAGGCCGGTTGCGACATCATCGCGCCGTCGGACATGATGGACGGCCGGGTCGGCGCGATCCGCCAGGCGCTGGATCAGGCCGGCTTCCTCGACGTGCAGATCATGGCCTATGCGGCCAAATATGCCTCCGCCTTCTACGGCCCGTTCCGCGACGCGATCGGCTCGGCCAAGACGCTCACCGGCGACAAGCGGACCTACCAGATGGACAGCGCCAACTCCGACGAGGCGTTGCGCGAGGTCGAGCTCGACATCGCCGAGGGCGCCGACATGGTGATGGTGAAGCCGGGCATGCCCTATCTCGACGTCGTCAGGCGCGTGAAGGACACCTTCAGCATGCCGACCTTCGCCTATCAGGTGTCGGGCGAATACGCGATGATCGCGGCGGCCGCCAACAATGGCTGGATCGACGGCGACCGGGCGATGATGGAGAGCCTGCTCGCCTTCAAGCGCGCCGGCGCCGACGGTGTGCTCACCTATTTCGCCCCGCAGGCTGCCGAGCGGCTGCAGCAGCAGCGCTGAGCGGGCGCCTCGGGATCTGGGTCTGCGGCGGTCTTCCGGGCGCGCCGGCTATGCGCGCGCGCCGGCTTACAAGCGGGCTTGCAAATCGCGAAATCGCCGGAAATTTGCCGCGCCCCATGCACGAACGGCTCTTGCAAGCGGAAGTGGGGTTCCCATGTCCTCTGAGCCAATCCGGAGGGCAGATTCATGGCGTATATGGGTTCAGGCGATAGCAATGGCGGTGCCGGTACCCGGCCGCACGCCTACGACCCCTATCAGCAGCCGGAATTGTTTCGCGGTGTGCTGACGCGGCGGATGATTGCATTCCTGATCGATCTCTTGGTGCTCTCCGTCCCGGTGATCCTGGCGGTGATCTTCATCGCCGTGTTCGGCCTGGTCACGCTGGGCCTCGGCTGGGCGTTGTTCTGGCTGGTGTCGCCGGCCTCGGTGATCTGGGCGATCGTCTACTACGGCGCCACGATCGGCGGCCCGAGCTCGGCGACGATCGGCATGCGGGTGATGGATCTGGAGCTCCGGACCTGGTACGGCGCGCCGGGCTACTTTGTGCTCGGTGCCGTGCATGCGGTCTGCTTCTGGATCTCCGTCTCGGTGTTGTCGCCGCTCGTGCTGCTGATCGGACTGTTCAACGGCCGCCGCCGGCTGCTGCACGACTTCGTGCTCGGCACCGTCGTGATCAACACGTCGGTGCGCTCGCAGCTGGTTGAACCGGCTCGCACGTGATGAGACGTCAGGTGGCGCAGCAAAAGCGATTGACCGGCCGCCTCCGGAGCGCAATTCTGTTGATGATCGCCTCGGAGGCTCACGACGTTCCTTGACCCAGCATTCGCGTGACACCCCGCAATTCTACCTGACCGCGCCATCGCCCTGCCCGTATCTGCCGGGCCGGCAGGAGCGCAAGGTGTTCACGCATCTGGTCGGCGACAAGGCGACCGATCTCAACGACCTCCTGACCCATGGCGGCTTCCGCCGCAGCCAGTCGATCGCCTACCGGCCGGCCTGCGACCAGTGCCGCGCCTGCGTGTCCGTCCGCGTGATCGCCAACGAATTCCGCCCCTCGCGCAACTTCCGCAAGGTGCTCGCGCGCAATTCCGATCTGGTCGGCGAGCAGCGCAGCGCGGTGCCGACGTCGGAGCAATATTCGATCTTCCGCGGCTATCTCGATCAGCGCCATCGCCATGGCGGCATGGCCGACATGACGGTGCTCGATTACGCAATGATGGTCGAGGACAGCCATGTCGAGACGCGAATCATCGAGTACCGCCGCCGCAATCTGAGCAACGGTCCGAACGCCCGCGGTGGCGAGCTGGTCGCGGTGGCGCTGACGGACGTGCTCAGCGACGGCCTGTCGATGGTGTACTCGTTCTTCGACCCGTCGGAGACCACGCGCTCGCTCGGCACCTTCATGATCCTCGACCACATCGCCCGGGCGCGGCGCCAGGGCCTGCCCTACGTCTATCTCGGCTACTGGATCGAGGGCTCGAAAAAGATGGACTACA
Organism: Bradyrhizobium sp. HKCCYLRH3061; assembly: GCF_051168015.1. Lineage (NCBI taxonomy): Bacteria > Pseudomonadati > Pseudomonadota > Alphaproteobacteria > Hyphomicrobiales > Nitrobacteraceae > Bradyrhizobium > Bradyrhizobium sp. HKCCYLRH3061. Next base: position 100,772 of record NZ_JBNPUE010000023.1, read on the forward strand.
AGAGCCGCTATCTGCCGCAGCAGCGGCTCGCGGCGGCCGGATGGCTCCGCGTGGATGCCGAGGGCGACACCGCGCCGGAGCCGCAGGAATGAAGAAGCGAATGGCGAATAGGGAGTAGCGAATAGGGATTTGAACGACCGCTATTCGCTACTCCCTATTCGCTACTCGCCTCCATCAACCTATCGCCAGATCCCACACCAGCTTGGCATTGAGCGCGATGATCACCACCGCGATCAGGCTCGCAATCGCCGTCAGCCAGCGCGGCGCCACGAACTGCCCCATCTTGGCGCGGCTCGCGGTGAGCAGCACCAGCGGCACGATGGCGAACGGCAGTTGCAGGCTGAGCACGACCTGACTGAGGATCAGGAGCTGCCCGGTCGCCTTCTCGCCGGCCCAGATCGTCACCACCACCGCCGGCACGATCGCGATCATGCGCGTGATCAGCCGGCGCAGCCAGGGCGCGATCCGCCAGTGGAGGAAGCCTTCCATCACGATCTGGCCGGACAGGGTCGCGGTGATCGTCGAGTTCAGGCCGCAACACAACAGCGCGATTGCAAACAGCGTCGGTGCCAGCGTCGATCCCAGGAGCGGCGCCAGGAAGGAATGCGCCTGGTCGAGCTCGGCCACGTCGCGCTGTCCGGTACGGTGGAACGTTGCCGCCGCCAGGATCAGGATCGAGGCGTTGATGGTCAGCGCCAGGCACAGCGCGATGGTGGAATCGATCGTGGAAAGCGTGATCGCCTCGCGCTTGTCCTCCGGGCTGTCGCCGTAGCCGCGCGTCTGGACCAGGCCCGAATGGAGATACAAATTGTGCGGCATCACGGTCGCGCCGAGAATGCCGAGCGCCAGATAGAGCATCTCCGGATTGGCGATCAGCTGACCGCTGGGCACGAAGCCCTTCACCACCTCGGCCCAGTCGGGCTCGGCCATCGCGATCTGGATCGCGAAGCACAGCGCGATGATGCCGAGCAGCGCGACCACGAAGGCCTCGATCCAGCGAAAGCCGAACGCCTGCAGCGCCAGGATCAGGAAGACATCGAGCGCGGTGACGCAGACGCCGATCGACAGCGGCAGCCCGAACAGCAGGCTGAGACCGATCGCTGTGCCGATCACCTCGGCGAGATCGGTGGCGGTGATCGCGATCTCCGCCGACAGCCACAGCGGCACCGAGACCCAGCGCGGGGTGGAGTCGCGACAGGCCTGGGCGAGGTCGCGGCCGGTGGCGACGCCGAGCCGCGTGCACAGCGACTGCAGCACGATCGCCATCAGGTTGGACAGCAGCGCGACCGAGAGCAGGACGTAGCCGAATTTGGAACCGCCAGCGAGCGACGTCGCCCAATTGCCGGGGTCCATATAGCCGACGGCGACAAGGTAACCGGGTCCGAGAAAGGCCAGCAGCTTCCGCCAGAGCGACCCTTTTGTTGCGGTTCGTACCGTCGCGAACATGTCGCCGAGCGACGGATCGCCGCGCTCGCCGCGCCAGCCTGCGTTCATCAGGCGGTCGCTCGGCGGAACCATGGCGTGCAGTTGCGAAAGGTCTGACGATTTTGCGTCCATGACATCATCCTGGACGAAACCGAGCTTTAATGCAACTTATTTGCAAGTGCGTCTCCCGCCTATGGCTGCGCCTCGCAGAGAGGCTGGAAATCCTCCGATACCGCTTCATCATCGCGAGAGCCTGTTGCTGCCGATTCGCGCGCGGCCCTCGCGGCGTGCCGCCGGCGACGGGTGCCACTGCCCCACTGACGGGATCCAACATGCTCTCCCCCCAACTCGGTCTCCGACCGGTCACGAACGCGCCCGTGCCCTGCAAGATCTGTGACGGTCCTGCCTCTCTCTACGGCGTGGTCGACATGAACCGCCCCTGCCAGACGGCCCATGCACATCGCCCGCCGCTGGCCGGCGTGCCGATCTACTACCGGCGCTGCTCGGATTGCGGCTTCCTGTTTACGGACGCCTTCGACGACTGGGGCATCGAGCAGTTCAAGACCCACATTTACAACGACGGCTACGAAGCCGTGGATCCAGACTATCGGATCAAGCGGCCAACCGACAATGCGGCGGCCGTGGCCCGCTTCTGGGCGCCGCACAAGGCCGGGATGCGGGTGCTCGACTTCGGCGGCGGCAACGACCTGTTCTGCACCGGCCTGCGCGCTCAAGGCTTTGCCGAAGCGGTCACCTATGATCCGATGGTGGCCGAGCACGCGACCCGCCCCGATCGCAAGTTCGATCTCGTGACCTGCTTCGAGACCCTCGAGCACGTTCCCGATCCGCTGGCGACGATCGGAGCCATGGCGGCCTGCGTGGCCGAGCCCGGCGCGGTGTTCTACTCCACATTGACCCAGCCGGACGATTTCGACAGCCAGGGCATGTCCTGGTGGTACGTCGCGCCGCGCAACGGCCACATCTCGATCTACACCCAGCATGCGCTGGCGCTGGCCTGGCACCGGTTCGGCTTCAAGACGGCGCCGCTGAATGCGGGCACGCATCTGGCGTTCCGCACGCTGCCTCCGGAATGGGGATTGGCCGAGGCACCGACCGCGGCATAGGCCGTCCGCCGCGCGAGGGGCGATGCAGGAGATCAGGAAGCGGGTGGGCGCAAGGAGGCGGCGCAGTGATGATGGCCGCATCATCACAACAGGTTCCTGTTCATGTCTCCCTCCGCCCTGCCCGCCGCCTTCCACCGCCTCGCCTGGTCCAACCTCACCGCGCAATCGGCCGAGCAGATCGCGCTCGCCGCAGCACCGATCGTCGCGGTGCTCGCGCTCGGTGTCGGCGAGGGCGAGACCGGGTTGCTGCAGACGGCGCTGACCGCGCCCTTCGTGCTGTTCGCGATCCCTGCGGGGCTGCTCGCCGACCGGATGCCGAGACGGCTGCTGATGGCCATGGCCGAGACGCTTCGCGCGCTGGCGCTGCTCGCGATCCTCATCGCCTTGGCGGCCGGCGTGCTCACGCTGCCGCTGCTGGCGGCGCTCGGATTCGCAGCGGTGTGCGGCACGGTCGTGTTCAGCGTCGCCGCGCCGGCCGTGGTGCCGAGCCTCGTCGCCCCGGCCCAGTTGGCGCCTGCCAATGCGCGCATCGAGCTTGCCCGCACCATCGCCTTTGCGGCGGGGCCTGCGCTCGGCGGCGTGCTGGTCGGCTGGATCGGCGGCGCGCCCGCCTTCGGCTGCGCCGCGGCGCTCTCGCTGGTCGCAGCCACCTGCCTGGCCGGCATCGCCGAGCCCGCCCGCGCGCCCGTGCCGCGCCGCCATCCGCTCGCCGACATCCGGGAGGGCGCCGCCTTCGTGCTGCAACATCCGCTGCTGCGGCCGGTGTTCGTGACCCAGTTCATCTTCAACACGGCGCATTTCCTGCTGCTCGCGGTGTTCGTGCCCTATGCAGTCCACCGGCTTGGCCTGTCGGCGGGAGGCGTCGGCACGGTGCTGTCGATGTTCGGCGTCGGCATGGTGTGCGGCGCGCTGCTGGCGACGCGCATCATGCGGCTTCTGCCGTTCGGCACCGTCATCGGGCTCGGCCCCGTCACCGGCTTCACCGCGGCGCTGGTGATGGCGCTCACCACGGTCATCCCCTCGCCTCTCCTGGCCGCGCTCAGCTTCTTCCTGCTCGGCGCCGGACCGATCCTCTGGGTGATCTCGACAACCACGCTGCGGCAGTCGGTGACGCCGGCCGGCCTGCTCGGGCGCGTCTCGGCCATCAACATCCTGAGCTACGGCGCCCGTCCACTGGGCTCGCTGCTCGGCGCGGTCGTCGGCGGCCGCTACGGCGCCGACATCTGTCTCTACCTCGTCGCCGCCATCTTCGGCCTGCAGGCGCTCGTCATCCTCGCCTCGCCGGTCGTCGCGATCGCGCGCCAGCCGGAGCCGCAGCCCGCCTAGCGATAGACCAGGATTGGCACGGTCGAATGCGTCAGCACCTTCAAGGTCTCGCTGCCCAGGATCGCCGACACGCCGCGCAGCCCGTGCGAGGCCATCAGCACCAGATCGCAATGCTGCTTGCGCGCGGTCTCGACGATCGCCTCATAGGGCTTGTCGTGCTCGACGCACAGCGTGGCGCAGGCCACGCCGGCCTGCTCGGCATCGTCCTTCACATGATCGAGATATTTCGCGGTCTGATCGGCCACCAACGACTTGTATTGCGCGAGCGCCTTGGTCGCAGCGTGGGGATCGACGACCAGCGAATGCAGCGGCGTCGACACCACCAGCGCCGTGACCTTGGCGCCGGTCGCCTTGGCGAGCGCGATGCCGTGCTTGATCGCGGCCTTGGACAGATCGGAGCCATCGGTCGGCAGCAGAATATGTTTGTACATGAGCTTTCATCTCCCGGCGGAGAATGCTGGGCAGACTCGCTTCTGCTGGGCATTGACGTGGGTCAAGGGTGCGACATCTCGTCCGCCAGGTAGTTCTCGTAGGCCCGCGTGGCCGAGGCGCTGCCGGCAATGTCCGGATCCAGCGTGAACAGATCCTGCGCGCGGCCGATGCCGCGCAGCGCGTAGCGCCCGGTCGACACCAGATAGCGCCGACCTTCGCCGTCGAGCCCCTCGCAAAATTCGGAGGATGCCAACAGTTCGCGATCGACCGAGCGGCACATCGAGGCGATGCGGCTGACCTCGTTGACGGCCGGTCCCACGACGGTGAAGTCGAGCCGGTCCTCGCTGCCGATATTGCCGTAGAACACCTCACCGACATGCAGGCCGACATAGGCCGAGGTGACAGGCCGTCCCTCGCCGGCGCGCCGTGCGTTCAGCTTCAGGATGTTCAGCCGAAAGCGATGCTCGGCGCGCAGCGCGGCGTGACGGGCCGAGGCCATGTCGCCGCCGGTGAAGATCGCCAGCACGCCATCGCCGATCAGCTTCAGCACGTCGCCACCGGACTCGTAGATCGCGTCGATCGACGCCTCCGCATAGTCGTTGAGCAGCGGGATGATCTCGTCCGGCGAGATGCTCTCGCTGATCGCGGTCGAACTGCGCAGGTCGGAGAACCACAGCACGGCATTGATGCGCTCGGTGACACCGCGGGAGATGCGGCCGCGCAGCACCTGCTCCGACGCATCGCGGCCGAGATAGACGCGGCCAAGGGTTCGCACGATGTCGACCTGCTGCGCGGATTTGATCGTCAGCGCGAGCAGCGGGACAAGGTCGCGCAACGCGCCGACCTGCGTGTCGGTGAAGCCGCCGTCACGCCGCGTCAGCCAGTTCGAATAGAAGCAGTCCATCTGGCCGAGCGTGCCGGCTTCGCCGAACCGGTGCACGAAGGCGAGATAGTGCCGATGCCCCTGTGCGGTAAGCTCCTCGATGATCGGAAAATCGAGATGCGCACAATTCAGGAAGTCGATGCTGAACTCGTCATGGCCGTTCTCCAGCATGTGGTGGAAGACCGAGCGCCGCCAGTTCTGTGCCGCCTCTCCCTCATTGCTGGAGCCATATTCGAAGCTGTCGGCCTCGTTCGTGTCGAAATCGTTCCAGCGGAAGCCACGCCCCTCGAAGATCGGATGCAGCGTGTCGATGATCGCGAGGCTGCGTGACAATTCGAGTCCGGCCGCGCGGCAGCGCTCGCAGAAGCCGCGCAGGATCTCGTTTTCCGGCATGCCGGTCAGGCTCTGAGCCACGAGCCAGTTCGCCACTTCGAGACGGGTCGCCGTATCCATGGTTTCAACTCACCAACGCGTCACGATCCGGAAAGCTTCAGCCAGGCCGGCTCACCACCTCGCCGTCCTCCTTGGTGAAGGAGGAGACGGGATGATCGAGCAGGTCGAGCACGAGTTCGGACGGGCGGCAGAGCCGCGCGCCCTTGCTGGTCACCACGATCGGCCGGTTGATCAGGACGGGGTGCGCGAGCATCGCCTCGATCAGCTGGTCGTCGGTCCATTTGGGATCGCCCAGCCCAAGCTCGGCATAGGGCGTTCCCTTTTCGCGCAGCACGTCGCGCACCTTGACGCCCATCGCGTTGATCAGCGCGATCAGCTGCTCGCGGCTCGGCGGCGTCTTCAGATATTCGATCACCTCGGGCTCCTCACCCGAGGCGCGGATCATTGCGAGCGTGTTGCGCGACGTGCCGCAGGCGGGATTGTGGAAGATCGTCACGGGCATGGGCTGTCCAGTCGTTGCGTGCCGAGGGCACATTCGCGTACTGCTCACACCACGTCGGCGGGAGCGAGCTTGCAGGCGCAGCCATCGGCCTCGATCTGCAGGGTGGGATGCTGGATATTGAAGCGATGGGACAGCTCAGCGCAGACGCGATGCAGGAAGGCATCATCCGTTCCGCCTGCCCTTACCAGATGCGCCGTCAACGCGGTCTCGTTGGTGCTCATCGCCCAGACGTGGAGGTCGTGCACCTCGCTGACGCCGTCGAGGGAGGCGAGATAATCGCGTACCGCCGGCAGGGCGATGTCGCGCGGCACGGCGTCGAGCGCCAGATTGACGCTGTCGCGGGCGAGATCCCAGCCGCTCAGGAGCACCACGAGCGCGATGATCAGGCTGACCACCGGGTCGACCCACAGCCATCCGGTCCAGATCGTCACCAGCGCCGCGATGACCACGCCGAACGACACGGCGGCGTCGGCGGCCATGTGCAGGTAGGCGCCGCGAATATTGAGGTCGGTGTCGCGGCCACGCATGAACAGCATCGCGGTGGCGCCGTTGATGACGATGCCGAGCGCAGCCACCCACAGCACGGTCGTGCCGGCGACCTCGTCCGGATTGCGCAGGCGGTCGAAGGCCTCAACGGCGATGCCGCCGACCACGAGCAGCAGCAGGCCGGCATTGATCAGCGCGGCCAGGATCGAGGCGCGGCGATAGCCATAGGTGTGGCGGTCGGTCGGCCGCCGGCCCGACAGCCACAGCGCGCCCCAGGCCAGGAGCAGCGACATCACGTCGGAGAGATTGTGGACGGCGTCCGAGATCAGCGCCAGCGAATGCGCGGCATAGCCGAAGATGAGCTCGGCGATGACGAAGGCCGTGTTGAGCGACACGCCGATCGCGAACGCCGTGCCGAAGCTGGCGGGCGCGTGGCTGTGGCCGGCGTGGCCATGGGCGTGCGGGGAGCCATGATCATGGGAATGATCATGGTCGGGATGATGAGAATGCGAGTGCGCCATCCAACATGTCTCCGGGCGATCGCGCACCTCGCGATCGCCCGCTGTCTGATATAGACGGCCGCCGGACGGATACTATTACGTCGCTACTCGATCGGCCGGTTGAACTTGTTCGACTTCGGCAGGCCCTGCGCGATGCGGCCGGCATCGGCGCGGTTGCCACGGTAGTCGGCCAATTCCTTCCAGCTCAGGCCCTGGTCGCGGCCGGCGGAATCCTTCCAGGCGAGCCCCTGCTTCTGCTCGAACGTCGTGACGTCGGACAGCTGCGCGCTGGTGTATTTCTGCAGCCGGACGCCGCGGCCACGCGCCATCTCCGGCACCTGGTCGAGCCCGAACACCACCATCTTGTGGTTGGTGCCGATGACCGCGACCTGATCGCCCTGGACGGTGGTGATCGCGCGCGCTTCCGCCGGTGCGGTCACGTTCAGCACCTGCTTGCCCTTGCGGGTGTTGCTGACGCAATCCTCTTCCTTGACGATGAAGCCCTGGCCGTCGGACGCCGCCACCAGGAACCTGCGCTCGCCCTTGGTGACGAACATCGACACGATCGAGGCATCCTGGTCGAGATCGATGAACATGCGGATCGGCTCGCCATGGCCGCGGCCGCCGGGCAGCTTGCCGACGTCGAGCGAGTAGAACTTGCCGTTGCTCGCAAACAGCAGCACCTTGGACGTATTCTCGGCAAAGAACGCCTGGCCGAGCTGGTCGTCGGTCTTGAACTGCAGGTTCGACAGATCGGCGACGTGGCCCTTCAGCGTGCGCACCCAGCCCTTGTCGGAGACGACGACCGTGACCGGCTCGCGCTCGATGAAGGCCTCCTCGATCGCGGCGAGGTCATGCTCCGGCGCGTCGGCAAAATTGGTGCGGCGCTTGCCGAGCGGCGTCTTCGGCCCGAACAGGTCGCGGACCGTCTTGACCTGCTCGCCGACCTTGGCCCATTGCAGTTGCTCAGAACCGAGCAGCGCATTGATGCCCTTGAGCTCGCCGCGCAGGTTCTTGTCCTCGGTGCGGATCTCCATTTCCTCGAGCTTGCGCAAGCTACGCAGGCGCATGTTGAGGATGGCCTCGGCCTGCACCTCGGTGAGCTTGAAGGTCTTCATCAGGACCGGCCTCGGCTCGTCCTCGGTGCGGATGATCCGGATCACCTCGTCGATGTTGAGATAGGCGATCAGATAGCCGCCGAGGATCTCCAGCCGGTTCTCTATCTGCTTCTTGCGGTAGTTCGAGCGGCGCAGCAGCACGTCGCGCAGATGATCGAGCCATTCGCGCAGGCACTCGGCGAGACCCACCACCTTCGGGATCTTGCCCTTGATCAGCACGTTGAGGTTCAGCGGAATCTTGCTCTCGAGATCGGTGAGCCGGAACAGCGATTCCATCATCAGCGCCGGATCGACGTTCTTCGACTTCGGCTCGATCACGAGCCGCACGTCCTCGGCGGATTCGTCGCGGACGTCGCCGACCAGCGGCAGCTTCTTCTCGTTGAGCAGCTCGGCGATCTTCTCGACCAGGCGCGACTTCTGCACGAGATAGGGAATCTCGGTGATGACGACGATCCAGGTGCCGCGGTTGCCCTCCTCCTGCTTCCACTTGGCGCGGACGCGGAACGAGCCGCGGCCGGTGGTGTAGGCCTCGATGATCGATTCCTTTGAATCGATCACGGTGCCGCCGGTCGGGAAGTCCGGGCCCTTCACCCAGCGCAGCAGCGCGCGCGACTTGGCGTCGGGCTTCTCGATCAGATGCAGGGCGGCGTCACACAGCTCGGCGGCGTTGTGCGGCGGGATCGAGGTCGCCATGCCCACCGCGATGCCCTGCGCGCCGTTGGCGAGCAGGTTCGGGAAGCCGCCGGGCAGCACCACCGGCTCCTTGGACTGGCCGTCATAGTTCGGCCGGAACTCGACGCCGTCCTCGTCGATGCCTTCGAGCAGCAGCCGCGCGACGTCGGTCATGCGCGCTTCGGTGTAGCGATAGGCCGCCGGATTATCGCCGTCGATGTTGCCGAAATTGCCCTGGCCGTCGACCAGCGGATAGCGCGAGGAAAAGTCCTGCGCGAGGCGGACCATCGCGTCGTAGATCGCCTGGTCGCCATGCGGATGGAACGAGCCCATCACGTCGCCGACGATCTTGGCGGACTTCTTGAACGCGGTGCCGGGATCGAGCCGCAGCAGCCGCATGCCGTAAAGGATGCGCCGGTGCACCGGCTTGAGGCCGTCGCGCGCGTCGGGCAGCGCCCGGTGCATGATGGTCGAGAGCGCGTAGGCGAGATAGCGCTCCTCCAGCGCCTCGCGCAGCGCGACCTCGTGAATCTCCGCCGGCTCCGGCGGAATCAGTGATTTTCCCATTAGCGTTGAGCTTTCAGTGGGTTAGCCCAGGAGCTTGAGCTGAATTGAACGATTTGGGAACACGCTTTATGCGATGACGCGCCGGGGCGCAATGACGGCCCTGCCCGGTTCCAGGAGGAAAAACCGGGTGTCCGGCCGCGGAACCGCAAAGCAGCCCGCAAATCATGCAGGTCATGCGCCGCCGACGCATGCCGCTACGCTCAGGATTGGGCAGCCATCGCGCGTCCCGTTGAGATGCAACGATGTCGCACACGAGTCTGTGTTGCTGAGATCGTCACCCTCCGTCGCTAAGGTAGCAGCGGACATCCTTGGTTGCGTATCGACGCGACGAGGAGCGCCATCACGCCGCGCCTTGAACGCGGCAGATTCCATCCAGTGAGAAAGGCAGACATCCCATGAGCTCAGGATTCGTGACGACATCGGACGGCACGCAGATCTTCTACAAGGATTGGGGCTCGGGCCGGCCCATCGTCTTTCATCATGGCTGGCCATTGTCGTCCGACGATTGGGACGCGCAGATGCTGTTCTTCCTCGACAAGGGCTTTCGCGTCATCGCGCATGACCGCCGCGGCCACGGCCGCTCGAGCCAGACCGAGACCGGCAACGAGATGGACACCTACGCGGCCGACGTTGCGGCGCTCGCCGCCAAGCTCGACCTCAGGGACGCCATCCATGTCGGCCACTCCACCGGCGGCGGCGAGGTCGCGCGCTACGTGGCGAAGCACGGCAAAGGTCGCGTCGCCAAGGCCGCCCTGCTCGGCGCGGTGCCGCCGGTCATGGTCAAGTCCGACAAGAACCCCGGCGGGCTGCCGATCGAGGTGTTCGACGGCTTCCGCACGGCGCTCGCCGCCAATCGCGCGCAATTCTTCCTCGATATTCCGACCGGCCCGTTCTACGGCTTCAACCGCGACGGCGCCAAGATCTCCGAAGGCGTCATCCGCAACTGGTGGCGCCAGGGCATGATGGGCGGCACCAAGGCACACTATGATTGCATCAAGGCGTTCTCGGAAACCGACTTCACCGAGGATCTCAAGGCGATCGACGTGCCGGTGCTGCTGATGCATGGCGAGGACGACCAGATCGTCCCGATCGACGACTCCGCGCGCATCGGCATCAAGCTGCTGAAGCATGGGACCTTGAAGACCTATCCCGGTTTCCCGCACGGCATGGCGACGACGCATGCCGACGTGATCAATGCGGACCTGCTGGCGTTCATCAAGGGGTAGCTCGCGCTCTGGTGAATGAGCAGCCGGAGGCCGGTGAGGCGACAGACCTCACGTCTTGCACGTCATGGCCGGGCTTGTCCCACGACTGTCCGGTTCAGCTTCCGCATATTGCGAGGCTCAACTGTTGTGGGTTTTTGGCAAGTTGGGGTGGCCCCGTGAGCA
>NZ_JBNPUE010000024.1:0-97603 GCF_051168015.1 Bradyrhizobium sp. HKCCYLRH3061
GACCCCAAAAGTGTCAACCATGTCCCCGAACAGGTGTAAGCTATGTCTCCGGGCTAAACAGCAGCGAAGCAATCCAGGCTGCCGCCGCAGGGATGGTCGGCGCTGCAGGTAGGCCTCGCTAGTGCCATCGGCCGGCGAGGGCTCATGCGCTCCCCGAATGCTGAGCTTGCGCCTGGCCCGTGATCCTTAGCTCATAATGCGCGGCTTGGCCGTCATAGCGGCTGAGCAGCCGTTGCGCTGCCGGTGGCACCACGGCTGTCTCATGCATCGGACCGGCGAAGCACACCACCGCCGCCTGATCGGCGAACGTCATGATCGTCGCGAACTCGCCGCCGTCGATCGGCCTGCGCAGCAGCTCGATGCTCAAAAACCCCGCGATGTTCCGGGCCTCGATCCCTGGAAAGATCGCCGCGCGCAGCAGGTCCTCATAGGCATCGGCATTTGCGGGAGTGCTCCAGCCGCACCAGATACGCTTTAGCATCAGATTGTCCCTCGACAGTGCGATCTCGACTCTCGCGCAGTGAGGTCCGCCAAACTTGGCAATAATTGCTGATCGCCGTCGACGACTGCCACGTGCGGATCAGGCGCCGCCGATCCTCGCCAACAACTCGCGCTGCCAAGATTTGAGGCCAGGGTCGTTGGAACGCATCCTGGCGCTGGCCCTCAACTCAGGTGAAATGTCTTTGCGTTCCGGAGCGAACTGTCGCTCCAGGAGACCTTGCAGCACGGCCTCTGCGTGTCCCGAAACCGGCACACCGATGAGGTCGAACAGCAGCTCGTCGGCTCCAGCCCAGCCTGGAGCGGAAAGCGGCGTTACGGCGCGATACAGGCTGAGACCCAGTGCGACCCGGAGAGGATCGCGACTCGCGAACAGGCCGAGCATGCGCCCCTTGATGCGGTCGGGAAATTGCGTGTATTCCAGAAGCGCGATATTCCTCCAGCGATCGACGGCCATGGCTTCGAGCGTACTCGCGCCAGAGCCGACCAACTGCTGTCGACCGAAATACTGTTCAATCCCGATCAGGACCTCGTCGTAGGGAAACGGATCGACCGGGTGTCGGAGGGCATCGCGACTGACACCGATCGACTCGGCCAGAAGCACCTCGCCATCGACCGGCGGACCAGCCTCCACAGGGGTTGGTCGCTTCTCGAACAGGGCCAGTGGAAGAACCCACTTCATGTCCATGGTCCCCTTGATCCGTCGGGCCAGGACGCGGCTATGTCCGGAGTTTCGTTCCAGAAGTTCGTAGACATAGCCGTGGAAGCGGATCGGCAGGTCGTCCGCCGCCAGCCAATATCTGCCGTCATGGTTTCTCTCCGAAAGGAAGAGGCCATCATCGAAATCGACGACCGAACTTTTCGTGGCGCACTTTCCTGGATAACCGAGACGGAGAAAGTCGAGCGCGCGGACGGCATTCTCCGGTGCGAGACACGCCGTGCCATCCGCCGGCCGATACAGCGTCCAATCGATCCGGCCATAGCCGGTGGACTTCAACGCCACCTCGTGAGCTGACGTGGCGAGCACGCGAATGCTGGCGTCCTCATAGGACTTCGAGCTTTCGATCGCGAGAAGGGCGTGGTTCTGCTTGTCGGGCTGCTGCCGCGGCACAGCCATCTCGACCAGTGCAGCTTCATCTTGCTGCACTCGCCACGAGGAGTGGAGATAAATGGCGCCGGCAAGGACGATGGGACCCAACAGAAAGCCGTAGCGGCCCTTTACGAGCCCATAGAGCGGAATCGCCAAAAAGGGAGCGCAGGCCAGACCTAGGGGAATCAAAAGAAGCGGCGATGCAAACATCGCCACGAAGACGAGGCTGTTCGGGAGTGACGCAAACAGAACTGCTTCGGCAAGTGATACGAGGAATACGATGCCAGCCGAGAGGACCACGTCGAGCAGAAGCAGAAGAAGGCGGCGAAGCATTGGTGCACCATGCTTTGGCGACAGGCCATGGGAAGACCCAGCCTCCCGGTTGCAGACCTCCAATCTGCAGGCAAAGAGTTAAGGGCTTGATGATCAAGTCCATCGGCGTAGCACCGCCTTGTCATGTTCGCGGGATCTCATTGCGTAACGCGGTCGCGAGCGCGGGGTGAGTCGCCCGTCGAGCGAGACGAGGCCTCGAGATGCCTTGCGAACAGGTCTCGCGTATCCCCGCGGGCCTGCGCCGAGATATAGAATTCGCAAGCGAAATCAACGTGCGACGCTCTGTCAAGATTGCCAGTGAAAAATATTCTGCTTTTCAGAATTAAAATCCTGTGTCTTCCTATGTCCATCCCGCCTCAAGCAAAGGGGCGTTGCGCGCGATCGTCACGACACGCGAGGCGGGGATGCGGTGGCCGCGGGCGTTCGCAGCGTCGTCTCAGGATGGCGCGGACGAACGGATGTCTTGCGGACGTGAAGTCGCAGCGGCCTGACACCCCGAAGCTGGTGTCCAACTCGGAGCGAGGCTTGGCTTCGCGCGGGAATGGTGGCCAACAAGCCGGCGCACCAGGGCGACTGCGTATAAGCGTGAAGACCATCGCGCAGGGAAGGCCGGGTTTGTCCGGCTGCACCTGTGGTACCTGCCGCCTGCATTTTTTCTCGCAGGCGGGCCGCAGGCGTCAGCCGACGCCTGGCCTTCCCTGCGCCCTTTGCAATTCGAAGGGCATGACTGATCGCATCACTCGGGCATCGTGTGCCGCGAGACCGCGGTGTCATGTTCGAAGCGTCCACGGTGTTCGTATGAGACGTAAATCCGATCTTTCGCGTGTCGTCCCGGGCAAGCCGCGTCGCGCGAGAGCACGTTGCGGCGCCGACCCGGGACGAATACTCCGCGGCGGGTGTGAGATGCGAGATGGTTGACGAGCGTGCCTCAAACGGCTGCCTGGGGTTATGGGTCCCGGCTCAAGGCCGGGACGACGGCGGTGGTTGTCGATGCAGACAGGGTACGACCAGAGTTCGTAGTTGGGCGCGCTGCCGTAGGGTGGGCAAAGCGGCGCCGTCAGGCGGCGCGTGCCCACCGTCTGCGTCGTGAACATCGGTGGGCACGGCGCGCGATGGAGCGCTGCTCGACACGCAGCTTCACGGGCGCGCCTTTGCCCACCCTACGGCATCGCGCATGCCCCTCAGGCCGCGACCGAGATGCTCGCCGTCGCCTTGTACGCGTCGCGGGGCAGGGTGACGCGGACGACGGTGCCGCACTCCAGCCGCGAGCGCAGCCGCATCGAGCCGCCGTGCAACTGGGCCAGCGAGCGGGCGATGGCGAGGCCGAGGCCGGAGCCGTGATAGGTCTTGGTCATTTGGCTCTCGACCTGCTCGAACGGGCGGCCGAGCCGCGCCAGCGACTGCGCGGGGATGCCGATGCCGGTGTCGGCGATGATCAGCACGACCTTGTCCTCGAACACGCGGCTGCGCATCGTCACCTTGCCGCCTTCCGGAGTGAACTTCACCGCGTTCGACAGCAGGTTGACCATGATCTGCTTGGTGGCGCGACGGTCGGCGACGACCGGGATGCTGCCTCCGATGTCGGCGTCGAGGACGAGGCTCTTGTCCAGGGCGCGACCGGAGACGACGCGCAGCGATTCCGCCAGCGTCTTGGCGAGGTCGAGCGGCTCCATGTCGAGCTTCATGCGGCCGGCCTCGATCTTCGACATGTCGAGGATGTCGTTGATCACCTCGAGCAGATACTGACCGGAGGTCAGGATGTCGTGGCAGTATTCCTGGTACTTCTCGGAGCCGAGCGAGCCGAACATGCCGCTGCCCATGATCTCGGAGAAGCCGATGATGGCGTTGAGCGGCGTGCGCAGCTCGTGGCTCATATTGGCGAGGAATTTCGACTTGGTCTGGTTGGCTTCCTCGGCGCGGGTCTTCTCCTGCGAGTATTTCTCCGCGAGGTCGGCAAGCTCGATCGCCTGGCGCTCGAGCGCGCTCTGCGAGCGCTGCAGGTCGATCACGGTGGCGCGCAGGCGCAGGTCGTTGTCGACGAGCTTCTGCTCGTGCTCCTTGATGCGGGTGATGTCGGTGCCGACCGAGACGTAGCCGCCGTCCTTGGTGCGGCGCTCGCTGATGTGCAGCCAGCTGCCGTCGTCGAGCTGCGCCTCGAAGGTGCGGCCGCCCGGCGCCTGCTGGCTGTGATCGTGCAGCCGCGTGCGGATCTCCGGCATCTTGCCGACCTCGATGACGGTCTCATAGGAGGTGCCGGGGATCACGGCGGAGTCCGGCAGCTTGTGCAGCTTCTGGAAATGCGAGTTGCACAGCACCAGCCGGTTGTTGGCGTCCCACAGCACGAAGGCTTCCGAGATCGTCTCGATCGCGTCGCGCAGGCGGAGGTCGGCCTCGACGGTCTTCTCGACCAGGCTCCTCTGCTCGGTGACGTCGACGGCGATGCCGATCAGGTGCAGGCCGGAATCGGAGGTGCCCTGGCTGAGCTCGCAACGCACCCGGAGCCAGATCCAGTGACCCTCGGTGTGGCGCATCCGGAAGCTCTGATCGATCTGGTGGATGTCGCCGGCGACGAGCTGGTCAGCGATCTCGAACAGGTCGATGTCGTCCGAGTTCACCAGCGCGTTGACCTCGCCGAAGGTGAGGAGGTCGGTGCGGTTTTCCAGGCCGAGCATCGCGAACATCGAGTTCGACCAGAAGATGCGGCCGCGCGACAGGTCCCAGTCCCACAGCCCGCAGCGGCCGCGATTGAGCGCGGTGTCGATGCGGCCCCGCACGGCGTCGTTGATCAGGTCGCCCTCGCGGGCGCGGGTCGACTGCCAGTGGAAGGCGAAGCCGAGGATCAGCACGACGAAGCCCGTCGTCGCCGACAGCGTGACCGAGAGTGCGGCGTCCGAGCCCCAGATCGGCTCGAGCTTCTCCTGGATCACCACGACGCGGCCAGGCAGCGCCTTGATCAACTGCGACACCGCGAAGGCCGGACGGCCGTTCGGCAGCGTGATCTCGGTGACCGCGCCCTGCAGGCCCGGCGTCGCCAGGAGCTGCGCGGTGGAGATCAGGTCGAGGATACGGTCGTTCTCGCCGAGTCCGGTGTCGACCGGAACCCGGGCGAGAATGCGGTGGTCGGCGCCGGTCACGATCACGTGGCGGCCGGGCGCTGCGCCCCAGGCGGGGATCAGGTCGGGCAGCAGGCTCTGCAGGTGCTCGATATGGGCGATGCGGTCCGGGTGCATCGCCAGATTGCCGATGCGGTCGGCGAGCAGGTCGGAGATCGCGGCCAGGTCGCGCTTGGTCGCGCCGCGCTTCTGACGGCTCTGGTCGAGCACCTGGACGAAAGCGCCGAGGCAGATGGTGACGAGAAAGGCGATGATCAAAGTAGGGACAGCACGACGCAATACCGGCTCAGCAGTCAGCAGCCTTTGATAGGCCGGTTTCGCGATCGATTGCGCCAACCCCTTGATGGAATCAGAAGATTGGACGCACGCGTTCGCGGCATGCGCACGCGTCATGCTGTAGACCCCCGAAACTTCTTGGATACCCGAATTTCGAAAGAGCCCCAGCCGCTTCCGAATCAAGTTGATTTGAATCCAGATTTCTCGGGCTGTCGAGAGTCAACGATTTGGCAAAAGCTAATAAATCTTATCCAATGCGGATTTGCCATGGCGAAAAGCCGGCAGAGTGAGTCCGAAGCGGGAACGCAGCGTGACGTTCAGGCCTCAACCGTGCGGCGGCTCGGCGTGACTGATGACGCGCTTGACGCTCGGGAAGGCGCGACGCACTCCGCGCTCGATGTGGTCGACATTGTCGTGCACCTTCAGCACGCTCATCGACGGCGCTGCGCGGCAGTGGAAGTTGACGATCTCGCCAGCCTCGGTGTTGCGGACGCGGACATTGTGCACGTCGTACATGTCGGTCTCGGCTGCGAGGCGCTGCAGGGCCGCGGCGATCTCGGCGATCCGCTGCGCCGGCGCGTCGACGCCGAATGGCAGCTCGGGCTCGAGCGGCTCGATATGGGTGTCGACCTCGACATCGGCGCCGAATTCGTCGCGGATCGAGCGTTCCAGCTCGTGCGCGATCGCATGTGCCGCGAACAGGCTCATGTCGCCGTCGACCTCGAGGTCGATCGCGACGATCAGGCGCCCGCCGACATCATGGACGGTGACGTGATGGATCGCGAGGCCGGAATTGCGCGCGATCACCATGATGCGCTCACGCACGCTCTCATTGCTGAGCGCGACCGGTACCGTCGTGAAGGTGACGTCGGCGCCGGACAGGCTGGCATCGACCGCGGCCTGCGCATCGCGCTTGATCTCGTGCACGCGGTCGATCGGGTAGGTGCGCGGCACCTGCACCGTGGCGTCGACGAAATGCGTCGCGCCGACGAGCCGCACCCGCAGCCGCTCGACATCGACGACGCCATTGATCGAACGGATCGCGGCGCGCGCCTTTTCGGCCGCGCCCTCCGGCGCGCGGTCGAGCAGTGTTTCTACGGTGGAGCGCGCCAGCCGCAGGCCGAGCATCGAGATCATCAGGGCGACGGCGACCGCGGCGGCGGAATCCCCCCACCAGAACCCGAACGCGGTGAGGACCAGGCCGGCGATGACGGCGATCGAGCCGAGCACGTCGGAGGCAAAATGCAGGGCGTCGGCGGCGAGCGCCTGACTGTGGGTCTCGTGCGCGGCCCGGTGCAGCGCGCGGGCGCGCCAGAAATTGACGGCGATGTCGATCAGCAGCACCACGAACGGAATCGCCGACAGCGACGGCGGTGCCGCCGCCTCGCGCAGCCGGCTGACGGACTCGACCAGCACGCCGCCGGCCAGCACGTAGAGCAGGGCGATGACGCCAAGCGCCGACAGGCTCTCCAGCTTGCCGTGGCCGTAATGATGCTCGTCGTCGGCCGGCCGGTCCGATACCCGAACCACCATCCACGTGATGACGGTGGCGACGACGTCGACGGCGCTGTGCAGGGCCTCGGAGACGAGCGCGAGGCTGCCGATCAGGATGCCGACGATGAACTTCGCCGCGGCCATGCTGGCGCTCGCCGCGATCGAGATCGCGGCGACACGGGTTTTCCCGGAATCGACATGGGAGGCGGCGTCTCTCATGGCGGCGGATGTAGCAGCCGAGGCCGCACCATGAAAGCCGGGATCGCGCGGTCCATGGGCGTGGACCGCGCGCTGTTTCGAGTGCTTCTAAATCTCAGAAGGTTGCGTTCACAAGGTGACCACGATCTTGCCGAGATGCTTGTTCGCCTCCATGTGCGCGAACGCCGCGCCAATGTCGTCGAAGGCGAAAACGCGGTCGATCGGCAGCCGCAGCGTGCGCTGCTCGACCGCCCCCCAGATGTCCTTTTTCACCTCGTCGAAGATCGTACGGATCTCCTCGATCGAACGGGTTCGGAAAGTGACGCCGACATAGGTGATGCGGCGCGCCGCGTGCAGGTCGAAATTGAAGTCGGCATGGGTGCCGCCGAGCCGGCCGACGTTGACGATGCGGCCGAGGACCTTGGTTGCGGCGAGGTTCTGATTGGCAACCTTGCCGGACACCTGATCGACGATCAGATCGACGCCCTCGCCGTCGGTCGCCTGCAGCACCTGGTCGACCCAGGCAGGATCGCTGGAGTCGATGGCGAGATCGGCGCCGAACTCCTTGAGCCGTCCGCGGCGCATCGCATCGGTCGAGGAGCCGATCACGAGCCGGGCGCCCTTGAGCTTGGCGATCTGCATCGCCATCAGCCCGACGCCGGAGCTCGCACCCTGCACCAGCATGCGCTGGCCCGGCTGCAAAGCGCCGTTGGTGACGACGGCGTTGTGCATCGTGGTCAGCGCGATCGGCAGCGTGGCGGCCTCGTCGAAGTTCATGTTCGACGGCGCGTGGAACAGCCGGCCATGGTCGGCAAGGGTGTATTCGGCGAACGCCGCGCTGCCCGAGCCCATGACCTTGTCGCCGATCTTCACGCCCCTGGCGTCGGGCCCGAGCTCGGCGACCTCGCCGGCCCATTCCATGCCGAGGACGGTGCCGACGCCGCCGGCGGCGCCATGCACATGCCCCTTGGTCATGCCGAGATCGGCGCGATTGAGGCCGCAGGCGCGCACGCGCACCAGCACCTGCGTGCCCTTCGGCGCGGGCTTGGCGATATCGGTGATCGCGGCGCCCTGGGCGCCGTAGACATAGGCTTTCATCGCAAGGAATCCTGTCGGGTCAGCATGAACGGCGACCTTACTGTGCCGCTCCTCTCTGCGCACCGCCTAACAGGCGGCGCGCAGCTCCGACAAGGTTCTCTCAGGATTGAACCGGTTCCGCTGACCGGGCTGGATGCGTCAGGCGGCGACTGGAGCTTCCGCTTCGTCGAAGGCCGAGGAGACGTCGCGCATGCTGATGACGCCGGCCAGCGCGAAGTCGACAATGACCGGGAGGTGGCGGATGTGGTGCACGTTCATCAGGTGCCGCACGTGTTCGAGCGTATCCTCGGTGCTGCAGGAGATCAGCCGCTGCGGTGAGATCAATTGCGAGACCTTCAGGTTGACGCCGGCGGCGCCATGCTCGGCGATGGCGCGCACGACATCGCGCTCGGTGAACATGCCGGCCGCGGTGTTGCCCTCGGTGCGGACGACATCCTTGACGACGAGGGCGCTGACATTGCTGGCGCGCATCAGCTGCGCCGCGACGCCGACGGTCTCGTTCATTCGCACCGTGATCACGCGCGCCGTCTTGTTGCGCAGGATGTCTCCGACCTTCATGGCACCCTCCCGTTTGGTTGGTAGTGAACGGGAGGAAGTCTGGTATACGTTATGCCAGAAGTCAATCGGGTTTGATGGCTTTTCGTGCGCGAGGCCACCGAAAAAACACGTCAGCGACACTGCCGGATATGACCGGGGCATCCCGCCCCGGCGCAAAAAAAGAGGCGCACCGCTGGTGCGCCTCCTGAAGTCGCGGGAAGAAACCGTGGCGTCACGCCATCCTGGCGTCCTGCGTCACCGGCTCGGTGACCGGCTCCTTGCCGAGGATGAAGGCCCGGCGCAGCGGCTTGATCACAAACAGCGCCATCAAGGCGGCCGTCGCGTTCAGCGCGACGCCGATCACGAACACGGCCTGCCAGCCATACTTTGCTGAGACGATGCTGGCGAGCGGGACCAAGAGCGAGGCGGTGCCCTTCGCAGTGTAGAGCATGCCGTTGTTGGTCGCGGCGTATTTGCTGCCGAACGTATCGCCCGAGGTCGCCGGAAACAGGCTGTAGATTTCGCCGAAGACGCCGAAATAGACGGCGGTGGCGAGCACGAACACGATCGGATTGTGCCCGTAGCTCGACAGCGTCAGCAGCATCAAGGCGGCCGTGCCGAAGGCGATGAACATGGTGTGCTCACGACCGATCGTGTCGGAGATCCAGCCGAACACGGGGCGGCCGAAGCCGTCGAAAATGCGATCGAGCGAGATCGCGAACGTCAGCGCCGCCATCTGGAAGCCGGCGAGCGATACCGGCTCGTTGGCGATCTTGAAATCGTGGGCGATCGGGGCGATCTGGGCGGCGGTCATCAGGCCGCCGGAGGCCACCATGACGAACACCAGATACATGATCCAGAAGATCGGCGTGCGCAGCACCTGCGGCGGCGTGTAGTCGATCTTGGTCTGCGGCAGGTTGAGCTGCTTCTTGCGGGCCGGCACCGCAACCGTCGGCGGCCGCAGGAAGATCGCGAGCATGAACACAACCAGCCCCTGGCCGATGCCGAAGGTGAAGAAGGCGCTCTGATAACCGCTCGAGGCGATCATGCTGGCGATCGGCACCACGGTCAGCGCCGCACCGGCGCCGAAGCCCGCGGCGGTGGCACCAGCGGCGAGCCCGCGGCGGTCGGGAAACCATTTCAGCGCATTGCCGACGCAGGTGCCGTACACCGCACCGGCACCGATGCCGCCAATGACGGCGCCGGCGTAGAGCAGGGTGAGCGAGTCGGCGTAGGAGTTCAGCACCCATGCCAGCGAGATCATGACGGCGCCGAACATGATGACGAGGCGCGGGCCGTATTTGTCGACGAACCAGGCCTCGACCGGCACGAGCCAGGTTTCGGTGACGACGAAGATCGTGAAGGCCAGCTGGATCGCCGTGCGACCCCAGTGAAACTTCGCGTCGATCGGATCGACGAACAGTGTCCAGCCATATTGCAGGTTGGCGATCATCGCCATGCAGATGATGCCCATCGCGAGCTGGAGCCAGCGGAAGCCGCTGGACTGTGCCTGGACAGGCGGTGTTGCCTCTGTGCTGGAAACCATGTGTCCTCCCAAACGCGCGCTCTGTTGGAGGATGCCGCTGCGAGCGCGCTCCTCATCTGCGCATCGAGTCATTCTGGTATAACATATTCCAGTCTGCAATATGGCCTGCGACACAGGGTGCGACATGCTGCTTTGCAACGAAACCGAAATCGTCCGCCAAGCAAAAGAAAACGCTCGGCAAAATGCCGAGCGTCGTCAATCTGGAAGCGTTCTTTTTTATTTTTGCTGCAGCGCGAAGGGTGCGTCAGAGCGTTGATTTCTGCACCACGACCCGCCGCCAGGGCTTGAGCACCGCGATCGCGAGAATCGACGCCAGGATGTTGGCGCCGGCCGCGATGATGAAGACGCGGTCCCAATTGCCGGAGGACTGCTGCATGTAGTTCGCGATCGGCACAAGCAGCGCTGCCGTGCCCTTGGCGGTGTACAGCAGGCCGGCATTGGTGGTGGCGAACTTGGTGCCGAACGTGTCGGTGCAGGTCGAGGGGAAGAGCGAGTAGATCTCACCCCAGGCGAAGAACACGAAGCCCGAGAGGATCACGAACCACACCGGATCGTGGCCCAGCATGTACAGCGCCCAGATGCCGATGCCTTCCATGCCGAAGGCGATGAACATCGTATTCTCGCGGCCGATCATATCAGAGATCCAGCCGAAGAACGGACGTGTCAGGCCGTTCAGAACGCGGTCGATGGTGGCTGCGAACGTCACCGCCGTCATGGTCATGCCGATCAGCGTCACCGGAATGTTGTCGACCTTCCAGTCGCCGGCGATCGGCTTGAGGTTGGCCGTCACCATCAGGCCGCCGGCGCCGACGATCACGAACATGAAGTACATCAGCCAGAAGATCGGCTGACGGATCACTTCGGTCGGGTTGTAGTTGCGGCGGCTCTGGACGAGGTTGGTGTTCTGAGTGACCGCGGGCACCTGGCCTTCCTTGGGCGCGAACAGGAAGAAGGCGAGGATGACGATGATGATGCCCTGGCCGAGACCGAAATACAGGAAGGTGGTCTGGAAGCCGGAGTCGCGGATCATGGCCTGGATCGGTGCGACGGTGAGCGCCGAGCCGGCGCCGAAGCCGGCCGCGGTGATGCCGGCCGCGAGGCCGCGCTTGTCGGGAAACCACTTCAGCGCGTTGCCGACGCAGGTGCCATAGACGCCGCCGGCGCCGATGCCCGCGATGATCATGCCGAGATAGTAGCCGTTGAGCGAGGTGGCGTAGGCGTTGATCATCCAGCCGATCGCACAGAGCACGCCGCCGACGAGCACGACGATGCGCGGACCGTATTTGTCGACGAACCAGCCTTCGACCGGCACCAGCCAGGTCTCGAACAGCACGAACAGCGTGAAGGCCCACTGGATCGAGGCGCGATCCCAGCCGAAGGTCTTGGCGATATCCGGGACGAAGAAGGTCCAGCCATATTGATAGTTGGCGATCATCACCATCGCCAGGACGCCAACCGCGAGCTGCGTCCAGCGATAGGCGTCGCTTACTCTTGCAGATGCGGGCGCCCCCGCGTGAGCCAAATCCGTCATGTTTCCTCCAGGCTGTCTATTTGCTGTCTATTTTTGTCCTAACAGCTATGCGGAGTTTGGTATATGATATGCCAATAGACAAGCGGATTCATCGAGCCGGTTGGCGCTGGTAGACCAGCGATCGACAAAAAAGCCTGCAGAAGCAAGGCAAATCGCTGCAGCGACAATACGACGCAGCAGAGGATCTTTGTAGCTCAACTATCGAAGTAAGGGCGGGTTTATGCGGCGAACGCCCGCAACCGGTTGTAGCCCTGCTGGATCGCCGACCAGAACAGCGCGATCAACCCGAGCGCCATGATGGTGCCGACCAGCCCGTTGGAGAAGAAGATCGCGAGCGATCCCTGGGATCCCAGCAGCGACTGCCGGAAGGCCTCCTCGGCCTTGTCGCCGAGGACGATGGCGAGCACCAGCGGCGCGAGTGGATAGCCGCATTTCTTGAACAGATAGCCGAGCACGCCGAACACGAGCATCAACACCACATCGAATGTGCTGCTATGCACCGAATAGGCGCCGATGGCACAGAGCACCAGAATGAGCGGAGCGATGATGCTGAAGGGAATGCGCAGGATCGCCGCGAACACCGGGACGCAGGTCAGCACGACGAGCAGGCCGGCGAGGTTGCCGAGATACATCGAGGCGATCAGACCCCAGACGAACTCCTTCTGCTCGACGAACAGCATCGGCCCCGGTTGCAGGCCCCAGATCAAGAGACCGCCGAGCAGCACCGCCGCCGTGGGGGAGCCGGGCACGCCGAGCGACAGCATCGGCAGCAGCGCCGCCGTGCCCGCCGCATGGGCTGCCGTCTCCGGCGCGACGACGCCCTCGATCTCGCCATGGCCGAACTTCTTGCCGCGCTTGGAGAGGCGCTTGGCGATGCCGTAGCTCATGAACGAGGCCGGCGTGGCGCCGGCGGGGGTGATGCCCATCCAGCAGCCGATCAGGCAGGAGCGCAGCGCGGTGAGCCAGTGTGCCGGCATCTCCTTCCAGGTGTGCAGCACAACGCGCAGATTGATCTGCGCGTTGCCGCCGCGGAAGCTCAGTCCTTCCTCCATCGTCAGCAGGATCTCGCCGATGCCGAACAGGCCGATCACGGCGATCAGGAAGTCGAAGCCGTTGAGCAGCTCGGTGATGCCGAAGGTGAGCCGGAGCTGGCCGGTGATGGAATCCAGGCCGACTGCGGCGAGCGCGAAACCGATCATCATCGCCGCGATCGTCTTGAACGGCGGCTCCTTGCTCAGGCCGACGAAGCTGCAAAAGGCCAGGAAGTAGACGGCGAACTTCTCGGCGGGGCCGAACTGAAGCGCGAAGCCGGCCACCAGCGGCGCGATCAGCGTGATCATGATGACCGCGAACAGCGCGCCGACGAAGGACGAGGTGAATGCTGCCGTGAGCGCCTCGCCGGCCTTGCCCTGCTGCGCCATCGGATAGCCGTCGAAGGTGGTCGCGACCGACCATGGCTCGCCGGGTATGTTGAACAGGATCGAGGTGATGGCGCCGCCGAACAGCGCGCCCCAGTAGATGCAGGACAGCATGATGATCGCCGAGGTCGGCGGCATGCTGAAGGTCAGCGGCAGCAGGATCGCGACGCCGTTGGCGCCGCCCAATCCCGGCAGCACGCCGATGATTACCCCGAGCACGATCCCGAGGATCATCACCATGATGTTGAAGGGTTGGAGGGCGACGGCGAAGCCGTGAAACAGATTGGCGAGTTCTTCCATGCCGGCTTGGTCCTGCAACCCTCAGCGGATGAGTTTTCTTGTCAGAGTCCGAGCCAGTCCTCGACCGGCCCCTTGGGCAGGGGGACCATGAACCAGCGCTCGAAGATCAGATAGGTCACGACCGGCATGCCGATCGCGACCGCCGCCACCGTGAGCCAGCCATATTTGCCGAGCCACCGCATGAACCATGCGATGAAGATCATGGAGGCGACGTACAGGCCGGTGAAGGGCAGGGCGCCGACATAGATTGCCGTCGGCACCACCACGCTCATGACCTGGCGCAGCTGCCCCCATTCGGCGAAGACACGGCCGTCATCCTCGCGCAGCGTGCTGCGGAAGTTCATCGCGCTGGCCGCGACGATGAAAAGTCCGACGTAGAACGGGAAGAACCCCGCCCGCGGCCCTTCGGCGCCCCAGTTGATCCCGGCCTTCACGCTGCCGAGGATCACGATGATCCCGAACAGCGCGATCGCGAGCGTGACGCCGACCTCGACCGCCTTGTGGCTCGGGCCGGCGGATCCATCTTGACGGCTCATGCGAGGCGCTCAGTTCGAGGCCAGGAAGCCGGCTTCCTTCATCAGGAGCTCGTGCCGCTTCTCTTCGGTCTCGACCCATTTGGCGTAGTCGGCGCCGGTCATGAAGGTGGTGTTGAAGGCGCCGGTCTTCATGAAGTCCTGCCATTCCGGCGTCTCGCGCACCTTCTTGAACAGGTCGACATAGTATTCGATCTGGTCCTTGGTGGCCCGTGGCGACATGAAGATGCCGCGCAGCATCAGATATTCGATGTCGAGCCCCTGCGACTTGCAGGTCGGGATGTCCTTCCAGGCCTTGCCGTCGGTGATCGGCTCGTCATAGCCCATCGGCTTGTCGTCGAAGACGCAGAGCGGCCTGACCTTGCCGCCGCGCCACTGCGCCACCGCCTCGATGGGATTGTTGACGGTGGATTCGATGTGGTTGCCCACCAGTTGCACGGCCACTTCGCCGCCGCCCTTGTAGGGAATGTAGGTGAACTTCGCGCCGGTCGCCTTCTCCATCGCCACCGTGATGATCTGGTCTTCCTGCTTCGAGCCGGTGCCGCCCATCTTCAAGGTGCCGCCGCCTTGCTTGACCGCATCGATGTAGTCCTTGGCGGTCGCATAGGGCTTCTCGGCGTTGACCCAGAGCACGAACTCGTCGAGCGCCAGCATGGCGACGGGGGTGAGGTCCTTCCAGTTGAAAGGAATGCCGGTCGCGAGCGGCGTCGTGAACAGGTTCGACAGCGTGATGATGATCTTGTGCGGGTTGCCGGCCGACGCCTTGACGTCGAGGAAGCCTTCGCCGCCGGCGCCACCGGACTTGTTGATCACGACCAGCGGCTGCTTCATCAAATTGTGCTTGGTGACGATGCCCTGGATGGTCCGGGCCATCTGATCGGCACCGCCACCGGTGCCAGCCGGAACGATGAACTCGACCGGCCGGACGGGCTCCCATCCCGCCAGAGCCGGGATATGCCCTGCCATCAGGGCGATGCCGGCCATAACGGCCACGCACACGGAACGCTTCATCACGCTTTCTCCCCTTCATTCCCGGAACGCACGGCTTCTTGCGGCCGCTGTGCCCAATCGAACCACTGACCTGTCGAGCCGGCCGGTGGCGTTTTCCGCCGTGCCGCGCTTCAGGCCGTCGTCAGCTCCGGACTCCCCTGCGATGCCCATGCAGCCAAAAGTTGTGTTGGCAGCCGGGATCAGGCAGCAAGAGGTGCATCCGCAGCCAATCGACCGATTTGATTTTGGTATGAAGAGGTGACCGACCGCAATTGAGGAGATTGGGTGGGATGCCTGGCAGGCCAATTTGTCGCAGGTCGTGCGGGTGTCGCAAAAGCAAAAGCCCCGGAGATCCGGGGCTCTTGGTTGGGCTTCGGTGCCGGCTGCGCGCCGGAAGCGCCTTCGGCCTCAGAGACCGAAATAGGGCAGGTCACCGTTGCGGTTGGCAGCGCGGGCGCTGATCATCAGCACGCGGTCGAGGGTGGCCAGCAGGCGACCGAACAGGGACACGGGCTGAACGAGGGGGAGGGCAACGGTCTTGGCCATGGTTTGTCTCCTTCAGTGAGGCGGTATGACGTTCTGACTGAGGAGAATTTACGTATACCAGATGCCAGATACAACGATCGATATTGCATAGCGGCATGAGCATTTTGCGATGCGGCAGGAATGTTACGATTGGGGGTTCTTATCGAGAACGGCATTTTCATATGGAAAGAGCCGCCCAACCGAGGCGCCGGTCGGTCTCGATCCCTCCTCGGGGGACCGAGCCGGCAAACTCCGGGTATCTCGGCGACTGCCGACATCTGCCATCCCGTGCGCCGATCCCGCGCGTGCAACGCGACGGAACGATCGGCCCGAGGTGAGGGAACTGTGCTGCCCGGGCCGCAGTTACTCTGCAACGAAGCGGAGTGGCGTCGCCGGATGTTGATCGTTCAGTGCGTCGCGCTGTATTCCTCGAAACGTGTCATCGGCAGACCTGAGGGCGAAGGATAAGGCCATGCGCGCCTTGATCGTGGCACTGTCCATCCTGGCGATCGCCGGAAGCGCGCAGGTCGCTCACGCTGGTCTGAGCAGCGCACCGCGTGAAGCGTCGGCACCCGCCGATACGGTGATCGCCGCCCAGGAAGCCAATCAGGAGACCGAGAATCAGATCGGCCTCACCAAGGCGAAGCGTCGGGCCGTGCAACGGGGGCTGACCAGGCTCGGGTTCGGCACCAGGATCAACGGGACGTTCGACGAGCAGACCCGCGCCGTCATCGCCCGTTGGCAGGAGGAGCGCGGCTATCCCACGACCGGCTTCCTCAACGCCGCTCAGCACAAGGTCCTGATGGACGCAGCCACCGAGGCTGCCAAACCCGACCGTCAACCCCGCCGCAGCGCGGGGCGCGCGCGACATCAGAGGAATGTCGGAGGTCCCATCGGCGCGATCGGCGGCGCGATGCACCGTGTGGTGGGCGGAATATTCGGCAGGTAGCTCGTCAGATCTTCAAAGAGTTGGAAGACGCTCGAGGCAATTTCTACCGTAGGACCTGCCCGCTGAAGCGGCCTTCGTCTTCTCGACGCCCTGCGCTTGCCGACGGCGACGATATGAAAGCCCGGCCGAAGCGGGGCCGGATCAGGAGCTGCTGGAGGCGACCTCCGGACCAGAATTGGCGCGCGCCAGCTCGATCGCTATCGGAAGAACCCCCAAAGTCGAACCACAACCGTGTCGCCGCTCTGGCTGCCGTTTCTCACCACGAACGGCGTCGAGAAAGCAATTCCGGTGCTGAAGGTCCGCTCGACATTGGCTGTCGTCTCCCCGACGAAGCTCCAGCGATTTGTCGTTCCTCCGCTGGAGGGAATATCCTGCGTCAGCGAGACCTCCAACAACATCGCCGTACCAAGGACGGACAGCCGCTGAACGGAGACATCGGTTACCACGAATGTCTTGCCGGCGGGGATCGAGAACGCGGTGTCGTGGCCGTCCGGGTGGACGATGTTTGGGGTCTTGGTTCCGCCCTTCGGCACGGACGTTTCGAGTTGGACGGGAGGGTGCCCCAGGATCGGCGGCTTCCTGATTGGACTTACCAAGACATCCCTCCATCACACCACAATCGCCATACGCCGCGTTCCAACGCGTTCTCAAGCTCCGGCAGTGTGAAGTTGGGACGCATCGCTGCACACCTCCACGGGAGCCCTCGCAGAATGCACGTCGAAGCGCGAGAGGACCTTGCTCTGGATCAAAACGAAATGTTTCTCGGAGGTCTGCGAGTGGGCAGGGCTATGCCAGTGTGCTCTTCGGGGGCGGTTCGCGTCCGCCCTGGCTGCATATCGTGATTTTCGATCATCCGCGGGACAAAACATCAAAGATCGTAGCAATCGAGGCTGTGGGTCACGAGCAATCGGGTCGGCGACAACTGCTCCGTACATCCCATATTTCAGACATTCTCGACAGGTGCGATCGCCGGCCGTAGCCGGACCAAGGTCATCGTCGATGTGCGCTGGGCGCGGGAAATAGACGGGAACGTGAGAATGAAAAAGCCGCCGGCTGATGCCGGCGGCTTGATGTCGAGGAGCTTCACATTCGGCGGTCGCGCCGCCGATCGTCTCTGGCGCTCGATTACTCCGCAGCTTCCTTCCGCGGCGGATCCAGCGCGCCGGAGTCGTGGATCTCGGCGACCTGGTGGTCGCTGAAGCCGAGCACCTGGCGGAGGACCTCGTCGGTGTGCTCGCCGAGCAGGGGAGAGCGGGTCACGTCGGCCGGGCTGTCCGAGAGCTTGATCGGGTTGCCGACCGAGAGATACTTGCCGCGGGTCGGGTGGTCGACCTCGACCAGCGTGCCGGTCTTGCGCAGCGACTCGTCCTCGGCGATCTCCTTCATCGACAGGATCGGGCCGCAGGGGATGTCGAACTCGTTCAGGATGTCCATGGCCTCGAACTTGGTCTTGGTCATGGTCCACTGCTCGATGCGGCCGAAGATCTCGTTCAGGCGCGGCAGGCGGGCGGCGGGCTTGGCGTAGTTCGGATCGGTCTTCCAGGTCGGCTCGCCGATCACGTCGCAGATCTTCTCCCAGACCGGCGCCTGGGTGATGAAGTAGATGTAGGCGTTCGGGTCGGTCTCCCAGCCCTTGCACTTCAGGATGCGGCCGGGCTGGCCACCACCGGAATCGTTGCCGGCACGCGGCACGGCGTCGCCGAACGGCACGCCCTCGCCGAACTGGCTGTACTCCTTCAGCGGGCCGTGATCGAGCCGCTGCTGGTCGCGCAGCTTGACGCGGCAGAGGTTGAGCACGCCGTCCTGCATCGCGGCGGTGACGCGCTGGCCGCGGCCGGTGTGGGTGCGCTGATAGAGCGCGGTGACGATGCCGAGCGCCAGATGAAGTCCGGTGCCGGAATCGCCGATCTGCGCGCCGGTGACGAGCGGCAGGCCGTCACGGAAGCCGGTGGTCGAGGCGGCGCCGCCGGTGCACTGCGCGACGTTCTCGTAGACCTTGCAGTCCTCGTAGGGGCCGGGGCCGAAACCCTTGATCGAGGCGACGATCATCTTCGGGTTGATCGCCTGGATCTTCTCCCAGGGGAAGCCCATGCGATCGAGCACGCCGGGGCCGAAATTCTCGACCAGCACGTCGCACTTCTTGATCAGCTCGGTCAGGACTTCCTTGCCCTTCGGGTTCTTGGTGTCGAGCGTGATCGACCGCTTGTTGTGGTTCAGCATCGTGAAATAGAGGCTGTCCACGTTCGGAATGTCCTGCAGCTGGCCGCGGGTGATGTCACCCACGCCCGGACGCTCGACCTTGATCACGTCGGCGCCGAACCAGGCCAGCAGTTGCGTGCAGGTCGGTCCGGACTGGACGTGGGTGAAGTCGAGAATGCGAACGCCCTCGAGCGCCTTGGTCATGTCTTGCTCTCCGTAACGATTGGTCATCCCGCATGGCGCGGGCAGGTGATGTCTTGCGGGTGGCCTTACTTCTTCTTCGTCAGCACGCTCTGCGGATTGAGGTTGCCGATACGGCCGCTCTCGGATCCGGCCGCGGGATCAATCACTGCGTTGATCAAGGTGGGCTTGCCGGAATCCATCGCCGCGTTGACGGCGCGCTTCAGCTCGTCCGGCGAGGTCGCGTTGACGCCGACGCCGCCGAAGGCCTCCATCATCTTGTCGTAGCGCGCGCCCTTGACGAACACGGTGGTGGCCGGATCGTCGCCCGCCGCGTTCTGGTCGGTGCCGCGATAGATGCCGTCATTGTTGAAGATGACGACGCAGATCGGCAGATTGTAGCGGCAGATGGTCTCGACCTCCATGCCGGAGAAACCGAAGGCGCTGTCGCCCTCGATCGCCAGCACCGGCTTACCGGTCTCGACCGCGGCGGCGATCGCCGAGCCCATGCCGATGCCCATCACGCCCCAGGTGCCGACGTCGAGCCGCTTGCGCGGCTGATACATGTCGATCACGCCGCGGGCGAGGTCGAGCGTGTTGGCGCCCTCGTTGACCAGGATCGCGTCCGGACGCTCCTTGATGATGGTGCGGAGCACGCCGAGCGCGCCGTGATAGTCCATCGGCGAGTTGTTGTTCATCAGCCGCGGCGCCATCTTGGCGACGTTGTCCTCGCGCTTCTTCTGCACCGCGCTCAGCCACTCGGCCGGCGCCTTGGCCCAGTTGCTGCCCATCGCGTCGGAGAAGGCGGTGACGACCGAACCGATGTCGCCCACCACGGGGGCGGCGATCTCGACGTTGGAGTCCATCTCCTTCGGCTCGATGTCGACCTGGATGAACTTCTTGGGCTGTTCGCCCCAGCTCTTGCCCTTGCCGTGCGACAAGAGCCAGTTGAGGCGGGCGCCGATCAGCATCACGACGTCGGAGTCCTTCAGCACGGTCGAGCGCGCGGCACCGGCGCATTGCGGATGCAGGTCGGGCAAGAGGCCCTTGGCCATGCTCATCGGCAGGAACGGCACGCCGCTCTTCTCGACGAAAGTCTTGATCGCCTCATCGGCTTGCGCATAGGCCGCGCCCTTGCCGAGAATGATCAGCGGACGTTTGGCGTTCTTCAACAGATCGAGCGCGCGTTTGACGGAGTCGGGCGAGGGGATCTGCGCCGGCGCCGGATCGATCACCTTGACCAGCGAGGCGCTGCCTGCCTGCGCGTTCATCACCTGGCCGAACAGCTTGGCCGGCAGGTCGAGATAGACGCCGCCGGGACGCCCGGAGACCGCGGCGCGGATCGCGCGGGCGAAGCCGATGCCGATGTCCTGGGCGTGCAGCACGCGGAACGCCGCCTTGCACAGCGGCTTGGCGATCGCGAGCTGATCCATCTCCTCGTAGTCGCCCTGCTGCAGGTCGACGATCTCGCGCTCCGAGGAGCCCGAGACCAGGATCATCGGGAAGCAGTTCGTGGTCGCATGCGCCAGCGCGGTGAGGCCGTTCAGAAAGCCGGGAGCGGAGACGGTGAGGCAGACGCCCGGCTTCTTGGTGAGGAAGCCGGCGATCGCTGCGGCGTAGCCGGCGTTCTGCTCGTGACGGAAGGAGAGCACGCGGATGCCTTCAGCCTGCGCCATGCGACCGAGATCGGTGATCGGAATGCCCGGCACGTTGTAGATCGTGTCGATCCCGTTCAGCTTCATCGCGTCGATGACGAGATGGAAACCGTCCGTGAGCTCCTCGTGCGTGTCCGGTGCCTCGGTCTTAACAGCAGTCTGCGCCATGCGCCTCTCTCCCTGGTCGTCTACGAAGGCGCTTTGCGGCGACTTCTTCTGTTTGAACCCGTCAGCTGAATAGTTCCTGGCCGTGCGTCTCGACATAGCTCGCAAGGCCCAGCGTGTGATCCCGCGCGCGCTTCTCGGCGAGCTCGGTGTTGCGTTCCTCCAGCGCCTCGATGATCGCGAGATGCTCGGGCAGGGAGGCCGCGATACGGTCGGTGCGCCCGATCGTGAGCTGGCGATAGCCGCGCACGTGCAGCAGGATGTCGTTGGTCATGTCGACGAGCACCGGCGATTCCGACAGCGAGATCAGCGCCTGATGAAACGCGATGTTCGCCTTGGAATATTCCTCGATGTGCTCCTGCGGCGGGCGATCCTTGCCGAAGTCCTTGAAGTAGTCGCGCAGCGCGCTGATGTCCTTCTTGCGCGCGATCGTGGTGATGAGCCGCGCGGCCATGCTCTCCAGCGCCGCCCAGGCGCGGATCATGTCGACGATCTCGCTCTTCGTCCTGCGGACGACGACGATGCCACGGCGCGGCACGGTCTTCACGAAGCCGTCCTGCTCGAGCATCGCGATCGCTTCGCGGATCGGCGTGCGGCTGACACCGAGGCGCTCGGAGAGCGCGCGCTCGTCGAGCATCACGGGCTCGGGCGAGGCGTAGATGTCCATCTTCAGAATGGCTTCTTTCAAGGCCTCGTAGGCCTTATTCTTGAAGCTCGTCTCCGGGGCGATGCGAGCGATCGCGATGTCGGCCTCGGCCATGATGGGCAATGCCTTGTTTGTTTTCTCTGTAGACAAGACCGATCTCCTCTCCTTGGGAGATGCTTGTTTACAGCATTTTGCGTCCAAGATTTTTGGCATACCAGATGCCAGACTGTCAAGCTGCGTGCTTTTTCAGCGTTTCCACATCTTCGTCGCGCTTGACAAAGTTTGCTTCTGGCATACCAAATGCCATAAACGACGAGCAATCCCCAGGAGGAAGCCCCGATGTCTGACGCCATCCCGAATGCCAAGGCTACGATCCGAGACGTTCTCGATCGTGTGAAGGCGGATAAACGCACCAGCCTGACCGCGCCCGAAGGCAAGATCGTCTGCGATGCGTACGGCATTCCGGTGCCGAAGGAGGGATTGGCGAAGTCAGCCGCCGAGGCGGCCAAGCTCGCGGGAGATATGGGTTTTCCGGTCGTCATGAAAATCGTCTCGCCGGACATTCTGCACAAGACGGAAGCCGGTGGCGTCATCGTCGGCGTCAAGACCGCTGACGACGCGCAGAAGGCGTATGAGACCATTCTCGCGAATGCGAAGAAGTACAAGGCCGACGCCAAGATCGAAGGCATCCAGGTCCAGCAGATGCTGACCGGCGGTACCGAGGTGATCGTCGGTTCGATCACCGACGGCTCGTTCGGCAAGCTGGTGGCCTTCGGCCTCGGCGGCGTGCTGGTCGAAGTTCTCAAGGATGTGACATTCCGTCTCGCCCCCGCGACCAAGGAGGATGCGCTGTCGATGCTCGACGGCATCCAGGCCCATGAGATGCTCAAGGGCGTGCGCGGCGGCGATCCAGTCAGCCGCGAGGCGCTGTCGGACGTCATCGTCAAGGTGTCGCAGCTGGTCAGCGATTTCCCTGAGATCGTCGAGCTCGACCTCAACCCGGTGTTCGCCACCAAGACCGGCGCCATCGCCGCCGACGTCCGCATCGTCGTCGATTTCGACTACAAGCCCCGTCCGGCGCCGCGCTCGAACGAGGAAATCGTCACCGCGATGAACCGCATCATGAAGCCTTCCGCGGTCGCCGTGATCGGTGCCTCCGCCGAGGACGGCAAGATCGGCAACTCCGTGATGAAGAACCTGATCAACGGCGGCTACAAGGGCGAGATCTATCCGATCCACCCGAAGGCCTCCGAGATCCTCGGCTACAAGGCTTACAAGAGCGTCAAGGACGTGCCCGGCGTGATCGACACCGCCGTGTTCGCGATTCCCGCGAAGTTCGTGGCCGCGGCGCTGACCGAGTGCGGCGAGAAGAAGATTCCGGGCGCGGTGCTGATCCCGTCGGGCTTTGCCGAAGCCGGCGCGCCGGAGCTGCAGGCCGAGATCGTCGAGGTCGGCAAGAAGTACAACATCCGCCTGATGGGCCCGAACATCTACGGCTTCTACTACACGCCGGCCAATCTTTGCGCGACCTTCTGCACCGCCTATGACGTCAAGGGCCACGCCGCGCTGTCGTCGCAGTCGGGCGGCATCGGCATGGCGATCATCGGCTTCTCGCGCTCGGCCAAGATGGGCGTGTCGGCGATCGTCGGCCTCGGCAACAAGTCGGACATCGACGAGGACGATCTGCTCGCCTTCTTCGAGCAGGATCCGAACACGAACCTGATCGCGCAGCACTGCGAGGACCTCAAGGACGGCCGCGCCTTCGCGGAAGCCGCCAAGCGCGTCTCCAAGAAGAAGCCGGTCATCGTGCTCAAGGCCGGCCGCACCTCGGCCGGCGCCAAGGCCGCCTCGTCGCACACCGGCGCGCTCGCCGGCAACGACAAGATCTATGAGGACGTGCTGAAGCAGTCCGGCGTCATTCGCGCCCGCTCGCTGCGCCAACTGCTCGAGTTCGCCCGCGGCGTGCCGGTGCTGCCGACGCCGAAGGGCGAGAACGTCCTCATCATCACCGGCGCCGGCGGTTCGGGCGTGCTGCTGTCGGACGCGGTCGTCGACAACGGCCTGTCGCTGATGACGATGCCGCCGGACCTCGATGCCGCCTTCCGCAAGTTCATCCCGCCGTTCGGTGCCGCCGGCAACCCGGTCGACATCACCGGCGGCGAGCCGCCGATCACCTATGTGAACACGGTCAAGCTCGGCCTGTCGGACGACCGCATCCATGCGCTGATCCTCGGCTACTGGCACACGATCGTGACGCCGCCGATGGTGTTCGCGCGCAACATGGTCGAGGTGAAGAAGGAGATGGAGGCCAAGGGCTTCGTCAAGCCGATCGTCGCCTCGCTCGCCGGCGACGTCGAGGTCGAGGAAGCCGCCGAATATCTCTACCAGAACGGCATCCCGGCCTACGCCTATTCGACCGAGTTGCCGGTCGAGGTGCTCGGCGCCAAGTACAAGTGGGCGCGCGGCGCGGGCCTGCTCTGATTGATCTGACGCGATTGCCGCTCCGGCCCTGGCCGGGGCGGCACTTTCTTCTGTGCGTGACGAAGCAAGATCCGTCCGTCCTGCAACGGCGCCGCCTGCGATGGCCGCGCAGAGAGGCGCCACGTGATCCGTCGCAAGACGATCGAGCCACGCCCGGATGCCGCGGCCGAGCCCCGTGACGGCGGCGTGCAATCCGTCGGCCGCGCGCTCCAGATCCTGGAAATTCTTGCCGAGGACGACGAAGGCTATCGCCTCAGCGATCTCGCCGTGCGGGCCGGGCTATCCACATCGACCGTTCATCGCCTGCTGACCACCCTGGAGAAGCGCCGCTTCGTCCAGTTCGATCGCATGGAATCGAAATGGCACGTTGGCGCGCAGAGCTTCGCGGTCGGCGCGACCTTCACCCGCCGGCGCAATTTCGTCGCGCTCGCCATTCCCTATCTGCGGCGCTTGCGTGATCAGTCGCGCGAAACCGCCAATCTCGCCGTCGTCGATGATGAATCGCTGATGGTCCTGCTGCGGCTGGACAGCCGCGAGATCATGCGCTCGCTGACCAAGGTCGGCGGCCGCCTCGCCATGGTCGCCTCCGGCATGGGCAAGGCGGTGCTCGCGACCTATTCCGACGAGGATGTGAACGGCATCATTCACCGCCAGGGCATGCCGCGCCTGACCGAGAAATCCATCATCCGCGCCAGCGACCTGTTCCGCGAGTTGGAGACCATCCGCCGCCAGGGCTACGCCGTCGACGACGAGGAAGCCCGCCTCGGCCTGCGCTGCATCGCCGCCGTCGTTCACGATTCCTGCCGCGAGCCGCTGGCGGCGATTTCGGTGTCCGGCCTGGCGAGCCGGCTGACCGAGGAGCGGGTGCCTGTGGTCGGGGGCATGGTGCGGGATATTGCGGCGGAGCTGACGGTGGCGCTGGGCGGTCCCAAGCCGGCGGCTGACCTTGCGGAGTGATGCAGCAACAGCGGCAGATGCGTGCGAGATCGGCGCAGCAGCCGACAAGGGGAAACCAGCCGCTGTGGCGGGATGGCCGGTCCACGCATCGCGATGTGGTCCGAGCGAGACTGAGTCAGGTCAGTCGGTGAAATCGATGGTGAAGCGGATCGGGCTGATGGGCTTGGTCACGAAATGGATCGTCTTGCCGGCCAACGCCGCCAGCGAGCCCGATGCGAATTTGATGATGCCTGTTCCGGAGGTCTCGTTGCCCACCGGCTTGCCGTCCCGCATCACCGGCGATGCGGTCCCTTCGGTCGCCTGCGTCACCGCGCGCCCGCCGGGGATGCGGTGGACGCCGCCGCCGATCAAGAACGTTCCTTTGGCACCATCCCATTCGACCGTGTTCGAGGCCGTATACACCGCGCCCTTCAGCACGCCGTCGGTGCCGAGGCAGGAATATTCGACCGTCAGGAGGTTGTGATCGGGTCGATCGCCGACCGGCTCGGGAAAGGGGAAGCCGACCACCGTGCATTCGTAATGCGCGATCATGCCGGCGCGCGCTGCGGACCCTGTGGCGCTCGCGGCGAGAATGGAACAGGCCAGGATCAAGATGGTGTTGCGCATGGACGCCTCCTCGGCAGGCGCTCGTCCGAGCGGTCGCCGAACGCGCTCTGGTCTCGACAAAATAACACTAGAATCCAAAGTGTGGTTTTGATCTCTATCAACCGGAAGAAGAACGCTGTAGGTCAGTCCTTGTCATCGTCCTGCGCCTGCGGGCGACCGAGCTTGCATGGGCATCAGCAGGCGGAGAGCTTTCGCGCAGTCCGATTGCCCGAGCACGCCTCGTCGTCAGACCTGCCGCAGGCGGTCGCTGCGACGGATGGCTGCAAAGCGACCGTGGCGCCGCGCTGCCGCTGAAGCGGGAGATCGGCAGCCAGCTTCGCTGCCCAAGCCGTAGTCAGCTGCGCCGACCTATTTGGGCTTGCCGTCTTGCGTATCGCGCGCAACGATCGTGGCGGATCCCCCGAACACGTCCAGCGAGTTGTGCCATGACCAAACTCACCCGCTTCTCGGTCGCTCCTCTGCACAGCATGACGCGGCGGCTGGCCGACGTCGCGTCGGGCCGGGTCGCGCCCGATCTCGTGATCACAGGCGCGCGGGTGCTGTCGACCTATTCGGAGCGCATTCTCCCGAACCGCGAGCTGTGGATCACCGGCGGGCGTGTCGCGGCTGTGAAGCCCGCTGGTGCGCACAAGTCACTTCCCGGCGGCTTTGCGGTCTACGACGCGGCCGGCGGCATCATCGCGCCGGGGCTGGTCGATCCGCACATCCACATCGAATCCTCGATGGTCACGGCCTGCGCCTACGCCGAGGCGGCGCTGCTCAATGGCACCACGACGATCTTCTGCGACAGCCACGAGATCGGCAACGTGATGGACGTCGCCGGCGTCGAGGCGATGCTGGAGGACGCGCGGCAGGCGCCGCTGTCGATCTTCCTCACCGTGCCCTCGACGGTGCCGGCGACATCGGCGGCGCTGGAAACGGCCGGCGGTGATCTCACGCCGGACAAGATCGCCGGCCTGTTCGATCGCTGGCCGGAGGCGGTGGCGCTCGGCGAGAAGATGGATTTCGTGCCGGTCTGCATGGGCGACGAGCGCAGCCATGCCATTCTCGCTGCGGCCCTGCAGCGCGGGCGGCCGGTGTCGGGCCATGTCTATGGCCGCGAGTTCGTCGCGGCCTATGCCGCGAGCGGCGTCACCGATACCCATGAGGCGATCGACCGCGACATCGCCGACGATCTGCTCGATGCCGGCGTCTGGATTTTTTTGCGCGGTGGGCCACCGACCACGCCGTGGCACAGCCTGCCGCAGGCGATCCGCACCATCACCGAGCTCGGCGCGTCGCACAAGCGCACCGCCGTCTGCACCGACGACCGCGATGCCGACGATCTCATGCTGTTCGGCCTGGACTGGGTGGTGCGCGAGGCGGTCAAGGCGGGGATGTCGCCGGAGCAGGCCTGGTCGATGGGCTCGCTGCACGGCGCGACGCGCTTTGCCGTGGACGGCGAGATCGGCGGCCTCGGCGGCGGCCGCCGCGCCGACCTCGTGCTGCTCGACGACGGCCTGAAGCCGCAATCGACCTGGTATGGCGGCGAGCTCGTCGTCGACAAGGGCAAGATCACCGCGCTTCTCGATCAGGCGCTGTCGCAGCGCTATCAGTACCCGAAGGCGGCCTATGCCACGGTGAAGCTGCCCGCGCAGGTGAAGCTGACGCCGGAGCTGCCGACCAGAGCCTGCACCGTCAATGCGATCAAGACCGCGCTGCCGGGCATCACGCTGATCCATGAGAAGGTCGCGATCGAGCCGGCCAACGATTGGGAGACGCTGTTCGCGCGCCATGGTCTCTGCTTCGTCGCCGTGATCGAGCGCCACGGCAAGTCGGCGGGGAACGTCGCGCATGGCCTGTTGAAGGACTTTGGCCTGAAGCGCGGCGCCGTCGCCTCCAGCGTCGGCCATGACAGCCACAATATCATCGTCGCCGGCACCAACGAGGCGGACATGCAGGCCGCGGTCGCCGCGATCGGCCAGCACCAGGGCGGCGTCTGCGTGGTCGCCGACGGCGAGGTGAGGGCGATGGTTCCCTTGCCGATCGCGGGACTCTTGTCGGACAAGCGCGTCACCGAGGTCGCCGAGGAGGTAAAGCTGTTGAAGAAAGAGTGGGCGGAAGCCGGCTGCACCATTCCCTACATGGGCTTCAATTTGATTCCTCTATCGGTCATTCCGGAAATTCGCATCACCGACAAGGGCCTCGTGCTCGTGCCGCAGATGGAACTGGCGCCGCTGTTCGAATAACTACTCGCGTCTCGTCCTGTTAGGACATGTCAGTGTCGTTCTGTCCTAACTAACTGAGGCCGCCGGTGTTTTGCCGAGCGTGCCGCATCGTGGGAAAAATCGACGACTGAATTGAGATCGCATCCGTCAGCAGCGAAGCTCGCGCATCAAACAAGCGGGAGGCGCGAGATGGCGAAGATGCGGGCGATCGATGCTGCGGTGCGGATCTTGGAGGAGGAGGGCGTCACCTGCGCCTTCGGCGTTCCCGGCGCCGCGATCAATCCGCTTTATTCCGCGCTGCAACGCCGCGGCTCGATCCGCCACATTCTCGCCCGTCACGTCGAGGGCGCCTCGCACATGGCCGAGGGCTACACCCGCGCCAGGGCCGGCAATATCGGCGTGTGCATCGGCACCTCGGGGCCGGCCGGCACCGACATGATCACCGGGCTGTATTCGGCGATCGCGGATTCGATTCCGATCCTCTGCATCACCGGCCAGGCGCCGCGCGCCAGGCTCTACAAGGAGGATTTCCAGGCTGTCGACATCGAGCAGATCGCCAAGCCCGTGACGAAATGGGCGGTGACGGTGCGCGAGCCTGGCCTCGTGCCGCGCGTGTTCAGCCAGGCCTTCCACATCATGCGCTCGGGCCGGCCGGGACCGGTGCTGATCGACCTGCCGCTCGACGTGCAACTCGCCGAGATCGAGTTCGACGACGAGACCTATGCGCCGCTGCCGGTCTACAAGCCCGCCGCGACCCGGAAGCAGATCGAGAAGGCGCTGGAGATGCTCAATGCGGCCGAGCGCCCGCTGATCGTCGCCGGCGGCGGCGTCATCAACGCCGACGCCAGCGATCTCCTCGTCACCTTCGCCGAGACCGTCAACGTGCCGGTCGTGCCGACCTTGATGGGGTGGGGCGCCATTCCCGACGATCATGTGCTGATGGCCGGCATGGTCGGCCTGCAGACCAGCCATCGCTATGGCAACGCCAACTTCCTGGAGTCCGATTTCGTGCTCGGCATCGGCAACCGCTGGGCCAACCGCCACACCGGCTCGCTCGAGACCTACACCAAGGGCCGCAGCTTCGTGCATGTCGACATCGAGCCCACCCAGATCGGCCGCGTCTTCAATCCCGACCTCGGCATCGTCTCCGATGCCAAGGCCGCGCTGGAGCTGTTCATCACGGTCGCACGCGAGTGGCGAAAGGCCGGCAAATTGCGCGAGCGGCAAGCGTGGCCGGCCGCATGTCAGGATCGCAAGCGCACCATGCTCCGGCGCAGCGATTTCGACCAGGTGCCAATCAAGCCGCAGCGCGTCTATCACGAGATGAACAAGGCGTTCGGCCGCGACACCTGCTATGTCAGCGTCATCGGCCTGTCGCAGATCGGCGGCGCGCAGTTCCTCAGCGTCAACCATCCGCGCCACTGGATCAATGCCGGGCAGGCGGGCCCGCTCGGCTGGACCCTGCCGGCCGCGCTCGGCGTCCGCGCCGCCGATCCCAAGCGCGAGATCGTCGCGCTGTCGGGCGACTACGACTTCCAGTTCCTGATCGAGGAGCTCGCGGTCGGCGCCCAGTTCAATTTGCCCTACATCCACGTCGTCGTGAACAACGCCTATCTCGGCCTGATCCGCCAGGCGCAGCGCGGCTTCTCGATGGACTACCAGGTGCAGCTGTCGTTCGAGAACATCAACGCGCCGGAGGTCGGCGGCTACGGCGTCGATCATGTCGCGGTCGCGCAAGGGCTCGGCTGCAAGGCGATCCGCGTCACCGATCCGCGCCAGGCCCAGGCGGCGTTCGCGACCGCGCGCGAATGGATGGCGGAGTACCAGGTGCCCGTCGTGGTCGAGTTCGTGCTCGAGCGCGTCACCAACATCGCGATGGGGGCGGAGATCGACAATGTTGTGGAGTTCGAGGAGGTGCTCGACTTGCCGGTCGACGAGACGCCGGCGGAGCCGGCGCGCACTTTGCTGCCGGCTTGATCTCAGCGCACTCCGATCATCGAGGATCACGCCATGCCGCGCTCTGCCGCCAACCTCACGATGCTGTTCAACGAGCTGCCGTTCATGGAGCGCTTCGCCGCCGCCAAGGCCGCCGGCTTCAGCGGCGTCGAATATCTGTTCCCCTACGAGTTCGACAAGGCCGAGCTGCGCGAGCAGCTCGCGCGCCACGGCCTGACCCAGGTGCTGCACAATCTGCCCGCCGGCAACTGGGCGGCCGGCGAGCGCGGCATCGCGATCTTGCCCGATCGTGTCGACGATTTCCGCGACGGCGTGCGCCGCGCGATCGAGTATGCCCGCGCGCTCGACTGCCGCCAGCTCAACTGCCTCGTCGGCATCGCGCCCGACGATGCCGATCCGCGCGAGCTCAACCAGGTGCTGGTGCGCAATTTGCGCTTTGCCGCGATAGCGCTGGAGGCGCAGGGCATCAAGCTGCTGATCGAGCCGATCAACACGCTCGACATCCCCGGCTTCTTCCTCAACCGCACGGCCCAGGCGCTGCAGCTGATCTCAGACGTCGAGTCCGACAATCTGTTCGTGCAGTACGACATCTACCACATGCAGATCATGGAAGGTGATCTCGCCCGCACCATGCAGAAGCATCTCGCCCGCATCGCCCACATCCAGCTCGCCGACAATCCCGGCCGCCACGAGCCGGGCTCCGGCGAGATCAACTACCCCTTCCTGTTCCGCCACCTCGACGCCATCGGCTATTCCGGCTGGATCGGCTGCGAGTACAAGCCGCTGACGACGACCGCGGACGGGCTGGGGTGGATGACGGACCGGGCGATCGTTCCGGCCGACTGAGCGTCGCCTGGTGCGCATTGTTCGTAAGCGATTTCCGACAGCGATGCGCCGCTATGTCCCAAGCGCAGCGTACGCCGGCCCCGGAGCACAATGCGCTCCCCGTTCTTCACGGGGAGAGGGTTGAGGTGAGGGGCTGCCGCACGGGAGGTGCGGGCATGTTGGGGCGGTGACCATGCACAGGCGGCCAGTCGTCCGTTTCGCCGCGCCGCGCTTGCTGCTCACGTCGCCGCCGTCTCGGAGTGTGCTTGACAGGCCCTGCGACCTACGCAATTTGCTGTCGCTCATGCAACGCGCGCTCGCGGCGCCAGCCGCCGCGGCAGCACGAGGACACCACGATGACCATTCGCGTCGGCATTGTCGGCATCTCCGGTTTTGGCGGCGGCGAGGCGATGCGCCTGATCGCGGGCCACCCCTCGTTCGAACTGGTCTACGCCGCGGGCGAGGGCAGCGCCGGCAGCCGGCTGGTCGACCGCTTTCCGGGCGTGCCGGCGCGGCTGGCCGGGCTGGTGATCGAGAAGTGGGATCCGGCCACGCTGCCGAAGCTCGACGTGCTGTTCGCCTCGCTGCCCACGGGCACCTCGGCCGAGGCGCTGGCGCGCGTGCCGAAGGAGGTGAAGATCGTCGACATCGGCGGCGACCACCGCTACGTCGTGGGCTGGTCGTATGGCCTCGCCGACGTCTGGCCGGCCGAGATCGAGGGGCGGACCCGCGTCGCCAATCCCGGCTGCTTCCCCGCAGCGACCTTGACCGCGCTGGCGCCGCTGCTGGCCGACAAATTGATCGAGCCCGGCAACATCGTGATCGACGCCAAGACCGGCATCTCCGGCGCCGGCCGGGGCGGCGGCTCCGGTTTCGGCTACGCCGAGAGCAACGAGAACCTGGTGCCCTACGGTCTGCTGAAGCACGTCCACATGCCGGAGATCGAACGGACGATCGCCCGGCTGAGCGGCGGCAGCGCCGCCGGCCTGGTGTTCACGCCGCATCTGGTGCCGATGACCCGCGGCATCCTCGCCACCATCTACTGCCGCGGCCGCGCCACCACGGAGCAGTGCCTGGACGCGGCCCGGCGCTTCTATGCCAACAGGGCCTTCGTCCGCGTGACTGACAAACCGCCGCAGACCAAATGGGCCACCGGCTCGAACCTCGCTTTCGTCAGTTATGCGGCCGATCCCGAGCGCAATCTGGTGATCGCGATGGGCGTGGTCGACAATCTCGGCAAGGGCGCGGCCGGTCAGGCCGTGCAGAACGCGAACCTGATCTGCGGCCTGCCGGAAACCGCAGGTCTGGACGGCGTCCCTGTCTGGCCGTGAGATCTCTCGCGAGGCCGCGCTGTCGCCGCTGTGAGGGTCCGACATCCGCCGCGTGATCCCACGCGCTGGAGAGTCCATGCGAGGTCACTGATGTCGTCTGTCGCGACCGTGTTTGCGCAATCGTTCTTCCACGGCACACGCGCCGATCTGCGGCCGGGCGATCTCGTCGCTGTCGGCCATCCCTCCAATTTCACCGAGGCGGAGCCGCTGTCCTGGGTCTACTTCGCAGCCACGCTGGACGCGGCGATCTGGGGAGCCGAGCTGGCCGCCGGCAGCGGACGTGAGCGGATCTATGTCGTGGAGCCCACGGGACCGATCGTCGACGACCCGAACCTGACGGACAAGAAGTACCCGGGCAATCCGACAAAGTCCTATCGATCCCGCGCGCCGCTGCGGGTCGTTGCCGAGGTCGTCGATTGGCAGGGGCACGCACCGGATGTGCTGACCAAGATGAAGGAGGGCGTTGCGCGGGCGATGGCAGAGGGTCCGGGCATCATCGATTGACTGGCGGCTGGTGTGCGCCGGATCGCGTGCCGGGGCCGCGCGGTCCTTGCCCGGAGACCAGCGGAAGGGAGATGCGCTCCGGCCAACGGCATCTCCCTTCGCGAGTGAGATGAACCTCAGTTCGGCCGACGGTCTCAAACGGCAGCGGAAGCCTTGCGAATGGCCTCGATGACGAGGTCGGGCTGCGACAGCATGGCGAC
Organism: Bradyrhizobium sp. HKCCYLRH3061; assembly: GCF_051168015.1. Classification (NCBI taxonomy): domain Bacteria; kingdom Pseudomonadati; phylum Pseudomonadota; class Alphaproteobacteria; order Hyphomicrobiales; family Nitrobacteraceae; genus Bradyrhizobium; species Bradyrhizobium sp. HKCCYLRH3061. The sequence continues at coordinate 32,342 of NZ_JBNPUE010000024.1, forward strand.
ATGGCTGCTGTCGGCCTCGATCACGGTCGCCTTCATGCGCTTGGAAAGAAACCGCTGCAGATCGGGGTGCACGGTCTGGTCGTTCTTGGCGAGAATGTATCAGCTCGGCTTCGATCTCCAGGCGACCGCGTCGAGATCTTGCTGCTCGAGCAGGTCGGCGGCCGGCGGATAGTGGGTCGCCCAGACCAGCTTCTGCTCCTGCTCGGCCCGAAGGGGCATGACAGAAGACGATGCTGGGCTTCGGCGTCGACAATGTTTCTTGTCCCATTTTGGGTTGCAGACGGCGCGACGGTAGATCTCATCTTTTGCCGATGACCAAGACCTTGTAAGCTTCGAGCTATGCTTGGAAGATATACGAGGGGGCATGGAGCTCAGGCATCTGCGCTATTTCGTTGCCGTCGCTGAAGAAGGCAGCCTGCTGACCGCTGCCCAGCGGCGACTGAACACCTCGCAGCCGTCGCTCAGCCGGCAGATCCGCGATCTCGAGTCCGAAGTCGGCGTTCCGCTGTTGGAGCGCCAGGCCCGCGGCGTGGCGCTGACCTCCGCCGGACGCGTGTTTCTCGATCACGCGCGATTGGCGCTGCTTCAGGTCGAGGCGGCGACCGAGGGGGCCCGGCAGACGGCTCGCCCGCAAAAGCCTCTCCTTTCGATGGGATTCCTCGTCGGGCTGGAGGTCATGTGGCTGCCGCAACTCTTGCGCATCCTGCGCGAGGAAGCCCCGGACGTCGAGGTCACGCTCAGCACGCAATCCTCGCCGGAGCTCGCGCTGGCATTGATGCGAGGGAAGCTGGACATCGCCTTTCTCCGTCCCGAGAAAGACAACGAGGGTGTCGTCTTCAAAGTGCTGGCGAAGGAGCCGTTGATCGCGGTGCTGCCCGCCGATCATCGTCTGGCCTCGCGCAAGAAGATTCGGCCGCAGGATCTCGCCCGCGAAATCTATGTCAGTTCGGCGCGAACCTCCCCCGTGTTGCAGGAGGTCATCCAGGACTATGCCTCCAGGGTCGGCATCACCCTGGAGGCAAAGTACGCAGGCGAGAACATATCGTCCGCGATGTCGCTGGTGGCATCGACCGGCGGCATCAGCCTCGTTCCGCTCTATGCGCAGAACATGCTCGCCCCCAACGTCGTCGCGCGGGCGCTCGAGGGCGGCACCCCGACGGTCGATTTGGCCCTGGGATACAATCGGTCAAACCAGTCGCCCTTGCTCCGCCGGCTGTTGTCGCGCGCCGACGAGCTGGTCGCAAACGTTCAGAACCAGAGCATCATTCGCTATGTTGAAGCCGAATAGCGGGGACGATGGACGGCCGTGCAGGTCAAAAGCAGCCTTCGGGCAGGCGCCTGCTGCCTCGGCTTCGGCCTGACCTTGGGACTATCCCGCCGAGCATATCAAGGCGGGAGGCTCGCATTCTGATGGCTATCAGATCGGGCGTCCAATGGGGCTGGAACTTGCAGCGCTTCGCCGCAACCCAAGGCGCCGATGAGGCGTCATTGGCCGGGCGCGCCTATCGAAGAGAGCCGAGGGTTACCCACCGTTCGTGGTTGATCGGTGGGATCGCCGTGCAGCGTCGTTCGCCTTTCGGCAATGGCATGATTGAACAATTCAACGACGAGACCGAATGCCGCCAAGTCCTCCGGTTCGATGGCGCCATCATCATAGCCCTTGAGGGTCTCGGCGATGATCCCGTCGACCTCCCGCTGCCTGGTCAGCAGATCGTTTTCCGACGCGGCATTGCGCACTTCCGAGACCGCCGCAAGAATGCGGTTGCGGCCGCTGGTGTCGTCCTCCAGTTCATCCCGGTTCAGATAGCGGCGCAGCCATTCGGCGGCCGAACCGATGCCGGACAGAACGAGCAAGGCGAACCAGAAGTAGTCGCTGTACTTGTCCAGAAAGGTTCGCTCAGTGCCGTTGATCACCGCCGCGGCGCCGCGATGCACCGATGGTTCGGTCTCCTTCTCGGTATCGGGCTTCATGATGTGCGAAGCGCCGGCGAGACCTTGCGTGATCGTGTCGCGGACCGCGAAGAGTTGCCGGTAGAAGGCCGCCGCCTTGGCTTCGGAGAGCCCCTTCTTGGCCAGGATCAGGTGATTGACGCTGATCGTGTCGACCTTGTCCTCCGGCCAGGCCGGTTTCGCGTTGAAGACGCTGGCTGGAATTTCCTCGGCCTCGTAGCGCGGATGCTTCAGGGCAATGGCCTCCGATGCTTCGATCGGAAGAAACGTGGGCGCTCCGCGTGCCCGGGAGGTCGCGGTGATCGCGTCCACCGTGATCTTGCTGTCGAGCGGACCGACGGCGAGATACGCATCGAGGGTGGGGTCTTGCGCAAGCTTCTCGATCTCGTCTGTGCCGAATTGGGCGGTGGCAACCTTGTCGGGTGGCACGCCGGATCCCTCCAGAATGGCCTGGAGCACGGCCACGTTTGCTCCGGTCCTTCCGATGATGCCGACCTTGTGACCCGCCAGATGGGCGATATCGGCGATCTTGCCGCCGGCCTTATGCTTGGATTCGCTGCCGCGTCGCCCGGAGGGCGACCACAGCACGACATAGTTCTTGCGCAGGACGGCCAGTGTTTGCGCATCGGGCGGCATGCCGAGGTCACCGCGGCCGACCGCCAGATCGGTCTTGTCGGCGGCCAGCAGCGCCAGTGACTCCGCCGCTCCGCCGGTCGTGATCGGGGAGAGCCGGACGGTCCTGCTTTCCTCACCGAAGGCGTCGGCCATCGCCTGGACCACCTTATGGTCGTCGCTCGCCGCCGGTCCGACGGCGATCCGGAGTGTCTCGGGCTGCAAGACGTAGAACAGGCCGGCTGCAGCGGCGCCAAAAGCGACAAATCCCAGGGCCAGCACGATCAGCAACCGTCGTTGACGGCGATCGTGAGCGCTCCTGACCACATCGGACGATGACATCAGCGGGACCCTCTGAAAAACGCGCTTTGGCTTTAAACGCGCTGGAACTTGGGCGAACCGGTGTCCGTCCGGAATGTTCCGTCGCAACGGTTGAGAGTTGATGAAAGCCAGCCTTGCTGGTCCAGCTTCCGGTCAAAGTGGCCCTGAGGCATTCTGGCGCCTAATTCCGAGGAGCCCAAGAGTGGACGTTGCCAGCGCCGTCCCGGAAGGGTCCGGGACGGGCCAGAAACCGGCATCGTGCGACGTTCACTTCGCGGTCGGCTCCGTGATGAACCCTTCACTCCACCGATCCTTGTCGACCTGATATTCGTCGACAAGGAAGGCGTCCGGATAGCCGCGAAAGCCTTCAAATTGAAGTTTGCGCTGTCTTGCGGACTCTGCTTCGGCGGCGCTGCTGTAGACCCCGATGAGCTTGTCATCGGTATCGTTCTCATCGATGCCGCCTTCGAGCGGTCGGCTGTGCCAAAGCAGAAAGACCCTGCGCATCTACTCTCGTCCTTGTTTTTGGCCGCCATGAAGGTCTCGAAGTCGGACTCGGGCCTGAAGCGGGAGTTGTCCTTAGACGCTGCGAGTGACATGAAGCCACAGGATGAACAGTCCAAGCCCCGTCAGAAACCAAAGAATAAAATACAAGATCAGCTTGAAAAGATCGCTGTCACTGCGCCGATAATACGCTCGATCACGGTTGGCTATTTGCCTTTCTTCACGGATCAGCTTGCCGGTCCTCCATACGAGGGCCGATGCTCCTATCATAATCCAGAGTTGTAACAGGATGAACATGCGACAATACGCTATAGCACCTATGTCTATCAATCGGCGGGCCGAAAGTTAAACTTGATTGAATGAGCTAGAAGTCGGCCTCGGGTCAAAACATGCTTTCGGTAGTCCAATGACTTGCTTCCGATTGCCTCGGCAGGCGGACATCCCAGCTGCCATTTGAAGGTGCGGTATGAGCCAGAGTACGAGGTTATTCCTTGCAGATGCACGAGCGCGGCGGGCCGTCGGCGTACAGCTGACTCGATCATCGCGGATCTTCGATGCGATCATTTTCATGGCTTATCAATCTGAGGTCAATATGAGTGGAGCTTGATGGAAAATTGGAATGAAGCCCGATGAAGCTCAGCCGATCATCTCAGCCGTACCTTACAAGTCTCGGCATTTTGGCCATGGCTCTCGGGCTCCTCGACCCGCGCCCCGTGGGGGCTGCTGACGAGCTGCAATATTTCCACGACTGCGTGAAGCAGGAAATGCCCTCGGCTTTGCGCCGCTTCGTCATCGCAAACGGTCCAGCCAATGGTCCAGATAGACTGAAGCGCGCGGGGGATAGCGCGAGAACTGACATTGTGAATGACTTGTTTTCGGTCTGTCGGCAGCGCGCATTGGATGGTGCGCACCGCGTAGATGAGCGCTCCTACGTTGACGACGCCGTAGGATCATTCTTCAAGGAGATCCCCTGGATTGTCGATCTGCAGCACCGGGCGGAGCAGCTCTTGAAGATTGATCCAGATAAGGCGTTCGAAGAGCAGGCTGTGCGCGCCTATTCCTTCTGTCTCGAGGGCGCTGCTCGCCAATTGGCTCGAACGTCCGATGATTCCATCGATGCGATCGAGCAAGAGGCCCTCGCAGGGTGTAGTAAGAACAGACGGATTGTCGTTGATACATATTCAAGTCATGGCAAGTCCTATGCTCCGGAGGCGATGACAGCTGCGGAGCAGGAGTTTCATGGTAAAGTGTCTGCGGTCGTGACGACAACTCGAAACGACCTGCGTAAGACAAAGCAGCAATAGCGGTCTCTGGGGCGGTTATTTCGAATGTCCCGCACGGCGAAAGATGCCAAGCGATCGCTTCGCCTTTGGGTCAAGCGGCCATCGGACGGCTTGCTCCGGTTCCATCCTAGAGCCGGACACGCGCGGCGCTGACATTCAGGAAGCCACTCGAGTGTGCTCTTTCCCGAGTGCCCCGATTGTCCTCCGAGCTGACAGCGACCGCTTGCTCGTCGGGCAAATCAGTCCCGGAGCTTTGCGCGCTTTAGGCTGAGCGGGCCATCAGGCGCTAGGCGGTGTCGTATCCGCACGCAAAAAATTCGGCTTCTGAATCAACTTGATAGTCCGCTGACGATCGGCAGCTCCGGAAAGGCCTTTCTTTTTCTCAGAAATAATGCATGATGCACCCATCCTGTCCCGCCGAGAGGGGCGTAGCGCGCGATCGTCACGACACGTGGGGCAGGGATGCGGTGGCCGTGAGATGTCGCAGCATGTGCTTGCGCATGCGGACGAACGACACATCACGGACGCGAAGTCGTGTGGTCCTGGCCTCCCGGTGCCGAGGTCAAGCGCGTGACGAGGGCTCTTGCCCTCGCGCGAGCGACGGGGTCAATCAGCCGGTCCCCGAGGAGAGCGCGAAGGAAGCGTTAAGACCGCCGCGCAGGGAATGCCGGTTGATCGGCTTTGCCTGTGGTACCTGCCGCCTGCATTTTTTCAGCAGGCGGGCCATGGGTGAGGCCTTCACCCGGCATTCCCTGCGCCCTCTCGATCTCATCGAAGGGCGATCGATCGCAGGACTCGGGCGTGATCCGCCGCGAGATCGCGAACCTGCGCCGCTGTTTGAAACGTGGAGAGACCTCGAGCGATCTTTGTCATGTCCCGTTGCGGAGCTTCGGTTTCCGTTCCCAAGGGAATGATGAAGTTTCGGCCATTTGGAACCGGAACCGCGGGCGTTCTCTCGGTGTTGAGCGGGCACCTTGAACGCACTGGAGGAGAGAATGATGAGGACCCGTCTTGCTGTTACGCTGATCGCCACCTCGCTGCTGGCGTCGACCGCCGCGTTTGCCCAGTCCACCACCGTCGAAGGCGCCGCCAACGGCGCGGCGGCTGGCGGCGCGGTCGCCGGTCCGGTTGGCGCCATGGTCGGCGGCACGGTCGGTGCGGCCGTTGGTGCCGCGGTGGAGATCCCGAACGCCGTGATCACGTCGATCGATGCCGAGCGTGCGCCGTCCGTCGTGGTGCATGAGCGCGTCGTGGTCGGCGAGCCGCTGCCCGCCACCGTCGAGCTGCGCCCGGTGCCGCGCTACACCGAGTATCGCTACGCAGTCGTCAACGATCGCCGCGTGATCGTCGATCCGCGCACCCGCCGCGTGATCAAGATCATCGAGTGATCTGACATCATCGCGCCGGAAGGCCCCGCCGCAAACCGTGGCGGGGCCTTTCTGCGTTCAGGTGGTCTGGGTGCGGATCTGGCGCGCGAGCCAGTCGAGCGCGGCGGCCAGGCCGAAGCCGATGCAGGCGGTGGTGGCGTCGACGATGAAATCCTCCAGCCGCGCATGACGCCCGGGTGCCAGGAATTGCGCCAGCTCCAGCGCCCCGATTAGGATGACCGCGATCCCTGTGGTCAGCAGCCGATGGCTGCGATAGGCGAGGCCGAAGGCCAGGCCGATCAGGACGAAGGCGAGGGCGTGCTCGCCGTCCTGTCCGAGATGGGAATGCGGCCGGTAGTTCGGCGGGCCCAGCGTCGCGAAGGCGACGGCTGCGGCGAGCAGCCAGGCCGAAAGGCGGAATACGATCTTCATGAGCTCTGCTTAGCACGATCCGGGCTGTGGGCCGGGCTCACAGCGGCTTGAGCCCCTAGTGTAGTTAACGCGGCGCGGGTCGAGGTTCATGGCGTCTCATCTTACCGCGCGGCGCCGTCGCCGGGCTTTTCAGATCGGCTGCCGCACGCCCAACCCCTGCATGAAGCGCTCGCGAATCTGCGCGGGATCGCGCCGGGTGGCGCCGACGCCGGGCTTGTCGTCGATGCGGGCCGCGATCAGCACCGGGCCGGCGGTTCCCAGCGCCAGATCGACGAGGCGTTCGAAATCCTCCTCATCTGCGGCCCAATGGCTGGCGCGAATGCCGCATCCTGCGGCAATGGCTGCGACGTCGGCCTGCCGGGCCGAGGTCGGCTGGCTGCCGGTGATCTGGTAGACGCCGTTGTCCATGACGATGATGGCCAAATTTTTCGGCGCCAGCGTCGCAATCGTGGCGAGGCAGCCGAGCTGCATCAGCAGCGAGCCGTCGCCTTCGAGCGCGAACACCCGGCGCTGCGGCTGCGCCAGCGCGACGCCGAGCGCGATCGGGCAGGCCAGCCCCATGCTGCCGAGCATGTAGAAGTTCTGCGGCCGCGGGCCCGCCGCCCACAGATCGAAATTGGTGTTGCCAATGCCGCCGATGACGGCTTCCTCATGCTTGAGCTTCGCAACCAGCCGGCAGGTAAGGTCATGGCGGTTCATGATCTTGGTGTTGAGGATCGGCGCGGTCATGCGAACACCTTTCCGCCGGTGAGCAGCGGGGAGAGGATCAGCGCCACCGGCGCCTGCGTCGCGACCGCCTGCTTGATCGAGCGGTCGACGATGAAGTCGAGCTCGTCGAGCCGCGTCATGGTGTGATGCTCCATCGCCAGCGCATCGAGCACCGGCCGCATGGTCCGGCACACCAGCGACTGGCCGTAGTTGAATTCGCCGAGCGTGCCGCGCTCCGACACGAGCATGATGAGCGGGATCTGGCAGGGCACGACCAGCGAGGCCAGCACGTTGGGCAAGGTCGCGAAGCCCGAGGTCTGCATCAGGAGCGCGCCGCGCCGCCCGCCCATCCAGGCGCCGGCGAGAATGCCGACCGCTTCCTCCTCGCGCGCGGTCGCAAACGTCGTGAAGAACGGATCATCGTGCAGGCTCTGGATCAGCGGCGTCAGGACGCGGTCGGGAACGTAGGGGATGAGATCGACGGCGTTGCGCTTCAACGTCTGCAGCACGATCTCGTGCCAATTCGGCACAGCGGCCGCTGATCGCGCCGCGTCGGCATCGGCGGCCATTGCTGTTCCTCCGGTCGTCCCTGATGGGGCTCTGTTTGGTGCCGAGCTTGACGGCACCGGGACGATTGTCAACATGCCGGCCCGGCCGGTCAGGCATCCGCCTTTCAAGTCGGAAATCAAGAACCAAGATACCAGGAGGTCGCCTGTTCATGGCCGCGAATTCCAAGCGCGTCTTCTACGTCAAATATCTCGCGCACCCGATCTTCAGCGAGCTGCTCGCAGGCCGCCCCGACGTCCGGCTCGACCGGCTGGAGAACGAGAGCTCCGAGGCCGAGACGGCGCCGATCCTCGCCGCCGCCCACGCCTACCAGATCGGGGCGGCCCGCGACGAGCTCGCGCCGCGCTTCCATGTCGATGCAAACCTGCTGCGCCGCGCCCCGAACCTTCTCGTCGTGTCGAGCAACGGGGCTGGATATGACCCGGTCGATGTCGAGGCCTGCACCGCGGCCGGCGTCCTCGTCGTCAACCAGTCCGGCGGCAACGCGCATTCGGTGGCGGAGCACACGCTCGGCATGATGCTGACCCTGTCGAAGCGCATCATCCAGTCCGACCGCCGGCTGCGCCGCGAGGCGGATGTCAACCGCAACGATCTGATCGGCAACGAGGTGCAGGGGCGGACGATCGGCATCGTCGGACTTGGCAACGTCGGCCGCCGGGTTGCCGAGCTGTGTCGCGGCCTCCTCGGCATGACGGTGCTGGCCTATGACCCCTATCTCTCGTCGGAGGAGATCGCGGCCCGCGGCGCGGAGAAGGTCGAACTCCATGACCTGATGCGGCGCTCCGATTTCGTCTCGATCAACTGCCCGCTGACGAGAGACAGCCGCGGCATGATCGGCGCCCGGGAGTTTGCGCTGATGCAGCCGCATGCCTATTTCGTCACCACCGCCCGCGGCTTCATTCACGACGAGGAGGCGCTGTTCGCTGCTCTGAGCGAAAAGCGCATCGCCGGCGCCGGGCTCGACGTCTGGGCCAAGGAGCCGCCGCCGCCGGATCATCCGCTGCTCCAATTCGACAACGTGCTGGCGAGCCCGCACACCGCCGGCGTGACGCGGGAGGCGCGGCAGAACATGGGCCGGATCGCGGCCGAGCAACTGCTCGCCGCGCTCGACGGCGGCCGGCCGCCGCGCCTGATCAATCCCGAGGCCTGGCCGCGCTACAGCGCCCGTTTCCGCGAGGCGTTCGGAGTGGCGCCGGGCTAGCCGGGAGAGGGGGAGTTGCGGGGAGAAGATTTCATGCGTCGCAAGCTGCGGGGTGGTAATGAATCTTCTCTCCCGGGCGGCTGCGGCGACGTGGACATTGCTATTTTCCGCGCCGTCTCGACAGCCCGGCGGCGGCTGATCATTTTTCCAGAGGCGCCATGAGCTTAGGCCATTTTTTTCGCTCGGCGCAGAAGGGAAACTGGTCCGATGCGCCGCCTGAACGCCATCCTGAAGTCGACCCATGGCCGCGTCCGTCGCGCCGTCTCGCAGTTCGTCGCGATTGCCGCCGCAAGCCTGCCTTCGGTCGGAGCCTGAGCGCCGGTTCCACGAGCTGCGTCAAATATTTGCGTCGGCCGCTTGATATCGGTCAACAGCGGACGGAGAAGCGCGCTAACATCTCCTCGATCACTGCGTGAGAGGCAGGAGGTTGCATGTCGCGCTACGTCATCCATTTCCTGAAGGACGTGCTGGGCGAGAATGGCCGCCAGTGCGAGATTTGCCAGAGCACGCTGGAGGTTGAGGCCGACAGCGAAGGCGAAGCCGCAGAAATCGCAAAGTCCAGGTTCTGCGAACAGCAGGAGCTGCGCGACTGGTCGCTGCACGCCGACCGCATCGAGGTGAAGGCGGCCGACTTTCCCTCCTGAGCTGCGGGCTCAGCGGCCCAGCCCAGCCGGTGCATCGCGGGCCCCGGGGCCGAGCGAGCGCTGCACCATCACGGTGTCGCACCAGCGGCCGTAGCGGTAGGCGACGCCCGGCAGCAGCCCCACTCTGGCGAATCCGAAGCGTTCGTGAATGCCGAGCGAGGCGACGTTGTCGGCGTCGATATAGCCGATCATCTGCCGATATCCCGCCGCGGCGGAAGCATCGATCAGCGCCTGCATCAGCAGCCGGCCGACACCGCGGCCGAGATGCTCATGGTGGACATAGATCGAATGCTTGACCGCGAACCGATAGGCCGGCCGCTTCCTGAACAGGACCACATAGGCATAGCCCACGACCTCGCCGCGGAATGTCGCAACCAGATGCGGCAGGCGATGATTGCGCAGATTCTTGCGCCGCTGCTTGAGATCGTCCGGCTCCGGCGCGCCGGAACCGGGGGCGCTGTCCTCGACCCCGCGGCGGACATGCCGCCGGTAGATCGAGAGCATGGCCTCGACGTCCTCGTCGCGTGACGGCCTGACGAGGACCGGCGGCTCGGTCTCGCCAGCCGTGATCGTGCTGTCCATGGTTCGAATTACTCTGCGCAGACATAGGTATGGAGCCGGACCCGGCCGGACTCGTCGAGCTCCTTGTACAGCCCCTGGATCTCGACGTCGAAGCCGGGATAGGCGTTGAACGCCCGCTCGAACATCTTGAGGTAATCGATCATCGGCTGGGCGCGCGCGGAGAGCCGCTCGCCCGGAACGATGGTGGCGATGCCCGGCGGATAGACCACGAACGGCGTCGTCGCAACGCGCCCGGCGATCTGGTCGATCGGCAGGTAATCGACCTCGTTGCGCATCAGCGCACGCGCTGCCTCACGCGGCGACATCGCGATCTCCGGCAAATGCTGCGGCTGGAACTGCTTTGCCTGCAGCGCGCTCACCTCGGCGTCGCGATAGAAACGATGCATCTCGCCGCAGAGGTCGCGCAGCCGCAGCTTGCCGTAGCGCGCAAAGCGCTTCCGGGTGAACTCCGGAATGGCGTCCTCCAGCAGCACGTTGTCATCGTGGAGCCGCTTGAAGGCGACCAGACCGCTGATCAGGGTTCCGGCCTTGCTGGCCTCGACACCCGGCGTCAGCAGGAAGAGCAGCGAGTTGAGATCGTTCTTCTCCGCCACGATACGGTTCTCGCGCAGATATTGCGCGACGATCGGCGCCGGGATGCCGTGGTCGGCATAGCCGCCCGTGGCGCGATCAAAGCCTGGGGTGAGCAAGGTCAGCTTGTTCGGATCGGTCATGGTGAAGCCGGCGGCCAGATCCGGAAAGCCGTGCCATGCCGCCCCGGGCGCGAGCTGCCAGAGGGACGCGTCGGTTGCGAGCTGGTCGGTCGAGATCGCCTCCCAGGCCACATCGTGGCTGGCTCCGGGATTGGCCGCATCGGGAATCGAGACGCGATCCGGAACGAACGGCTCGAAGAACCAGCGCCGTGCCGGATCCTTCTCCTTCTCCTCGAATTCCCTGCGCATCGCCCGGATCTTCTTGCGCAATTCGATGCCGAGCCGGATCGTGTCGTCCCACAGCACCTCGCCGGAGCGGCCCTTCATCATCTGCGCGCCGACGTCCAGCGAGGCGAACAGCGGATAGAACGGCGAGGTCGAGGCGTGCTGCATGAAGCTTTCGTTGAAGCGCCGATGCTCGATCCGCCGCCGCTGCCCCTTGATGTGGCGGTCCTTGACGTGGATCTGCGAGGCCTGGGAGAAGCTCGCGAGCTGCTTGTGGGTCGATTGCGTGGCGATGATGCCTGGTGCGTCGGGTCCGAGATCGCCGAGGCCCATGGCGAAGCGGCCGGCATAGAGCGGGTGGAACTTCATGAACCCCGCCCAGGCCTCGTCGAACATGATGTAGTCGCAGAGGTGGCCGATCCGCTTCAGGATCATCTCGGCTCTGTGGATCGTGCCGTCATAGGTGCACTGCTCGACCACCGCGACGCGGAACGGCCGCTCCTTGCGCCAGGCGTCGGGGTCCTTCACCAGCGGGTTGTCGCGGATTTGTTGCCGCAGGTGCTGCTCGTCGAGCAGGTCCCAGCGCATCGGGCCGATCAGGCCCCAGGGGTTGCGAACTGTCGGGACGTAGATCGGGACGCCGCCCGAGATGAGCAGCGCACCATGATGGGCCGCCTTGTGGTTGTTGCGGTCGAACAGCACGAGGTCACCATCGGTGACCAGCGCGCCCAACACGACCTTGTTGGAGGTCGAGGTGCCGTTGAGGACAAAATAGGTCTTCTCGGCGCCAAAGATTTGCGCCGCTTCCTTCTGCGCGCGCAGCGCCGGTCCCTCATGGGTCAGGAGATCACCGAGATCGAGCACGGAATTGTCGAGGTCGTCGCGGAATACGGCTTCGCCGAGATGCTCGACGAAGATCCGGCCGATCGGGCTGCGGCTGTAGAACACGCCGCCATTGTGTCCGGGACAGGTCCAGAGCTGGTTGCCTTCCTCGGCATAGTCGACCAGCGTGCCGAAGAACGGCGTTTTCAGCGTCTCCGCATATTGCTTCAGTCGGCTGATCAGGTTCTTGGCGATGAAGGCGGGCGTCTCCTCCGACAGGAAGACATAGCCGTCGATGAAGTCGAGCACCTCGACCGGCAGATCCTCGAACCGCTTGCGGCGGATCAGGAGGATGATCGGGAAGTCCAGTCCGCGCCGGCGCATCAGATTGATCAGCGACGCCGTCTTGCCCTCCAGTCCCTTCTTGCCCCAGTCGACGACCATGCAGCCGATCGCGGCGTCCGTCTGCACCGCGATCTCGGCGTCCTCCAGCTTGCGGGCGCGCACCACCTCGAAGCCCGAGCGCTGGATCTCCTCGATGATCTGGTTGAAGCGGACGCCGGCGAGATCGTCGGTTTCGAACACGGGCGCGGCGAACAGGAAGGTGAAGCGACGGGAATATTCCATGAGAGTCTTTCGGGCTGGGTGGGGCAGCCACCTGTCGTCACGTTCGATGACGGTTCAATGACAATCGGGCACTCACGGAGCTTGTCTCGGCCGTCTCGCGGTGGCAATCGTCCCGAACCCGAGTGACGCTGAAAGGATCCGCGGTGCTTCCTGAATGGATCAGCCTTGATTGTGCGGCCCCGTCCGAACTCCATCGGCAGGCGGCGCTGGAACGCCAGGCGCAGTTGACCAAGCCGTTTGGCGCCCTTGGGCGATTGGAGCAGGTGGCGGTCGAACTGGCGGCGCTGCAGGCCCTGGAACGGCCGGGGGCCGACAGGGTCCCGGTGGTGCTGTTCGCAGGGGATCACGGCATCGCGGCGCAGGGCGTGTCGGCCTATCCGCCGGAAGTGACGGTGCAGATGCTGCACAACTTCGCGGCCGGTGGTGCGGCGATCTCGGTGCTGGCGCGCAGCCTGGGCTGCCCGCTTGAGGTGGTCGACGTCGGGACGCTGGCGCATGAGCCGGTGCCCGGCGTCGTCGTCGACAAGCCACGGCGCGGCACCCGCGATTTCAGCACCGAGGCGGCGCTGACGCCGGAGGAGGTTGCGTTCGCGGTGGAAGCCGGACGGCGCGCGGTGCTGCGGCAGGCCGATCACGCGCCGCAACTCGTGATCTTCGGCGAGATGGGGATCGGCAACACGACGTCGGCGGCAGCGATCGCCGCAGCGCTGCTGTCCTGTGCGCCTGCGGACACCGTCGGCAGCGGCACCGGGCTCGACGCCGACGGGCGGGCCAGGAAGGCCGCGGTGATCGCCGACGCATTGCGGCAACACGGGCTCACGGCGGGAGCGGCCGTCGCGGACGTCCTGAAAGCGGTCGGCGGCTTCGAGATCATTGCGATGGCCGGCGCGATCGTCGCCGCCGCGCAGCGGCGCTGGCCGGTGCTGGTCGACGGCTTCATCGTCTCGGTCGCAGCGCTGGTTGCCGTCCGCCTCAATCCTTCCTGCCGTCCGTGGCTGCTGTTCTCGCACCGCTCGGCCGAACGCGGCCACGCCATCGTGCTCGACGCGCTCGGCGCGCGTCCTCTGATCGACCTCGATCTGCGGCTCGGCGAGGCCTCCGGCGCCGCCACCGCGCTGCCGATCATCCGGCTGGCTTGTGCGCTTCACGGGGGCATGGCGACCTTCGCGGAGGCCGCTGTATCAGGAGCCAAGCCCTGATGCGGATCGATCTGCTGCGGCACGGGACGACGGGGCGGGACGGCCATCTCGACGGCCGTACCGACCCGCCGCTCAGCGACCTCGGCTGGGATCAATTCCGGCGGCAGACGCAGAGCCGGATCTGGCGCAGCGTTGTCAGCTCGCCGTTGGCGCGCGCACGTGCGGCGGCGGAGGACTATGCGCGACAGGCCGGCTGCGCGCTGGACATCGATGCGGACTGGAGCGAGCTCGATTTCGGGCACTGGGACGGGCGAAGCCGCCGTGACCTCGCCGCCGAGCCCGGGGGGAAAGGTTTGCTCGACGCCTTTCATGCTGATCCCACAGTCCGGGCACCGGGTGGTGAGAGCTGGGTCGATCTGCGAGCGCGTGTCACGCGCGCGACTGATCACATTCTGGCAAAGTCCGAGCCTGCGCCGGTTCTGGTGGTGACGCATGGCGGCGCCGTGCGTGCCGCGCTGTCGCATCTGCTCGGCTGGCCGCTGCGCCAGCTATGGAGCCTGCGTATCTGTCCCGGCACGCGGATCACACTCGAAGCCGGGCAGGGCGATGATGGTGTAGCTTGGGGCGAAATCGTCGAGATCATTCAGCCATGACGCTTCGTGAATTCTGGATTGCATTGCAGTTCCTGACGCGGCTGCCGACCCCACGCGTCGCGGAGTCGCGACCGGACGATCTTGCGCGGGCGTCGGTCTGGTTTCCGGCCGCGGGACTGGTGATTGGCGCCTGTCTGGCGCTGATCGCCCGCCTTTTTCATGAGGCCGATCCGTGGATCGTCGCGCTGGCCGTGCTGGTCGCCTGGATCTGGATCACCGGCGCGCTGCATCTCGATGGGCTCGGCGACGTCGCTGATGCGTTCGGCGCCGCGCATGGCAAGCCTGAACGCTTCATCGCCGTGCTCGGCGATCCCCATGCCGGCAGCTTCGCCGTCGTCGCGATCAGCTTGCAGATCGCCGCCAAGCTGGTGCTGACCGCCGAGCTGGCCACGGGCCCGACGGCCTGGGTGCTGCTGCTGATCCCGGCCTGGGCACGGCTGGGAACGCTGGTCTGCACCAAGACGCTACTGTCGTTGAAGCCGGGGCTCGGCGCGAGCGTCTCGAACAGCGTCGGTTGGAATGTCATTATCGCGTGGGGCGGCGTGCTCGTGATCGCCGCGCTGGCCGGCGCGGTCCCGACGCTGCTCGCCATCGTGCTCCTGCCGGCGGTCGCATTCTATTGGCAATGGCGGCTCGGCGGCATCACTGGTGATTGCCATGGCGCCAGCATCGAGGTCACGGAAACGCTGCTGCTTGCCGCCTGCGTGCTCGGCTAGAAGGCGCCGCCGAGCGCCTGCGCCAGCCGCTGCCACTCGGACTCATCGCCCGGCAGGCCGAAGCGCAGCCAGTTTGGCTGAGCCGGAAAACGCCGAACGTGGATGCCGTGCCGGGCGAGCCGCTCGGCCAATGCGGCAGCGTTCGCGTTCTCGACCAGCCTGAACAGGGGTGTTCCGCCAAGAGCCCTGGAACCGAGGCTGTGAATTTGGCAGCCGGACGCGGTCAGCATCGTATCGAGCCGTTGTCCGTCGGACACCAGCCTCACGCGTGCGTCCCGCAGCCATTGGTCGTCAGCCAGAGCAATCGAACCCATCGCAAGCGCAGGTCCAGACACGGCCCATGGACCCAGCGCACGGCGCAATTGATCGGCCAGGTCCTGGGAAGTTATGGCAAAGCCGAGCCTCAATCCTGCCAGGCCGTAAGCCTTTCCGAACGATCGCAACACCAGAGTGGCTGGTGGCAAGTTCGGAATCAGGCTCGCCTCCACGGGACAGAAATCAGCAAAAGCTTCGTCTACCACAAGCAGGCCGTTGCGACGCGCGAGCGTCACGCCGAGCAAGTGGAGCGTGGCGCGTGGCAGCAATCGTCCAGTGGGATTGTTCGGGTTGACCACAATGGCGACGTCTGCTTCGGCCAGCGCATCGACCTTGTCGACCAAACGCACTCGGTGACCGCAGCGGCGCCAGCAGAGCTCATGTTCTTCGTAGGTCGGCGCAAACACAGCGACCGAACTCGAAGCGCGCAGGCGCGGCAGAATCTGCAGCAGCGCTTGGGTGCCTGCGGCCGCAACAATCGATGCGGGTGTCTGCAGGCGGTACCGTGCAGCGGCAACGGACAGCAGCGCGTCCTCGTCGGGCTTGCTGGGCAACCGTGTCCAGCTCTCAGCCGGGACCGTCGGCACGGGGTAAGGGATCGGATTGATGCCGGTCGACAGATCGATCCACGGCAGCGGTGCGTCCGGGTAGAGACGGCTGACCGCAGCGAGATCGCCGCCGTGAAGGATCGCTTCCGGCTCATCCTTATGCGTGCTAGTCGCTCTGTCGTCCATCTCGTTCCTTTACATGCCTTTCCTTCAGCGGAGATCGATGTTCGTCTCTCTCGCGCTCACGGCGCTCCTCGTCGAGGCGGCGGTCAGCTATCCTCAACTGCTGGTGCAGCGGATCGGACATCCCGTGATGTGGATGGGCGCGCTGATAGCATGGGGGGACCGCCGCTGGAACAGGGCAGCAGACAGCTTTGCCGCACGACGCGCGCGCGGCATTGCGCTCGTGTGCCTGCTCGTCGTCGGGATGATGGCCACCGGCCTCATTGCAACATGGGTCGTGCAGGCGCTCGTCGGCGAGCCGGTTGCAACCATCATCCTTGGTGTGGCGGCAAGCAGCCTGCTGGCCCAGCGCAGTCTCGATACGCATGTCGCCGCGGTCGCAGAGGGGTTGGAGCAGCAGGGACTCGACGGCGGCCGCGGGGCGGTGGCGATGATCGTCGGCCGCGATCCCGAGCGGCTGGATGAAGCCGGCGTCGCGCGGGCCGCGGTCGAGAGCCTGGCTGAAAACTTCTCCGACGGTGTCGTGGCTCCGTTGTTCTGGCTCGTCATCGGCGGTCTTCCAGGCATCCTGATCTACAAGGCTCTCAACACCGCCGACAGCATGATCGGTCATCTCTCGGACCGTCACCGCGCGTTCGGCTGGGCGGCGGCGCGGCTCGATGATCTCGTCAACCTGCCGGCCTCGCGCCTGTCCGCGCTGTGGATCGCAGCCGCTGCGGTCTGCATCCCCAACGCTTCGGCTTCGGCCGCGGTGCGAGACGTTGCACGCGATGCATCGAAGCATCGTTCGCCCAATGCCGGCTGGCCGGAGGCGGCGATGGCCGGTGCACTCGGACTGCGCCTGGCCGGACCGCGCGTCTATCACGGTCATCTCGTCACCGATGCCTGGATGGGGGATGGGCGCGCCGATCTCGAGGCCTCCGACATCCGGCGCGCCTTGCGGCTGTATCGGCTGGCGTGTCTGGTTCAGGCGGCGGTCGTCGCAGGCCTCGTCCTGGTCAGGATCCTGTAGTCGCCACGGGGGGCGCGCGTTTGCTCGCCAATGCCAGGATACGATCAACGTCGACGTAGCGCTCGAGATGCACCGCGAGTGCATCCAACGTTGTGTCCACATCGATCTCATAAGAGAGGCCGCTGGTCGTCGCACCGAGGCCGCGCAGCCAATGGCTGCGCAGGCCATCGTCGGCGAACAGACTATGCACGTAGCAGCCGGCTACCAGGCCATCAGGCGCGATGGCGCCATCGCGACGACCGTCGGAGAAGGTCAGGAAGGGGCGCTGTGTCGCTGGTCCCTCGGTGCGGCCGATGTGCATCTCGTAGCCGCGGAACGGCAATTGACCGTCCATCAGCGTGCCCTGGACCTCGCGCAACGCCTTGTCATCCGTCAGGGTCGTTTCGACGTCGAGCAGCCCAAGTCCCGTGACGGAACCAGATGCCCCCTCGTGTCCGTCGGGATCGCTGATCATGCGTCCGAGCATCTGATAGCCGCCGCAGATGCCGAGCACGCGGCCGCCGCGGCGCAGATGCGCGATGAGATCGATGTCCCAGCCGGCGTCACGCAGGGCGCTGAGATCGGCGATCGTCGCCTTCGAGCCCGGCAGGATCACGATGGATGCGTCGCCAGGAATCGGCGTGCCCGGGCGCAGGAACTGCAGGTCGATTCCGTCCTCCAGCCGCAACGGATCGAACTCGTCGAAATTGGAGATGCGCGGATAGGCGAGGATGACGACCTTCGGCCTGCGTCCTTCCGATGATCCGCGTTCAGCCAGTCCGAGCGCATCCTCGGCGGGCAGGCGGCGCGCATCGGAAAAATGCGGAATGAGCCCGAGCGACGTCCAGCCTGTCCGCTGCGCGATCTCGTTGATGCCCGACGCGAATAACGCCGGATCGCCGCGGAACTTGTTGACGAGGAAACCCGCGATGCGTGCGGCATCCGCGGGCGCGAGCACCGCCTGGGTGCCGACCAGGCTCGCAATGACGCCGCCGCGGTCGATGTCGCCGATCAGCACCACCGGAATCTGCACCGCCTGGGCAAAGCCCATGTTGGCGATATCGCCGGCGCGCAGGTTGATCTCGGAGGCGGAGCCGGCGCCTTCGACCAGCACGATGTCGGCATCAGCAGCCAGATGGTGAAAGCTCTCGAGCACCGCCTTCATCAATTGCGGCTTCATCGCCTGATAGGCCGACGCCTTGGCGTTGCCGATGACGCGTCCCTGCACCACCACCTGCGACCCGATCTCGCTTTGCGGCTTCAGCAGCACCGGGTTCATGTGCACCGTCATCGGTTGCCGCGCCGCGCGCGCCTGCAGCGCCTGGGCGCGGCCGATCTCGCCGCCATCCGCGGTGACGGCGGCATTGTTCGACATGTTCTGCGGCTTGAACGGCGCTACTTTCAGGCCGCGCAATGTCAGCGCGCGCGCGAGTCCTGCGACGATCAGCGATTTGCCGACGTCGGAGCCGGTGCCCTGGAACATGATGGCGCGCGCGCTCATGAGCCTAGTACTCGATGCCTTCCTGCGCCTTCACACCGGCCGCGAAATGATGCTTCACGAGGTTCATCTCGGTCACGAGATCGGCGGCCTCGATCAGCTCCGGCTTGGCGTTGCGGCCGGTGACGACGACGTGCAGATCGGGACGGCGCCCTGCGAGCGTGGCGACGACGTCGGTGATATCAAGGTGATCGTAGCGCAGCGCGATGTTGAGCTCATCGAGGACGAGCAGCCGGATCGACGGAAAAGCCATCAGCTCCTTTGCCTTGGCCCAGGCGCGCTCGGCCGCGGCGACGTCGCGCGCGCGATCCTGGGTTTCCCACGTAAAACCTTCGCCGAGCGTGTGCCACGACACCTGGTCGCCGAACGTCTCGATCGCCTTGCGCTCGCCGGTCTCCCACGCGCCCTTGCCGAACTGCACGACGCCGATGCGAAAGCCGCGGCCGATCGCGCGCAGCATCAGGCCCCACGCCGCCGTCGATTTGCCCTTGCCCTTGCCGGTGTGAACGATGAGCAGGCCCTTCTCCACGGTCTTGGAGGCGACCTCGGCATCCTGCACCGCCTTGCGGTTCTCCATCTTCGCCTTGTGGCGGGAAT
Organism: Bradyrhizobium sp. HKCCYLRH3061; assembly: GCF_051168015.1. Lineage (NCBI taxonomy): Bacteria > Pseudomonadati > Pseudomonadota > Alphaproteobacteria > Hyphomicrobiales > Nitrobacteraceae > Bradyrhizobium > Bradyrhizobium sp. HKCCYLRH3061. Next base: position 51,519 of record NZ_JBNPUE010000024.1, read on the forward strand.
CGTCGGCGCTTTCGGTCACGGGCATGTTCTCCTTGTCACTTCAAAGTCAGCGGCAGTCCTGCCGCCATCAGGATCACGCGATCGGCCACGGCCGCGACGTCCTGGTTCAATCGTCCCTGGGCGTCGCGAAAGGCGCGCGCCAGCGCATTGTCCGGCACGATGCCCAGCCCGACTTCGTTGGACACGGCCACGATGGGGCCATTCGCGCTCCTGAGCGCATCGATCAGCTCGGCACATCTGGCCGGTACGTCCATGTCGGCGAGCATCACATTGCTGAGCCAGAGCGTCAGGCAATCGATCAGCATCGGCGTGCCCGAATCTCCATGTGCCCGGATGAGGCCGGCAAGATCATGTGTCGTTTCCAGCGTCTGCCATCCCTCAATGCGGCGCGCCTTGTGCTGGGCGATCCGGTCGGTCATTTCGGCGTCGAACGCCTGCGCGGTCGCAACATAGGTCCAAGGCGGCGGGTAGGCGGTGACGAGGGTCTCGGCATGGCGACTCTTGCCCGAGCGCGCGCCGCCGAGCACCAGCGTCAGGCGCGGCAGGGCGGGATGCGGCGGGGCAGGGACCATGGGACGATTCCGATTGACGGGCTTTGGCGCGACCCGTATCTAACAGATGACGGTTCTCCGAAAGGAGAGATTTAGGGAACACGGTGCGGGTTCTTGACCCAAGGCCGTGGCTGCCCCCGCAACTGTAATCGGCGAGTGTGAGGCCAAGACACCACTGGGAAACCGGGAAGGTGGCCTGATGCAGCGACCCGAGAGCCAGGAGACCTGCCGTCGACATTGCTGTTGGCCGACCCGTCGCGCGGGGAGTCGCGATGCTGGTTCTGATCCCGCCGGGATGGGCGGGATGCCGTCGGATGCAGCGCATCGTCCGGTCCTCTGGGGAGCCGGCAAGCGACGGAGACGGCCATGAAGTTGACCCGTACCACGACCTTTGCAGCCGCGAGCCTGTTGCTGCTCGCCGCCGATCCCGCCTTCGCGCATCACATGATGGGCGGCAAGCTGCCGCAGACGTTTGCGCAGGGGATGCTGTCCGGCCTCGGCCATCCCATCATCGGAATCGACCATCTGGCGGCGATCGTGGGCGCAGGCATCGTTGCAGCTCTTCTGGGCCGCGGCTTCGCGCCGGTGCTCGCCTTCACCACCGCGATGATCGCGGGCGTCGGCCTGCATGTGGCCAAGGCCAACATCCCGGCTGCCGAGCTGCTGGTCGGCCTGACCACCGCCGTGGTTGGGCTGGTGGTGGTGATGCGTGGGCGTTTCGGCGTGTTGCCGGTTGCCGGCCTGTTCGCCGTGACCGGCCTCGTCCACGGATATGCGCTGGGTGAATCGATCGTCGGCGCCGAGAACTCTCCGCTTGGAGCCTATCTCGCTGGGCTGCTCGTGATCCAGACCGTCATCGCGGCCGGTGCGTTCCTCGGCACCAGGCTGCTGTCGGCGAAGGCCAAGGCGGCTGCGCCGCTGGCGCTGCGGCTCGCGGGCGCTGCCATCGTGCTGGTGGGCGGCGTTGCCGCCGCAACGGCCGCCGGCGTGATCGGCTGATTGATGATCGCATCGGAGACTGGAGAGACGACGCTGTTCGTCTGCGTCACCTGCCGCACGCAGGCGCCTGAAGCTGCGCCGCCGGACGAGCCGCGGGCCGGTGCCCGTTTGCTCGCAGCCATCGAGACGGTGCCGGCCGCGCAGCGCGCCGGCGTCACCGTTGTCGGTGTCGAGTGCCTGTCGAACTGCAATCGTGCGTGCACGGTTGCGGTGACAGCGCCGGGCAAATGGACCTATGTGCTCGGCGCGCTCGATCCGGATCTGCATGCGCGGGATGTGCTGGCATTCGCGCAGCTGCATCAGCGCCATGATGCGGGCCTGCCGGCCTGGCGCGAGCGCCCGGAATACATCCGCAAGAACACCGTCGCGCGCGTGCCTGCGCTGTCGGCGCCACGCTGAAACCGAGAGATCGCATCGCCATGACGAAGTCGTTCGCCAAGACGCCTTGCACCATCGTCACCGGTTTTCTCGGCGCCGGCAAGACGACGCTGGTGCGCAACTTGATCGAGACCGCGAACGGTCGCCGGCTCGCCATCATCGTCAATGAGTTCGGCGATGTCGGCATCGACGGCGACATCCTGAAGGGCTGCGGCGTGCCGGACTGTCCGGAGGATCGCATCGTCGAGCTGTCGAACGGCTGTCTGTGCTGCACCGTCGCCGACGATTTCGTGCCCGCGCTCATGAGCCTGCTGGACCAGAAGGAGCCGCCGGAGCATATCGTGATCGAGACCTCGGGGCTGGCGCTGCCGAAGCCGCTGGTGCAGGCCTTCAACTGGCCCGAGATCGCGACGCGTGTCACGGTCGACGGCGTCGTGGCGGTCGTCGACGGCCCGGCGGTGGTTGCGGGCCGCTTCGCCGACGATCCGGAAGCGCTCGCGGCGCAGCGCGCCACCGATGCCTCGCTCGATCACGACAACCCGCTGGAGGAGGTCTACGAGGACCAGTTGCTGTGCGCCGATCTCGTCGTGATGAACAAGAGCGATCTGATGAGCGAGGAGCAGCGCAAGGATGTCGCCGCCGAGATCGCCGCCAAGGTGCAGCGCGCGGTCAAGGTGATCGCGACCGAGCATGGCAGGCTGTCGGCGTCGGTGCTGCTCGGGCTCGGCGCCGCAGCGGAGGACGATCTCGCCGCCCGGCCGTCGCATCACGACAACGAGGCCGAGCATGATCACGACGATTTTGAGAGCTTCGTGCTCGACGTCCCGGCGCAGGCCTCGCCCGATGCGCTCGTCGACCGGATCGCGGCCGCCGTCGATGCGCATGATGTCTTGCGGGTGAAAGGGTTCGTGGAAGTTGCCGGCAAGCCGCTGCGCCTCCTGGTGCAGGCCGTGGGCAGCCGCATCCAGCATCAGTTCGAGCGCCCGTGGCGCTCGGGCGAATCGCGGCAGGGGCGGTTGGTGATCATCGGCGAGCGCGGCCTCGATGCCGCCGCCATCCAGAGCCTGATCACAGGGTAGGCGTCACCGATGCACCTGCTGGCGACAACGGGCGCGGATCTCGACGACCTCGAACAGGCCGTGGATCTTGCGCAGTCGCCGGCCGAGATCGTCGTGCTGTCGTTCTCGGACACCGACCTGTCGGCGTTGGCCGAAGCCTGGACCGCGACGTCGACCGAGCTGCCCAGCCTGCGCCTCGCCAGCCTGAAGCGGCTGAAGCATCCGATGTCGGTCGATCTCTATGTCGATCGCGTCGTGCTCGGCGCGCGCGCCGTCGTCGTGCGCTGTCTCGGCGGGCTCGACTATTGGCGCTACGGGCTGGAGCGCATCGCGTCGACCTGCCGCAGCAGCAACATTCTGTTCGCGGCGCTGCCGGGCGATGATCGCGCCGACGACCGGCTCGATGCGCTCTCGACCTTGCCGCACGACGCGACGTCGCGGCTCTACGGCTATCTGCACGAGGGCGGCGTCGGCAATGCGCGCGAGGCGCTGCACTATCTCGCGAGCCTGCTTGGCCGTGATGCGCCGTTTGGCGAGCCGCTCGCGCTCGGCTCCATCGTCGGCTTCGCGCGCGACCGCGGCGCGGTCGGCATCGATGACCTCTGCAGCCACGATGATGCGCGGCCGAGCGCGCTGATCGTGTTCTACCGTGCGAGCCTGCTTGCCGCCGATACGGCCGGGATTGCGGAATTGATGCGTTCGATCGAAGCCGAAGGGCTGGCGGCGGTCGCGGTCGCGGTGACCAGCCTGAAGGATCCCAGCATCGGCGATGCGCTGGCGCGACTGGTCCGGCACCGGCGTCCTGCGGTCATCTTGAACGCGACCGCGTTCTCGGCGCAGCGCGAGGACGGCACAACGGCGCTCGACCTCGCGGACGCGCCGGTTCTGCAGATCATCCAGGCGCAGAGCACCGAGGACGCGTGGGCTTCCTCGGCGCGTGGACTGTCGCCGCCGGACCTTGCGATGAATGTCGTGCTGCCGGAGCTCGACGGCCGGCTGCTGGCGCGCCCGATTGCGTTCAAGGGTGAGGCGCCGGCGGACGAGCGTCTGCAGTTCAGCGCGATGCGTTATGTGCCTCAACAGGACCGTATTGCTTACGTCGCCCGGCTCGCGGCGCGATGGGCGCAATTGCGCGCGCTGCCGGCCAGCGAACGGCGCGTAGTGCTGATGCTGTCCGATTATCCGGCGCGCGGCGGCCGCCGCGGCTATGCGGTCGGTCTCGACACCAGCGCAAGCGCGGCCGCGATCGCGCGGCTGTTGGCGGACAGCGGGTACGACATCGGCCGCGCAGCGCCGACCGCCGACGACATCGAAGCGCTGCTGCGGGACCAGGCAGATGAGCTCGTCGTGCCGCTCGCGACCTATCGGTCCGCGCTGGCGCTGTTGCCGGATGATCTGCAGCGCGCCTTGCACGATACCTGGGGAGAGGCGGATGTCGACCCGGCATTCCGGGATGGCGCGTTCCGTTTCCCGGTGCTGCGTACAGGAAAACTTCTGATTTTGTTGCAGCCGGATCGTGGCCATCGCGCCGACCGCAAGTCCGGCTATCACGACACCAGCGTGCCGCCGCGGCACGCTTTCGTCGCGCTCTACGCGTATCTTCGTGAGGCCGAGCGGATCGATGCGCTGATTCATCTGGGTGCGCATGGCACGCTGGAATGGCTGCCGGGCAAGGCGCTGGCGCTCTCGAGCGCGTGCTGGCCGGAGGCCGTGCTGGGCCCGTTGCCGGTGATCTATCCCTTCATCGTCAACAATCCCGGCGAAGCGATGCAGGCCAAGCGGCGGTTGTCGGCACTGACGCTCGGGCATCTGACGCCGCCGCTGTCGCAGGCCGGCCTGCACGGACCCTTGCTGGAGCTGGAGGGGCTGGTCGAGGAGTATGCCGAGGCGGATGGTCTCGACAAACGCCGCTTGAAGCTGCTCGAGGAGGAGATCGTCGCGCGGGCCTGGCAGAGCGGCTTGGCCGCCGATTGCGGGCTCGACCGTGCCATGGCCGGACGCGAGGCGATCGCGCAGCTCGATGCGCAGCTCTGCGACATCAAGGAGCTCGCGGTGCGTGACCGCCTGCACGTGTTCGGGCAGGCGCCCGACACGGCGGCGACCGGCCTGTTGGCCGATGCGATCATTGCGGCCGCGGGACAGGCGGCAGCGACTATCGATCGCGCCGACATCGCAGCCCGGATTGACGGGAGCGCGGCGGCCGAGCACAGCGCGTTGCTCGCGGCGCTCGACGGCCGGCGCGTCGCCGCCGGTCCTGCCGGCGCGCCGAGCCGCGGCCGTCTCGACGTGCTGCCCACGGGCCGCAATCTGACCGCGATCGATCCGCGCGCGATTCCGACCCGCACTGCGGCTCTGGTTGGCCAGCGCGCCGCCGACGAGGTGATCCGGCGCTATCTGCAGGACCATGGCGACTATCCGCGCGCGCTCATGCTCGATCTCTGGGCGTCCGCATCGCTGCGCACGGGGGGTGACGATCTGGCCCAGGCCTTGGCTTATCTCGGCGTGCGGCCGCGCTGGGATCTCAACTCCAATCGCGTCACGGGCGTCGATGTGTTGCCGTTGGCGATGCTCGATCGCCCGCGCATCGATGCGACGCTGCGGATCTCGGGGCTGTTCCGCGACCTGTTCGAAGCGCAGATCGCGCTGTTCGATCTCGCCGTGCAGAAGGTGGCGGCGCTCGACGAGGACGATGCCGACAATCCGCTGGCCGCGGCCCGGCGGCGCGGCGAGAGCCTGGCGCGCGTGTTCGGCGGCGCGCCCGGCAGCTACGGCGCCGTTGCCGCCGATCTCGCGCTCGGGATGGACTGGACGAGCCGGTCGCAGCTCGGCGAGGCGTATCTTGAGAGCACCGCTTATAGTTTCGGCGGAGCGCATGACGGCGTGTCGGCCTCCGACACGTTTCGCGCCCGCGTCCGCAGCGCCGATGCCCTCGTGCATCCGCAGGACGATCGTGAGCGCGACCTGCTCGATGGCGAGGAGGTCGCCGATTTCGCCGGAGGTTTTGCCGCCGCCGCAGCGTCGCTTGGCGCGTCGCCCGCGCTGCTGCATCTCGACACCAGCCGTCCAGAGGCGCCGACGGCGCGGAGCTTCAGCGAGGAGATTGCCCGCGTGGTCCGCGGCCGTCTCGCCAATCCGCGGTGGATCAACGGAATGCTCGCTCACGGCTATCGCGGCGTGGCCGAGATCGCGCAGGGCGTCGACGCGCTCTATGCCTTTGCGGCCACCTCCGATGCCGTCGCCGAGCACCTGTTCGATCTGGCGCATGGCGCGCTGCTGCGCGACGAGGCCGTGCTGGACGGCATGGTCGCGCGCAATCCTGCGGCCGTCGCCGCGATCGTCTCGCGGTTCGAGGATGCGCTGCGCCGGCGGCTTTGGGTGCCGCGCCGCAATGCGGTCGCTGACGAGATCGTGCAGGCTCGCGCGCGCCTCACGCAAAAGGAGAGCGTGTCGTGAGCGCCGCGGTCGAGATCAAGGGCTGGTGTCCGGGCGCGCGGCGTCCGATGCCGAGCGGCGACGGGTTGATCGTTCGCGTCCGGCCGCATGGCGGCGCGCTGCCGGTGTCGACGCTGCGCGAGCTTGCCGAGGCCGCGCGGCGTTACGGCAACGGCGAGATCGACCTCACGCGCCGCGCCAATCTGCAGATACGTGGCGTATCGTCCGAGACGCTCGTGCCGCTGTGGGAGCTGATGGCATCACTCGGCCTGCTCGATGACAGCGCCGAGCGCGAAGCCATCCGCAACATCGTCGTCAATCCGCTGGTGGGACACGACCCGGCCGAACGGGCCGACATGCGACCCGTCGCGGCCGAGCTGGAGACGTTGCTGGCCTCGGATCAGACGCTCCATGCGCTGCCGCCCAAGTTCGGCTTTGCGCTGGACGGCGGCGGCCGGCTGCCGCTGACGGAGCTCGCCGCGGATGTTCGTCTCGTCGCCTGTGGCGGCACTCGGGGGAGGCGTGTCGCCGTCGGCATTGCGGGTTCCGATGATCCCGTGTGGCTCGGAACGACAGCCGTGATCGACGCGGCATCGACGGCCGTTCACCTCGCGCGGCTGGTGCTGCAACTTAGCCCCACGCGCCGCTCCGCGACGTTGCCGCCGTCCGCGATCGCCGCGGTCAGCGCAGAGCTGAACCTTGACGTTTCCGACATCGCGCCACCGTCAGCCGCCATGGGGCAGCGACATTGCGGCGTCATTGCTCTCACGGATCAAACCTGCGCCGTCGGTCTCGGCGTGCCGTTCGGCCGCATCGATAGCGACGCGCTGGCGCGGCTTACGGCCGTGCTCGCGGCACATGATGTCGCCGAGGTCCGCCTGTCACCATGGCGCGCGCTATATGTCGTCGCGGGCGCCGTGAGTGCAGGGCAATTGGTGGCGGACGCAGCCCGGCTCGGCCTGGTCGTCGACGACGCCGATCCACTGATGCGCATCGACGCCTGCTCGGGCGCCGGCTGCTGTCCGTCCACGGAATTGGCGACGCGGCAGCATGCCCGCATGATCGCCGATGCGATGGCCCGGACGGGATTCAACGGCACGCTGCACGTCTCCGGCTGCGCCAAGGGCTGTGCACGGTCGGCGGCTGCCGACATCGTGCTGGTCGGCGAGGCCAAAGGTTATCACATCGTCCGCCACGGCACGGTGAAGAGCGAGCCCTGCGGCATGCTCGATCCCGCCGAGATCGATGGCGGCGGGCTGTTCGAAACGAAAGAAAAGGCCGATGTCTGAGCTCCGCGACTACATCAAGGACGGCGCGGAGATCTACCGCCGCTCGTTCGCGACCATCCGCGCCGAGGCCGACCTGTCGCGCTTTCAAGGACTGGAAGAGAAGATCGCCGTGCGCATCGTCCATGCCTGCGGCATGGTCGAGATCACCTCCGACATCGCGATGTCCGAACATTTCGCCGCGGAGGCGCGGGCGGCGCTCGATGGCGGCGCACCGATCCTGTGCGATGCCAAGATGGTGGCGCAGGGGATCACGCGGGCGCGGCTGCGGGAGAAGAACGAGATCATCTGCACGCTCGAGGCACCCGAGGTGCCCGCGCTTGCCGCGAAGCTTGGGACCACCCGATCCGCCGCGGCGCTGGAGCTGTGGCGGCCGCATCTCGGCGGCGCGCTGGTGGCGATCGGCAATGCGCCGACGTCGTTGTTTCATCTGCTCGACATGCTCGATCAGGGCGCGCCGCGACCGGCTGCGGTGATCGGGACGGCGGTTGGGTTCGTTGGAGCGCGGGAGTCCAAGGAGGCGCTCGCGGCCGATGGCCGGGTGCCGTATCTGATCGTGAAGGGCCGCAAGGGCGGCAGCGCGATGGCGGTCGCGGCGGTGAATGCGATCGCGAGCGACGTCGAATGAGCCTCTTAGACACCATCGCGGGCTCGGCTCATCCCGGCACGCTGTACGGCATCGGCGTCGGTCCGGGCGACGTTCGCTATCTGACCTTGCGCGCCGCCGGCCTGGTCCGGTCCGTCGATGTGGTGGCGTTCTTTGCCAAGCGCGGCATGGAAGGCAACGCGCGGCGGATCGTGACGCCCTTGATGGAAGCCGGCCGCCACGAGCTGCGGCTCGAATATCCGGTCACGGAGGAACTGCCCGTCGCCGACCCGTCCTATCAGTCAGAGATCGCCGATTTCTATCGGCGCGCGTCGGACAGCATCACCGCGCATCTGGCGGCGGGGCGATCGGTCGGTCTGCTGTCGGAAGGCGATCCGTTCTTCTACGGCTCGTTCATGCATATGTGGCGGCGACTGGAGCACGATCATCCGGTCGAGGTGGTGCCGGGCGTCACCGGCATGTCCGGCTGCTGGACAAAGGCCAATGTTCCGATCACCTGGGGCGACGACGTCCTCTCGGTGCTGCCGGGCACGTTGGGCGAGGACGTCCTGCATGATCGGCTGACGCGTTGCGAGGCTGCCGTGATCATGAAGGTCGGGCGCAACCTCGCCAAGGTGAAGCGCGCGATCATCAGCGCCGGATTGCTCGATCGCGCGCTCTATGTCGAGCGCGGCACGATGGAGGCGCAGCGCGTCGCGCCGCTGGCCGAGGTGGAGCTGGACCGCGGTCCCTATTTCTCGATGATCCTGATCCCCGGGCAGGGGCGACGGCTATGACGGGCACGCTGACCATCGTGGGCGTCGGCCCGGGGCGGGCCGAATTGATCACGCCCGCCGCCGCGGCCGCCATCGCAAGCGCGACCGATTTGATCGGCTATGGACCGTATCTCGACAGGGTGACCTCGACGAGTCCGGGCCAGATCCGGCACGCCAGCGACAATCGCGTCGAGCTCGACCGCGCCCGCCACGCACTCGCGCTCGCACGCGACGGCAGGCAGGTCGCGGTGGTGTCGGGCGGCGATCCCGGCGTGTTCGCGATGGCCGCGGCGGTGTTCGAAGCGGTCGAGGCGGGACCAGCGGCGTGGCGCGACCTCGACGTCCGCGTCGAGCCCGGCGTCACCGCGATGCTGGCGGCCGCGGCTGAGGTCGGGGCGCCGCTCGGCGGCGACTTCTGTGCGATCTCGCTGTCCGACAATCTCAAGAGCTGGACGACCATCCGTCGCCGCCTCGAGGCGGCCGCCGCGGCCGATTTCGTCATTGCGCTCTATAATCCGCTGTCCAAGGCGCGGCCTCATCAGCTGGGCGAGGCGTTCGCGCTGCTGCGCCAGATCAAGCCGGCTTCGACCGTCGTGGTCATGGTGCGGGCCGCGGGCAGTGGTGATGTCGGGCGGATCATCACCACCTTGGGCGAGGTCGATCCCGGCAAGGCGGACATGCGCACGCTCGTGCTGATCGGATCGACCGCCACGCGCCTGATCGCGCGCGAGGGAAAGTCGCCGTTTGTCTATACGCTGCGCCGTGAGGTCGAGGGCGGCGCATGAGTCAGTTGTGCCTCCAGCCACTGCAATGCGGCTCGCGCGCCGTCCAGCGCGATGCCATGCGGCTTGTCGGGTCTTGCGATCATCACCACGGGAATCGCGAGCCGCCGCGCGGCTGCGATCTTCGGATACGTGGCCGCGCCTCCGGAGTTCTTCGATACCACAAACGCGATGCGCTCTTGGGTCAGAAAGGCTTGCTCTGTCGGCTCGTCGAACGGCCCGCGATCGTGGACGAAGCGAATGTCGGGCGGCAACGCGACGTCGCCAGGCGGGTCGATGGTTCGCGCGACGTAGTGGTGCTGCGGGGCTGCTGCGAAGGCTGCGAGCTCCAGGCGGCCAAGACTGAGGAATACACGCGCCGGATCCGTTCCGAGCGCGGAAGCCGCGTCGTCGGCACTGCCGACCTCGATCCAGCGGTCGCCGGCCTGGCGTTGCCAGGCCACCCGCCGGATCGACGCCAGCGGCACCGACAGCGCATGGCAGCCTGCAACCGCATGGCGCGAGATCTGGTCGGCGTAGGGATGCGTGGCATCGATGACGGCGTCGATCGCATGATCCCGCAGCCAGGCTTCCAGTCCGGCGATGCCGCCGAAGCCGCCGATGCGCGTCGGCAGCGGCTGCGGTCTGGGCGCGGCGGTGCGGCCGGCGAGCGAGAGCGTCGCTGCGAACCGGTCGTCGCCGGCGAGCAGCCGCGCCAGCTCCGAAGCCTCGGTCGTCCCGCCAAGAATGAGAATACGCATGCGGGGCAGTGTCCATGGTGAACTCGGCCGCAACTTGCAACGCGCAGCGCTGGCTGTCCATCGTCGGGATCGGCGAGGATGGTGTCGACGGCCTCTCGGTATCTGCACGACGTCTCATCGCGCAGGCGGCGCTCGTGGTCGGAGGCGCGCGCCATCTCGAACTTGCCGCGCCGTTGATCGCGGGGGAACGGCTGGCTTGGCCCAGCCCGTTGAAGCTCGCGTTCGATCAGATCGCGGCGCGACGGGGACAGCCCGTCGTCGTTCTCGCAAGCGGCGATCCTTTCAACTACGGCGTCGGCAAGCAGCTGATGCAGCGTTTCGCGCCCGCCGAGATGTTGTGCGTCCCGCAGCCCTCGGCCTTCAGCCTCGCGGCGGCACGGCTCGGCTGGCCGCTGCAGGACGTGGCGCAGGTGACGCTGCACGGCCGCCCGCTGGAAGGGATCATCCGCCATCTTGCGCCGGGGACGCGCATTCTGGCGCTGGCCTGGGATGGATCCACTGCCGCAAGGCTCGCCGCGCTGCTGACCTCGCGCCGCATGGGACGTTCGCGCCTGACGGTGCTGGAAGCGATCGGCGGCCCACACGAGCGGGTGCGAGGCGCGCCAGCTGACGCGTTCGATCTCTCCGATATCCATCCGCTGACGACGATCGCGATCGAGGTCGACGCGGAGGTTGATGCGCCCGTGATCCCGCTGACCGCCGGTCTTGCCGATGACCTGTTCGAGCATGACGGCCAGTTGACCAAGCGTGACGTTCGCGCCGTGACGTTGTCGGCCTTGGCGCCGCGTCCAGGCGAACTGCTGTGGGACGTCGGGCTGGGCTCGGGCGCGGTGGCAATCGAGTGGCTGCTGCGGCACGGCTCGCTGCGCGCGATCGGGATCGAGGCGCGGCAGGACCGGGCCGACCGGGCGATGCGCAACGCGCTGGCGCTCGGCACTCCCGAGCTGAAGCTGGTGATCGGAAGCGCGCCGGCGATGCTGGCGGATCTCGAAGCGCCCGATGCGGTCTTCATCGGCGGCGGCATTTCTGAAGCGGGTGTGTTCGAAGCGGTCTGGTCGCGGCTGAAACCCGGCGGCCGCCTCGTCGCCAACGTGGTGTCGCTCGAAGGCGAGGCGCGGCTGAGCGCGTTGTTCGGCCAGCATGGCGGTGAACTGATCCGCATCGCGGTTTCGCGCATCGAGCCGGTCGGCCGCATGCACGGCTGGCGGCAGGCCCTGCCGATCACGCAGTGGCGGGTGACGAAACCATGATCGCGCTCGGAATCGGTTGCCGGCGTGCCGCCAGCGTCGCAGACATCGAGGCGGTGATCGCACAGGCGCTCTCGCTTGCACGCCTCGCCCCGGCAGACGTGGCGGTGCTCGCCACAGCGGCGGACAAGGTCAGCGAACCCGGCGTGATCAGCGCCGCGCGCCGGCTTGGCCGCCCGCTCGTCGGAGTGGCCTCTGCTGACATGGCGGCTGTCGCCGATCGCGCGATCACGCGAAGCGATCGCGTCAGGCGCCTGAAGGGTGTACCTTCGGTCGCCGAGACGGCGGCGCTGGCTGCCGCCGGCGCGAATGCCCGGCTGGTCCTGGCGCGCGTCGCAAACGCCGTAGCGACCTGCGCGCTGGCGGAGGGCGAGGCGGCCATCGATGCGGAGCGTGCGCCATGACGGTGCACTTCATCGGCGCCGGTCCCGGCGCCCCGGACCTGATCACCTTGCGCGGCCGTGACCTGATCGCGCGCTGTCCGGTATGTCTCTATGCGGGCTCGCTGGTCCCTCGCGCGCTGCTCGATCATTGCCCGCCCGGCGCACGTATCGTCGACACAGCACCGATGTCGCTCGACGAGATCGTGGCCGAGATCGAACGCGCCACGCTCGCGGGCGACGACGTGGCGCGGCTGCATTCCGGCGATCTCTCGATCTGGAGCGCGCTCGGCGAGCAATTGCGGCGCCTGGATGCATTGCGGATTCCCTACACGATCACACCCGGTGTGCCGTCGTTCGCGGCGGCGGCGGCCGCGCTTGGCCGCGAATTGACCTTGCCGGGATTAGCCCAATCGGTGGTGCTCACGCGGACCTCCGGCCGCGCGTCGGCCATGCCGGACACGGAGCAGCTTTCGCTGTTCGCGCAGTCGCGCGCCACGCTCGCCATCCATCTCTCGATCCACGTTCTCGACAAGGTCGTCGAGGAGCTGCGGCCGCATTACGGTGACGACTGTCCGGTCGCGATCGTCTATCGCGCGAGCTGGCCGGACCAGCTGGTCCTGACCGGCACGCTGGCGACCATCGTCGGCCAGGCCGCGGCTTCCGCCGTGGAGCGGACCGCGCTGATCCTGGTGGGCCGCGCACTCGCAACCGAGGATTTTCGCAACAGCGCGCTGTACGATGCCGACTATCAGCGGCGCTTCCGCGGGAGAGGGGAGTGAGCCGGTCCATGACTTTGTCCGACCAGCCGGCCGTCGCGGTCGAACACGGCGATGTCGAGGGCCATGTCGTTGTCGCCCAGCGCACGCCGCGCCGTCGTCCAGGCGGCGAGCGCGACCACCTCTCCGGCAGGAAACCCGACCCGCTGGGACTCCTGCAGCACCTGCAGCGCGGTGTTGGCCGTGCGTGCGCTCGTGACCAGCGTGGCCGGCGCACCCGCGTCATGCAGCGTGTTCGCCAGCCAGCCGAGATCGACCTCGCCGGCGCGCGAATGCAGGTCGAGCAGGCCCTGGCCGAGCTTGGTCATCTTGGCGAAGCCGCCGGCCACGGTGACGCGAGCGACCGGATGCCGTCGCAGATATTTCAGCATGCCGCCGGCGAAATCGCCCATGTCGATCAGCGCCGTCTCCGGCAGGCCATGGAGCCGCTGCACGGCCTTCTCGGATGTGCTTCCCGTCGCGCCGGCGATGTGCGGCAGGCCGGCCGCGCGCGCGACGTCGATGCCGCGATAGATGGAGTGGATCCAGGCAGCACAGCTGAACGGCACCACGATTCCCGTGGTGCCGAGGATCGACAGGCCGCCGACGATGCCGAGCCGCGGGTTGAGCGTCTTTCTGGCGAGCTCCTCGCCGCCGGGAATGGAGATCTCGACGGCCACGTCGCCTGTCGCACCGAGCTTTGCCGAGGCTTCGCCAATCGCCGCCGTGATCATCTCGCGCGGCACCGGATTGATCGCAGGCTCTCCCGGCGGCAGCGGCAATCCCGGTCGTGTCACGGTGCCGACGCCGGGGCCGGCGCGGAACGTTACGCCGGAATTGTCTGCACCGCGCCGCAAGGTTGCTCTGACCAGCGCACCATGCGTGACGTCAGGATCGTCGCCGGCGTCCTTGACCACGCCCGCGGTGGCCTCGATGCCGTCGGCCTCATGCATCGCGATCGCAAAGCCGACACGACGTCCGCCCGGAAGGGCGATCTCGACCATGGCAGGACAGTTGCCCGTGATCAGCAGCTCGTAGGCGGCGCGCGCCGCAGCCGTGGCGCAGCTGCCGGTCGTCCAGCCACGCTTCAGCGGTCGGTTCGGCGGATCCGCGATGTCCATCATGTCGGTTCGCATAGCACATTTTGCCATGCCTCGGCGGCGTTACGGCCATGAGCAAGGCGGCGCCCAGCGGAATCATCATCGCCGCGCCGCGTTCGGGCGCCGGCAAGACGACCGTCACGCTCGGGCTGTTGCGTGCACTCAGCCGGCGCGGCGCGCGCGTGCAACCCTTCAAATGCGGCCCGGACTATATCGATCTCGCCTATCACACGGCTGCGGCACAACGGACGAGCTACAATCTCGACAGCTGGGCGATGTCCGCGCCGCAGCTGCTCGGGCTTGCCTGCGGCGTCGCCGCCGACGCCGATATCGCCATCGTCGAGGGCGTCATGGGCCTGTTCGATGGCGCGTCGCATCCCGGGCGCGCGGGCAGGGGCTCGGCCGCAGATCTTGCAGCCCTGACCGGCTGGCCGGTCGTGCTCGTTCTCGATGTCAGCGGGCAGACCGAGACGGCCGCCGCCGTCGCGCTCGGCTGCGCGCGTTTTCGCGACGATGTCCACGTGGCCGGGGTGATCCTCAATCGGGTCGCGAGCGAGCGGCACCGGGCGCTCATCGAGCCGGCGTTTGCGACCGTCGGAATCGAGGTGCTCGGCGCGCTGGCGCGGGACGCGCAACTGACCTTGCCCGAACGCCATCTCGGGCTGGTCCAGGCCCAGGAGATCACGGCCATCGAGGCCCATCTCGAGCGTCTTGCGGCAAGCGTGTCCGGGTCGGTCGATCTCGACGCGGTGCTTGCTCTCGCAAATCCGATTCGGGCGCCTGGCCTCGCCGCGCTGAGCTCCAGCCTCGGCATCAAACCGCCCGGACAGCGCATCGCGCTCGCATCAGATGCGGCCTTCTCGTTCAGCTATCCGCATCTGCTGCGGCACTGGCGCGCTCAGGGCGCGGAGACCATCCCGTTCTCGCCGTTGAACGACGAGGCTCCTGATCCAGCAGCCGACGCGGTGTGGCTGCCAGGCGGCTATCCCGAATTGCATGCGGGACGGCTGGCCTCGGCGCGGTCGTTCCTCGACGCGTTGCGCGCGATGGCCTCGCGCGGCGTGCCGATCCACGGCGAGTGCGGCGGCTACATGACGCTAGGCGCGGGACTCGAAGATGCCCATGGTGTCCGGCATGCGATGGCTGGGCTGCTGTCACTGGAAACGTCGTTCGCGCGACGCCGCCTGCATCTCGGCTATCGTCATGCGACCTTGGCGGCCGACTGCAGCCTCGGCCCGAGAGGGGCTGTCGTTCGCGGCCACGAATTCCACTATGCGACCATCCTGAGCGAGGCAGACGATCCGCTGATCGCGTGCCGCGATGCGTCGGGCGGCGTCATCGCCGAGCGCGGCGCCCGGCGCGGGTCGGTGACCGGATCGTTCCTGCACGTCCTGAGCGGGGAGGGCGCATGAGCGAGCCAGGCCGAAGCCCTCCGCAGTTCGACGCGACATTCCGGCAGCGCTTTGCCGAGCTGGTGCGCTGGCGTCGCGACGTCCGCCGTTTCCGCGCCGATCCGGTCTCCCTTGAGCTGATCGAGCAGTTGCTCGCTCTCGCGTCCTACGCGCCGTCCGTCGGCTTCTGCCAGCCTTGGCGGTTCGTGCTCGTCGAGAGCGCCGAACGCCGCGCGACGGTGATCGAGAACTTCCAGCATGCGAACCAGGCGGCGCTCGCCGGCTATGATGGTGAGCGGCGCGCGCTCTATGCAAGCCTCAAGCTGGAAGGCTTGACGCAGGCGCCGGTCCATCTCGCCGTCTGTGCCGACGAAGGCGCTGCCACCGGGCATCGTCTCGGCCGCGCCACGATGCCGGAAACGCTCCGCTACTCGGTGGTCGCAGCGATCCAGACGTTCTGGCTGGCGGCGCGCGCGGAAGGTCTCGGCGTTGGCTGGGTGTCGATCCTGGACCCGGAGGCTGTCTGTCGCGCGCTCGAATTGCCGTCGGACTGGAGCCTGATTGCGTATCTCTGCGTCGGCTGGCCGCAGGAGGAGCATGACGATCCCGAGCTGGAACGTCACGGCTGGGAAACGCGGCTCGACCAGACCGTGATCAAGCCGCTCAAGCGTTAGAGCATGATCCGGAAAAGTGGAAACCGGCTTTCCGATGAGATCATGCTCACACAAAGAGATGATGTCACGACGCCGACGCCAGCGCCGGCGCGTCAACCGTCATCGGCTCGCCGACCGGGGCCTCGGCGCGCATGAGCTGAAACCGTGTGCCTCGCAGGTTGACGGTCAGTGGGATGCCGCGGAAGTCGTCGTGAAAAGCGCGGATGCGGCGTGCCATTTCGCTGGGATCGATGTCGGCGGGCATGTCGCATAGGGCGGCGTACATCTGCCTCGTGCTCTTCGGGCCGCTCCAAGCGGTGCCGAGCGCCGGCAGCGGGCCGGCATGGCAGGCGAGGTCGCGCGACATCCGCCAGAACAGATAGGCGAGCCGCACGAACGCCATCTGCTCCAGGCCGCGGACATCCACGCCTTGGGGGATGTCGAACGGCTCGACACCGACGATCGCGCCGCAGTCGACCCGGGTCTCCATCGCGTGGGCCGTCGCGCCGAAGCGCTTCGTACCGTCGTACATTGCGAAATGGGCCGGCGCCCAGCCGGGATAATCCGGTGGGCCCGGATGAAAATTGTAGGCGCCGTAACCGAGCGCCTGAAGGATGGCGGCAGGCACGACGACGCCGGTCGTGAACGCAAGCAGGCGGGATCTGCCGAGCACGTCGCGTTCGATGGCTTCGAGGTCCTGCAGGCTGACCGCGCAACGGAATGCGAGGGCAGGGTTGTGCGCCCGCAGGAGCTCGGACAACGCGAGCTGCTGGTCACGGCTGCCGGTGAGAAGAATGATGGTGTCGAACATGATTTGTCCTGGCTGGCGTCAGTGGCGATGGGCGTTGAAGCTGGCGGGCCGGCGCATGGCTTCCGAGGCGGCGGTGGCGGCGAACAGATCGGCCGGCAGCTCCTGACCGGGGACGATCTCGAGTACCATGTTGTCGGCCAGCAAAGCGGCCTGCCGCGCCATGCGAACCTCCGGCGCCCACGAGCACAGCGAAAGCTCGAGGCGGCCAAAGCCGCCGCAATCGGCGACGAAGGCGCTCGTCAGCCGCTCGATGCTGTCGGCCGTTGCGCGCGCGCTGCTACCTTCGACATCGCGCAGGATGACCGTGACGCCCCGGCCAGATTTTACTTTCGAGCGCACCACGAGCAGCGACTCCAGCGCGCCGACGCGCCCCGCCCGCCGCGGCGAGCGTGCCACTTCGGCGAAGTCCGGGTCGGGGCCGAGATCAGCGTTTGTCGGCTTCAGATTGTGGACGATCGTCGCGTTGCCGACTCCGGCTTCCCCTGCAACGGCATGGTAGCTGCGGGGAAGCCAGACCGTATCGAGTGCGATCTGGGACGTCACCGCACTCCAGGCCTGGTCGATCAGATAGCCGTCCCAGACATCGGGATATGACGAGGCAATCTCGCGCCAGGTCGTCAGCATGGTCTCGGCCGCCTTGGAGCGGCCGAAATAGAGAGTGCGCGGCGACATCTCCCAGCCGTTCCACTTATGGACGGCGAAGTCGCAGCCGGCCAGATGAGGAAGGCCCGGGGCGGCTTGAAACATCACGTCCGCCTCGACGTACAACAGCGGCTCGCGGTGCCGCTGCCACATCCGCGCGACGAAGTCGGCCTTGTCGGCAGCGCTCAGGCGTTCGCCGGGGCGGCAATCGATCGCCTCGATGTCGAATGGGAGCCCGAGCCGCTGCAGCGAGCGTCTGAGATGATAGACGTGCAAGTCGCCGACCGTCGTCGGATGGCAGGACACGACACGCATCGTAGTTGCGGGTGCCGTCTCCGGAGCAGGCCAGTCGCGGCCGCCCCACCACAATTCATGCGGACCGTCGGCCGAGGTGCCGACGGTGCCGAACGCCGTCAACTTGGATTTCAGGAAATCGAACGCGGGGTTTTCGCCGAAAGGGATCGCCACGGCATCGTGCGAGGTCAGCGTGCCGTACAGCAGCTCCGCACCCGCGCCGGTTGGCGGATCGAGCAGGACGATCGTGCGGCCGCGGCCAGGCGATGGACGTTCGTCGCAGTGAACCAGCGGCCCGAATGTCCGCGACAGCCACTGCAGACGAAGACCTTGCTGCTGACCGAGCTTGACGCCTCGAGCGCGCAAGGCTTGCGTCGGGTCGTCGTCGATGGCTTTCGGGTCTTGTCGCATCATGCCGGGTCCTCCTGCACAATCAAACGGACCACGTCGGCCAATCAGGCGCGTCGATCACGCATGCGCCGGCGTCGGTCACTTGCGATGATGCGAGCAGGACGAAGCTCTCGACACGGAAAACGCGAACTTCGTTTCGCAATGTTGCCGGCGCGCCGCGCGAAGCCCGCACAGATGAATCAACATCGTGGATGCGTAAGAAGACGTACGGGCATTCGCTTTCGATCTGATAGCGCTTGGTCGACGCCGAAGTACGAAATCGGGCATTAAAAAGCAGTCGCGGGCGCGGATCGCGCGCTTCGCGCTGAGATATCGAACGCGACGATACTCACGAAAGTCGACGTCGATCGAAACATTGAGCAACATTCGGTGACGCTACAGACATCGATTGACACCTACGCGTGCGTCGTCGGCGCGCGACGCATCACGTCGATCGCTTCATTTGTCGTTCCATCAGCAACTACAACGTACGAGCACGACAGATCAGGCGCGCCTTGTCGCAAAAATCGTCATGAGATTCAAAAATCGCGTCTGCGGAAACTGACAGAGTCGAAAAATGCGATAATTTCGTCGAGGTGATTCGGAAAAAATTGCCGGGCGAGATGATCGTTTCGCAAGAACTCCGGATCTTGAGCGACCGCAGATTTGGTGTGCGCGGTCCGTATCCAGGGATGCTGTTAGTAAGCGTTGCAGCCCGCGTTTTCTGCTGAACTCGTCTTCCGGAATGAACCCGCGCCATGCCGAACATCGGCCTCTCCTTCTCAATGATCGTCGAGCGCTCGATCCGCGTGCGGCAGAATTTGCCTGTCCCTAGGCAAAACATTCCATCTAACTACCTGAAAAATCACGAAGAATCTTCGCCTGCTTCTCTCGATCACAGCGTTCAACGATCGGAAGCCGTCTGCGAATACCGCATTCGGCATTGCGGGTTGGAGATGCGGAAATGAGCTACGCGCTGGACGTCTGGGCCCCGGCCGATGGCGTATCTTCGAAGGAGCCGGGGTCCCCGGACGTCGCGGTGGTGCTGCCGTCGAGCGAGTCGGTCAGCACCGTTCCAGACTCTGCGCCGCCGGGCGAGACCATGGTCTTCGACGAGGACAAGGATCTGCTCGACCGGCTGGCCACCGGAGAGGAGCTCGCATTTCGCCTTCTCGTCGAGCGCCACATCGACCGCGCCTATGCGATTGCGTTGCGCATCGTCGGCAATGCCGCCGACGCCGAGGACGTCGTTCAGGATACGATGCTGAAGGTCTGGACTCATCGCGGGCGGTGGCAGCACGGCCGTGCCAAATTCTCGACCTGGCTCTATCGCGTCGTCAGCAACCGCTGCATCGACATCCGCCGCAAGCCGCGGACCGAGAATGTCGATGTGGTGCCCGAGGTTGCGGACGGCAAGCCGGATGCCGTGAGCGTCATCGAGCGTGCGGAGCTCAGCGACCTCCTGGAAGGAGCGATGCAGCGGCTTCCGGAGCAGCAACGGATCGCCGTGATCCTGTCGTATCACGAGAACATGAGCAACGGCGAAATCGCCGAGGTGATGGACACGACAGTGGCCGCCGTGGAGTCGCTGTTGAAGCGGGGTCGCCAGCATCTGCGCGACATGCTGCGGCGTCACGAGCGCGACATTCGCGGCGCCTTCACCGATTGCTAACCATAAAATTCCCGGCGCGGGAGAATTCCCGCCTGATTCCCGCAGGCGCTTCCGTTTGATCGGTCAGACGGGGCCGATCCGCACCGTCAGTCCTTCCACGATGCGGCGTGCTTTGCCGATCACTCAGGAGTCCTCACCGTGCCCGCAATTTCCACCAACATCGCCGCCAACTCCGCCGTCCGCTACTTGAACATCAACTCCAACCAGGAGACGAGCTCGCTCTCCAAGCTGTCGAGCGGTTCGCGCATCACGTCGGCCTCGGACGACGCGGCCGGTCTCGCCATTTCCACGCGCATCTCCTCGGACATCACCACGCTGCAGCAGGCCGCGACCAACGCCGCCCAGGCGACGTCGATCCTGCAGACCGCGGATGGCGGCGCGTCGAACATCAGCGACATCCTGGCGCGCATGAAGTCGCTGGCCTCCGAGTCCGCATCGGGCACCACGGTCGGAACCAGCCGCACCTACATCCAGTCGGAATTCTCGCAGCTCATCAGCGAAATCTCGTCGATCGCGACCGGAACGCGCTACAGCGGTCAGAGCCTGCTCGACGGCACCAGCACGTTCTCGTCGGGCGTCTCGGTTCTGGTCGGATCGTCCGCGTCCGACACCATCAACATCACGCTGTCGGATCTCACCGCGAGCACGCTCGGCGTCTCGTCGCTCGACGTCAGCACCCAGACCGGCGCGACCGCAGCCTTGACCGCTCTCGACACCGCGATCGACACCGTGTCGAAGGCGCGTGCCGACATCGGCGCGCAGGAGTCGCGCTTCAACTTCTCGGCCGATTCGATCTCGACGCAGACGCAGAACCTGCAATCGGCCAATTCCGCCATCAAGGACGTCGACATCGCCTCGGAGCAGGCGAAGCTGTCGTCGGCGCAGGTGAAGACCCAGGCCGCGGTATCGGCGGAAGCCGCCGCCAACCAGATCCCGCAGTACCTCCTGAAGCTGCTGGGCTGAGCCGTGATCTGCCGGGCCGGCGCCTCGCCGGTCCGGCTTTTTCCTCGGAGGACGACGACGGATGACGGTGAGCAGCGCAACCTCGAGCACGAGCAGCACGACATCGTCTTCTTCATCATCGACGAGTTCGAGCAGCTCGCTCACGACGTCGGGAACGAGCACCACGAGCACGATCGACTGGACCGCGCTGATCGAGTCCGCCGTCAATGCCAAGCTCACCCAGGCGACCCAGATCTCGACCAAGATCACCGCCAATGAAGCCAAGATCACGGCGTACCAGACGCTGCAGACCGCACTGAAGACACTGTCATCGGGATTGTCGTCGCTGGCGACATCGATGGTGAACTCGCTTGCGACCAACGCCTTCGCCACGCGGGCCGCCACCATCAGCGCGACCGGCGACGTCAGCGCCTCATCGGCGCTGTCGATGTCGGTGAGCAATGGAGCCGCGACCGGCAGCCACACGCTGACGATCGGCCAGGTCGCCACGGCGCACAAGGTGACGGGCACGACGCAGTCGAGCCAGACCGCGGCCCTCGGCTATTCCGGCACGTTCTCGCTCGGCCTGTCCGGAGGCAGCACGGCCGACATCACCATCACCAGCGGCATGTCGCTGCAGGATGTCGTCGACGCGATCAACGCGCAGACCTCCACGACCGATGTCGAGGCGTCGATCGTCCAGGTATCGAGCGGGTCCTATCAACTGGTGCTGACGGGGACCCAGGATGCCGCCGACATCACCTATGCAAGCTCGTCCGGGGACGACATCCTCAACAAGCTCGGGGTGACCGACAGCTCGGGAGCCTTCGCGACGGTGCTGCAGACGGCCCAGGCCGCGGAGTTCACGCTCGATGGGATCAGCCTGACCCGCAACACAAACGACATCACCGACGTGCTCAGCGGCGTCACGTTCGATCTGCTGCAGGCGACACCCTCCGGAACGACGCTGACCGTCACCATCGGCGCCGATACGAGCCAGATCTCGTCGGCGCTGCAGACCTTCGTCACCGACTACAATGCGCTCCGCGATGCCGTGATTGCGCAGCAGACCACCAACTCCGACGGAACCGCCTCATCCAGCTCGGTGCTGTTCGGCGACGGCACCATGCGCGACATCATGAACTCGCTTCAGGCCGTGCTCGGAACGTCCGTCGGCGGGCTGACGATGGCGGACCTTGGTCTCTCGTTCAACGAAAAGAACGAACTCGAACTCGATACGGGCACGCTGTCGACGATCCTGAGCACCAATTTGAGCGGTGTGACGACGTTGTTGTCGGCGCAGACCAAGACCTCGTCGAGCCAGCTCAGCGTCGTCAATACCGGGTCGTCGCCGCAGTCGTTCACCCTGGATCTGACGGTGGATGCCTCGGGGAATCTCTCGGCCGCATCCGTCGGTGGCGACAGTTCGCTGTTCACGGTCAGCGGCAACACGATCGTGGGCAATTCCGGGACGATCTATGCCGGCATGGCTTTCACCTATACCGGCTCGACCTCGCAATCGATCACGGTGACCTCGACCCAGGGGCTTGCAACCCAGATCTACCAGATCGCCAAGACCGCATCGTCCAGCACCGGCTCGTTGCAGACTTTGATCGACAATCTGACGTCCCAGGACGAGACGATGCAGGCCAAGGTCAACGACATCAAGAGCTCGGCTGCGACGTTCCAGACCCAGCTCACGGCGCAATACGCCAAGTACCAGGCCGCGATCGAGAGCGCCAACAATACGCTGACCTATCTGAAAGCCCTCCTCAATTCGAGTTCGAGTAACTGATGACCCAGAGTTCGATGGCGCAATTTGCAAGTCAGGCCTACCGCGGCACGGCCGTCGCGGTTCCGCCGCTGCGGGCCGTGATCATGCTGCTCAACGGCGCGGTCACCTGCCTGCAGAAATCCGTGCAAGCGCAGGAGGTGCGTCGCTTCGAGGAGGGGCATGCCCACCTGACCCGGGCAACGGCGATCCTGCGCGGGTTGAGCTTGCACCTCGATTCCACGCGCGGCGGACCGGTCGCCGACCAGTTGTTCGGAACCTACAACGCCCTGATCGTGGCCGCGCTGCGGGCCTATGGTCGACCTCACATGCGCGAGAATTTCCAGCGGATCACCGAAAGCCTGCTGGAACTGCGGCAGGCGTGGGAGGCTGTCGATGTGGCGGCCCGGGGAAAGCGAGCGGCTGCTGATTCGGCCAACCGTCGGTAGATCTCGCCGAATCGGGCACTCGCCGCGCTGCGGAAATCTTGAGAAATCGATCAGAAATGGGCTGCATTGTCTCCCGTTTCGGTATCCAGTGCGGCCTCGCGTGCATACGACTCCCGAAAAGTACGGAGTTTCCAGAGCTTGGTTGCGGTCGATCGTCACAATTGCCGATATCAATTTCGTTCGCGGGCTGAATGCTTTATGACCAAGCTGGAAGCGCTGGATTGGGCGGACGATGGACGTCAGGGAATTCGAGGATCTGATCGGCAGGCTGGGTGAGGACCTCTCGCGCTGGCCGGCGGAGCAGCGTCAATCCGCTGCTGATCTGCTTGCGTCCTCCCCCGAAGCCGATCGATTGCTATCCGAGGCACGTCTCGTTCGTGAGGCGCTGTCGTCGCCGCCGGTTCGTGCACCCGCCGGCCTGACGTCGCGTATCCTTGCTGCGGCCCATCGCCTGGCCCAAGAGGAAGCGGCAACCCCGCCGGCTGACGCCCATCAGCCCGGCTGAGCCTTAGCCAGGACCGCGCTTGCGCGGCTGCGCTTCGGCCGGTCGGACCTCGCCGCTGGAACCGCAACACCATCGCAACTGTCATCTCGCTCAGTTTCTTGAGCTCGCTTGCGCGCGAATCGAGGGCGCCCGAGTGCGACGACGGCGAGCCGTGGCGCCGATGCAGATCGGGGCCTCGCACCAGGCGATTTTTGCCGCCTCTGCGCAACAGCGCGGCGGCAAATTCTGCCGTCGGATCAACTAATTCGATCGACTAATTGTGCGCCTGGAATCGGCGCTCTGGCCGTTTGATCAGCAAACGCCTTCACGACCGCGTGGTCGTGCTGTGTCCCGCCGCCGCTCGCGGCGCGAGCCGGAGTTCTGCCATGACCGTCACCGCCGCGAGTTCGTCGACCGCGACCACCTCATCGACATCATCGTCCAGCGACACATCGCGTACGACGCTCAGCTCGACCGACTTTCTTCAGCTGCTGGTGAGCGAACTGCAGAACCAGGATCCGCTCAACGCGACCAGCGTGACCGACTTCATCAACCAGATGACGTCCTACGCCAATTTCACCTCGCAGCAGTCGCTCAACAGCAGCATGACCTCGCTGGCCGGCTCGTTCTCGAGCCTGGTGACGCTGAATTCGGTGAACTACATCGGCCACACCGTCGAGGCCAAGAGTGACACTGCCGTCCTCTCGAACGGCTCGGCGACGTTCGGCTATTCGCTGTCGTCAGCAGCGTCAAACGTTTCGATCTCGATCAAGGATTCCTCCGGAAGCACGGTCTGGACAGGCACCGGGACCGGCAACAAGGGCGCCAATTCGATCACCTGGGACGGCACCGATTCCAGCGGCAATCAGCTCAGCAATGGCGGCCAGTACACGATCTCCGTGACGGCGACGGACTCCGCGGGCACCTCGGTCCTCAACTACACGACGGTCATCGGGACCGTAACCGGCATCGACACCTCGACCAGCACGCCGTCGCTCACCGTCGGCGGCGTTCCTGTCAGCGCCAGCAACATCATCGGCGTCACCTCCTGACCGCATTACCCGGAGTACAATCATGAGTCTTTCTGGAGCCCTGTCATCGGCGATCTCGGCGCTCAACGCGCAGAGCTCGTCGCTCGCCATGATCAGCGACAACATCTCCAACGCCGATACGACCGGATACAAGACCACGTCCGGCCTGTTCGAGCAGCTGGTGACGGCATCGAGCAGCTCGAAAGCCTATTCCTCGGGGGGCGTCTCGGTCTCCGGCCGTGCCAACATCACGCAGCAGGGGCTGCTGGCCGCCACCACCAACGCGACCGACGTCGCCATCCAGGGCTCGGGCTTCTTCGTCGCGACCAACTCGACTTCGGCCGGAGGCGAGACCTTCTACACGCGCAACGGCGCGTTCACGACCGACAATGCCGGCTATCTCGAGAACGACGGCTACTATCTCGAAGGCTGGCGCACAGATGCGAGCGGCAACGTGGTCGGCAACGGCCTCGAGCCGGTCAATACCAAGGTGGCGCTGACGAATGGTGGGGCGACGACCAAGACGTCGCTTGCGGCCAACCTGCCGGCCGATGCTGCGAGCGGAGACACCTTCAGCAGCTCGATGACGGTGTACGATTCGCTTGGCCAGTCGCATACGCTCAATGTGACCTGGACCAAGTCGGCGACGGCGAACGAATGGACTGCCGATGTCGCGCCTGCCACGGCGTCGGACGGCACCGTGACGAGCGGCACCTATACGATCGATTTCAACTCTGACGGCTCGCTGAGCACGGTCTCCTCGACCAATCTCGGCATCACCTGGAACAACGGCGCCGCGGCGAGCTCGATCACGCTCAGCTTCGGCACCACCGGCGGCGGCACCGACGGTCTGACCCAATTGTCGTCCGGCAGCACGACGCCGAGCGTCTCCAATTTCAGCGCCAATTCCGACGGCATCTCGTTCGGAACGCTGAGCAGCATTTCGGTCGGCAAGAACGGTCTTGTCGAGGCGACCTATTCCAACGGCCAGACGGTTCCGATCTACAAGATCGCGGTGGCGACCTTCGCCGATCCCAATGGCCTCGTGGCGCATAGCAGCGGCATGTACACGTCGACGGCGACATCGGGCAACGCGACCCTGCAGGCATCCGGCGAGAATGGTGCAGGGACCATTTACGGTAGCGAGCTGGAGTCGAGCACGACCGATACCACGGGCCAGTTCAGCAGCATGATCTCGGCTCAGCAGGCCTATTCGGCGGCGTCGCAGGTGATCTCGGCCGTCAACAAGATGTACGACACCCTGATCTCGTCGATGAGGTGATCATGGTCGACCTCAAGAGGGAGCGGCTCGGCGAGGGCGAGGTTCTGCTGAAGAAGCTGCGGCGGCTGAGACTGCGCGCCGCGACCGCCGGCAAGGACGACCGCGTGCAACTGTTGGCCTTGATCGACGATATCGAAACGGTCCGACGAAAGCTGCTTCGCGAATGTGCGCTGCTCGACGAGGAACTCAAGGTCGCCACCGTGAGGGTGACGGCGCTGAATACCTATGCCCGCGTCGCGCAGATCAGTCGCCGACCGCAGCGTGAACAGTAAGAGGGGAGCGACAGGATGAAACACGCAATTCAGGCCGATCGACGGCCCGCAAGCGAGGACGAGGTGCGGACCTTGATCGCGCTGATCGACGAACTCATCGCGGTGGTGTCGGAGGAGAATGTGGAGCTCGCCAAGGGATTGCCGGCCTCGCGCTCGAAGCAGCTCGACGACAAGAACCGGTTGGCCGGGTTGTTCGAGCAGCGGGTGGCCGAATGCGCCAGGCAGACGGCAAGCCTCGACGTCCGCGACCGCGTCCTGCGCGAGCAGCTCATGGAGCACATCCTCAACCTGCGTGGCGCGATGGATGAGAACCTCGTGCGGCTGCGGGCCGCGATCGAAGCCAGCAATCGTCGCATCGAGGCGGTCATGCAGGCGATCCGCGAGCAAATCGCAAATGCCTCCCCCTATGGAGCCGGTGGACGTCGTACCGCGCGTGCGACATCGTGCGGAACCAATGTGAGGGCGTGATGGCCAGCCAGCAGCGGGAGTAGGGCAATGTCGCTCGACATAGCACGGTTGGTCGCCTTCAGCGGCATCTCGGCCACGGAGCTGCAGATCAGCGTGGCGTCGTCGAACATCTCGAACGCCGACACGAAGGGGTATACGCAGAAGACGGCCAACCAGGTCACGAACGTGACCGGGGGAGTTGGAACCGGCGTTTCCATTACCGGCATTTCAAGCAATGTCGACAAGCTGCTGCTGAAATCCCTGATCGGAGCCAACTCCGAGCTCGGCGCGGCCGACACCACGAACAATTACCTGACGCAACTCCAGCAGTTGTTCGGCAGCGCGTCCACGTCCGGCACCTCGACGACGGGAACGTCGCTGGCAAACTCGCTGGCCTCGCTGGAGTCCGCTTTGTCGTCGCTGGCGAGCTCGCCCAGCAGCGTGTCGCTGCAATCGGCCGTGGTCAGCGCGCTGGACGATTTCGCCAGCCAGCTGCGCAGCACGTCGAGCGGCGTGCAGACGCTGCGCGCCAATGCCGACAAGGACATCGCGTCGTCGGTCCAGAGCGTCAACGACGACCTGCAGCAGGTCGCCGATCTCAACGTCGAGATCCGGAAGATGGCGGCGTCCGGCCAATCGACCGCGGATCTCGAGGACGAGCGCAACGCGGCGCTGCAGGACCTGTCGTCCTACATGAACGTCAGCTACTACACGGCGTCGAACGGCGATCTTCAGGTCTATACCTCGTCGGGGCGGGCTCTGGTCGACAGCTCGGCGCACACACTGAGCTATACGGCCTCGGCGAATGTCTCGGCGGCGTCGAGCTATGCGTCCGGCGGCTTCAGCGGCATCACGGTCGACGGCGTCGACGTCACGTCCCAGATCACGTCGGGCAAGATCGGCTCGCTGGTCACGTTGCGGGACGAAACCCTGCCGGCCGCGCAGACCCAGCTCGATCAACTGGCCACGCAGCTGAAATCGGCGCTGAATTCGATCACTGATAGCGCGTCGGCCGTTCCACCTCCGACTACCCTGACCGGATCGGCGAGCGTCAGCAGCACGACGGCCCTGGCGGCATCCGGAACGGTCCGCATCGCCGTGGCTGACCAGAGCGGCAATCTCGTTTCGTATCAGGATCTCGACCTGTCGTCCTATGCGACGGTGGGCGATCTGGTCACAGCGCTCAACGGCATCTCCGGCGTCTCCGCCTCGATCGATTCCAGCGGGCACCTGTCGATCAGCGCCACGTCGTCGTCGAACGGCATCGCGATCAACGACATGACCAGCGCGATCGGCGGCAGCGGCTTCGCCGGCTATTTCGGCATGAATGACCTCGTCACCGGCACGAGCGCGGCCAATTTTGCCGTCAACAGTAGCATCCTGAGCGGCGCTGCGGGTCTTCCGACCGGCACGCTCGACGGCTCCGCGACCCTGACGACCGGCAGCCAGGTGCTGACGGCCGGCTCGGCGACGGTCATCAACGCGCTCATCGACAAGCTGACCGGCTCGACCAGCTTCGCCTCGGCCGGCGGCCTGAGCGCAACGAGCGGTTCGTTTGCCGACTATGCCGCGGCGATCGTCGCCAATGTGGCCAGCAAGGCGTCGCAGGCCGCGACGGCCTACACCGCGAAATCGACGGCCCAGTCGAGCTATGCGAGCTCGCTGTCCTCGCAGTCGGGCGTCAACCTCGACGAGGAGACGGCGCGGCTGAGCTCGCTGCAGAACAAATACGCTGCCGCCTCGCAGCTGATCTCCGTGATCAACAGCATGTTCTCGTCGTTGCTCACTGCCGTGCAGTCGACCTAGTCCGGAGCGCCTATCATGACGATGCGGATTGCGACATTCTCGAACTCCGACCAGATGATCGCGAGCGCGCTGCGGACGCAGGCGACCATGGCCAACCTCCAGGTGCAGGAGGCCTCGGGGCTGAAGACCGAGTATCTCGCCGGTTATGGCGCCGACACCCAGCACGTCGTCAATCTGCAGGTGTCGGTCACGCGGGCGCAGTCCTATATCGATGCCGCGACCCTGGCCGACAGCAAGGTGCAGGTGATGTATTCCGCCGTGGGACAGGTGTCGGACATCGTCAGTCAGCTGCGCACGGCGCTGAGTGCTGCGAGCTCCGGCAGCAGCACGGGAACCACGTCCGCGATCAGCAGCGCGCAGCAGTTGCTGCAGCAGATGGCGGGCATTCTGAACACCCAGTATGACGGGCAGTATCTGTTCGGCGGCGGACGAACCGCGACGGCGGCGGTCGACACGTCGAGCTTCGCCTCCGGCACGGGATCGCTGACCACGACGGATAGCAGCTACTATCGGGGCGACGGCGAGCTGGCCTCGGTCCGGGTTTCCGATGGGCAGTCGGTCACCTATGGCGTCACCGCCGACAACCCGGCGTTTGAGGAGGTCATGCGGGTCCTGAAGTTCGTCGCCAACAGCTCGACCCTCTCCGGAACCGACGTCACCTCCGCATTGACGCTTGCCGATCAGGCGGTGGACGACGTCGCGACGGTGCAGGCCAAGCTCTCCGATGCGGCGTCCCGGATCGAGAGCGCGAAGTCGCAGCAGACCGATTACAAGAGCTATGCCGAGAGCCTGGCGACCGACCTGACCAGCGTAGACGTCGCTGCGGTCACCGCCCAGCTCTCGACATATCAGGCCCAGCTCACGGCGAGCTATACCGCCATCTCCAAGATCCAGAGCCTGAACCTCGCCAGTTACCTGCGCTGAGACAGCGGCACCGATTGCGGTCGGCGGGATGGGCATGGGCGGATCAAGGAAAACGCGAAAGTTCAGCAGCTCCATCTGCGGGAAGAGGATGATCCGGACGTCGAGCTGCCGAGGAATTCCGCGCCGGAGTCGTCTGCGACTTCGTCGCCACGGTCATGGGTCTCGAGCAGATCTGGTGGGTGATGGCGCTCGGCGCAATGAGGCATTGGCAGCATTTGCCGTGGCGCGATCATGACGAGTCCGTCATCCGCGCGGCGGAGGTTGCGCATTGACGTGCCGGTGCGTCGGGCGATCCCCACGCACCGGCGAACTCACGTCACCAGCGATGATGGGTGCGGATCACGCCATGGCCGTGGCCGTGTCCAAAATGACGACCGCCGTGCCAGCCATGATGATGACCCCAACCCGGACCGCGGTAATAGCCGTAGCTGTGCCGCCACGGCCGCGGGCCATAGGAATAGCCGTAGCTGCGATAGATCGGGCGGGGCGCGTAGCTGTAGCCATAGCCGCCGTAATAGGGGCGGTAGGCCGGGTAGTAGCCGCCATAGCCGTAGGGATAGGCGGCGTAGCGATACCCGCCGTAATAGGGATAGGGCGCGTAGCCGCCATAATAGGAGGGCGCGGCGATCGCTGATCCGATCACGGCCCCCGCCAGCAGCCCCGCGCCGATCGCGGCACCGCCGCCCCAGCCGCCATGCCAGCCGCCGTAGCGGACCTGGACGGCATGCGCGCTTTCGGCGCCCGGTTTGGCGGCTGCTGACAGCGACGTCAGCGGCGCAGCCGAGACCGAGTGCAGCGTGGACAGAGAAAGTGCGCCGGCGATGGCGAGCGTCGCGGCGGCTTTGAAGGTGACCATCCTGGTGTCTCCCGTTGATTCTGGGTCATGCTCAACCGGAAGAGACGATCTTCGTTGCAGTCGTCGCGACGGACGTTTTGTCGCGCGCCATTGGTCCAGGGGGCGGTCGATGCCGGGGACCGGCATCGACCCTGGTGTCGTTACGGGCAGGAATGGCGCAGGCCGTCATTGCCGAGATAGGTGCCGGAGGCCGGGTCGTAGGACCGGAAGCGCTGGGCGCAATAGGCCTGGGCATTGGCTGCCTCGGCGCGGCTGTTGGCGATCGCGCCACCGATGATCGCGCCGGCCGCCAGACCGCCCAGGGCCGCGGCACCCGCACCGTAGCCGTGCCCGCCATAGCGATGGCCGTAATAGCCGTGGTGATGACCGTAGCCGCCGCGCCAGTGGCGATACTGCACCTGCTGCAGCTCGGTCGCGTTCTGCGTGGCGGCGGCCGGCGCCGGATGGTTCGGAAGCAACGGCGCGGCGGCGAGCGGCGATGCGGTCGCGAGCGTCATCGTTCCGATGGTGGCGACCGTGAAAAGTTTGCGCAGATCCATCTGCGTGCTCCTTTCTGTTCGTTATGCGGAGGGCAACGGCTCGCCGCCGTCCTCCGTTCCGCGCCGCGACGGAGCATGTCGGCGGCACGAGGTCGCATCCCAGAGGGGAACCGTGACCGCAAGCTACGCGATCAGCGCATCGAGCAGCGCATCCGGACATTCTGTCATCATCGTATGCCCCGCACCGGGCAGCACGATGGTGCGCGATTGCGCGATCGCAGCCGCCAGCGCCTTGCCGGCTTTCAGCGGCGTCATCATGTCCTTCTCGCCGAGGATCAGCCGCGCCGGCACCTTGATCTTGGCCGCCGCCGCCAGCGCATCCTGATAGGCGTTGCAGGCGGAGAGATCGTTGAACAGCACGCCTGGCGCGCAGCGCTCCAGGGTCGCCTGCGCGCCGCCATGCATCCACAGCCCCGGCGCGCGGCTGCCGCCGAGCTCGGCGGCAAAACCGAGGCCCCAGATCGAGACCATGTCGATGGCGGCGTGATCATTGGCTTCGGCGGCGTTCAGGAGGTCAGGCCCGACTGTCATCGTGGCCGCGGTGCCGATCAGGCTCAGCGCCGACACGCGATCGGGATGGCGGGCCGCGGCATCGAGCGCGATCAGCGAGCCCATCGAGTGGCCGATCAGGTGCGCAGGCTTGGCGTGCACCGCCTGCAAGAGCGCGACGATCCAGTCGGCCATCGCAGCAATGGTCGGCAGCGCCGGGCCGGCCGAGCGGCCGTGGCCCGGCAGGTCGGGCGCCAGCACGGCAAAGCCGTGATGGGCGAACCAGCGGCTGTGCAGCGCCCAGACCGAATGATCGAAGCCGGCGCCATGGATGAAGACGACGGCGGGCAAGGACGAATCGAACTCGCGGCCGCCCGTGGCGGCGAAGACCTCATGATCTCCGATCGACAGCTGCATGGCTCACACCTTCTGCGAGGCGCGCAGCGCCTGTCCGAGATCGTCGATGATGTCGCCGGCCGCCTCGATGCCGACGGAGAGCCGGATCAGCTCCTCGCCGATCCCTGCCGCGGCGAGCTGGGCTGCGTCCATCTGCTGATGCGTGGTCGAGGCGGGATGGATCACCAGCGTCTTGGCGTCGCCGACATTGGCGAGATGGCTGATCAGCTTCAGGCTCTCGATGAACTTGCGTCCTGCGGGACGTCCGCCCTTGATGCCGAACGAGATGATCGAGCCGGCGCCGCGCGGCAACAGCGCCTTGGCGAGCGCATGGTCCGGATGCGTCTCCAGCGAGGGATGCAGCACCCAGTCGACGGCCTTGTTGGCCGTCAGCGCCGCCAGCACCGCGGCGGTGTTGGCAACATGCCGCTCCATGCGCAGATGCAAGGTCTCGACGCCCTGAAGCAGGTGGAACGCGTTGGTCGGCGACAGGCAGGCGCCGAAATCGCGCAGGCCCTCGGTGCGCGCGCGCATGATGAAGGCGGCTGCGCCGAACTGCTCGTCGAAGACGATGCCGTGATAGCCGGCATAGGGCTCGGTGAGCTGCGGGAACTTGGCCGAGGCGCGCCAGTCGAACCGGCCGCCATCGATGATCGCGCCGCCGATCGCGATGCCATGGCCGCCGAGCCATTTGGTGGCGGAGTGCATCACGATGTCGGCGCCTTGGGTGATCGGCTGGCTGAGAAAGGGCGTCGCGAAGGTGTTGTCGATCAGGAGCGGCACGCCGGACGCGTGCGCGATCGCCGAGACCTTGGGAATGTCCAGTACCTCGAGGCCGGGGTTGCCCAATGTCTCGCCGATCAGCAGCCGCGTGTTCGGCTTGATCGCGGCGCGGAAACCGTCGTGATCCCTGGGCTTGACGAAGCTCGTGGTGATGCCGAAGCGCGGCAGCGTGTGGGCGAGCAGATTGATGGTGCCGCCATAGAGCGAGGAGGAGGCGACGATGTGATCGCCCGCATTCAAGAGCGTGGCAATGGCGAGATGCAGCGCCGCCTGGCCGCTCGCGGTGCAGACGGCGCCGACGCCGCCCTCGAGCGCGGCAAGCCGCTCCTCGAGCACGGCCGTGGTCGGGTTGGAGATGCGGGTATAGATGTGGCCGGCGCGCTCGAGATTGAACAGCGCCGCGGCGTGCTCGGTGTCGTCGAACACGTAGGACGTGGTCTGGTAGATCGGCACTGCGCGGGCGCCGGTTGCGGGATCCGGGTGCTGGCCCGCGTGCAGGCTCAGGGTCTCGAAGGCGGGCGGTTTCGGCGGCGGCATGCGGATCAACTCTCCTCAAGCAGAACGCGTCTTCTGCCACAGATTTCGCCGTCCGTCAGGGGCGGCGCGGCACGCCGCCCCTGACGCATCGATCAGCCGGCGAAGCGCTGCGGGAAAAGGCCAGCCGAGGCGATCTCGGCGATGGAGAGACGTGCGCTCGGCTTCTCGCGCTCCTTGAGCATGGCCGGCAGCTTGTCGCCATCGCCCTTGCGGCCGACCGCGATCGCGATCTCCACGGCGAAACCGTCGGGGACGCCGAGCGCCGTCTGCGCGGCGGCGACGTCGAACCCGCTCATGCCGTGGGTGACCCAGCCGGACACCGCCGCCTGGTTGGCGAAATTGGCCCAGGCCGCGCCGGCATCGAAGGAATGCGTCCGCGTCGGTGCCGGCTCGGTCTTGCCCGCCGGGATGAAGGTCTTCTTCGACAGCACGTAGACGATCGCCGCGGCATGCTGCGCCCAGCCGCGATTGAACTCGACCAGCGGCGCCAGGAAGGTGTCGAACTCGGCCGAGCCGCGCAGCGCGTAGAGGAAGCGCCAGGGCTGCGAGTTGTAGGAGGAGGGGGCCCAGCGCGCCGCCTCGATGAAGGTCAGGAGCTCCGTTTCGGGCAGCGCCTCGTCGCTGAAGCCGCGCGGCGACCAGCGATCGACGAAGATGCGATGCGCCGGATGCTCGGTGATGCGATCGGTCGGCGGGGGAAGATGGGCAGTCACGGTGGTCTCCTTCGTTCAGGCCCGTCGTCGGGCCTCGTGCCGCGCCTCGCTGCGGAGCACAATCCTCGGCCCCTGTGTGGCTCACGGCGCCTTGGGAGTCCAGATCGCCAACGCAGATGTGTCCACCTTGACCGGCAGCACGCGCTCGGCAAGGAAAGCGTCCGCGATCTTCTGCTGCTCCGAGAGGCCGGCCGCGGTGACCGCGCCGACCTGGTAGGAGCGGTGGCTGTTGGCCTCCTCGACGGTGGCGGCATCGATGCCCCAGAGCGCCGCGAGCTGGCCGGCCGCGGCGGCCGGATTGGCCTTCACCCATTTGCCGGTCTCGACCAGCTTGCCATAGATGACGTCGAGCGCGTCGCCATGCTTGGCAGCGTAGTCGGCAGCGGCGAGATAATAGCGCTTGTAGCTGGCAAGCCCGTCGCTACCGTCGGCGAGCACGCGCGCCCCGGACTGGCGGATGGTGCTGGTCAGGAACGGATCCCACGCCACCCAGGCGTCCACATTGTTGCTGACGAAAGCGGTGCGGCCGTCGGCGGGTGGCAGATAGGCCGGGGTGATGTCCTTGAAGGTCAGACCAGCCTTGGCGAGCGCCGACAGCAGCAAATAGTGGCTCCCCGCGCCCTTGGTGACCGCGATCTTCTTGCCTTTCAGATCGGCCAGCGTCCTGGTCGGCGATGCCGTCGCCACGAGGATCGCCTGCGCCGACGGCGAGGCGGCTTCCTCCGCGACATAGGCGAGCTTCGCGCCCGCGGCCTGCGCAAACACCGGGACGGTGTCGGCAACATCGGCGCCGAAATCGATGCTGCCGATGTTGATCGCTTCCAGCAGCGGCAGGCCGCTGGAGAATTCGTGCCAGGACACCTTGATGCCGAGCGGCGCCAGCACCGTCTCCAGCTCGCCATTGCTCTTGAGGAGAGCAATCAGGGTCGAGGACTTCTGATAGCCGATGCGCAGCGTCTCGGCGGCGTCGGCTCGCGGCGTGGCGAGCGCGCCGAGCAGGGCGAGCGCCATCACCAGGACGCCGCGGCGGGCGAGATGCGAGGATCGCGCGCGGCGCAGTCCGCTGAAGGACGGGGTCATTCGGAAATCTCCCAAACAGGCGATGGCGTGCACTTGTCCCGGATCATTCGCAGGATCGGGAGTGTTGCGCAATTTTGCAGATCGGTTCGGATGGAGAGGAAAGTTCTTCATGTGGCCGCGTCGCGAGAAGTTTGTTTTCTTGGCGCGTGAGAGACCCGGTGGACAGCCGCTCGCATCCTCGCGGCGCGCATGGCGTCCGAGATGTGTCTGCCGTTTGTCCCTCTTTCGATGAGAGGGCACAGGGAAGGCCGGGCGTCGACTGACACCCATGGCCCGCGTGCAAAAAGGAAGCACGCGGCGGTTACCACAGGATCAGCCGGACATCCGGCCTTCCCTGCGCAATGGGCTTACGGCTTATACGCGATCTCCCCGGTGCGCCGGGCTTTCTGGCCACCGTCATCCGCGAGACACGCAAGCATCTTCGCGAACTTGATACTAGCGTCGGAGTATCAGGACCACGCGATTTCGCCGTCCGGCTCCCCTCGTTCGTCCGCGCGCTTGACGCACGCTGCGACGAGAACCGGCCATCGCATCCCACACCAACGTTTCGTGACGTTCGCGAAGCGCCCCTCTCGATCGGGCGGGATGGCGCTATTCAATCATGAATTCTGAAAAAAAGAAACAAGAATATTTTTCGTCGCGGGACTGGACAGGGCAAATCAGCCTGAGAATGCGGGCGAATTTCGTTTTTTCGCGCAAGCGCGAGGAGAAGCAATAGGCTCGTCACGCAAGATCTGGAGCTTCGGCGTATGACAATCGGCTTGTGCCCCTCTGCCTCCACGTCATGGCCGGGCGTCGTCCCGGCCATCTTTGGTAACTCTCCGCGGAGGTTTGGGCGGGTTGTCCGATCGAACGTCCCTACAACTGCCGGCCGAAATGAAGCGCGGGAGCTCATGAGCGGATTTGGCCTGACGTCTGCGACTTGCTCCGTGCAGCAAACCGGCAGCCATTGGGGGCAGTAGCCGCGGAGCAGGCGCATTCGGAGGACAGCCGTGACTAAAGCAAACCTCAGCGACCGAGTCAGCGGCGTCCGATTCAGCCCAAAGGAGAAGTCGAGCACACCGACTGACCGGACATCAGGAACTCATCCAGTCATTGCCATTTCCCGGCCACAGCACGATGGTGCAAAAGTGCGGCAGGAGTCAGGAACGTCATGATCTGGACGATCATCATCCGCCCGTTTATCCTCGCCTTGGCATGCGGTGCAGCCGCTCAATCGGTCGCGAACGCGTCCGACGCCAGTTGGGATAAATGCCTCATAGCCCCGAGACGGGCCTGCGTCCTACGTGAGGCCGCAGAAGTCGCCGGCACCATCGGCGACCCGCATTTGTCTGCGCGCGAACTCGGCGAGATTGCCAAGGCACAGTTGAAGGCCGGCCTGTTCACTGAGGCCGCCACGACGATCGATCTGGCTTTGCAGGTCGCGAAGTCGATCGCCAAGGATAGCTATGATCGCGACGACGCACTCGAGACCATCACGCAGGTTCAGGCGCAGGCCGGCAAGCTCGCCGACGCGCTGGAGACCGCCAAATCGATCGAGAACCGCCACGTACAGGCCGCGGCGTTCGGGGCGATCGCTATTGCAGAGGGGAACGCCGGCCGGCTGGAAGATGCGCTTCGACGGGTGCAGGCGATCGAGGACTTGCCGGATCGTGCCCTCATCATACGCCGGGTGACCTGGGAGCTGCGCGCCAGCGCAGTGGCGCGGGGAGAGGACGACAAGATCGTGGCCGCGCTTCAAACAGTGCTAGCGGTCGAACAGCGGTATCCGCCGCCCATAGTGATTACGGGCGTTCATCACCCCTCGGAATTCATCCCGGCGCTCGCCATCATCGCGCAAGCGCAGGCCCGCGCGGGAAAAGTCACCGACGCCATGCGGGTTGCGAGACTGGTCTCGCGCTCGATGGAGCGCGCCCAGACGTTTGCAGCCATTGGCGTCGCGCTAGCGCGGGCCGGTGCGGTCGGTTCGGCCTTGGAAGTTGCGCGATCGATCGACGACCGCTGGGAGCGCGGCATCGTGCTCGGGTACATTCTCGAGCCTCGGCTGACGCCCGATCTCATCGCCGATGAGGCGACTACGTCCGGCTCGCCTGTGAAAGCGGAGGTCCCTAACAAGGTCCGGGATTTCGTCGCCGCCTTCACAGATCGCGAGCAGCGTGCCACCGTGCTCTGCCTTATCGCGATGACGTTGG
Source organism: Bradyrhizobium sp. HKCCYLRH3061 (assembly GCF_051168015.1). Lineage (NCBI taxonomy): Bacteria > Pseudomonadati > Pseudomonadota > Alphaproteobacteria > Hyphomicrobiales > Nitrobacteraceae > Bradyrhizobium > Bradyrhizobium sp. HKCCYLRH3061. Next base: position 88,438 of record NZ_JBNPUE010000024.1, read on the forward strand.
CGAACAACGGCCGCCTGGACGAAGCCATCGCGCTCGCGGAGCCAATCGATCAGGACAAACCACGCGCCTTCGCTTGGCACGCCATTGCCAAGGCGCAAGCGAAGGCAGGCATGGCCACACAATCGATCGCGTCCTTCGACCGGGCCGTCCAGGCTGCGTTGTCGTTCCAACCGAACGACGGGATTTTGTCGAAAATCGCCGTCTCACAAGCGGATGCCGATCAGATCGATGAAGCCCTCCATGTCACCCGACTGATCGGCGGTACCATGGCTACGGCGGGATCTGTCGCAAAGGTCATGAGCGATGGCAAGCTCGCCAACGTCGACTATGACCGTCGCTATGCACTGCGCGCGATCGCCAAGGCGCAAGCAAGAGCCGGCAGGACGGTGGACGCCTTTCAGAACGCGTCGGCGCTCAGGCTGGGTCCTGATATCATTTCCCCAGGGCTCGGCGTCGTCGCCGAAGAACTCGCCGAGGCTGGACGGATCGCCGAAGCGATCGATGCCGCCGCGGCCGAGGACAATCTCCATCGTCGCTCCGAGCTGCTCGCATCGATTGCCAAGGCCATGGCTGAAGCCGGCAGGATCGACCAGGCGAAGCAGGTGACGCAACACGTCACCTGGGGGCGCGATCAGGTCGAAGCCCTAGCGTCAATCGGCGGCGCGCAGGCGAAGGCGGGCCTCATGGCCGATGCTCTGGCGAGCTTCGCCGAGGCCATGCAGATCGCGTACGCGCAGCCTTACAAGAACACGACGGCCGATGCCCTCGTGAAGATTGCGAGCCGACTATCGAACTGAACTTGCAGGTCCGCGATCGGTATATGAACACATTGCACGAGATCACCCCATTCTCTTGTTTTGCGCGACTTTCCGGTTAGGTATTTCGCGACACGGTCGGGCGCCTCTGTCATGTCCCGAGATCTCCTTTACAGGCACTCCCGGACTCTGGAGGTCTGTCGTTGGCTGCGGCTGCCGACTTGCGGCGCTGCATCAAGTCAGCGGCGTATCTGGGATACGGCGGCATCACGTCAACGTCGCGTCGCGGCAGCCCGTGGTCGTGCAGAGGTACTCAGTTTCGCTAAGGAGAGGCGGAGACGCGCCGGCTGCGGGACTACCCGGCCTTACGTCTGGGAGGCTTATTCGCGGTGGAAAGATACGCACAGAACATGTCCGCCATCGCATCGGCATAGGCTGATATCTCGGCCCGGCTGCGCGGCGTTTCCGAGAAGTGCTTGCCCACCTGGCTGAGCGTCGTCTTGATCAGGTCGGCGGCCCGCACGCGTTCCGCCTGGCCGGAATCGGGCAGCACCTCGCGCATGAAAGCGAGCATGGCGCGGTGGCCGCTTGTCCTGGCCCGGCGCGCCTCGGGCGCATCGCGATAGAGCGGGGCGGCGTCGTCGAGCGCGCCACGCACCGCGGCTTCGTCGCACTCCGATTGCAGGAACGCGTGAACGAGGGCGCGCAATCGCGTCAAGGGCGGACGGCTGGTGTCCTCCAGAATGCCGTGCAGCAGCTGCGTCGTCTGCTGCCACTCGTCGCTCTGCAGCCGGAACAGGATCGCCGCCTTGTTCGGGAAATACTGATACAGCGAGCCGATGCTGACGCCGGCCTTCTCGGCGACGCGCGCGGTGGTAAAGCGCTGCGCGCCCTCGGTTGTCAAAACCTGAACGGCGGCCTGCAGAATGGCCGCGACGAGGTCGGCCGAGCGCGCCTGTTGCGGCTGTTTTCTCGCGGAAATCTGGGCTTTTCGAGCAGGGGCCATGGCGTGGTCCGGAATGCGATTAGCGAATGCGAATGATTAGTCGTATTTTGACCTGGACGCAAACGACCCACCTCAGAGGACGGAGAACGAACATGATCACCCTCACCACCCAACCAGTGGCATCGCTGCTGGATCGCCTGCTCGCCGAGGCCACGCTGCTGCGGCCGGAGACGAGCCCGATGTTTGCCGGCATGACCGAACGCGGCGAGCAGCTGATGCGCAGCAAGTCCGGCCATGTCGAGCTGTACACGCAGCTGAAGGACTTTCCGCTTCCTGTCTCGCGCGAGACCGGCGTGCTGCTTTACATGCTGGCGCGCAGCTTCGAGGTCCGCACCGTCGTCGAGTTCGGCACCTCGTTCGGCATCTCGACCCTGTTCCTCGCCGCGGCGCTGCGCGACAATGGCGGCGGCCGGCTGATCACCACCGAGTTCGAGCCGTCGAAGATCGCGCGTGCGCGCGGCAATCTGGCCGCCGGCGGTCTGCTCGATCTCGTCGAGATCCGCGAAGGCGACGCGCTGCGGACGCTCAGCACCGATCTTCCGGAGACGATCGATCTGGTGCTGCTCGACGGTGCCAAGCCGCTGTACGGCGATATCCTGGCGCTGCTCGAGAGCCGGCTCAGGGCGGGCGCGTTCATCATGGCCGACAACGCCGACGACAGCCCGGATTATCTCGCCTACATCCGTTCGCCGGCCAACGGCTACCTCTCGGTGCCGTTCGGCGACGATGTCGAGCTGTCGATGCGGCTTGGGTGAGCGGCGCGCGACGAACGGCGATGCCTGTCGTCCTCAAAAACGAGGGGATCGGGAGTTGACGTTCCACCGGCGATTGGTCACGAGGAAGTCCCCTCATCGTGAGCGACCGACCTGCATGCTTCGTATCCTCCTGATCAATCCCAACAGCTCGGCCGCGACCACCGCGATGATGGTGTCGATTGCGGCCGCCTGCTGCGCCGGCCGGGCAGAGGTGGTCGGCGCGACCGCGATGCGGGCGCCGGCCATGATCGTCGATGCCGAGGCGCTGGCGGCATCGGCTGCGGAGGTGGTCGACATCGGCTGCGCGCATCGCGATGCTTGCGATGGCATCATCGTTGCGGCGTTCGGCGATCCCGGCGCCGCGGAGCTGCGCGGGCTCTGCCCGATGCCGGTGGCCGGGATCGGCGAGGCGTCGATGCGCGAGGCTGCGCAAGGCGGGCGGCGCTTCGGCGTCGCCACGGTGACCCCGGCGCTGGTCGCGAGCATCGCGGGTCTCGCAGAGAGACTCGGGCTGTCGGCGCAGTTCACCGGGACGCGGCTGATCGAGGGCGATCCGGCCGCGCTCGCCGCCGACCCGGCGCGGCTTGCGTCGGCTCTGGCCGCAGCCACGCGCGCCAGCATCGCGGAGGACGGTGCGCAGGCCGTGATCATCGGCGGCGGACCGCTGGCGCAGGCGGCCGATCAGCTGCAGCCGCAATTCGCCGTGCCGATCATCAAGCCGATCGCGGCAGCGGTTTCGCAATTGCTGCAGCGGCTGTCCGCGTGAGCAGTCCAATGCCGCTGTGCTATGGCCGGTAGCCTGCCGCGGGATGCGGGACCGCGAGCCGGGCACGGCCGAACAGCTTTTCGCGCAGCGTCCCCGGCTGGTAGGCCTTCTTGTAGCGGCCGCGTCTGGTCAGCTCCGGCACCAGCATGTCGGCGACATCGGCAAAACTCTCTGGTGACAGCGCAAAGGCGAGGTTGAGACCGTCGACCCCGGTCTGCTCGATCCAACTCTCGATGAGATCGGCGACCTTTGCCGGCGAGCCGACGAACACCGGGCCGATGCCGCCGATGCCGACATGCTCGGCAACCTCGCGCACGGTCCACACCCGGTCCGGATCGGCCCGCGTGACGTTGTCCATCGCGCTGCGGCCGGCATCGTTGAGCACGTGGCGGACCTGCTGGTCGAGGTCGTAGGTCGAGAAGTCGACGCCGGTCCAGCCCGACATCAGGGTCAGCGACGCCTCGTGGTCGATGTAGCGGCGATAGTCGGCGAACTTCGCCTCGGCCGCCGCATCGGTTTCGCCGAGCACGACGGTGGCGATGCTGAAGATGACGATGTCGCTGCCCGCGCGACCCGCGTCGGCGGCGGCCTGGCGGATCGCGGCGACGCGCGGCGCGATGATCTTGGCCGACGGGCCGGACATGAACACGCATTCGGCATGCCGGCCGGCGAACACGCGGCCGCGCGGCGAGGTGCCGGCCTGATACAGCACCGGCGTCCGCTGCGGCGACGGCTCGCAGAGATGGATGGCGTCGAGCTGGTAGTTCTCGCCGCGATGGCTGACGCGGTGAACCTTCGTGGGATCGGTGAACACGCCGCTGGTCCGGTCGCGCTTGACGGCGTCGTCCTCCCAGCTGCCTTCCCACAGTCTGTAGACCACCTCCATGTACTCGTCGGCGACGTCGTAGCGGTCGTCATGCGCGGTCTGGCGGTCCTTGCCCATGCCACGCGCGGCACTGTCGAGATAGCCGGTGACGATGTTCCAGCCGATGCGGCCTTCGGTCAGATGATCGAGCGTCGACATCCGCCGCGCGAACGGGTAGGGCGGCTCATAGGACAGCGTGCAGGTGACGCCGAAGCCGAGATGCTCGGTCACGGCGGCCATGGCCGAGATCAGCATCATCGGATCGTTCACCGGCACCTGGATGGCGTGACGGAGCGCCGCGTCGGGGTTGCCGCCATAGACATCGTAGACGCCGAGCACATCGGCGAGAAACAGTCCGTCGAAGCGGCCGCGCTCCAAGGTCTTGGCGAGGTCGAGCCAATAGGGCAGGCGATTGTAGTCGGAGGACCGGTCGCGCGGATGCCGCCACAGGCCGGGCGACTGGTGCCCCACGCAGTTCATCGCAAACGCATTCAACCTGATGTCCGCAGCCATGATGTCCCTCGGCGCTTCCTCGACGCCCATCAGATGGCACGCTTCGGCCGACGTTTTCAATCGCACCCCTGCGCACGGCCGCTTGCGGCGGGCGCAGGCTTGGCTATGGTCGGAAGCGATCGAGCGCGCCGCGAAGCAACGACGATGCGTGACGGGCTTTGGCCCGCAGGTGTGGGGACGACTGTGAGGACGATCGTGAGGACGACCGTGATGACGATCCGTGTGACGGCGCTGACCGCGGTCTTGCTGACGACGTCCGCCATGGCGGCCGCGCAGGCGGAGGAGTTCAAGGCGAGCTGCGCCACGCTGGCGCAAGGCTTCTCCGGCAGCGGCCGCATCGTCACGGCGGAATTCGTCGCTGCAGGCGGTGTGCAACTGGCGCCGCCCGCGCCTGCGGGCGCGACCGCACCCGCGCCGGATCACTGCCTGATCCGGGGCAAGATCAACGAGCGTACCGGCATCGACGGCAAGCCCTACGCTGTTGGCTACGAGCTGCGACTGCCCGCGACGTGGAACGGCAAGTTCGTCTTCCAGGGCGGCGGCGGCGTCGACGGCGTGCTGCGCCCGGCACTCGGCCTGCTCACCGGCGCGACGCCGCCCAACGGACTCTCGAACGGCTATGCCGTCGCCTCGACCGACTCGGGCCATCTCGAGGAGCCGGGGCCGCTCGGGCCGTATCTGTTCGGCCTCGATCCGCAGGCGCGGCGGGACAAGGGCTACAGCTCGATCCCGCCGGTGGCCGCGGCGGCGAAGGCCGCGGCCGAGAAGCTGTACGGCAAGGCACCGCGCCGGTCCTACTTCGCCGGCTGCTCCAACGGCGGCCGCCAGGCGATGGCGGTGACGCAGCGCTTCCCCGAGCTGTTCGACGGCGTCATCGCCGGCGCGCCGGCCTATCGCGTGCCGTTGGCCGGCATCGACGTGATCGCGCAGGAGCAGGCGCTGCTGGCGATCGCGCCTCCGGGACCTGACGGCAAGGCCGATGTGGGCAGCGCGCTGACCGACGACGACCTGAAGCTCGTCGCCGATGCCGTGACCGCCTCTTGCGACGGCGCCGACGGCGCCAAGGACGGCATGGTGCAGGATGTCATGGCCTGCCGCTTCGATCCGGCCGTGCTCGCCTGCAAGGAGGGCGAGAGCGCGCAATGCCTGTCCGCTCCCAAGCTGAAGGCCGTCAAGCTGATGTTCGACGGCAGCCGCAATTCCATGGGCGGATTGATCTATGCGCGCTGGCCGTATGATCCCGGGCTCGCCGCGCCCGGCTGGCGCGCCTGGAAGCTCGGTACGCCCAAAGCGAGTCCGCCCAATGCGCGCAACCTCACGCTCATTCCCGGCGGCGTCGCCTATGATTTCATGAGCCCGCCGGAGACGCCGGAGGATCTCGTCGCCTGGGTGCGCAATTTCGATCTCGACCGCGATCCGCGGAAGGTGATGAAGGGCGCCGGCGGCTTCGACGCCGGCATGGAATATGAGGCCGCGACCTCGACCGATCTCGACGCGTTCAAGGCGAAGGGCGGCAAGATGCTGTTCTATCACGGCACCGCCGACCCGATCTTCTCGGCGCTGGACACCGTCGACTATCTTGATCAGCTCAAGACCAGATACGGCCCTGATGCCGACGGCTTCGCGCGGCTGTTCCTGGTTCCCGGCATGAACCATTGCGGCGGCGGACCCGCCACCGATCAGTTCGACTTGCTGACCGCGCTGGACCGATGGGTGGAGGGCACGGCCGCGGCGCCCGAGGCGATCCGGGCCACCGCGCGGCGCGCGCCCGATGTGCCATGGCCCGGGCGCACACGCGATCTCTGCGCGTTCCCGAAGGTGCTGACCTACAAGGGCAGCGGCAGCCTCGAGGATGCGGCGAATTTCGAGTGCCGCTGAACCGGTCGTGCATGTCGTCTGCGCGGTGCACGATCACTTGATGAGCGGTTGACCCGGGACGGGGACGAGCCGATCTATCCGCCAGCGCCGGCCTGTCTCCGCAGCGTTGCGGCTCCCATCAGCCCTCAGACCGTTCAATCATGGTTGCCGTCAAGACGCGAGCCTTCACCATTCTGTGCGAGTTCGAGCACGCCCAGACCGAGCTGATCGGGAAATGCGTGGCCTTGAGCGACGGCAAGGCGGGAACCGTCGAGCAGGTGTATCTCGACGAGCTGCATGGGTTGCGCATCACCCTCAGCGGTCATGACGGGCGCTGGCCGGTGTCGACCATCAAGTTCACGCAATCCTGAGCGGCGGCGTTGGTCTCGGATCTGGAGCGCTCAAGCGATCGAGCGGCTCGATCAACGCTGCTTGGCGTGCCCGCTGGCAAAGCTCTCCATGAGGCGCCGCAGCTTGGCCCGGTGCACGCGACGTGCGGCTTCCGCGGCGGGCAGCCAGGCCGGCTTCCGCTGCCCGCGTTCGGGATAGCGTCCATGCTGCTTGGTCACCTTCAGCGGGTAGAGCTTGACCTCGCACGGGATCTTCCGCTTGCCTTTGCGCTTGCTGTGCTTGAAACGGCCGAGCGGCTGGCGGCCGATCTTGCCGCGCAAGCCTGCCTCTTCATACGCCTCGATCGCCGCGACCCGATGCGGATCCTTGCGAAGGATCGGCGAGCCCTTCGGCACCGACCAGCGCTGCTTGCGCCGGGTGGTGATCAGCAGGATGCTGAGCTGCGCGGCCTCGATACGAAAGGGCAGGGCGGCGAATTGCTTGTTTTTCATGAGACCCCCTTTCGTCGAATGCCTTGAACCATACACCGGCTCGATTGGTTCCTGAGAGAGCTGCCGGAAAACCTGGGCCGCTGCATATCAAATGATCCGAGAGCGGGCCGGCGCCGCGGCTACCGTCGATGCTCCCGGCGCGGCCGGCCGCTGCTGGTCTGCCGTCCGGGACGACGTTGGTCACGGCCGATTCACCTATGTTGATGCGCGCGGCATCGCCTGATCTAGAGTTGTCGATGCGCATCAATGAAACTGGATGCAATCCCGCATGGAATTAGAAGGTCAAAAGAAGCGGCGCCGGCGTGTCAAGCAGACGATGTCGCTGGGTGAGCGGTTGCTGGAGATGGCGCGCGAGGCGCGAGACAGGGCGAAACGTCTGCCTCCGGGCATCGAGCAGGCCAGGCAGCTGCGGCGCGCCCGCGAGGCCGAAGCGATCGTCGAGCTCGATCGCTTCCTGACGGCTCCAGCACGCAGCACGCCGCCGCGATCGCGTTGACGCCGTCTCGCGCCGGCCTCGGACGACGTGGCGCGGCGCCGCGGAGGTCACCCCGCAGCAGGTCACCAAGCAGCAATGTCGACCGAGCAACAAATGTTGAGCGAGCCACAATGCCGCGGCTGCTTTTGCGGCATGCGGACTCGAATTGATGCAGGCATCGCTGCAGCAACGCGCTCGACAGGATCGACGTCCTGAGCGACCGCAACGACCATGCGTTGGGCAAGGCAGTCCAGAGACGCGAGCACGATCAAACCATTTCCAAGGCCGCGCGGATTGAAGAATGTTTGGTTGGTGGCGAGGGCGCCCTCGGCTTCACGGCCGACGGGCGTTTTTTTGGGACGCGGGACGGACGACGTGTCGCGTTGGGGAGGCTCTCGACGACCGTCTCCGTCCGGCGTCGTCGCGCGCATCGCTGATCTGGCTGCGGCCGCGAAGGCGAGAGCGCCGGGCTGGTGGTATTTCCGGAGCTTGCGGCAACAGGGCTGACCGAATCCGGCCGAGACGGCGAGCCAATTCCCGGCCGCGTCACCGCCAGGCTTTGCGGATATCGCCGATCCGTATCACCGGCGTCACTTCGGTGTTCGCGGTGGCGAGAGCAATGCCAGTTCGCATTCGCAAATGCGTGCGACGCCGCGAATTTCGATCCCGGGCTCAGCGGCGTGTTCGGTGCGGAACCATTGGCGTTTCCGCGTCCGCGCCGCGATCGTCGCAGGCGGGGAGGGTATCGCGACCGTCGAAATCGACACCCGCAATCTCGACAGCGTCTGTTCGACCAACCTTGTCCGGCGGAAGGATGTCGTCCTGCATGCCCATGCCGCGCTCGTATCGTGCGCCGGTGCAACCGAAGGCGGGCAATTCCCGACGCTGCGCGCGCCCACCGTTCCAAAATGGAACGGAAACCGCGTGTGAGGGGTTCGAGCGTGGGGGCGACAGCGCTATCCACATTTCTGCACAGCCGTCGCAAAAAGTTCTTGCGCGGGATGCGGCATCGCACTATCTCACCACCACGCCAGCCGGACATCACTGATGACTGAGGCCCCCGACTTTCGGGACCGACGTTGCTTTTCGTCTGACTGGCTCCTGAGTTTTTCTTCAAGAAATGCTCTTGACGGTCTCTGAAAATCGGCTATGTGAAGCGCCCCGGACATCGGGACTTCTTCGGCGAAACAGACGATCGAAGATGATGCACTAAGTAGTTCGAGCGAACTAACAAGTGCGGGCTGTTTGACAAGTGAAGATGAAGAAAGAGAAACGTGGACGGCGGAGTCCTTGCGGGTCTCGGGGTTGAGAGCTTCGGCTTTTGGTTCTGAG
>NZ_JBNPUE010000025.1:0-92503 GCF_051168015.1 Bradyrhizobium sp. HKCCYLRH3061
ATCCGGCTCTCCGCCTATCATGAAGGCGGCCATATCATCATCTGCATCGCCGACAACGGCCGCGGCCTCAACACCGAGCGCATCAAGGCCAAGGCCCTGGCGAACGGCCTCGTCACCGAGGCCGAGCTCGAGAAGATGACCGAAGCGCAGATCCACAAGTTCATCTTCGAGCCGGGCTTCTCGACCGCGGCCGCCGTCACCTCGGTCTCGGGCCGCGGCGTCGGCATGGACGTGGTGCGCACCAACATCGACCAGATCGGCGGCACCATCGACATCAAGTCGGTGGTCGGCGAGGGCACCTCGGTCACCATCAAGATCCCGCTGACGCTCGCGATCGTCTCGGCGCTGATCGTCGAAGCCGGCGGCGACCGCTTCGCGATCCCGCAGCTGTCGGTCGTCGAGCTGGTGCGCGCGCGCGCCAACTCCGAGCACCGCATCGAGCGCATCAAGGACACCGCGGTCCTGCGCCTGCGCAACAAGCTCTTGCCGCTGATGCATCTGAAGAAGCTCCTGAAGATCGACGACGGCTCGTCGACCGATCCGGAGAACGGCTTCATCGTGGTGACGCAGGTCGGCAACCAGACCTTCGGCATCGTGGTGGACTGCGTGTTCCACACCGAGGAAATCGTGGTCAAGCCGATGTCGACCAAGCTGCGTCACATCGACATGTTCTCGGGCAACACGATCCTGGGCGACGGCGCCGTGATCATGATCATCGATCCGAACGGCATTGCGAAGGCGCTGGGCGCCGCCGGCTCGGCCTCGCAGGCGGTGTCCGACGAGCACGCCGCGCATCACGCCATCGGCGGCGAGCAGCTCACCTCGCTCCTGGTGTTCCGCGCCGGCACGGCGCAGCCCAAGGCGGTGCCGCTGGCGCTGGTCACGCGGCTCGAGGAGATCGCGGCCGACAAGATCGAGATCTCCAACGGCCGCTACATGGTGCAGTACCGCGACCAGCTGATGCCCTTGGTGCAGATGGAAGGCGTGTCGGTGCAGACGTCGGGCTCGCAGCCGATCCTGGTGTTCGCCGACGAGACCCGCGCGATGGGCCTCGTGGTCGACGAGATCATCGACATCGTCGAGGAGCGGCTCAACATCCAGGTCTCCGGCGCCAAGGACGGCATCCTCGGCTCGGCGGTGATCAAGGGCCAGGCGACCGAGGTGATCGACGTCGGCCACTTCCTGCCGATGGCGTTCGCCGACTGGTTCATCCGCAAGGAGATGGCCACCGAGTCGCAGACGCAGTCGGTGCTGCTGGTCGACGACTCCCCGTTCTTCCGCAACATGCTGGCGCCGGTGTTGAAGTCGGCCGGCTACAAGGTGCGCACCGCGGCCTCGGCGCTCGAGGGCCTGGCCACGCTGCGCTCCGGGCACAGCTTCGACATCGTCGTCACCGACATCGAGATGCCGGAGATGAACGGCTTCGAGTTCACCGAGGCGATCCGCGCCGACCAGAACCTGAACCAGATGCCGGTCATCGCGGTGTCGTCGCTGGTGTCGCCGGCGGCGATCGAGCGCGGCCGCCAGGCCGGGCTCTACGACTACATCGCCAAGTTCGACCGGCCCGGCCTGATCGCGGCGCTGAAGGAACAGATCGAGGAACGGGCCCGCGCCGAAGCCAACCGGCGGGCCGCGTGACAGCAAGCGGACAGGAGTAGCGTGCGATGAGCAGCAAGATCGAAACCACCGAGGGCGCCGCCGTCGAATACGTCACCGCGATGATCGGCGGCCAGCTGTTCGGCCTGCCGATCTCCCGGGTCCAGGACGTGTTCATGCCGGAGCGGGTGACGCGGGTGCCGCTGTCATCGGCGGAGATCGCAGGCGTCCTGAACCTGCGCGGCCGCATCGTGACCGTCGTCGACATGCGGGCGCGGCTCGGCCTTGCCCGCGCCGAGGACGGCAAGCCGCCGATGGCGGTCGGCGTCGATCTGCGCGGCGAGTCCTATGGTCTCCTGATCGACCAGATCGGCGAGGTGCTGCGGCTGCCCGAGGAGGGCCGGGAGGAGAACCCCGTCAACCTCGACCCGCGCATGGCGAAATTCGCCGGCGGCGTGCACCGCCTCGACGGCCAGCTGATGGTCATTCTCGACGTCGATCGCGTGCTCGAGCTCCTGCCGAAGGCCGCAATCGCCGCCTAGCCCGTCAACCGTCCCATAGGGGAGACAACAATGAAGAGCTGTCTGGTCGTGGATGACTCCAGCGTCGTGCGCAAGATCGCACGCCGGATCCTGGAGGAGCTGGGCTTCTCCGTCGTCGAGGCGGAAGACGGCGAGCGGGCGCTCGAGATCTGCACCAAGAGCCTGCCGGACTCCATTCTGCTCGACTGGAACATGCCTGTCATGGACGGTTATGATTTCCTCGGGCGCCTGCGCCGGCTGCCGGGCGGCGAAGGCCCGAAGGTGGTGTTCTGCACCACCGAGAATGACATCGATCACATCTCGCGCGCGCTCAACGCCGGCGCCAACGAATACATCATGAAGCCGTTCGACAAGGAAATCGTCGCCGCCAAATTCCAGGAAGTCGGTCTCATCCAGGCGCTGTCAGCCGAATCCGCCTGATCCCTTCGTCTGCCCAGAAGAGGCCGCCCGTGAACCAGCCCGATTATGAGTTCCTGCGCAAACTGCTTCGAGACAAATCGGGTCTCGATCTGTCTGCCGACAAGCAATATCTGATCGAGAGCCGCCTGCTTCCGCTCGCGCGCAAGGCCGGCCTGGCCAGCATCAGCGATCTCGTCCAGAAGCTGAAGGACGGGTCGAGCGCCTTGATCAGCCAGGTCGTCGAAGCGATGACGACCAACGAGACGTTCTTCTTCCGCGACAAGGTCCCGTTCGATCATTTTCGCGACGTGATCATGCCGGAGCTCCTCAAGGCGCGCGCCAACCGCAAGTCGATCCGGATCTGGTGCGCCGCTTGCTCGACCGGCCAGGAGCCGTATTCGCTGGCGATGTCGCTCAAGGAGATGGGATCTGCGCTCAGTGGATGGCGCATCGAGATCATCGCCACCGATCTCTCCCAGGAGGTGCTCGAGAAGTCCAAGGCGGGTCTCTACAGCCAGTTCGAGGTGCAGCGCGGGCTGCCGATCCAGCTTCTGGTCAAATATTTCAAGCAGGCGGGCGAACTCTGGCAGATCAATTCCGACGTGCGCGGCATGGTCCAGCATCGCCAGCTCAATCTGCTGCACGACTTCTCCCAGCTCGGCACGTTCGACGTCGTGTTCTGCCGCAACGTGCTGATCTATTTCGACCAGGACACCAAGATCAACATTTTCGGCCGGCTCGCCAAGTTGATGGAGCCGGACGGCTTCCTCGTTCTCGGCGCCGCGGAGACCGTCGTCGGCCTCACCGACGTGTTCAAGCCCCTTACGGACCGGCGTGGCCTGTATCGCCCGAGCGGGATCGTTTCCGCGGCGAAGGCGCCGGCTCCGGGAATGCCCAGGATCGCGGCCGCGGGCAACTAGATGTTTCGGCAGCCCAATAGAGCAGGACGCGAAGATGTCTGACGACAACAAAGGTACGGAGCGCGTCACCTTCAGCCGCGGCTACGATGTCTGCATCATGGGCATCGACGGGACCTGGCGCAGGGACTGCCAGCTCAACGCCATCTCGGACAACGACGCAGTGCTGACGGTCGAAGGATCGATCCAGGGATTGAACCTGAAGGAGTTCTTTCTGCTGCTGTCCTCGACGGGGCTCGCCTACCGCCGCTGCGAGCTGGTCCGGGTCAACGGCTCCGAGATGGACATCCAGTTCATCAAGGGAAAGAACAAGAAGAAACGCGGCAACGCCTCCGCCGGCCAGGAAGCGACCGTCAACTAGTTCGCCTTCCGGCGGCACGGCGCATTGCTCGCCCGCGGCTTGGGAAGCTTCCGCGCGCGGAGCGACGAAGAGACGCGCCAGCCCGGGTCCTGCGCAAGTCCTAAGACGGGTGGCGGTTTTTCGGAGAGCCGCTTTACGTCGCCGCAGGCTCGGACGTGTAAGACAATGACGTCGGTCAAATTTCCAGGGACGGCCAATGCCGGTCATGAGTTCGGAACTTGCATCCAGCCGGTCGGAGCGCGCCGATGATGGCGAGCGGCGCGCGCTGCAGCTCTTGGTCGTCGACGACGACGCCGCGCAGCGGACGCTGATCGCGCTGGCGGCCAAGCAGGCCGGCCACGCCGTGACGGTCGCGGCCACGTGCAGCGATGCGATCCGCGAGGTGCGCAACAAGCGCTTTGACTGCGTGACGCTCGATCTCATGCTCGAGGATGGCGACGGGACCGAGGTCCTCAAGGTCATCGCAGATACCCGCTTCGCCGGTTCCGTGATCGTGATCAGCGGCATGGACGCGGCCAAGCGAATTGAGGCCCGGCTGTTCGCGCGCTCGCTCGGAATCGACCTGCAGAGCCTGCCGAAGCCAGTCGATCTGGCGGCGCTGCGCATTTGCCTGGCCAATCTCGGCAAGACTGCGCTCGGCCTGCCCGTGGTTCACACCTGGGGCGGCGTCGCAGCCGAAAGTGTTGCCGCGAAGCATCGGTCCTGAGAGAGCCGCATCGGCGCAAGCCGCCGTCCGGAGTGCACAATCCTGTGCAACGTCCAAATCCCGCCGATCTCTGATCAAAACGAGGGCAAGGCCGGCTGACGCCTGTACGTCTTGTGTCAAATGCCGTGCAGATTTTCGTGGACAGAGAGCCGTGCACGCGTCTGGCGCCGAGCATGTCTGTTCGGCGTGGTGCACGTCGGCAACGCTGATGCGATCAGAGTTTGATGTCGATCATGATGCTGTCGGCGTTGATGTGTTTTGCAAGGCAGCATGCTGCTCGAGACGACTGCCTTGAGATCGTGTCCAGATCGTGGTCTCGTGAAGGCGATCACCGATCTGCAGCTACTACTTGTGGGTTAGGATCATAAACCGTACAAATACGGGTGCCCAAAGCACCCGACGAGTATGGTATCATAAGACGCGCTTTCATTGTTTCTTCTCCTTTGCAAGAGCAATCGCCCATGGCCGAACAAACAACTTCCCGCGGTGAGATTTTTGTCGTCGATGACGACCCAGCCGTGCGCGACACCCTCTCGATGGTCTTGTCGGCAGGTGGGTATGAAGTGATCTGTTTTGCGGACGGCGCCGCGCTCCTGGCGGTGGCGCGGAGCAGGACACCGGCCTGCATCCTGCTCGATGTGCACATCCCCGGAAAGTCCGGTCTCGACATTCTTAGGGAATTGCACGGCGAGGACTATCCGGCTCCGATCTTCATGATCTCAGGCCAGGGCGACATCCCGATGGCCGTGAATGCGATCAAGAACGGGGCGCTCGACTTCATCGAGAAGCCGTTCCGCGGCAGTGAGATCGTGGCCCGTCTGAACGAGGCGATTGGCGCGTTCGCGCGGCGGCAGAAGGAGAATGCCTCGCCGAAGATCGGCTCGCTGCATTTCCCCGGCCGCGAGCCGCTGACGCGGCGCGAGCGCGAGGTCCTGGAACAGTTCACGGCGGGGGCCTCGAACAAGGAGGCGGGGCGCACGCTGGGCATCAGCCCGCGCACGATCGAGGATCACCGCGCCAACATCATGAAGAAGCTCGGCGCGCGCAACGCGGCCGATCTGATCCGCATCGTGATGACGGCGTCGCGCGCCAATTGAGCCGATGGCCGGGCCGCCCGCACGTGGCCGCGCTCTGGAGAAGCGGCAATCGCAGGCGCAGGCCGCGTCGGTCAGGCCGCATTGGTCAAGCCTCGCTTTTCAAGCCTCGGTCGCGGCGAGCGCCTTGCGGATCATCCTGGCCAGCTCGGATTTGCGGTACGGTTTCGGCAACAGAAGAATTCCTTCGTCGAGCCGGCCGTGATGCACCACGGCATTCTCGGTATAGCCGGAGGTGAACAGGACCCGCTGCGTGGGACGAAGCCGCTGGATCTCGGATGCGAGCTGGCGGCCGTTCATCGTCCCCGGCATGATGATGTCGGTGAAGAGTAGATCGAACGGCTCTCCGGCATTGGTGATAGCCAGCGCTTCGGCGGCATTGGCCGCCTCCAGCGTCGCGTAGCCCAGCGCATGGAGCTGGGCGAGAACGTAGCCGCGCACCAGCCGGTCGTCCTCCACCACCAGGATTGTCTCCTGGCCGCCCTGGATCGCCGGCGCGGCGCCCGATGGCTGCGTGATCGCTTCTTCGCTGCCCGGCGGCAGGTACATCCGGATCGTGGTGCCGTGGCCCTCTTCGCTGTAGATCCTGATGTGGCCGGCCGATTGCTTCACGAAGCCGTACACCATCGACAATCCGAGCCCCGTCCCCTTGCCCGGCCCCTTCGAAGTGAAGAACGGATTGAACACCTTGTCGATGATGGCGGCGGGAATGCCGCTGCCACTGTCGCTCACCGCGATCATCGCGTAGCGACCGGGCCGCACGTCGTCGTAAAGACTTGCGTAGTTCTCGTCGAGGTCGGCCCAGCCGGTCTCCAGGATGAGCTTGCCGCCATTCAGCATCGCGTCGCGGGCATTGAGCGCGAGGTTGATGACCGCCGTGGCGAGCTGGTTCGGATCGACATGCGCCACGCAGGTCTCGTCCTGGAAGACGGACTCGATCTCGATCTGCTCTCCGAGCGTCGGCCGCAGCAGCTTGGCCGTGTCGATCATCAGCGTGTTGACGTCGACCTCGCGCGGCTGCAGCGGCTGCCGGCGCGCAAAGGCGAGCAGATGCTGGGTGAGATCGGCCCCGCGCGCGGCGGCCTCGTCGATCATCCTGGTGATCGCGGCGAGCTGCGGCTCCTTGGCCACGGCCGCGGCGAGAATCTCGATCGTGCCGGTGATCACGGTGAGGATGTTGTTGAAGTCGTGTGCGATGCCGCCGGTGAGCTGGCCGATCGCCTCCATCTTCTCGGACTGGCGGATCCGCTCCTCGGTCGCGATCTTGTCGGTGAGGTCGCGGAAGAAGCCGTTCAGCACGACACCGTTGCGGGTCCTCAGCGCGGTCACGCTGAGCTCGGCCTTGAACTCGCGGCCGTCGCGCCGCTTCACCATGACCTCGCGTCGGCGGCCGCCCCCGAGTGCGCTCGCTTGTCCGGTCATCAGGATACGGCCGAGCGCGGCGCGCAGCTCCTCGCCGACATCCCCGACCGTGATGACGTCGAAGACGTCCTTGCCGATGATCTCGGCGCGCGACCAGCCGAAGATCTTCTCGGCCTGGGAGTTCCAGTTGAGAATGGCGCCGTTGTCGTCGACCTGGACGAAGGCATCGAGCGCGGTCTCGATGATGTTGCGGGCGAGCTGTTCGCTTTCCCGCAGCGTCTCCTGCGCCAGCCGGCTCTCGGTCATGTCGCGGCCGATGAAGAAGTGGCGCTGCACCGGCTCCGACCAGTTCGAGGTCCAGGACAGCGTCACCACGCGGCCGTCCTTGTGGACGTAGCGGCAGTCGGAGGTGCGCGCCCGAAGGCCGAGGCGCGAGGCGCGCAGCTCCTCGCGTGCTTTGAGCAGATCGTCCGAGTGGATGAAATCCGCGCCGCTGCGGCCGATCATCTCGGCTGGCGCATAGCCGAGAATCGTCTCCACGCTCGGTGAGACCTGAATCAGGATGCCATTGCGGTCGGTGATGAGGATCAGGTCCTGCGACGTCTCGAAGATGCGCCGCCGCTCCTCGGTCTGCTGGCGCAGCGCCAGCTCGGTCCGGCGGCTCTCGGTGACGTCGCGTGCGATCTTGGAGGCGCCGATGATCTGGCCCGTCGGTGATTTGATCGGCGAGACGCTGAGCGAGACCTGGACCAGCTCACCGTCCTTGCGGATCCGCACCGTCTCGAAATGCTGGATCCGCTCGCCGCGCGCCACGCGCACGAGGAAGTCCCGGGCCTCGGGCATGCGCTCGGGCGGCACGAGGAAATCGGCAAGGCGGCCCACGGCCTCCTCGGCGGAGTAGCCCAGCATGGCCTCGGCTGCCGGATTCCAGGCGGTGATGGTGCCGTCCAGCGACAGCGTCACGATCGCGTCGTTCGACGATTCCACCGCGGCACTGTAGAGCCGTTCGCGGGCGGCGAAATGGTCGCGCGCCGCTTCGGTCAGGTAATGCTCCTGGACCTCGCGCTCGAGCTCGGCGGTCTTGGTGCGAACCTCGTCCAGCACGCGGGCGAAGGCGCGCGCCAGCACGCCGGTCTCGCCGACCGCCTCGAGCGGGATATTCACCGCCTCGCCGCGCCCCACGCCCTCGACGGCCTGGGTGAGCTGGTTGATCGGCCGCGTCAGCGAGCGCGCGACCACGAAGGCGAGCGCGGCCGCGCACAGCATCGCGATCAGGCCGACCTCGATCGCCGTCTTGCGGATGGCGAGGGCGGGCGCCATGAAGGCGGTGTTCGGGATCGTCTCGATCACCGCCACCCATTCTTGTCCCGCGAGCAGCGCCGGCGCGAAGGCGACGCCGCCGGGACGATCGGCCTCGTCGTGCAGGATCTGCGCGAAACCCTCGGCGCTGCCGGTTGCGCCTGCGAGCGTCGGAAAATCGTCCTGCCATCGCGTCGATCGGCCGCGTTTCGAGGCGAATTCCCGGTCTGATTCGGGATGGAAGAGATAGTCGCCGCGGGCGTTCACGACATAGAGCTGTGCGCCCGGGCGGGCCGCCGTGCGCAGATGCGCGAACACCGGGCGCATGTCGAGATCGACCATCAGGATCGCGAACGGCTTGCCGTCCGCCCCGAACACCGGCGTGCCGACGCACAGCATCGGCACGCCTGTCTTGGGGTCCGTCGTGTTGCCGTCGAGAATGATCGGCGACAGCCGGATGCCGCCGGGCGGCAGGCTCAGCGTCTCCTTGATGTAGTTGCGCTCGCCGCGCGTGATCAGCTCGTTCTCCGGAACGATCCGCACCGTGTTGCCCGGCCCGAGCCGGTCGACCCGGATCAGCTCGCGATAATCGTTCTCGATCCCGACCAGGCGGATCATCGCGTAGGTCTGCTTGGCCTGCAGCTCGGCGAAGTAGCGCGTTGCGACCCGCTCGCGCCACGACTGCGCCGGCAGCCCTTCGCGGGGATCGGGAGCCCCCGTCTTCAGTGTGCGTATCAACGTTGCCAGATTCGGCGAGGCGCGATAGCCGTTGATGTCGTTGCGGGCGCTGCCGACATAGTTTTCGAGCTCGGTCGCCATCAGGCGCGAATGCGACTCGATTCGATCGAGCGCGCGCGGCAACAGCGCCCGCTCGAGGCTGCGATAGCCGAGCCAGCCGACGGCGAACACCGCGATCGCGACCAGCAGGATCATCGCGATCGCCAGCCGCGTCGTCAGCGTGAGGCGCCCGCCGAACCGCGAAGCCTCGCTCGCGCGCTGCGCGCTGCTGAGCAGCAGCCCTTCGGTTCGGCTGTCAGGATTTCGGAACAGCATCTTGGCCTGGCCGGGGTCGAGTAGCCCGATCGCCTGCCGATGCCAGGCATTCGGAAACCATCGTCAGGAGGGCTGACGGTTTGAACGGCTTGGGCAACGCGGAAACCGCTCCGAGCTTGGTGGCCATGGTAAGATAGTCGGGCTCAGACATCGAGGCCGGGGTGTGGGAACGTCCCGAGGTCATGATGATCGGAACACCCGGCGTGTGCCTGAGGATCATGCGCATCGCCTCCAGCCCGTCCATGCCCGGCATGAAGATGTCCAGGATCACCAGGTCAAAGCTCTCGCTCTTGAAGCGGACGAGCGCCTTCTGGCCGTCGCCGGCGATGCCGACGACGTGACCGGCCCGTTCGAGCACGCGCTGAATTGTCAGCTGCATGAGCGGATCGTCGTCCACGACCAGAATCTTCGCCACGCTCCGCATCTCCCGATTGGCTGGCAGCAAGACCAACGGTCAATTGTAAGGTTTTGCCCAATTCGCGGCGCGCCGCAAGCGTTTCGCCGGACAAGTCACATGCAGGATGGGACGCGGGCAGACACCGCTGTTCCGGACGCGCCAATCGGGAAACAATCCGGGCGCCTTGCGTTGCGGGAGCGAGGCGTGTGCTCGAACGGCGTTCTTGCCTGCATTTGAGGCATTCGCGCCGTGGTTGTAAGGCTGGAACGCTTCACATTCGATTAATCTGGGTGATGGACGATTTGGCAGGGCTCCTGTTTTGCTCGTATGGGCGTGCCACTAGCCGCTGAGATAGTCCGGCCAGCGGCCCCGAATGGTCGCGAGGTCGCTCAGCGTGCCGGTCAGGTGCTCGCGCAGATGCATCTGCGCGTCGTCCGGGCGGCCCGCGGCGATCGCGTCGACGATCTGCTTGTGGTGGCGCAGGATCGTCTGCGCCTTGCCGGGGGACGGCAGATGCAGCCGGCGCAGCCGGTCGATGTGACCGCTGCGGCTCCGCACCAGGGTCCACAGCTCGTGCTTGTCCGCGGCGGTGTAGAGCCGCTCGTGGAATGCGTTGTCGACCACCGTGAATGACGCGAAGTCGCCGTCCCTGGCGAAGCGCCGCTGCTGGGCGATCAGCGCGTTCAGCTCGTCGATCGGGGCCGTCGCAGGCCGCAGCGCGAGCAGGCGCACGATCTCGAGCTCCAGCGCCTGGCGCAGGAACTGCGCCTGCTGCGCCCGACCAACATCGATGCGGCTGACCAGGGTCGCGTGCTGCGGGAACACGTCGACGAGGCCTTCCTCGGCGAGGCGCATCAGCGCGTCGCGGATCGGCGTCGAGCTGAGGCCGAACTCGGCCTGCAGCGCCGGCCGCGACAATGGTGCTCCCGGTGGCAGCGCCAGGGCGATGATCTGGTCGCGCAACCGCTCGAAGACCTGCGGTGCCGCGCGCCGGCTCGGATCGAGCCGTTCGGGCGGGAGAACCGCAGCAGGCGTCGCAGGCAATGCCATGGGGTCGGACGTCCGGCTCGAATGTCGCAGGGGGAGAACAGCCCTTGTCAGAGATGCACTAATGCATTAGTGCATCTCTGCGCCGGCCGTCAAGAAGGAGTCGGCACGCGAGGAGGGATGTCCCATGTTCGAGAAGTTCGCGCGCTCGGCCGCACGAGCCGCCGGCCTGCTGGCCGCGCTGCTGGTCGCGCCGGCCTGGAATGACGCCGCGCAGGCCCAGCAGAAGACCGAAATCTCGCTGTCGCGCCAGCCCGGCATCTTCTACATGCCGAGCCACATCATCGAGAAGCAGAAGCTGATCGAGAAGCATGCGGCCGCGCTCGGCGTGCCCGGCGTCACCACCAAATGGCTGACCTTCTCCGGCGGCGGCGCGCAGACCGATGCGCTGCTGTCGGGCAGCGTCGACATCCTCAACACCGGCACCGGCAATCTGCTGCTGCTGTGGGATCGCACCCGCGGTGGCGTGAAGGGCATCGTCGCGACCTCGGCGCAGCCGATGACCCTGATCAGCCGCGATCCCAACATCAAGTCGATCAAGGATTTTGGCCCCAGCGACAAGATCGCGGTGCCGACCGTGAAGGTCTCGACCCAAGCCATCGTGCTGCAGATCGCGGCCGCCGAGGCGTTCGGCGCCGATCAGTGGAACAAACTCGACGCCAACACCGTGCAGCTCGGTCACCCCGACGCCTATACGGCGCTATCGAATCCGCAGCACGAGGTGCACAATCATTTCTCGATCCCGCCCTACACGTTTCTCGAATTGAAGAACGTGCCCGGCGCGCATGTCGTGCTGAATTCGCCCGACGTGATGGGCGGGCCGCTCAGCCAGGCGCAGTTCTTCACCACGACGAAGTTCGCCGACGCCAATCCGAAGATCATCCAGGCGGTGCGCGACGCCACCAAGGAGGCGCAGGACCTGATCCGCAGCGACACCCGGACCGCGGTCGAGATCTACAAGGAGATCACCGGCGACAAGACCTCGGTCGAGGACCTGCTCGCCTGGCTCAAGGAGCCCGGCATGATGGAATGGAATCTGGAGCCGCAGGGCACGATGAAGTTCGCCGCCCATCTCGCCAAGATCGGCACCATCAAGACCCAGCCCAAGGCCTGGACCGACTATTATCTGCCGGTCGCGCATGATCTGAAGGGCAACTGATGTCCGCGCTGCTCGACGTCGATGGCGTCACCCTCCGCTACAAGACCTCCAGCGCGGTGATCACCGCGACGGAGCGGGTCGGCTTCTCCGTCGACCGCTCCGACCGCTTCGTGCTGCTGGGGCCGTCGGGATGCGGCAAGTCGACCTTGCTGAAGGCGGTCGGCGGCTACATCAAGCCGAGCGAAGGCCGGATGCGCATCAACGGCCGCGAGATCACCGGGCCCGGCGCCGACCGCATGATGATCTTCCAGGAGTTCGACCAGCTGCTGCCCTGGAAGACCGTGCTCGCCAACGTCATGTTTCCACTGCTGACGGCGCGACGCATGCCGCGCAAGGAGGCCGAGAGCCGCGCCCGCGCCTACATCGAAAAGGTCGGGCTGACGCGCGTCGTCGATGCCTATCCGCACACGCTGTCGGGCGGCATGAAGCAGCGCGTCGCAATTGCCAGGGGCATGGCGATGGAGCCGGACATCCTGCTGATGGACGAGCCGTTCGCGGCGCTCGATGCGCTGACGCGGCGGACCTGCCAGGACGAGCTGCTGCAGCTCTGGAATGAGACCAAGTTCACGGTGCTGTTCGTGACGCATTCGATCGCGGAGGCGATCAAGATCGGCAACCGCATCCTGCTGCTGTCGCCGCATCCCGGCCGGGTCAAGGCCGAGGTCATCGATGTCGACAAGGTCTCGGCCGAGGACGGCAGCGCGGCGCGCCTGGAGAAGCAGATCCATGATCTCTTGTTCTCCGAACCCGCAACGACGCATTGAGGACGGTGCCCATGGCTGAAGCCAAGATCATCCTGCGTGATACGTCGGCCGCGAGCGCTGCGCCTGCAGATGTCGCGCGCAAGCTCGGCGTGCTCGAACTGCTGTGGAACGACGGCTTCGTGCGCAAGACCCTGATCATTGTCCTGCTCGCCGCGATCTGGCAGGCCTATGGCAGCTATCTCGACAATCCCCTGCTGTTCCCGACCTTCTCCGACACCATCGCGGCGCTGTGGGAGAAGGTCCGCGACGGCACCATTCCGATGCGCGTCTGGACCTCGCTGAAGGTGCTGTTCATGGGCTATGCCGCCGGCATCGTTCTCGCGGCGATCCTGACTGTGCTCGCGATCTCGACCCGCATCGGCACCGATTTCCTCGAGACGATCACGGCGATGTTCAATCCCTTGCCGGCGATCGCGCTGTTGCCGCTGGCCCTGATCTGGTTCGGGCTCGGCAGCGGCAGTCTCGTGTTCGTGCTGATCCATTCGGTGCTGTGGCCGGTCGCGCTCAACACCCATTCGGGCTTCAAGAGCGTGTCGAACACGCTGCGCATGGTCGGCCGCAACTATGGCCTCACCGGCTTCTCCTACGTGATCCGCATCCTGATCCCGGCGGCGTTCGGCGCTATCCTCACCGGCCTGAAGATCGGCTGGGCCTTTGCCTGGCGCACCCTGATTGCCGCGGAGCTGGTCTTCGGTGTCTCCTCTGGCCAGGGCGGCCTCGGCTGGTTCATCTTCGAGAACCGCAACCTGCTCGAAATCCCGGCGGTGTTCGCCGGCCTCCTGACCGTGATCCTGATCGGTCTCGTGGTCGAGAACCTGATCTTCCGGACCATCGAGCGCAAGACCGTCCTGACCTGGGGCACCCAATCATGACCGACCGCAAGCAACCCGATCAGCTGCGCAGCGCGCGCTGGTTCGCGCCCGACGATCTCCGCTCCTTCGGCCACCGCTCGCGCGTGATGCAGATGGGCTATGCCCAGGAGGAGTGGAAGGGCCGTCCGGTCATCGCCATCGTCAACACCTGGTCCGACGCGCAGCCCTGCCACATGCACTTCAAGAGCCGCGTCGACGACGTCAAGCGCGGCGTGCTGATGGCCGGCGGCTTCCCGATCGAGCTGCCGGCGCTGTCGCTGTCGGAGTCGCTGTTGAAGCCGACCACGATGCTCTATCGCAACATGCTGGCGATGGATGTCGAGGAGCTCTTGCGCAGCCATCCCGTCGATGGTGTCGTGCTGATGGGCGGCTGCGACAAGACCACGCCGGCGCTGCTGCTCGGCGCCACCAGCATGAACCTGCCGGCGATCTATCTGCCGGCCGGTCCGATGCTGCGCGGCAATTGGAAAGGCAAGACGCTCGGCTCCGGCTCCGACGCCTGGAAGTACTGGGACGAGCGCCGCGCCGGCAAGCTGTCGGACGCCGACTGGAATGCGATGGAGGCGGGTATCGCCCGCAGCCACGGCACCTGCATGACCATGGGCACGGCGTCGACCATGACTGCGATCGCGGAAGCGATCGGCATGACCCTGCCCGGCGCCTCGTCCATCCCTGCTGCCGATGCCGAGCACATCCGCATGAGTTCGGAATGCGGCCGCCGCATCGTCGAGATGGTGTGGGAGGATCTGACGCCTGCGAAGATCCAGAGCCACGCAGCGTTCGAGAACGCGATCGCTGTCGCGATGGCGATGGGGTGCTCGACGAACGCGATCATCCACGTGATCGCCCAGGCGCGCCGCGCCGGCGCGGACATCGGCCTCGATGATTTCGAGGGTGCGAGCCGCAAGGTGCCGGTGCTCGCCAACGTCCGGCCGAGCGGCGACACCTATCTGATGGAAGACTTCTACTACGCCGGCGGGCTTCCGGGTCTGATGAGCCGGATGAGGGAGCATCTCCATCTCGACTGCCTCACCGTCAACGGCCGTACGCTCGGTGACAACATCGCGGATGCCGGCGTCTACAACGACGACGTCATCCGTCCGCAGTCCAACCCGATCTACCGCGAGGGCGCACTCGCCGTGCTCAAGGGCAATCTTGCGCCGGACGGCTGCGTCATCAAGCCTTCGGCTTGCGAGCCACGCTTCCTCAAGCATTCCGGCCCGGCGCTGGTGTTCGACGACTATCCGTCGATGAAGAAGGCGATCGACGATCCCGATCTCGATGTTACCGCTGATCATGTGCTGATCCTGCGCAATGCCGGGCCGCAGGGCGGCCCGGGCATGCCGGAATGGGGCATGCTGCCGATCCCGACCAAGCTGGTGAAGCAGGGCGTCCGCGACATGGTGCGCTTGTCGGACGCGCGCATGAGCGGCACCAGCTACGGCGCTTGCATCCTGCACGTATCGCCAGAGTCCTATATCGGAGGTCCCCTGGCGCTGGTGCGCAACGGCGATCTCATCACGCTCGACGTCGCCGCCCGCACCATCAATCTCGACGTTCCCGAGGACGAGCTGGCCCGCCGCCGCGCCGAATGGCAGCCGCCCACGCCGCGCTTCGAGCGCGGCTATGGCTGGATGTTCGCCCGCCACATCAGGCAGGCCAATGATGGCTGCGACTTCGACTTCCTGGAAACCGGCTTCGGCGCGCCGGTGGGCGAGCCGGCGATTTATTAGTTAGCGATTGTCGTTCCTAGGCAGGCGAAGCCTGAGTCTGGAACTTCGAGATTGGGATTCGAGCCATCACCGCAGCAAAGGTGCGCTCCCTCCCCCCTTGTGGGGGAGGGCTGGGGAGGGGGTAGCCCCAAGCGACACCATTGATGTGGACCCCCACCCCCAACCCCTCCCCGTAAGGGGGAGGGAGCGCAGCGAGCAAGACCAAGACATGACCAGACTCAGCACCGCCACCCGCAACAAGCTCAAGACCGTCTCGACCGCGACCGTCGCCACCGCGCTGTTCAAGCGCGGCCTGCGCATCCAGTGCATCCAGAACGTCCATCCGCTCAGCCCGGCGCAGCCGACCATGGTCGGCGAGGCCTTCACGCTGCGCTACATCCCGGCGCGCGAGGATCTCAACACGATCGAGGTGTTTCGCGACCGCGGCCATCCGCAGCGCAAGGCCGTCGAGGATTGTCCGCCCGGCGCCGTGCTGGTGATGGACAGCCGCAAGGACGCGCGCGCTGCTTCGGCCGGCGCGATCCTGGTCAGCCGGCTGCAGCAGCGCGGCGTCGCCGGCGTCGTCACCGACGGCGGCTTCCGTGATGCCGCCGACATCGCCAGACTCGGCATCCCGGCCTTCCACCAGCGCCCGAGCGCGCCGACCAATCTCACCTTGCATCATGCCATCGAGATCAATGGCCCGATCGCCTGTGGCGACGCCCCGGTGTTTCCCGGCGACGTCATCCTCGGCGATTCCGACGGCGTCATCGTCATCCCAGCCCATCTCGCCGACGAGATCGCGGACGAGACGTTCGAGATGACCGCGTTCGAGGATTTCGTTGCCGAGCAAGTTGCCAAGGGCCGCTCGATCCTCGGCCTCTATCCGGCAACCGACCCGCAGACGCCCGCCGACTTCGCGGCATGGCGCGCGAAGAACAACAGGTAGCCGCTCCAAATTCCGGTGTCGTCCCTGCGAACGCAGGGACGACACCGTTGTTGTGGCGCGAGCGTACCACAAAGCGCCGAAAATGCCCGCCCATCCAGCGAGAGCTGCAAGCCTGACATGCGGCTGAATCGCCACGTGCGCTGTTGACCGGGCGCTCCGCGCTGGTCACGGTGGCCGGCCCTCATAGCCGCTCCGTGCCCCATGCTCTCCATCGCCTCCCTCTGGATTCCCTTCACCCTGGTCGCCGCCGCCGGCCAGGTCGCGCGCAACGCGATGCAGCGGTCGCTGACGGCGAAGCTCGGCACCTGGGGTGCGACCAATATCCGCTTCCTGTTCGGCTTTCCGTTCTCGCTGGTGTTCCTGACCGTGGTGCTGCTGGCCACCGGCGACCATCTGCCATGGCCGCCTGCTGTGTTCTGGCCGTGGCTGCTGCTCGGCGCGCTCAGCCAGATCATCGCCACCGGGCTGATGCTGCTGGCGATGACCGATCGCTCGTTCGTCGTCACCACCGCCTATCTGAAGACCGAGGCGATCCAGACCGCGATCTTCGGCTTCATCTTCCTCGGTGATCCGCTCTCGCTGCCGAAGCTGGTCGCCATCCTGATCGCCACCATCGGCGTCGTTATCACCGCGCTGCGTCCCGGTGGCGAGAAGGGCTTCGCAGAGTTGAAGCCGACGGTGACCGGACTGGTCGCAGCCGCCGCGTTCGCCTTGTCGGCCGTCGGCTTCCGCGGTGCCATCATCACCGTCGACGGCGTCTCCTTCGTCACGGCGGCGTCCTACACGCTGGTCTGGGGCCTGTTCGTGCAGACGGCGCTCCTCACCGTCTATCTGCTGGCGCGCGCCCCCGGCATCCTGCGCGGGATCCTGTCGCTGTGGCGGCCGTCGATGATGGCCGGCTTCGTCGGCGCCTTCGCGTCGCAATTCTGGTTCCTGGCGTTTGCGCTGACCGCGGCCGCCAATGTCCGCACGCTGGCGCTGATCGAGGTGCTGTTCGCGCAAGGCGTGTCGTACTACTCGTTCAAGCAGCCGGTTTCGCTGCGCGAGATCGGCGGCATCGCGCTGATCGTCGCCGGGGTGGCGCTGCTGATCGCGGTGTAGTCAACCCTTGAGCGCGATCAGCACGGCACCGGCCGCGATCAGCGCGATGCCGATCCAGCCCTGGGGACTCGGTCGCTCGCCGAGAAACACGGCCCCGAACAAGGCGACCAGCACGACGCTGAGCTTGTCGATCGGCGCGACCAGCGTCGCCGGCCCGAGCTTCAGGGCGCGGAAATAGCACAGCCACGAGGCGCCGGTGCCGAGCGCCGACAGCGTCAGGAAGAGCCAGCTCTTCATCGAGATCGGGCCGGGGCTCGTCAGCTGGCCGGTCGCGAACAGGATCAGCGCCAGCGTCACCAGCACGATCGCGGTGCGGATCAGCGTGGCGAGATCGGAGTTGAGACCCTCGACGCCAACCTTGGCGAAGATGGCGGTGAGGGCCGCGAACAGAGCCGAGAGGAGGGCCCAGAGCTGCCAGGAGGAGGAGAGGGGGAACATCTCATCTCTCGGAGGAAGGTCGCAGTTGAGGTCGAGACATTTCAACCGTCATTGCTTCGCGGCGCTCGCAATGCCGGAAAGATTGCCGAGATCGTGCGCGCATCACTGCCGGCTGCCGCCGAGTGACGAGCCCCGCCGGTCAATTCCGGTCGTCGGGCAGCACCGGGATCGGCGCGACCTCGATACCTTCCTCGATCAGTTCGCGGGCCTCGTCGAGCGAAGCCTCGCCATAGATCGGCCGGTGCTCGGTCTCGCCGTAATGCATCTTGCGCGCCTCCGTCGGGAAACGCTCGCCGACATCGTCGGCGTTCTTGACGATGTGGTCGCGCAGCTCCTTGAGCTTGGCGCGCAGCTCGCGCTCCTGCGCCATCATCAGCGACGTCGATCCGGGCGGAATGACCTCCTGGGCGGGCGTCGGTACCGGAGCAGGCGCGGCAGGCACGGGCGCCGCGTCGCGGCCCTTCTTGCTGACGATGCGCGGCGCCATGATCGCCTTCTCGATCTTGGTCGAGCCGCAGGCCGGGCATTCCACCAGCTTGCGCTTCACCTGCGAATCGTAGGCCGAGGAACTCTGGAACCAGCTTTCGAACGTGTGGTCACGCTCGCAGCGCAGCGCGTAGCGAATCATGCCGAGCCCCGCACCAGGTGCAGATAGTCCGGACCCGCGTTGGGGTCGGCGATGCCGAACCGGCGGCCGTGCTGCAGCGAAGGAATGGTCTGGCGCACGCTCTCGACCCGCGCGGGATCGATCCGCGCCATGATGACGCCGGGCTCGACGCCGCCCTCCGCGAGGATATCGCCCCAGGGATCGATGATCAGCGAATGCCCGAAGGTCTCGCGCTTGTTCTCGTGCACGCCGCATTGGGCGGCGGCGAACACGAAGCAGCCGGTCTCGATGGCCCGGGCGCGCAGCAGCGTGTGCCAGTGCGCCTCGCCGGTCTTGCGGGTGAACGCTGAGGGCACGCTGATGAACGAGGCGCCGCTCTCGGCCAGCGCGCGATACAGCGCCGGGAAGCGCACGTCGTAGCAGATCGTCAGCCCCAGACGGCCCCAGGGCAGATCCGAGATCACGGCCGTCTCGCCCGGCTGATAATTGGCGGACTCGCGATAGCTCTCGCCGCCCGGCAGGTCGATGTCGAACATGTGGATCTTGTCGTAGCTCGCCAGCACGTTGCCGTCGGGCCCGATCAGGAACGAGCGGTTCACGGCCTTGTCTGCCGAGAAGCGCAGCGCCAGCGATCCGATGTGCAGATGGATGCCCAGCTCCTTGGCGAGCGCCTGATAGGCCTTGAGAGAGGGATCGTCCGCCTCGCTCTTGAGCTGCTCGAACAGCGCCGTCCGGTTGAGCTGCATCATGTTGCTCACTTCCGGCGTCTGGACGTACTCCGCGCCCTGCGCCACCGCTTCCCGGATCAGCCTGGTGCCCTGCTCGAGGCTCGGCTCGGGCAGGAGCGAGGTGCGCATCTGCACCATGGCGGCGGTAAAGCTGCGGTCGTTGCTCATGATGTCGCCTTGTCTCCCGCCAGCATGGCGTCGAGCCTGCCCTCGCGATCGAGCGCATAGAGATCGTCGCAGCCGCCGACATGGGTGTGGCCGATGAATATCTGCGGAAAGGTCGAGCCCGGGCCGACACGATCATACATCTTCTGCCGAACCGTCGGATCCTTGCCCGCGTCGTGTTCGGTAAAGGCAACGTTCTTGCGGGTCAGGAGCGATTTGGCGGCCGTGCAGTAGCCGCACCCCGGACGGGTATAGATTTCGATCGCAGCGGTCATGTCGCGCTCAGCTGGTTCGGAACGACAGATTATATGGGGGCGCGGGGGGCATCGACAACCCGGGCGAAGACCAGCACGCTGACCTCGGCCGCCTTGGCGCGCAGCAGAGCGCGGGCGCAGGCATCCACCGTCGCGCCGGTGGTCAGCACGTCGTCGACGATCACGATGCGGCGCCCCTGCACCTCATGCAGGCGGTCTGAAGATACCTGGAATGCGCCCTGCACATTGCTGGCGCGCTGGGCGCGCGACAAGCCGACCTGCTGCTCGGTGGCGCGGACACGGCGAAGCGTATCGCCGCTCATTCGGACGCGGCTACAGCGGGCGACCACCCGGGC
This sequence comes from Bradyrhizobium sp. HKCCYLRH3061, assembly GCF_051168015.1. NCBI lineage: Bacteria > Pseudomonadati > Pseudomonadota > Alphaproteobacteria > Hyphomicrobiales > Nitrobacteraceae > Bradyrhizobium > Bradyrhizobium sp. HKCCYLRH3061. Next base: position 19,879 of record NZ_JBNPUE010000025.1, read on the forward strand.
AAGGGCGCCGGACTGGTTATAGCGGCGGGAAAAGCCGCGCCGCCAATGCAGGGGCACGGGGACCACGAGGTCGGCTTCGGCCAGCAGCTCACGGCCGGCGCGGGCCATCCAGCGTCCCATGATCGGCGCCAGATCGGTGCGATCCTGATATTTCAGCTGATGCACCAGGGTGCGGGCGACCTCGTCATAGCGCACCGCCGCGCGGGCGCGGGCATAGGCCGGCGGCGCCGCGATCGCCTCCATCGACAACAGCTCAGGACCGGGATCGTAGACGAAGGGGATGCCGAGCTTGGGGCAATAAGGCCGCTCGATGAACGACAGCTTGCCCCAGCAGGCGGCACAGACGCCCTCGCCGTCGACCGGCTCGCGACAGGCGATGCACAGTGTGGGGAGCGCGACGTCGAGTGCGAGCTTCGCGACATGCGCGAGCCCGCCATGCAGCGCGCCTACGGCTGCACGAAGTCGTCCGACGCTGATTGGAGCAAACGTCACGCCCATGTGTTGAGGCTAGCGTCGCAACCCGCGCCGCTCAAGCGGTGCATTGCCCGGCCACCAGGATCGGCGTAACCAGCCCCGATGACCCAGCCCGCGACAGCTCCCATTCTGTTCGACCGTCCCCTGCTTGCGCAGCGGCAGCGGCGGGCTGCGGGCGCGCCCGAGACGTTCCTGCTGGAGCGCGTCGCCGAGGACATCGCGGACCGCCTCGCCGCGGTGAACCGGTCGTTCGATGCGGCCGCCGATATCTGGACGCCCGGCGCCGGTTTGGCGCCACATCTCACAGGCGGTGTTGCGCAACTGGCCCATCTGGCGGCGCCCGCCACGGCGGATGAGACGCTGCCGCTGGCGCCGCAATCGCTCGATCTGGCGCTGTCGGCGCTGGCGTTCCAATTCGTCAATGACCTGCCCGGCCTGCTGGTGCAGGTTCGCCGGGCCTTGCGCCCAGATGGTCTGCTGCTTGCGGCGATGATCGGCGGCGATACGCTGACCGAACTCCGGCAATCCTTCGCGGCCGCCGAGGCCGAATGCGAGGGCGGTGTGTCGCCGCGTGTCGTCCCGTTCGCCGATCTGCGCGATGTCGGCGGTCTGTTGCAGCGTGCCGGCTTCGCGCTGCCGGTCACCGACGTCGACCGGGTCGTGGTGCGCTATGCCAGTGCGTTCGGCCTGATGCAGGATCTCCGCCGCATGGGCGCGACCAACAGCCTGGTCGAGCGCCGCCGCACGCCGCTGCGTCGTGCGACCTTGCTGCGAATGGCCGAAATCTATGCCGAGCGCTTCGCCGATCCCGACGGCCGCATCCGCGCCACTTTCGACATCATCTGGATCTCCGGCTGGGCGCCGCACGAAAGCCAGCAGAAGCCGCTGAAGCCGGGCTCGGCGACAGCGAGCCTGGAGGCCGCGGTGAAGCGGAGCCAGGGAGCCGGTGATCGCGAGTAAGCAGACTCGTCATCGCCGGGCTTGACCCGGCGATCCATCCTCTTCGAGAGTCTTCGGAAGAGGATGGATGCGCGGATCAAGTCCGCGCATGACGAGTGAGGTTGGGCGCCGTCCCAGCTACATCAATAAATCAATCAGATGCGGCAGCAGCGGAATGTCCGCGGGCGGCATCGGATAGTCGCGCAGCTTGTTCGGCCGCACCCAGGCCAGTTGCTGGCCCTCGCGCGCGGTCACCAGGCCTTCCCAGCGCCGGCAGATGTAGAGCGGCATCAACAGATGGAACGTCTCATAGGCGTGGCTGGCAAAGGTGAGCGGTGCGAGGCAGGCCTCGCGCACGGTGATGCCGAGCTCCTCGTCGAGCTCGCGGATCAGGCTCGCTTCGGGGCGCTCACCCGGCTCGAGCTTGCCGCCGGGAAACTCCCAGAGTCCCGCGAGCGTCTTGCCGGGCGGCCGCTGCGCCAGCAGCACACGATTGTCGGCGTCGACGAGCGCGCAGGCGACGACGAGCGTGAGTTTCAGGTCGGGCATGATCCGATCGGTTGCGAGAGGGATGCGCCGGTCCGAGAACCAGGCACGCTGTTGAGGGAATTTTAACCTAGGCCGTTTCGCGCCCCGTTTCCACGGTTGAAATAAGCCAACCTTAATGGCCGGCCGCGTATTTTCACGGGTGAACGCCGTGGCCTCCTCATGGTTTGTTAGGCATCATTCATGCGAATTCTATCTAGCCTGCTCGGCCGCCTGCGCCGCGACGTCAGCGGCAACGTCGCAGTGACGTTCGCGATCGTCTGCGTTCCGCTGATCACCGCGGTCGGCTGCGGCGTCGACTACAGCCGCGCCAACCAGATGCGCGCCAAGCTGCAGGCGGCGGTCGACGCCGCCTCGGTCGGCGCAGTGTCCCGCACCGCGCCGGCCTTCATCGCCGCGGGCACGATGACCTCGGACGGCGTGATTGCCGCCGGCAACGACGACGCGGCGAAGATCTTCAACGGCAACATGTCCGGCACGTCGGGCTATACGCTGACCAGCCTGACGCCGGAGGTGAAGAAGGCCGGCTCGGTGCTGACCGCCACCGTGTCGTTCTCGGCCACCGTGCCGATGATGTTCATGAACATCGTCGGCTTCAAGACCATGACGCTGCAGGGCTCGTCGACGGCCAAGGCCTCGATGCCGCGATACATCGATTTCTACCTGCTGCTCGACAATTCGCCGTCGATGGGCGTGGCGGCGACGCCGGCGGACGTGACCAAGATGGTCAATGCGACCTCCGACAAATGTGCCTTCGCCTGCCACGACTACAACGACGCCAACAACTACTACAACCTCGCCAAGACGCTCAACGTCACCACGCGGATCGACGTGCTGCGCAGCGCCACCCAGCAGCTGATGGATACGGCGCAGCAGACGCAGACCTATACGAACCAGTTCCGCATGGCGATCTACGACTTCGGCGCGGCGTCGAAGACGATCGGATTGCGGGCGCTGTTCTCGCTGTCGTCGAGCCTGTCCAGCGCCAAGAGCGCCGCGGGCAACATCGACCTGATGGGCGTCTACGGCAACAATGACGCCTACACGGCCGACAAGGACACGCCGTTCACCTCGGTATTCCCGGCCATCAACAACGAGATCGCCACGCCCGGCGACGGCACCACCGGCTCGCCGCTGAAATACCTATTCTTCGTCTCCGACGGCGTCGCGGACGAAAGCAACGCGTCCTGCCTGAAGCCCAAGGCCAGCGGCAATCGCTGCCAGTCGCCGATCAATCCGGCGCTCTGCACCACGCTCAAGAACCGCGGCATCAAGATCGCCGTGCTCTACACCACCTATCTGCAGCTGCCGACCAACAGCTGGTACATGAGCTGGATCGATCCCTTCAACAAGGGGCCGTTCGGTCCGTCGCCGAACAGCGAGATCGCGCAGAAGATGCAGGCCTGCGCCTCGGACGGATTCTATTTCGAGGTGTCGCCGACGCAGGGCATCGCGGAGGCGATGAAGGCGCTGTTCCAGAAGGCGGTCGCCGACGCACGGATCGCGAGCTGATCGGCTTTGTCCCGGAAGCGCGCCGGCCCGGCGCGCTTCTCCATTGCGGTCGGTTGCGGAGTCAGGACCGGTAGTCGCCGTTGATCGCGACATACTCCTTGGTCAGGTCGCAGGTCAGCACACGGTCGCGGCCCTTGCCGAGACCGAGCGCAACCTTGATCTGCACCTTCTGCGCCTTCATCGCCTCGGAGACTTCCGCCTCGTCATAGGACGGATCGCGCGCGCCCTTCGAGGCGACGCGGATGCCGTTGAACGAGATCGAGAGCTTGTCGCGGTCGGCCGGCTCGCCGGCCTTGCCGACCGCCATCACGACGCGGCCCCAATTGGCGTCCTCGCCGGCGATCGCGGTCTTGACCAGCGGCGAGTTGGCGATCGACATCGCGATCTTGCGCGCCGACGGCTTGCTCTTGGCACCCTCGACGATGATCTCGACCAGCTTGCGCGCGCCTTCGCCGTCGCGGGCGACCTGCTCGGCGAGGTCGGCCAGCACGGCGTTGAATGCCTTGACGAACGCTTTCGCGCGCGGGTCGCTGGCGCGGCTGATCTTCGGTGCGCCCTTCGCCGCGGCGGCGCCGGTGGCAAAGGCGAGCAGCGTGTCGGAGGTCGAGGTGTCGCCGTCGATCGTCACCGCGTTGAAGGTGTCCTCGACGCCGGCCTTGAGCAGCGCCTGCAGCGCCGGCGCCGTGATCGGCGCATCGGTGAAGATGAACGACAGCATCGTCGCCATGTCCGGCGCGATCATGCCGGCGCCCTTGGCCATGCCGTTGATCGTCACCCTGGCCTTGCCGAGCTTGACGGTGGCGGTGGCCACCTTCGGGAAGGTGTCGGTGGTCATGATGGCGCGCGCCGCGCCCATCCAGTCCTCGGGCGCCGCGGTGCCGGCGAGGCCTTCGAGCACGCCGTCGAATTTGGTCGCATCCAGCGGCTCGCCGATCACGCCGGTCGAGGCCAGGAAGATCTCGTCCTGCTTGCAGCCGACCGCCTTGGCGGCGATGGCCGCCGTCAGCGCCGTCGACTGCTTGCCGGTCTTGCCGGTGAAGGCGTTGGCGTTGCCGGAGTTCACCACCAGCGCGCGCGCCTTGCCGCCCTTCAGCTTGGCCCGGCACCATTCGACCGGCGCCGACGGGCATTTCGACAGCGTGAACACGCCGGCCACCGTGGTGCCGGGATCGAGCAGCACCAGCAGCACGTCGGTGCGGTTCTTGTAGCGGATGCCGGCCGCCGCAGTCGCGAGCTTGACGCCGGCGAGCGCCGGCATGTCGGGGACATCGGTGGGGGCGAGCGGGGAGACGGCTGAGGACATCGGAGAGGCTTCCGGCAGGGATGAGCGGGAAGCGCTCTGTATCATCTCAGCCAATGATACGGGAGAGGCTTGCAACTCCCACGGTGTCATCCCCGCGAACGCGGGGATCCATAACCACAGGATTTAGTCGTGATCCGCGGTATCGGCCGCATGCCCGTTTCAGGCATCACGCGGTATGGGTCCCCGCGTTCGCGGGGACGACGCTGTTCATGACGTGAGTATGTCGCGTCTCAAGCCAAGTGGCGATGCCGCTTACTTCTTCGCCGGATCGGCCGGCTTTGCATCGGCGGGCTTGGCATCCGCCGGCTTGGCCGCGTCGGTCGCGGCCGGCTTGTCCAGGCGCTCGATCTTGGCGGCCTCACGCAGCTTGCCGACGTAGTCGGCCTGGGCCTTGCGGGTGACGTAGGTCTCGATCTGGCCCTTGACCTGGTCGAACTCCGGCGGCTTGCGGCTGCGCTTTTCCTCGACCTTGATGACGTGCCAGCCGAACTGGGTCTTCACCGGATCGGAGATCTTGCCCGGCTCCAGCGAGAAGGCGACGTTGGCGAATTCCGGCACCATCTGCTCCTTGGTGAAGAAGCCGAGGTCGCCGCCGTCCGAGGCGCCGGGATCCTTGGACTTCTTCTTGGCGAGCTCGGCGAAATCGGCGCCCTTGGCGAGCTCGGCCTTGACGGCCTTGGCCTCGTCCTCGGTCTCCACCAGAATGTGGCGGGCGTGGACCTCCTGTTCACCGCCGATCTGCTTGGCGGCCTCCTCATAGACCTTCTTCATCGCGTCCGGGGTGGTCGCGGCCTTGCCCTCGGTGGCGAGCAGGCTGTCCATCAGCAGCCGGTTGCGGGTGAAGGCGAGGCGCTTCTTGAACTCCTCGGTGTCGGCGACCTTCTTGTCCTCGGCCGCCTTGGCGACCAGCTTCATGTCGATCAGGAACGACAGCACGTTCTCGTCCTTGGTCGCCGGATCCATCTGCGCGAGGCTCTGTCCGAGCTCCTCCTCGGCGAGCGTCACGTCGCTCTTGCGGATCTCGGCGCCGTTCACCTTGGCCAGCACCGGGTTGGCATCGTCGGCGGCGCGTGCGGGCGCGGCAAGCAGGGACAACGCGAGACTTCCGGCGAGAGCGGTGGCAAGGCCGAGGCGCAGGCCGGTTTTCGTAACCGGGAACGACGTGGTCATGGAAAATCCTTGTTGAGAAGAGGGGGCTCGAGGGGGAGGCCTCAGGGCGGCCGGGACACTCGCCCAATCGCCGGGCCTTGGCAACGCGAAAAGTCTGTCAATTTCGTGAAATCGGCGACATGTTGGCGGCGACGGCCCGCCGTCGGGCGCCGTTGACAACGTTCCCCCCCAGCCATATCTCTCCCCGGTCGCTTCAAGGGCGATAGCGCTTATTTTGCTGCGTTTTTGGCCGTTGAACCCTGGTTTGCCTGTCTCCCACTCATCTGGCGGACGCCGCCCGGCGCCGAAGGTCGAGGCTGGCGCGGGTGCTGCGGTGCATCACGTCGGGAACAGCAAACCCAAACCACGAGTTACGGCTGCTACGCAGACCCCATAGAGGCAGGATTTCAGCAATGATCGGCGCGCTCGCCCGTAAGCTATTCGGCTCCGCCAACGACCGTCGCGTCAAGGGCTACCAGTCCCGTGTCAACGCCATCAACGCGCTGGAGCCGGAGCTCGCCAAGCTGACCGACGAGCAGCTCAAGGCGCGCACCGAGGAGTTCAAGACGCAGCTCGCCGACGGCAAGACCCTCGACGATATCCTGGTCCCGGCCTTCGCCACCGTCCGCGAGGCCTCCAAGCGCACCCTCGGCCAGCGCCATTTCGACGTCCAGCTGATCGGCGGCATGGTGCTGCACGAGGGCGACATCGCCGAGATGAAGACCGGCGAAGGCAAGACGCTGGTGGCGACCCTCGCGGTCTACCTCAATGCGCTGGCCGGCAAGGGCGTCCACGTCGTGACGGTGAACGACTACCTCGCCCGCCGCGACGCCGGCTGGATGAGCCAGATCTACGGCTTCCTCGGCCTGACCACCGGCGTGATCGTGCACGGCCTCGACGATGCCGAGCGCAAGGCGGCCTATGCCTGCGACATCACCTACGGCACCAACAACGAATACGGCTTCGACTACCTGCGCGACAACATGAAGTACCGGCTGGAGGACATGGTCCAGCGCGGGCACTATTTCGCGATCGTCGACGAGGTGGACTCGATCCTGATCGACGAGGCGCGCACGCCGCTGATCATCTCCGGCCCGCTCGACGATCGCTCGGAGTTCTACAACACCATCGACACCTTCGTGCCGAAGCTCGACAAGACCGACTACGAGGTCGACGAGAAGCAGCGCACGGTGACGCTCACCGAAGCCGGCATGGAGAAGATCGAGACCCTGCTGCGTGACGCCGGCCAGCTCAAGGGCGACTCGCTCTACGACGTCGAGAACGTCTCCGTCGTCCATCACATCAACCAGGCGCTGCGCGCACACACGCTGTTCACCCGCGACAAGGACTACATCGTCCGCGACGGCGAGGTCGTGATCATCGACGAATTCACCGGCCGCATGATGCCGGGCCGGCGCTATTCGGAAGGCCTGCACCAGGCGCTGGAAGCCAAGGAGCATCAGCCGGTTCAGCCCGAGAACCAGACGCTGGCCTCGATCACCTTCCAGAACTACTTCCGCATGTACGCCAAGCTCGCCGGCATGACCGGCACGGCCGCCACCGAGGCCGACGAGCTGTTCGACATCTACAAGCTCGAGGTGCTGGAGATCCCGACCAACCTGCCGGTCGCGCGTCTCGACGAGGATGACGAGGTCTATCGCACCCAGCAGGAGAAATACGCCGCGATCCTCGCCGAGATCGAGCGCGCGAATTCGCGCCTGCAGCCGGTGCTGGTCGGCACCGCCTCGATCGAGAAGTCCGAGGTGCTGGCCGCCTACCTGAAGCAGCACGGCTACAAGCAGATCGATTTCGGCAGCGAGCGCGCGCTCGACAAGCTCTATGCGGCGGCCCGTGCCGGCAAGCCCGCAAAACTGTTCGCGGTGCTGAATGCGCGCTTTCACGAGCAGGAAGCCTATATCGTGGCGGAAGCCGGCGTGCCCGGCGCGATCACGATCGCGACCAACATGGCCGGCCGCGGCACCGACATCAAGCTGGGTGGCTCCTTGGAGATGCGCATCCAGCAGGAGACCGGTGGCATCACTGATGAGGCCGAGAAGGCCGCCAAGATCGAGCAGATCAAGGCCGATATCGCCCGCTTCCGCGAGATCGTGCTGAAGGCCGAGGAGACGGTCGAGATCGAGCCGGCCAAGGGCTCCAAGCCCGCCAAGACCGTGACCAAGCCGGGCGGCCTCTACATCATCGGTTCCGAGCGGCACGAATCCCGCCGCATCGACAACCAGTTGCGCGGCCGCTCAGGCCGTCAGGGCGACCCCGGCCGCTCCAAGTTCTTCCTGTCGCTGGAAGACGATCTGATGCGGATCTTCGGGTCCGACCGGCTCGACAGCATGCTGACCCGCCTCGGCCTGAAGGAAGGCGAGGCCATCATCCATCCCTGGATCAACAAGGCGCTGGAGAAGGCGCAGCAGAAGGTCGAGGCGCGCAACTTCGACATCCGCAAGAACCTCCTGAAGTTCGACAACGTCCAGAACGACCAGCGCAAGGTGATCTTCGACCAGCGCGTCGAGCTGATGCAGGACGAGAGCGTCGTCGAAACGATCACCGACATGCGCCATGCCTTCATCGACGATCTCGTCAGCAAGCACGTGCCCGAGCATGCCTATGCCGAGCAGTGGGACGTCGCCGGCCTGAGGGAGGAGCTGAAGCGCGTGCTCGACCTCGACCTGCCGGTCGATGAATGGGCGAAGGAAGAGGGCATCGCCGACGAGGAGCTGCTCAAGCGCATCGAGACCCACGCCGATGAGCGCATGGCCGCCAAGGTCGCGCAATGGGGCCCCGACGTGATGCGCTACGTCGAGAAGACGATCCTGCTGCAGACGCTGGACCATCTCTGGCGCGAGCACCTGGTGATGCTCGATCATCTGCGCCAGGTCATCGGCCTGCGCGGCTACGGCCAGCGCGATCCGTTGCAGGAGTACAAGTCGGAAGCCTTCACGCTGTTCGAGGCCATGATCGCGCATCTGCGCGAGGCCGTCACCGCGCAGCTGATGCGGGTCGAGATCGTGCCGCCGGAGGAGCAGCAGCAGGTGCTGCCGCCGATGCAGGCGCACCACGCTGATCCCAACACCGGCGAGGACGAGATGGCCTTCGCCAACGTGTCGCTCGTGCCGTCGTCAGGTGCAGCTCCGGTCCCGGCCGAAGCGCGCAACCCGAACGATCCCGCCACCTGGGGCAAGATCGGCCGCAACGAGGACTGCCCCTGCGGCTCCGGCAAGAAGTACAAGCACTGCCACGGGAAGTACGCGTAGGCGCGGGTCTGCGCGCGGCGGTCTCTCCATTGTCGTTGCGAGCGAAGCGAAGCAATCCAGAGTCCCGCCCGCGACTCTGGATAGCCTCGCAGCGCTCGCAATGACGCTGTTCATCGAGCTGTGTGCCGAACCCACCGCCGTCATCCCGGCGAACGCCGGGATCCATAACCGCAGGCCGGCGTGCTTGCGCACACTGCTCGCTCCAGCATGCCGCCTCACACCTGCTGGCAGCATGGGGCTGAGATCAGCGCACGGCGACGCGCGCGTGATGCTGTGCTTACGAGCGGCCGTGCTGCGTCCAGCCCGACGTCCACTTTCGGATGCGCGCGGCGGAGCGTTGCAGGTTGCCGGCCTTGAGCTCGCCGGAGCAGACGGCGGCGGTCAGCGCGCGATTGATCTCGCGGCCGACGTCGGAGGTCTGATCCGCGTCGCTCAATTTGGTGAACATGATGATATCCGCGCCCGCCTTGACCGCGTCGATGGCGGCGGCGGCCGGCGGCTTGGCATCGAGGATGGCTTTCATGGCGAGATCGTCCGTCATCACCACACCGTCGTAGCCGAGGTCGCGGCGCAGCAGGCGATCGATCGCATGTCCGTCGCTCTGGGTGGCAACGCCGCCCCATCGCCGGGAATTGGCCAGATGTCCGACCATGATCGCCCCGGCGAGCCCTCGCCTCATCAGCCGCCGGTACGGCTTCAACTCTGCCGGTGACCAGGTGGTTGTGACGTCGGCAATGCCGGCATGGCTGTCGGCGGTCGATGATCCATGCCCGGGAAAATGCTTGAGCACCGTCAGGATGCCTTTTTTTCGGTGCGCCTGGATGAACGCCGCCGCATAGCGCACGACGGCGTCGGAGTCGGCCCCATAGCTGCGTTGCCGCTGCCCGATGACCGGGTTCGACGGGTTGGTGTTGAGGTCCACCACCGGCGCGAGATTTATGTTGATGTGCAGCGTCGCGAGCTTCTCGGCGAGCGCGGTGTAAGCGCTTCGCGCCGCCGTGATGGAGCCGCGAGCGACCTCTGCGGCCGACGGTGTTTCCGCAAGGCCGACATTCGATCCGAGCCGCTCGACCGAACCTCCTTCATCGTCGATGGCGATGAACGGAGGAGACGCGCATTTGCATGATCGGATCCGGTCGATCATCGCGGTGAGATCGTCCGATGTTCCGACGTTGCGGCCGAGGATGACGACGCCGCCGATCAGCCCCTCCTCGAGATCGGACAGGACTTGCTGAAATCCCGGATCCGATGTCTTGGTCCCGAAGAAACCGGCCATGATCATCGGGCCGACCAGTTGCGCGGTTGCCGGTCTCTTGCTGCAGTCGGCAGCAAGGCCGGTCTGACCCGTCAGCGTCAGGAATGCGGCCGCCAGGGACCGTCGACCAAATCGTCGGAGCATGGCGATCCCCGCTTGGCGGCTGTTTCGGCGACTCAGGTTCACCGGTTCAGATCACGTCGCTGACCGCAGGCCTCAGATCGTCGCCAGACCGCCGACCTTTGCCCCTTCCGCAATCGTCCGCGGCGCCGCGTTCAGCTGCTCGATCGCAAAGCCGGCCGCCTTCTTGTAGCCGGCCATGAACGCGTCGCGTTCGGCCGGCGGGATCACGTCATCGATATCGGTGAACGTCCCGCCACAACGCTCGTCCACCAGATTGAGCAGGCCGAACGGTCCGGCGCCGCGGTTGCGCAGGATGACCTGCGAGATCGGGGCGCACAGTTTCTCGTCATAGGCCGCGAGCGCGGCGGGCGTCACGCCATGCACCAGCAGGCAGGCGCCGAGCACGCGCGCGTCCACGATCGCCTGGCTGGCGCCGTTGGAGCCGGTCGGATACATCGCATGCGCGGCGTCGCCCATCAGCGCCACGGGGCCGTCGACCCAGGTCGAGACCGGATCGCGGTCGATCATCGGGTTCTCGTAGGCGCCGTCGGCGCCGGCGATCAGCGCGGGCACGTCGAGCCAGTCGTAGGTCCAGCCGGCAAAGTGATGCGCAAACTCCTGCACCGGCACCTGGCGGAACCAGCCGGTCTGCTTCCAGCCCTCGGTGTTGTCCATCGTCACTTCCGCGATCCAGTTGATCAGCGCCAGCCCCGTCTTCGGGTCAGGATGCGAGATCGGATAGACCACGACGCGATGGCGGTGGGTGCCCAGCCCGACGAAGGACGAACCGGTGCGCATCGGCTTCGCCCGGGTGACGCCGCGCCACATCACCGCGCCGCCCCAATGGATCGGTGGCTGCGTGGGGTGCATCTGCGCCCGGATCGCCGAGTGGATGCCGTCGGCGCCGATCAGGAGCCGCCCGCGCCGCTCGGAGCGCGAGCCGTCGGCATGCTCGACGCGGGCCATCACCGACCCATCGGCATTCTTGTCATATCCAGTGACGCGGCTGCCGAGCCGCACGGCGTCGCGCCCGGCACGCTCCACCAGCCGGCTGTACAGCAGCATGTGCAGCTTGCCGCGATGCACGGCATATTGCGGCCAGTCGTAGCCGGCGGGCAGGCCGCGCGGCTCGGAATAGATGTCGTTGCCGTTCAGCCCGACCAGCGCCCATTCCTTCGCGGGGACGCCGACCTGGTCGAGATCGGCAGCGCCGATGCCGAGGTCGTAGAGCTCGCGCACCGCATTGGGCTGCAAATTGATGCCGACGCCGAGCGGCCGCATCTCGCGCACGCTTTCATGGACGATGCAGGGCACGCCGATCTGCTGCAGGGTCAGCGCCGTCGCCAGGCCGCCGATGCCGCCGCCGGCGATGATGACAGGGAGGTCGGTCATGGGCATGGTCCTGGGCATGGTCCGTCGCGCGTGAACTCGGGAAACAAGGTTCGAAGAACGGCCAAGGGGACGCGGGCGCGGCACTGCAGCGCGCGCGGATCGCCTCCCCTCGATCCACGGCCGGCATTGTCTGCCGGTCTGAAGGGAAAAGGCCTAGTTCAGAAGGCCGGCGGAGACAAGGGGAATGGGCAATCCGCGCCGCCGTGGTAGGCTGGTGCCATGCGACACTCATTTTTTTTCTGCCTTTGGGCGGCTCTCCTGCTGGCCGGCGTCGCGAGCCCGGCGCTGGCCTTCGATATCGAGGCTCACCGCGGCGGGCGCGGCCTTTTTCCGGAGAACACGCTGCAGGCCTTTGCAGCATCACTGCTCTGGCGTGTCGATACGCTCGAGCTCGACGTCGGCGTCACCCGCGACGGCGTCCTCGTGGTGTCGCACGAGCGGCGGCTCCATCCCGACCTCGCGCGTGACGCGGCCGGCAACTACGTTGCGCCGCCCGGACCGCTCTTGATCGAGTTGCCGTTGGCCGATGTGCAGTCCTACGATGTCAGTCAGATCCGTCCCGGCAGCGACTACGCCAAGCAGTTTCCGGAGCAGCAGGCCCCGTCCGGCACGAATCCTTCGGTACGGCGAATTCCGACGTTGAAGGAGGTCATCGACCTCGTGCGGCGCGCAGGCAACGAGCATGTGCGTCTCAACATCGAGACCAAGCTCGATCCTGCTTTTCCTGCGGAGGCGCCGGACCCGCAGCGGTTCGTGACTTTGCTGCTCGATCTGATCGATACAGAGCAGTTCTCGGGCCGGGTCATGATCCAGTCGTTCGACTGGCGCACCCTGCAGCTGGTGCAGCAGCGCGCGCCCGCCATTCCAACCGTGTATCTGACGATACAGCACGGCAAGGCGCCGAACGTGTCGCTGACCCAGGCGACGCGCTGGACCGCAGGCTTTGACCCCGCCGATCACGGCGGCTCGCTGCCGCGGACGATTCACGCGGCGGGTGGCAAGGTGTGGTCGCCCTACTTCGCCGACATCACGCCGGAGCTGATCGGCGAAGCGCATGCGCTTGGGCTGAGCGTCGTGGTGTGGACCGTTAACAAGCCCGAGGACATGGCGCGGCTCATCGATGGCGGTGTCGACGGCATCATTTCAGATCGTCCGGATCTGTTGCGTTCCGTCGCCATGCAAAAAGGTCTGGTGAAGCTGCGTGGTATGCTGCATCTGCACTCCTCCGAACCGAAGCCGCCAGCCAAGTGATCGTGGCCAACGACCTTGCAGGGGCATTCCGCGGCAAGTCCTCTTGGCAATCGCGGAGCGCTTTGCCGGGAGGACTCGAATCCGGAATCGTGAGCTGAGAACGCGAAGACCATCTCGTCATTCCGGATTCGTCGCGACTGCGGGCGGTCGGCGAGATTGAGCCGCTCAGCTCAACCCATCACCACCTCATGCCGGATCACGAACGGCGCCAGCAGCGTGTGCACCTCGTTCGCGATCGCCTCGCGGCTCTCCGCCGGCACGTTGCGCAAGGTCACCATCGCGATGCTGCCGTGGCTGCCATGTGGGCCGACCTTGACGCTGCAATCGACGCCGCGATCCGTGAGCTGCTTCAGTACGCCTGTGAACACCCGCGTCGCGGCGTCCCAGCGCAGTTGCGGCTTGAACACCTTGCCCACACCCGTGACCGGCATCGGATCGATCGGGATGATCTGCACCGGCACCGCGGCACGCTCGGGCGTGCGGGCGCGCACCCAGTCCTCCAGCTCGCCCGGCTGCACGCTCGCGCCCGGCTTGAGCTGGACATAGCCGATCGGCAGTTCACCCGCGTAGGCGTCGGGCTGGCCGACCACCGCGGCGAAGCCGACGGCGGGATGCTGGAACAGGATCTCCTCGATCGGCGCCGGATCGATGTTGTGGCCGCCGCGGATCACGAGATCCTTGGCGCGGCCGGTGATCCACAGGAAGCCGTCGGCATCGAGCCGGCCGAGATCGCCGGAGTTCACCCAATGTCCCTGGACGAAGGCGCCCTTGTTGTGGACGTCGTCGAGATAGCCGGAGAACACGCCGGGCCCGGCCATGATGACGACTCCGATCTCATCCGGTGCGCAATCGCGCTCGTAACGGCCATCGGCGTCGAGCTTGACGATCCGCACCTTGGCGTAAGGCAGGGGCAGGCCGACCGAGCCGAGCCGGATCGGCTGGTCCGGATAGGCCATGGTGTGCACGCTCGCGGTCTCGGTCATGCCGTAGACTTCGATCACCGGCAGCTTGAGCTTGTCCATGATCGCCTGTCCGACCGCGACCGGAATCGCCGAGCCGCCGCCTGCGGCGTAGCGCAGGCTGGAGATGTCGGCATCGCCCTGCGGCACCGCGAGCGTCGCCGCCAGCACGGTCGGCACGCTCGACAGCGTCTCCGGCTTGAAGCGCTCGACCAGGCCCCAGATGTTGCGCACCGCGTTCGGATTGCGCCAGCCGGCGCCGGAGAGCACGACGAGGCAGCCGCCCGCCGACAGCGTCTGCAGCGCCTGGGTCAGCGATCCCCCGACATGAAACAGCGGCATGCCGAACAGCAGGGTGCCGCCGGGCTTGGCCTTCAGGATCAGGTTGACGCCCCAGGCCTGATAGACCTGATTGCCATGGCTGTGGCGCACCAGCTTCGGCGTGCCGGTGGTGCCGCCGGTGTGGAAATAGGCGGCGGTGTCGCTCGCCTTGATCCGCCGGCCGCTGACCAGATGATCGCTCGGCTGCGGCCCGATCAAATCGTTGAAGGCATGAATGCCGTTGGCAGGATCACCGCCGCCGCCATGCACCTGCACGATCGCCTTGAGGTGCTTGAGGCCGCCGCGCACCTTCTCCACCTTCTGCCAGATGTCGGTGCCGGGCAGGGGACCGAGCGCCACCAGCACCTTGGTCTTGGCGGCATCGAGAATCTCGGCGATCTGGTGCGGCTCGAGCAGCGGATTGACCGGGTTGGCGATGCCGGCCGCCTCGGCGCCGAACAGCGTGACGAACGCGTCCGGCACCAGAGGCAGCATGAAGCTGACGACGTCGTCGGGGCCGACGCCGAGCGCATGAAACATGTTCGCGGCCTGCGTCACCCTGGCGACGAAGTCGCGATAGGAGATCACGACCGGCGTATCGGCGGGATCGGCATTCTGCAGAAACTGGATCGCCGGCGCGTCCGGATTGGCAGACGCGCCGCATTTCAGCGCCTCATAGGTGCTCCGCGCGGCGATGCGTTCATCATACGGCGTCTGCTCGAAGGCGCGGATGTCAGCGGTGCTGGCGAATGTCGGATAGTCGCTGCCGATGGCGCGATCGAGCAGATGAATGCCCATGGCCTGTCCTCCCGGTGTCGTGTCCTCGTCCGGCCGATGCGGCCGGTGATCGCGCGCGGGCTCTGTGGCCCGTTTGTCGCGATCGCGAGAGGACAGGATGAGCGAGGATTCGTCTTGCGTCTATCCCGGTATGATTGGGGACTCCGGGAGAATTGTCGCAGCAACGCTGCGCTGCAGCGTTAGTTGGGGAGAAGCGCGCTGTCGCTCACCCGGATCGAGCCCCGCCATGCGCTGTGCGATACAGCGCCCTCTCCCACAAGGGGAGGCGGCGCACTAACGCGCACCGCGAATCGATCGTTCAAGCAGCGCCTCCTCAGCTCGCCGCGTCGATCAAATTCTCGAGCAGCCGCTTCAGCTCGCCGGTGGCCTTGTCGCCATAGTTCTCCAGGATGTGCGCTTCCTGGCTGGCCGCCAGCGAGTTCAGCCGCTTGCACAGCGCCTTGCCATGGTCGCTGATGAACATCAGCACCTTGCGGCGGTCGTGGGCGTCCTGGCGACGGTAGACCAGCGAGTCCGACACCATGCGGTCGATCATCTTGGTCAGGGTCGGGTGGTTCAGCAGCACCGCGTCGGCGAGGTCGCCCATCGAGTGTCCCTCGCCGTCCGAGAGCACCTTGAGGATGCGCCACTGCTCGACGGGCACGCCTTCCGTGCTGAGGCGCGATTCCAGCTGCCGGTTGATCTCCCGGTTGGCCTGCGCGAGCAGATAGGCGAGATGTTCGGTGAGGGGGGTGTTGGGATGGGGCGGTTTGGCCACGATGAACTTCGCTTGCGGTCCCGGCTTGAATGAATGTCCGGCAGTTGCTGCCCGATCTATATGCATCCCAATTCTTGAACATTCAACATTTTCGAATAGGATATTTGCCGAACGCGTGCTGATTTTGACGGCGTATGACCGCCGGCCCACAATGGGCCAGACACGGTTGCGGCCAAGGAGTGGGTGTGCTCTCGACAGGATCCGTCACGGCCGGGCGTCTCGGTCTGCCGCCATCCCTGCTGTTCAGGAGCCCGCCCCGGCGGGCCGGCCTTCCTGCACTCGCCCCCTTCGATCCCGACCATCTCCAGCGGCGCGGCTCCCGGAGCCGGCTGCGCATCGGCAACTTCCTCACCTTCTCCGGCTCGCCCGGCATCTGGGGGCCGGCCGCGACCAACAGCGCGCTGCTGGCGGTGTCCGAGATCAATCGCCGCGGCGGCATCCTCGGCCGCGAGATCGAATTGTCGTTCTACGATTCCGGCGGCCCGGTGGCCGAGGTGGCCGAGCGCGCCAGGGATGCCCTCGAATTCGACGATATCGACGTCGTGACGGGCTCGCATATCAGCGCGGTCAGGCTGGCGCTGCGCCGGCTCACCCGCGGCCGCATCCCCTATGTGTATACGCCGGTCTATGAAGGCGGCGAGCGCACGCCCGGCGTGATGGCGATCGGCGAGACGCCGCACAGCCAGACGCGCCCTGCCATCCACTGGCTGGCGGAGAACAAGCGCGCCCGGCGCTGGTACCTGATCGGCAGCGACTATGTCTGGCCGTGGCAGTCGCATCTTCAGACCAAGACCTACATCACCGAGGCCGGCGGCCAGGTGGTCGGCGAGGAGTTCGTGCCGGTGGGCGAGGATGATCACCAGGCGCATCTGGCGCGCATCCGCGCCGCCCGGCCGGATGTCGTGCTGGTCTCGCTGATCGGCACCGACAGCATCACCTTCAACCGCGCCTTCGGCGAGTCGGGCCTCGCCGCGACCACGCTGCGTCTCGCCGGCGCGGTGGACGAAACGGTGCTGCTCGGCATCGGCGCCGACAACACCGAGAATCTGTATACCTCTTCCGGCTATTTCAGCTGCATCGGCTCCAAGGCCAATGACGCGTTCATGAGCCGCTACACCGCCATGTTTGGCGCCCAAGCGCCGCCGGTCGGATCGGTCGGCCAGTCGAACTACGAGGGCCTGCGCTTCCTGAAGGCCGCCGCCGAGCGCGCCGGCTCGCTGTCCCTGCGACCGCTCGCTGCCGCCGGCCGCAACATCGTCTATTCCGGCGCGCGCGGCGAGGTGACGATCCGGCAGGGCCGCGCCGGCATGGCGATGCATCTCGCCGCGGCCGACGGGCTCGATTTCAAGATCATCCGAACTTTCTGAGACGTCCGCCTGCTCAGGCAGCCGCAGCGCTCTTGGCAGGCGCGCGCGCCGGCGCTGTCGGCACGTCGCGGATCATCCGGCTGATCGCCTCCTGCGGCATCGGCTTGCCGAACAGGAAGCCCTGCACGCTGCTGCAGCCCTCCTCGCGCAGGAAGGCGAGGTGCTGCTCGGTCTCGACGCCCTCGGCCAGCACGGGGATGTTGAGGCTGCGCCCGAGCAGCAGGGTCGCCTTGACGATCGCCGCGGCGTGCACGCTGGTCTCGACCGACTGGATGAAGCTCTTGTCGACCTTGATCTTGTCGAACGGAAACACCTGCAAGGTCGACAGCGACGAGTAGCCGGTGCCGAAATCGTCCATCGCCACCGTGACGCCGATGGCCTTCAGCGCCTGCATTACCTGTAGCGCGTGCTGGCGGTCGGCGATGATGCCCGTTTCTGTCAGCTCGATCTCCAGCCGCTCCGGCGCCAATCCGGTCTCGCGCAGCACCTCGGCGACGCGCTTCGGCAGGTCGTGGTTGAGCTGCATCGGCGCGACGTTGACGGCGACCTTGAACGGCTGGCTCCAGCTCGCGGCGGTGGCGCAGGCGGTGCGCAGCACCCAGTCGCCGATGTCGACGATCAGCCCGGTTTGTTCGGCCATCGGAATGAAATCGTTCGGCGGCACGCGGCCCTTCACCGGGTGATTCCAGCGCAGCAGCGCCTCGAAGCCGATGATGCCGCCGCTCTGCGTGTCGTTCTGCACCTGGTAGTGCAGCTCGAACTCGTTGCGCACCAGCGCGCGCTTGAGGTCGATGGCGAGCTCGGCGCGGCGCCGGCTGGCCTCGTCCATCGACGGCTCATAGGTGCAGATCTTGCCCTGGCCGAGACTCTTGGCGCGGTACATCGCGAGGTCGGCGCGGGTGAGCAGCTCGTCGGCGGTGAGGCCGTGGTCGGGATGCAGCGCGATGCCGATGCTGCAGCCGACCGAGAGGCTGCGTTCCTCCCACTCGACAGGCGCCAGCACCAGCGTGCGCATCCGCTCGGCGAACTTCGCCGCCTCGGTGCGCGCGAAGATCTCGCTCTTGACCGCGACGAACTCGTCGCCGCCGATCCGCGCCAGGAACTCGCCGGGCTGCAGCGTCGATGCAATACGCTGAGCGATCATCGTCAGCACGGCATCGCCCGCGGCATGGCCGTGCGCGTCGTTGATGTCCTTGAAGCGGTCGAGGTCGATCGCGAGCACCACCAGGTGCGCCGTCTCGTCGCCGTCGGTCAGCAGCGGCGCCAGCCGATGGCCGAGGCCGTTGCGGTTGGGCAAGCCGGTCAGCGGATCCTGCAACGCGAGCTGCCGATAGCCTTCGACAGCCTCCTGCGCCGCCTGCAGATCGATCATATAGGCCGAGGCGGCCATCGCCATGATCAGGCCGATGCCGGTGACGATGCTGATCAGCATCACGCTGTCGGACAGCGATTGCACGGGCGCGTCGATGCCGGCCATCGGCGCCAAGGTCAGCGCAGCCATGCCGGTGAAATGCAGGCTCAGGATCGCGAGCACCATCGCCAGCGAGCTGCCATATTTGCAGAACCGCGTGACGGGACGGGCGATGCGGTTGGCGGCGACGGCGCCGAAGCCCGTCGCCAGCGCGACCGAGAGCCAGATCGCCGGCGCGTGCCAGGTTCGGATGCCGTCGAGATTGAGCGCGCCCATGCCGGTGTAATGCATCGCGGCGATGCCCAGCCCGAACACGGCGCCGCCGGCCTCGATCAGCGGGCCGCGCTGCGTTCGCGTGGTGATGAAGAAGCCCAGCCAGGAAAACACCACGGCGAGGCCGAGCGAAGCGAACGTGAGTCCCGCCTCGAACGAACGGTTGCCGGATGCGTCATAGCCGAGGATGGCGGCAAAATGCGTCGTCCAGACCGTGCCGCCGGCGACCAGCCCGGCCAGGAACAGCAGATGGAAGCGTCGCAGGCCGGTGTTGCGGCGGACGCGCGCCAGCAGCCGCATCGACAGCAGGGAGCCGAGCACGCAGACCAGCAGCGCGGCGGCGACGTAGCGCAGATCATGATCGGCGGGCAGGCAGGACAGAATCGTCAACATCGGCAATTTACCTCACGCAGCCAGCTACGCTCCGCGGCGGGACGGGTTTTGGCGCGCGCGGAATCGCGGTTAGCGAAGCGTCAACGCGGGCAGCACCTCTGCCCGCGCCGAGTCATGCACGAGGTCGGACAGCCGATGATTAAGCCGCCGGCCGCCGGCGCTGGGTTTCGCCATGGAACCTGGGACATCGTGACGAAACTGCCAACGCCATGCGCGACTCTTTGCGGAGCTGGAACACGCGGGACTATTTGCTGGCGACGTTGCCGGGCAGCGCGTAGGCCCGCACATAGTCGCCGAGCTTGGTGCCGAACGAGCCGTGGCCGCCATCGACGGTGACGACATACTGCTTGCCGCCGGCCTCGTAGGTCATCGGCGTCGACTGGCCGCCGGCCGGCAGCCTGTCCTGCCACAGCAGGCGGCCGTCCTTGACGTCGAAGGCGCGGATGTAGTCGTCCATGGTGCCGGTCAGGAAGGCGACGCCGCCCGCAGTGACCATCGGGCCGCCGAGCATCGGTACGCCCAGCTTGAACGGCAGCGGCAGCGGCGCCTGGTCGCGGATGGTACCGACGCGGTGCTGCCAGACGATCGCGTTGGTCTTGAGGTCGATGGCGGCGAGACTGCCCCAGGGCGGCGCCATGCAGGGGATGCCGAGCGGCGACAGGAAGATGCCAAGCGAGACGCCGTAGGGCGTGCCGTACATCGGCTGCACGCCGAGCTCGGTGCCCGGCGGATGCGCGGCGTTGGGTTCGGCCGGATTGTCCTTGCCGCGCGGCACCAGCCGCGACACGAACGGGATCGACTGCGGATTGGCGATCGCGATCTTCCGAACGGGATCGATGGCGATGCCGCCCCACTCGAACATGCCGAAATCGCCGGGATAGACCAGCGTGCCCTGCTCGGAGGGGGGCGTGAACGGCCCTTCGTAGCGCAGCCGCTTGAACATGATGCGGCACGCCAACTGATCGAACATCGTCGCGCCCCACATCTGCGCGCCCGAGAGCTCCTTTCGCGGCCGGAAGCTCAGTTCGGAGAAGGGTTGTGTCGGCGACAGCCGGTCGCCGGGCGCAGCGCCCTGCGGCACCGGCTTCTCCGGCGCGGGGACCAGCAGATGCCCGTCGCGGCGATCGAGCACGAAGATGTTGCCGGTCTTGGCCGGCACGTAGATCGCCGGCACCACGCCGTCCTTGCCGGGCATGTCGACCAGGCTCGGCTGTGACGGCATGTCCATGTCCCACAGATCATGATGCACATTCTGGAACGACCAGCGCAATTTTCCCGTGGCGATGTCGAGCGCCACCAGCGCCGAATCATAGCGCTCGTTGTCGGCCGAGCGGTTGCCGCCCCAGATGTCCGGCGAGCTCGAGCCGAGCGGGATGTAGACCAGGCCGAGCGCCTCGTCGGCCGCCCCGACGCTCCAGCCGTTCGGCGAGCCCGGCGTGAAGTGATGCGTGGCCGACGGCATCTCGTTGGGATCGGGATTGCCGGGATCGAACGCCCACAGCAGCTTGCCCGTGTAGACGTCGAAGCCGCGGATCGCGCCCGACGGCACCTTGTTGGAGTAGTTGTCGATCACGGCGCCGGCCATGATCACGACCTTGTCGGTGACGACCGGCGGCGAGGTGCCTTCGTAGAAGCCGAGCGTGGTGATCTCGTTGCCGGCCTTGAGATCGATCTGGCCGTGCTCGCCAAAGCCCTCGCATGGCTTGCCGCTGTCGGCGTCGAGCGCAAACAGCCTTCCGTCATTGGTCGGCAGGAAGATGCGCCTGGCGCATTCCGTCGGGGCCGCCGCGCCTGACACGTCGACCGCGCCCGGCTTGGTCTCGTGATAGGCCACGCCGCGGCAGGTCATGTGCTGGAAATTCTTGTGATGTTCGATCTGTGGATCAAACTTCCAGCGCTGCTTGCCGGTGGCGGCATCGAGCGCGAACACGATCTGATGCGGCGAGCAGGTGTAGAGCAGATCGCCGATCTTCAGCGGCGTGACCTCGTTGGTGAACTCGTCGGGATCGTCGGGCCCTTTGCGGTCGCCGGTGCGGAATTCCCAGGCGAGCTTGAGAGTCTTCACATTGTCGGGTGTGATCTGCTTCAGGCTCGAGAAGCGCGTGCCGAAATTGGTCGCGCCATAGGCGGTCCAGTCCGCCTGCGCCTCGGCTGGCGCGGTATCGGTGCCGGCCGTCGCCGCCGCGGCCTGCGGCAGCGCGCCATCGGCGCCGAAACGATCGCCGCGCAGGGAGGCGCCGAGCACGACCACGGCCACCGCAAGCACGGCCACGAGCCCCCAGCGCGCCGCGCGCATGTCGCCCACCAGATGCGCCGTGATGAATGGCAGCAGCAGCCAGACGCCGAGCGGCACCAGCACGTCGCCGCGCGGCGCCAGCGACCAGAAATCCAGCCCGACCTCCCAGATCGCCCAGATCATCGTGCCCAGCAGCAGCACCGCGTAGATCCACAGCGCCGCCGCATGCCGCCGCCACAGCAGCACCGCGACGACCAGCAGCGCGAGGCCTGCGACCAGGTAATACGGTGAGCCGCCGATCGCGGCGAGCCACGCCCCGCCGGCGAGCAGCGCGAGGCCCATCAGGCCGACAACGATCGCGGTGAAGGTGAGCAGCGGCGCGCGCTGCAGATGGCGGGCTGCGGCCATTGCGCGGCTCCAGGCTGATGATGACAGGCCGCGGCGCGACGCCGCAGCCGCGTCATGAACGGCGAGGAAGGGCGGAAGTTCCTGGCCGTGCAGGGCACGGGATGGGGCCGCCGCGCGGTCGCCGACCTCCCTCCCGGCACACGGCCTTTTGCGCGCCTTCCGTGGCCGGAACGGGTTGCCGCTCCATGACGAAATTAATACGATCCCATGTCGTTCACATGAAAATTGGAGTGCCCGGATGCGTGCGCAGTCGCGAGCCCTGTCGAACCCGGTCGCCCTGTGGTGGGCGATGCTGACGCTCGTCAGCCTCGCCAACATCGTGTTCTGGTTCATCCTGTACCGCCAGCTCAACGGCGGCAGCAGTTCGGCGGGGCAGGCGTCCCAGACCGGTTCGATGCTGGCGCTGTCGGCGGCCTATGTGTTCGGCTGCGCCTTCCGCTCGGTGCTGCCGCGCGCCGACGTGCAGCGCATCTGCCTGGTCGACAGTTGGCTGTCGAGCGTGTTCGTCGGCCGCACCGTGGCGACCATCGCCGAGATCGCCTTCGCGGCACAGTGGGCCATCATCCTCGCGCAGCTCGGCGCCATCGCCGATGCCGAGACCGCGGTGAACATGGCCCGTATCATCGTGCCGCTGATCGTCATCGCCGAGATCTGTTCCTGGTACGCTGTCGTCACCCGGAATTTCCTCTACAACGCGATCGAGAACTCGCTGTGGGCGGTGGCCTTCCTGCTCGTCGGCATCGGGCTCGGCCGGCTGCTGCCGGAGTTCGACGGCCTGGTGCGCGGCCTGCTGATCGCGGGCCTCGTCGGCATCGCCTGCTATCTCGCCTTCCTCGTCGTGATCGATGTCCCGATGTATGTGAAGCGCTGGCGCATCGAGCGCGCCGCCGGCACGCCGCTGCTGCATCCGCTCGCCGGCCTGCGCGACTCCGCCACGCGCTGGACCGTCACCCACGAGTTCGAGCACTGGAGGGAAGAGATCGCCTGGATGTCGCTGTATTTCAGCGCTGCCGTCTGGGGGTCGCTGGCGCTGTGCGCGCTCTCGGCGATGAATGATCACCTGCCGCGGGATCGCGCGCAGGCGACCGGCGCGCCACCGGCCATCGTCCAGCAGAGCGCCGATCGGTCCTGACGCGACACCCCGCCGTGAAGTCACGGCGGGATGTCCTGCTTGCCTCAGCCATGCATCGCGAAGTGATGCGAATCGTCCATCTGGACGATGTGGCTGTAGTCGGCGTGCGGCGCGTCGTGCACGGCCACCGGCGCGTGGTCGAAATTCGGCGGCACGATGCCGGTGTTGCCGGCGTGGCCATGGTCGCCGAAATTGTCGACGATGATCGGGTTGTGCGACGAGCCTTCGCCGTGCAGCGGACCGGAGCCGAATCCGGAGCCCAACCCCGAGCCCTGGCCGCCCTGGGCGTTGTCGCCCGCGTGCTGGATCGCCGAGGCGATCGAGTCCCAGAACCCGCCATGGCTGCCGCCCTCGGACCCGCCATGGGCGACCGCGATGCCGTCACCGCGCAAGCCGTCCTGCGCCAGCTTGAAGATATCGCCGATCGCGGCGCCGAGATCGCCATGGCTGAGGTCGTTGACCAGCGAGCCCAGATCGTGGCCGATCGCGTCGAGCTGCTGCCCCAGCGAGTGGCTCAAATCGCCCGCGGTCTGCGCCAGACCGTTGAGGCCCTCGCCGACGAAATGGCCGACGCCATCGACGATGCCGGTGCCGACCGCATCGGCGCCGTGGGCGATGCCGGAGATCGCCTCGCCGATCGGTCCGCCGATCAGGTGGCCGGCCGCCGACGCCGTGTCGGTGACCACGCCGATGGCGCCGTCGGCCACCGCCACGCCGGCGTCGAAGCCGCCCTTCACCACCGCGCCGGCGGCGTCCAGCGCGTCCATGCCGACCTCGCCGGCCGTTCCGACGATGGTGCCGGCCATGCCGAGCGCGCCGTGGCCGACTGCGCCGGCCGCCTCCAGCCCGGCCTCGCCGAGGCCGACCGCGGTGTGCGCCAGGTCGCCGGCGACATTGAGTGCGCCATGGGCGACGTCACCCGCGACGTTCAGCCCGCCGTCGACGATGTGGCCGCCGATATGCTTCACGTCGTTGACGAGGCCATCGATATTGCCGTGCGCGAGATCGCTCACTCCGGACGCCAGATCACCCGCCACGTTGATGCCGGTGTGGAGCACGTCACCGCCGACATGGACCACGGTCGACGCGACGTCGCCGACGGTGTGAAGCAGGCCGCCGCCGATCGCCTCGGCACCATGCCCGATCGCGCCGAGCACGCCGCCCACGGTATGGATGGCTTCGCCGCCGAGCGCGCCGATGCCGTGCACCACGCTGCCCACGGCATGCGCCGCATCGCCGGCGACGTGCTCGACCGTGTTGACCACGGCGCCCGCCGCGCCGCCGACCGCACCCGCCACATCCTTCGCGACGTCCTTCACGTCGTCGACGGCGGAACTGACGGCATCTCCGATATCATCCCAAAAGCTCATGACCTGCTCCTCTCGGTTGCGTCACCTCGCCTCGGGTGACGCGCCGTTTGTCGCAGATCGCGTCCGCGCGCTCCGTGCGCGACATCACGCAGACTGTGAGGGGCCCATTGTGTCGCCTGCGGACCAAGGGGGCGCATCGAGGATGCGTAGCATCGTCTCGCAGACAGGGGGTTTCAAAGGCCGTGGATCAAGGCTTTTCTATCGGGTTGATCTTCACGACACGCGCGTCGACCACGCGCCCGCCCTCGAGATCACGTACGATTCGTTCGTCCGGCCCGACCTCGCCGAGGTCGAAGTCCTGCGCCGGGGTGATCAGGATCATCCGCCGACCGATGATCACGATAACGGTGACATCGTTCGCTTCACCCGAATCGGCCCATTCGCGGATCTGCGCCTGATAGGGAGGGCGACGCCACGCGTTTGGAAAAACGGGATCGCAGCGCACTTCGATGCCGTCTTCCGACGTGGTCAGCACGAGCTTCGCCTTGTTAGGCTTCCACCGATCGTCGAGCAGATCGTTCAGGAGCCAGAGGCAGTTGAACGCGCCACACTCTGTCGGGCGCTCGCGATAGATCGTGCAGCCGTGTCGCGGCTGGCAATGCGGGCACCAGCTATGCGCCGGCTTTCCGAGTTGCTCGATCTCCATGACCTTGCAGCACAGCGTGCAGTCGCCGCAATGTTTGGAAGCGCAGGGGGAGCGCATGGAGTCAGGCGTGGCCGATCCAGCCATGCCAAGTCAGCGCAGCAAAGAAGCGACGGGCATCGCGAAAGCCGCCGTCACGCAGGATCGCTTCATCGTCCTCCGGGCTCAGCATGTTGACGCTGGCATCGATGGTCGCGCGCATCGTCCTCGCCTGCTCGGGGTCGGTGCCCGACGCAACGGCGTAGGCCGCGTAACGGTCCAGCCACAGGGCCCGCTCAGTCAGCTCCTTCGGCAGGCAGCTATGGGCGACCACGAACGGCGCGCCAGGGCGGAGCCGGTCGTGCACGGCGCGTACTGTCTGCAAACGCTCCGGCGCTGCCAGAAAATGCAGCGTCAGCAGGCAAGTCGCCGCGTCGAACGGGCCGGCCGGCGCGGCGTCGATGATGCCCTCGATCAGTTCGACTCGGCTCATCCGCGCGCCGAGCCTGCGTTCGGCGAGTCGCAGCATCTGCGGCGCCGGATCGACCCCGACGAAGGTCCACGATGGGTGCGCTTCGGCCAACGCATCGAGCTCGAGCCCGCCGCCCGCGCCCAGCACGAGCACCCGCGCATGGTCGGGCGCCCGCTCGGCCAGCAGAACCGCCGTCATGCGGTGCAGCCCGTCGAGACCGGGCACGAAGCGCCGTGGACCATCGGTGTAGCGCGCTACGAATTCGGGATCGGAAAACGCGCGGATGAACTGCTGAGCGCCGTCGGCAATGTCAGCCGGCATGACAAATGTCTCCCTTGCGAGGTCGCTTGCGTCGTTCGAGGCGGTCGTGGAAATCAGCGCTCAGCGCCGCCAGCGTGATGGCACCGAGACGGGACAGCAGCAACGTCTCGGCGGCCCGGATGGAGGTGTCGAGCGCGGCATTGACCGCCTGCTCGACGAGACAGTTGGGATTGTCGCTCCGATGGCCGATCGCGAACAGCGACGGACGTCCGAGCGAATCGTAGACGTCGCGCAGGGTGACGGCCGCCAGATCGCAGGCGAGCGTCCAGCCGCCGCCATGGCCTTTCTCGGAGCGCACATAGCCGCTGTCCCGGAGCCCCGCCATGATTCTGCGGATCACGACCGGGTTGGTCTGCATCATCGCTGCGAGCGCCTCGGAGGTGACCGGACCGTCGTGCTCCGCCATGTGGAGCAGGACATGGAGGATGCCGGACAACTGGCTGTTGGGTCTCATGTAACTTTTAATATGACATGATGTCCGGAACGTCAACCGGCCTGCCTTCGTGCGGCCTTGGGCGATGCTGTCGTGTCTGCCCGTCGGGCGACTCGGTCCTGCTGCTCGTCGCGAATGCGGGCGCGTTCATTCCCCCGATCCGCCGCAAAGTCTCTGGCGCGGAAAACCGGATTTCGCCTGCGCGTTCAGGCTGATTTGGGCTGTCCAGTCCCGTGAGCAAAAATATTCCGCTTCGCAATTTCGGAAATTCGTGATCTATTCATTCCATCCCGCCTCATCGACGAGGGGCGCTGCGCGGTCGTCACGAAGCGTGGAGTGCGGGATGTGATGGGCGGGCCGGTTTGCAGCGTGACTTGATCGCGCCGACGAACAACACCGGTCCGTACGGTCAAGTCGCGTGGTCCTGGCCTCCCGACGCTGAGGTCAAGCCGGCTGATGATGCCTCGTGCATCCCGCCGGTGATGGGGGCAAGACAGCCCGGTCCCCAGGGAGATCGCGAAGCAGCCGTTCAAACCGTCGCGCAGGGAGGGCCGGATCGTCCGGCTGGACCTGTGGTTCCTGCCGCCTGCATTTTTTTCGCAGGCGGGCCACGGGCCTCAGTCGAGGTCCGGCCTTCCCTGCACCCTCGGTCTTGAAGAGGGTGAGATCGATGCATCGCTCGGACGCCGAATGCGCCGCGAGAACAGAGACGCGCATCCCCAGATGCAGTTTGAGATCGTTGACCACGACGGCACCACGAACGCGGTGCTTCCCCTCCAGGGGAGGGTGGCGTCATGCGTTCGGATCGGCTCTTCCGAGCCGGCGGCGCCGACGTCCCACCTACTTGAATCCCGAAAACCGGCTGTCGAACGAGTTCGACTGCAGCACCGGGACGGCGCCGGAGACCAGCGCGGTCTGGGTCTGGGCGGGAGCCGAGGCGGTGGTGGCCGGCGCCTCGCTGGTCGCGGGCTTGAACGGCGGCCGCGCGGCAGCCTGCCGGGTCTCGGCGGGCTTGGCCGCGACCGGCTTCGGCGCTGGCTTGGTCTCGGCGGGCTTCGCCTCTGCGGTCTTGCTCGGCGCGGGCTTGGCTGTCGCCGTGCTCTCAGCCGCCGCATTGCCGCCGATCCCGACCTTGCGGGCGAGGCTCGACATGAAGCTCGGCTTCTCGGGCGCGCTGACGGCCGCCACGCGGGTCGACGGCGCGCTCACCGGCGCCTCCGCGGCACTGGCCGGCATCGCGACCTCGTCGGCGCCGGGCGCGCGCGGCGGGTTGACGTGACCGGGGATCGTGCCTGGCGCGGCCTGGAAGTTGGCGAGCGACAGGCCCGGCGCCTCGCCGGCGTCGGACAGGCCGGTGGAGGCTCCGGGCACGCGGCTGGCGAAGATCGGATTCATGCCGCCGTCGATGCCGGTGTTGAGCTTGGCGACCGGCGTGCCCTTGGCGACGAGCTTGGCATATTCCGCCTCGTCGGCCTGCTGCTTGTCGCGCACGGCGGCGGTGATCTCGTCGGGCACGACATAGGCCGGGCACTTGGCAGAGGCGTCGAACACCGGATCATGCGTCGCGCCCGGCGGCTTCTGGGCGTTGAAGACGTATTTCTTCTCGCAGAAGTCGACCTTCGGCTCCTGCCGCGTGACCTCGAAGGCGTCGTAGCCTTCCTTGATCATGCGCCAGAACGGCATGTTCGGATTGTTGCGGTGCCTCGCCATGTTCACCGGCGTCATCCGGAACGGATAGGCCTGGAACTGGAAGGCGCGCTGGCCGCCGAAGAACGACTCGCGCCCGAGCGCATAGATCTCGGCGATCTGCTCGTCGGTCATCGCGAAGCAGCCGCGCGAGGAGCAGTCGCCATGCACCATCAGCTGCGAGCCGGTGCGGCCGAGCGCCTTGTCGAACGCGTTCGGATAGCCGGTGTTGAACGACAGATAGTAGGCCGATTGCGGGTTCATCTGGCTCGGATTGATCGAGTAGAAGCCCTCCGGCGCCTGGCGGTCGCCCTCGCGCACTTTGGGTCCAAGATCGCCCGACCAGCGGCAGATCGGATAGGTCTTGAGCAGCGCGAACTTGCCCGAGCGGTCCTGCTTCCAGACCTCGAGCTCGGCCTCCTGCTTGAAGACGCGGACCAGGATCGGCGACTGCAGATCCATATCCTTCTCGCCCATCGTCGCGACGAGCTTCGGCGGTACCGGCTGGTTGGCCTTGGCGTTGGTGGCGAGTCCGACCTGATCGCTGTTGCAACCGGTCAGCAGCGCACCGGCGGCCAACGCCGCCGAGGTCAGGAGAACCCGGACGAAAGCGCGGTTGATCAAAGCAAAGCTCCCCGCAAACCCGGCATGCCGCAACACCCCAGTCTCATCTCACCCGATCGGCCCGAAAGCTGGATAAATCACGGGTCGACCCTGCGTCATGCCGTCAAACCATTGATTAAAATTGTAGCCTTTGACCCCAGGCCTCGCAACCCGCGCTCCGGCGATCCCACCTGGCCCCGGCCGCCTTGGTCAACAACTTCTAAACAGCAGACCCCGCCGGCGGGGCCGAAATGCGGCCAAACGGCTGGAAAGACTCACAAAACCGCGAGCGCCGCGGGCTCAGTGCCAGCCCGGTCAACCGAGCTTGCGGCCGATCTCGATGAACTTCTGCCGGCGCTGCTTGCGGATGGCGTCGGCGTCGAGGCCCTTCAGCTCGTCGAGCGCCTGGGCGATCGCCTCGCCGGTCGCCGCGATCATTGCCGCGGGATCGCGGTGAGCGCCGCCGACCGGCTCCTTGAGAATGGTGTCGACCACGCCGAAGCGGAGCATGTCCTGGGCGGTGATCTTCATGCTGTTGGCGGCTTCCTGCGCCTTGGTGCCGTCGCGCCAGAGGATCGAGGAGGCGGCTTCCGGCGAGATCACGCTGTAGATCGCGTGCTCCAGCATCAGCACCCGGTTGGCGGTGGTCAGCGCGATCGCGCCGCCCGACATGCCTTCGCCGGTGATGATCGCGATGTTGGGGACGCCGAGCGCCAGGCAGGCGTCGGTCGAGCGCGCGATCGCTTCGGCCTGGCCGCGCTCCTCGGCGCCGATGCCGGGATAGGCGCCGGCGGAATCGACCAGCGACAGCACGGGGATGCCGAAGCGCTCGGCCATCTCCATCAGCCGGACCGCCTTGCGGTAGCCTTCGGGACGGGCCATGCCGAAATTGTGTTTGAGCCGGGACTCGGTAGTGGCGCCCTTTTCCTGGCCCATCACGCAGATCGGCTCGCCGCGAAAGCGGCCGAAGCCGCCGAGCAGAGCGGCGTCCTCGCCGAACTTGCGGTCGCCGGCGAGCGGGGTGAACTCGGTGATCAGGCCGCCCACGAAGTCGGTGAAGTGCGGCCGCTGCGGATGGCGGGCCACCATGGTCTTCTGCCACGGCGTGAGCGTGGCGTAGAGCTCGGCCAGCGCCTGGCCGGCCTTCTCCTCGATCCGGCTGACCTCCTCGCCGATATCGGTGCCGGAGGCGGCCATCGCCCGGAGTTCGTCGACCTTGGAATCGAGCTCGGCAACAGGCTTTTCGAAATCGAGGTAGCTGCGCATGGGATCCGGCATGGAAGAGCTGAAGGAAGAGCGCTGGGAGACGAAATCGGTTCGGCCTTCGGACCTGAAGCCGAACGACTTCAGGAGCTTAGGGTACGATCGGTGCCCAGCCTCCAGGCATCGCGCCGGGATCGCGGGCAGGATGGCGCTCTTTCGGGGCAGACGGGCGCGAAGTCAAGCCGGCCGGGCGTCACGCCGGCGGATTTGGTTTCGGGAAGGTGTGAAGCGAGGTCAGGTCTCGGCCAGCGGGTGCAGGTCGCGGACCAGGCTCTTGAGCCGCTCCTCGACCACGTGGGTGTAGATCTGGGTGGTCGAGATGTCGGTGTGGCCGAGCAGGGTCTGCACGATGCGCAGGTCGGCACCGTTGTGCAGCAGATGGCTGGCGAAGGCGTGGCGCAGCACGTGCGGCGACACCAGCCGGGCGGGCAGGCCGCTGGCCACCGCGAGTTCCTTGAGGTCGCGGGCGAAGTGCTGGCGGGTGAGGTGGCCGCTCTCGCCGAACGAGGGAAACAGCCATTTGCCGAATGTCGCACTGGCCTTCTTCTCAGGCTTCAGCGCATCCAGGGCGGCGAGATAGTCGGCCATCGCCTGGCGCGAGGCCTGGTTCAGCGGCACCAGCCGCTCCTTGTTGCCCTTGCCGCGCACCACGATCATGCGGGCGTCGTTGCGGGCCGCGGTGCGCGGCAGCGCCACCAGCTCGGAGACGCGCAGGCCGGTCGCGTACAGCACCTCGAGCAGGCAATACAGCCGCAGCGCGCGCAGCCGCTGCGCCGGCGAGGCCTCGCCGACCTCGGAGAGCTCCTTGGCCCTGGTCAGCATCCGGTCGACATCGCCGATCGACAGCACCTTGGGCAAGGAACGGCCGCGCTTCGGGCCGGACAGGATGGCGGCGGGATCGTCGCTGCGGATGCGCTCGCTCAGCAGGAAGCGGAACAGGTGCCGCATCGCCGACAGCCGCCGCGCCACGCTGGAGGACTTGAAGCCCCTGGTATCGAGGTCGGCGAGATAGTCGCGCAACGCCTGGGTGTCGGCCGTGGCGAAGCTGTTGGCCTTGCCGCCGAGAAATTCGGAGAGATCGGTGAGGTCGCGGCGATAGGCGTCCAGCGTGTTCTGACCGGCGCCCTGCTCGGCGGCCATCATGTCGAGGAACAGGCTCATCAGCCTGGCGTCGGAGGCCTTGACCTTCATATCGTGAAATCCGCTGCGTCCGAGGCGATCGAATCACTACGAGGTATTCGCCGGGGCACATCGAGCGGTGACTGCAAATCTGGCCGATATCGCGGCGCCCGGCCACCTCAGAGAAGCGCAAAATGCTTAATCAATGCCGTGTGGCTTTTGAGTTCGCGCTCGCGTGCCGGATCATTTCTTCTGGAACTTGTCCGGCGGGATCGTCACCGTCATCTCCCGCGATTTGGGACTGACGAAATTCGCCAGCGCGTAGATCGCGCCATAGACCACGCCGACGATGACGGCGATCACGGTCAGGAAGCGGAACAGGCTGGGCATCGGGGTCGCGCGGGCCACCAGGGAAGGAATAGTTTCATCCAACATGTTCGCACCCGGCTGGCAAGTCCGGCGCTCTCCACCGTTCGTCCGGAGGTCGGTTCTGCTTGCTCCCTCATTCCGGGGCGGCGCGCGCAGCGCGGCGAGCCCGGAATCCATCACCGCAGGACGATCTCGTCGGCGAGATGCCAACAGCCAGCCTGCCTCACACAGCATCCTGTGGGTATGGGTTCCGGGCTCGCGCTGCGCGCGCCCCGGAACGACGTCCGCGGGGAGAACCGGTTGCGTGTCGCGGAACAGGATGCCTTTGAAAGCAGCAGGGGCTGGGTTAGAAGCCTTCATATGACCGACACGTCCCAACCCGCTGCAAGCCCAGCCGCTCCGGAGACCGCTATTCTCGCAGGCCTCGGCAAGCGGCTGATCGTGCTGGTCGGCATGATGGGTGTCGGCAAGTCGACCGTGGGCCGGCGGCTCGCGGCGCGGTTGCGGCTGCCCTTCGTCGATGCGGACACCGAGATCGAGACCGCGGCCGGCATGACCATACCCGAAATCTTCGAATCGCGCGGCGAGGACTATTTCCGCAACGGCGAGGCCCGGGTGATCGCCCGGCTGCTCGAAAACGGGCCCGGTGTGCTGGCAACCGGTGGCGGCGCCTTCATGCGCGAGGAGACGCGGCGGCGCATCCATGAGAAGGCGGTCTCTGTTTGGCTGAAGGCCGATGCCGACGTGATCATGCGCCGCGTCCGGCGGCGGGCCGACCGGCCGCTGCTGCAGACCGCCGATCCCGAAGGCACGGTCGCTCGCCTGCTCGTCGAGCGCGAGCCGGTCTACCAGCTTGCCGATCTCACGATCTGCTCGCGCGATGTGCCGCATGATCGCGTTGTCGAGGACTGCATTGAGGCGCTGCAGGCGTTCTTCTCGCCACCGGAGACCGAGGCGGGGCCGGCCGGACCGCAACCCGATCCAGTTCAACCCGATCCTCCGCACGCGATGGGCGCGCTCCGATGACAGCACCTCTGAAGCATTCCGATCCGATCATCGTCGACGTCGCGCTCGGCGAGCGCGCCTATGACATCGTCATCGGCCGCGGCGTGCTGGCTTCGCTCGGCCAGCGCATCGCGGCGCTGCGGCCGGGCGTGCGCACGGCCATCGTCACCGACCGTACCGTGGCCGCGCATTGGCTGAAGCCGACCGAGGCGATCCTGGCGGAGGCGGGCATCCCGGCGTCCACGATCGTGGTCGATGAGGGCGAGGGCTCCAAGACCTATGCCGGCCTGGAGAAGGTCAGCGAGGCGCTGATCGCTGCCAGGATCGAACGCAACGATCTGGTCGTCGCGCTCGGTGGCGGCGTGGTCGGCGATCTCGCCGGCTTCGCGGCCGCCATCCTGCGCCGCGGCGTCGATTTCGTGCAGGTGCCGACCTCGCTGCTGGCGCAGGTCGACAGCTCCGTCGGCGGCAAGACCGGCATCAATTCGCCGCAAGGCAAGAACCTGCTCGGCGCCTTCCATCAGCCGGTGCTGGTGATCGCCGACACCGCCGTGCTCGATACCCTGTCGCCGCGCCAGTTCCGCGCCGGCTATGCCGAGGTCGCCAAATATGGCCTGCTCGGCGATGCCAGCTTCTTCGCCTGGCTCGAGGCCAATCACGCCGACATCGTCAGAGGCGGCGCCGCGCGCGAGCACGCGGTCGCGACCTCGTGCCGCGCCAAGGCGGCGATCGTGGCCCGCGACGAGCGCGAGACTGGCGACCGCGCGCTGCTCAATCTCGGGCATACCTTCGGCCATGCGCTGGAGGCCGTCACCGGGTTCTCTGATCGCCTGTTCCACGGCGAGGGCGTCGCCGTCGGCATGGTGCTGGCGGCGCAGTTCTCGGCCGAGCTCGGGATGCTGCCGCCGGACGACGTCGTGCGCATCGAGCGTCACCTTGCCGCGGCCGGTCTGCCGACCCATCTGCAGGACATCGCCGGCTTCGCCCAGGAGGGGATCGGCGACGCCGACCGGCTGTTGGCCTTGATGGCGCAGGACAAGAAGGTCAAGCGCGGCAAGCTCACCTTCATCCTGATGGAAGCCATCGGCCGCGCCGTCATCGCGAACGACGTCGATCCAGTGCGCGTCCGCGACTTTCTCCAGGCCAAATTGCGCAGCAGAAGCTGATCCGGGGCTTTTACGCCGTATTGAGCAGTGCCAACGGATCATCGGCTGCCTCCCTCCAGAGCGACATCGGCGTCATGGACTGGTTCACACTCTCCGTCGTCATTCTCCTCCTCGCCGCCTCCGCCTTCTTTGCGCTGAGCGAGACCGCGCTGACCGGCGCCTCTCGCGCCTCAATGCTGCGGCTGTCGAAGCAGGGCAATCGCGATGCCGACGTGGTGTCGAGCCTGTTCGACACGCGCGAACGGCTGATCGGCGCGCTGCTGCTCGGCAACAACATCGCCAATATCGGCGCCTCCGCGCTGGCGACCGGTATTTTCACCGCCTGGTTCGGTGAGGTCGGCGTGCTCTACGCGACCGGCGTGATGACCGCGCTGGTCGTGATCTTTGCCGAGGTGCTGCCGAAGACGATCGCGATCAACGCGCCGGATCGCGTCTCGCTCGCGGTCGCCAGGCCGATGCGGGCGGCGGTGATCGTGCTCGGTCCGGTGCTTGCCGTGATCGAAGCGATCGTGCGCGGGCTGATGCGGCTGATCGGCTTCAAGGTCGGGGCCAATCAGCCGATCCTGTCGCCGACCGAACGCCTGCGCGGCGCCGTCGATCTGTTGCATCATGAAGGCAAGGTCGAGAAGCAGGATCGCGACATGCTCGGCGGCCTGCTCGATCTGCGCGAATTGCAGGTGTCCGACGTCATGGTCCACCGCACCGAGATGGTGATGGTGAATGCGGACCTGCCGCAGGAAGAACTGGTGCGCGAGGTGCTCGCCACCGAATACACACGCATCCCGCTGTGGCGCGGCACGCCGGAGAACATCATCGGCGTGCTGCATGCGAAGGACCTGCTGCGTGCGATCCGCGCCGCCGAGGGCGACGTGTCGCACATCGACGTTGCTTCACTGGCGCTGCCGCCGTGGTTCGTACCCGAGATGCGGTCCGTGTCGGAACAGCTGAAGGCGTTCCGCCGGCGCAAGACGCATTTCGCGCTCGTGGTCGACGAGTATGGCGAGGTCGAAGGCATCGTCACGCTGGAGGATATTCTGGAGGAGATCGTCGGCGACATCTCCGACGAGCAGGATGTGCAGGTCGCGGGTGTGCGCGTGCAGCCGGACGGATCCGTCGTCGTCGATGGCTCAGTGCCGATCCGCGATCTCAATCGCGCGATGGACTGGACGCTGCCCGATGAGGAAGCAACGACAGTTGCCGGTCTCGTCATTCACGAGGCGCGTTCGATCCCCGAGCGCGGCCAGAGCTTCACGTTCCACGGCTTCCGGTTTCGCGTGCTGCGCCGGGAGCGCAATCGCATCACTGCGCTGCGCATCGTACCGGTGCCGCGCGGCGAAACCGAGGAGACGCGGCCGCGCCGTGCAGGCACGGCGTTCTAGCTAGAGCATGATCCGGAAAAGTGGAAGCCGGTTTTCCGAAGAGATCATGCTCAAATAAAGCGATGGGATCAAGCCTCGCCCGGCGCCTTCGCATGCAGCGCGAGCGCGTGCACCGAGCCGGCAAGTTCCGCTGCCAATGCGGCGTTGATCAGGCGGTGGCGATCGACACGGCTCTTGCCCGCGAAGGCCTGCGACACAATATACACGCGGAAATGGGTCTCACCGCTCGGCTGATGGCCCATATGGCCTTCATGCAGATGTGATTCGTCCTGAACATCGAGGCTTTCAGGCGTGAAAGCTTCGCGCAACTTTTTGATGATAGCATCTCGGGTCCGCATGGTCTCTGGAAATACGCATCAAATTATTTTTCGTCAATCGGCGGTCCCCGCCCGAGGTATTCGCAATGTCAAGACTTGAAGCTTTTCGCGTTGCGTAGTCAAAGTCCGCCATGCCGATCGATTCAAACAAATTCTTCGACTCCATCCGCATCAAGCCCAAGAAGGCGGCTGCGCGGCAGCCGGTGGTGCGCGAGGAGGCCCAGCCCTGTCAGTGGCCGGACTGCAAGAACAAGGGCTCGCATCGCGCGCCCAAGGGACGCGAGAACGCGCGCGAGTATTGGCACTTCTGTCTCGATCACGTGCGCGAGTACAACCAGTCCTATAATTTCTTCTCGGGGATGAACGCCGAGGCGGTCGCGCGCTATCAGAAGGATGCGCTGACCGGACACCGCCCGACCTGGAAGATGGGTGCCAACACGTCGGCCAAGCGCGGCACCGGCAGCGCCGAGGGCGATCTCGGCGATGCCGCCGATCCGTTCAGCGTATTCGCCGAGATCAACGGCCGCGGCAGCTGGCGTCCGGATCCCCGGTCGGCCCCCAAGGCTGAGACGCGCAAGGTGTTCAACGCCGAGCGCAAGGCGCTGCAGGTGATGGGCCTCGGTCCCGACGCGACGCTGGAAGATGTCAAGGTTAAGTACAAGGCGCTGGTGAAGCAGCACCATCCCGATGCCAATGGCGGCGACCGCTCCACCGAGGATCGCCTGATCGAGATCATCAAGGCCTACAACTACCTGAAGACGGTGGTGAAGGGCTGACGCGCGGCAGCGCGTGAGGCTGCCGCGCGTTGCGTCGAAGGTCTCAGGGCTTCGGCCCGATATAGGCCGAGCTCGGCCGGATCAACCGCCCCGTCCGCTGCTGCTCCCGCGCATGGGCGGTCCAGCCGGCGGCCCGCGCCACCGCGAAGATCGGCGTGAACGCCTGGCGCGGAATCTTCAGCGCATCGAGCAGGATGGCGGTGAAGAACTCGACATTGGTGTCGAGCGCCCG
Organism: Bradyrhizobium sp. HKCCYLRH3061; assembly: GCF_051168015.1. Lineage (NCBI taxonomy): Bacteria > Pseudomonadati > Pseudomonadota > Alphaproteobacteria > Hyphomicrobiales > Nitrobacteraceae > Bradyrhizobium > Bradyrhizobium sp. HKCCYLRH3061. The sequence continues at coordinate 56,277 of NZ_JBNPUE010000025.1, forward strand.
CTCCGGATTCTTCCGCCGCAGCGCCTGGCGGATGTAAGCCTCCACCTCGCTCGCAAACGGCAGGTCGGCGCCGCTGCCCGCCAGCCGCTCGATCGCGGCCTTGAGCACGTCGGCCCGCGGATCGCGCACGCGATAGATCCGATGTCCGAACCCCATCAGCCGCTCGCCGCGGCCGAGCGCCGCGTCGACCCACGGCTTGATGTTCTCGCGCGTGCCGATCGCGTTGAGCATCTCCAGCACCGGCTCCGGCGCCCCGCCATGCAGCGGGCCGGTGAGCGCGCAATAGCCGGCGGTCACCGATGCGAACAGGTCGGCCTGGGTCGAGGCGACGACGCGCGCGGCGAAGGTCGAGGCGTTCATGCCGTGATCGCTGACGGTGACGAGATACGTGTCCAGCGTCGCCACCTCGCCAGCCGCAGGCGTATCGCCGCGGACCATGCGCAGGGTGTCTGCGGCGTGGCCGGCGTCAGGATCGGGCGCAATCGGCTGCGCTCCCTGCGCGCGCTGGACCAGTGCGCCGGCGATCACCGGGCAGGCCCCGACGATCGTGGCTTCGTCGTCGAGCCCGGGTTCGGACCGCAGCGCCGCGACGGCGGCGCGGAAGCCGTCGATGATCGACAGGCCGGCGGTCGCGGCGAGCAGCCCGGGCAGCCGGGCGAAGGCCCGCTCGCGGGCCTGGCCGAGGCTGGCACGGACATCCGTCTCGCCGACGCTGCGCTTCGTCGCCGCGCTCCATAGTCGGGCAGTCACGCCCTCGAAGCCGCTGGCGGCGGCGAGGTCGGCCACACGCGCTCCGGCGATGATGAGCTCCCCCTGCTGGCCGTCGACGTGGCTGAGCACGGTCTCGGCGGCGGCGATTCCGTCGAGGCCGATGGGGGTCTTGCCGAGCTGGATGGTCATGGCGGGTCTCCTTCGAGAATGGTCACGCTGCCAAGATCCGCCCAGTCGACAACTTGATCAATCTTGATTAAGCTGATCAATATGAAAAAAGACAGTGGTCTTTACCTATCTGCGCGCGAAGCTTCGGCTGAACTGGCGATCTCGCCGGCCACCCTCTACGCCTATGTCAGCCGCGGACTGGTCCGCTCCGAGCCGTCGCCGAATTCGCGCGGCAACCGCTATCGCGCCGAGGACATCCGGGCCCTGAAGGAGCGGCGCGCACCGGCCCCCGAGCCGCGCGCCTTCCGCAGCTTCGATGCGGACCTCCCCGTGTTCGATTCCGCCGTGTCGACAATCACCGAAGCCGGTCCGATCTATCGAGGCGTCAATTGCGTCGACCTAGCCGTGCGCGGCACGCTGGAACATGCTGCGACCCTGCTGTGGGACGTGACCGCGCTCGATCCGTTTGCGCCGGGCAACCTTCCGGCCGTGTCGGAGGAGATGGGTTTCATCGCCGATGCCGCGCGGCGTGCGGCGCCGATCGACCGGGCCATCGCGGTGCTGGCGCTGGCGACACATGCCGATCCCGCGGCGTTCAACCGCGCTCCCGATGGTCGGGCGCTGGTCGGCGCGCGCATCGTCCGGCTGGTGGTCGCAACCATGTTGAACCAGCCCGCCTCAGCCGGTCCGCTGCATGTTCAGGTCGCGCGGAGCTGGGCGCCCGGACATGAACATGCGCCGGACCTGATCCGCCGCACCCTGGTGCTGCTGGCCGATCATGAGCTGAACGCGTCGACCTTCACCGTCCGCTGTGCGGCGTCGACGGGCCTCAGTCTCTACGATGCCGTCATCGCGGGTCTTGCGGCGCTCAAAGGACCGCAGCACGGCGGCGCCGGCGTCCTGGCGTCGCAACTGGTGAAGACCCTCGTTGATCGCGATGTCGCGCCGCTGATCCGCGAGCGGGTGGCGCTCGGCGAGCGCTTCGCCGGCTTCGGCCACGGCGTCTACAAGCACGGCGACCCCCGCGCCATCTCGCTGCTGGAGGCGCTGACGCGCGCCGGCGCGCCGCGCAAATTCACCCGCGAGGTGCCGGAGCGGATCGCCGAGGCGACCGGCGAGTTCGTCAATATCGACTATGCGCTGGCGGTGCTGGTGCATAGCCTGCGGCTGCCTGCCGGCAGCGAGCTGGCGCTGTTCGCGATGGCACGCTGCGTCGGCTGGCTCGCCCATGCCTGCGAGCAGCTGCAGCACGGCCGCCTGATCCGCCCACGTGCTCGCTATATCGGACCCGCACCCGGCCGCGGAGCCATGTTGGATGCGCTGTAGCGTTCTAATCCGTGACGCCAGCGGCGAGCTCAGACTCGCGCCGCTTCCGCACCAATCTGAGGACCAGCCAGACCACGATCGTGCCCGCGACAGCCGCGATGATCCAGGTGGACTTGGCGATATGGCTATGATGCGGAATCCCGCCATAACGGTGCAACAGCTGCACCGCGAAGACGCCGGGCAGGACGTGGGCGCAGGCCCACAGCGCGATGGCTGGGATGTTCACGGCGTAGAAGCGCAGCGGAGGGATGTCGAGCGCGCCGGCCGTGATCGGCACGACGGCTCGGATCGGCGCGACAAAGCGGGCGAAGAAGATCGCCAGGGTGCCGAACCGGTGGAAGAAGGCCTCGCTCTGCGCCACCAGGCGCGGATAGTTCGAGAATGGCCAGTTCGCCAGGATCTCGCGCTGCCGGCGATGGCCGACCCAGAACGCCCCGCCGTCCCCGAGCACCGCGCCCAGGACGGCCGCCGCCAGCACCCATTGCAGGGTCAGCTCGCCGCCCGGAATCAGCGCGCTCAGCGCCAGGATGATGGTCGTGCCCGGAATCACCGAGCCCACGATCGGGATCGCCTCCAGCAAGGCGGCCAGAAACAGGGTGAGATAGGCCAGTCCCGCATGCGCTGAGACAAAGGCAATGAGTGGGTCGAGCAGATGGGCCACGCGGTTCCTGTTGGTGGAGAGGGTGGGGCGGGGACTTCCCGATAAGTAGGAACCCCGGCCCCGGGTGCCACGTCGAGATTCCTGGGAAGAGCCGGTGGGCGAAAAGGTGGCACGATTCGCAGGGCAGCCTTCCGAAAACGGCCACCCATGCCTATCTCGATGATATAACGACGGAACTTTGATCAAGGCTTAGGCTTCTGCCCGCGCGTGCTCTCTGCTAGGCTGGCGTCGAAGCCCTTCAACCGCAGCCAAACATGAAATCTGGTTTCGGGAATGCCCGGGACCTCGGAGGATGAATGACGACCGCCGCTACGACCAATGCGCAGGAGATGACCGGTGTGCCCGACATGAAGGTGTCGGTGCGGCAGGTGTTCGGGATCGACAGCGACCTTGAGGTGCCGGCTTTTTCAGCGACCGACCCGCACGTTCCCGAGGTCGATGCCGATTACCGCTTCGACCGCGCCACCACGCTGGCGATCCTGGCCGGCTTCGCCAAGAACCGCCGCGTGATGGTGACCGGCTACCATGGAACGGGCAAGTCGACCCATATCGAGCAGGTCGCGGCGCGGCTCAACTGGCCGTGCGTGCGGGTCAATCTCGACAGCCACATCAGCCGTATCGACCTCGTCGGCAAGGACGCGATCGTGGTCAAGGACGGCAAGCAGGTGACCGAGTTCCGTGACGGCATCCTGCCCTGGGCACTGCAGCACAACGTCGCGCTGGTGTTCGACGAATACGACGCCGGCCGTCCGGACGTGATGTTCGTGATCCAGCGCGTGTTGGAGGTGTCGGGCCGCCTGACGCTGCTCGACCAGAACAAGGTGATCAAGCCGCACCCGGCATTCCGCCTGTTCGCGACCGCCAATACGATCGGCCTTGGCGACACCTCGGGCCTCTATCACGGCACCCAGCAGATCAACCAGGGCCAGATGGACCGCTGGTCGATCGTCACCACGCTCAACTACCTCGCCCATGACGAGGAGGTCGAGATCGTGCTGGCCAAGGCCAAGCACTATCAGAACGCGCAGGGACGCGACATCGTGAACAAGATGGTGCGGCTCGCCGACCTCACGCGCAACGCCTTCGCCAATGGCGATCTGTCGACGGTGATGAGCCCGCGCACGGTGATCACCTGGGCCGAGAACGCCGAGATCTTCGGTGACATCGGCTTCGCCTTCCGTGTGACGTTCCTCAACAAGTGCGACGAGCTCGAGCGTCCGCTGGTCGCCGAATTCTATCAGCGCTGCTTCAATGCGGAGCTGCCGGAATCCTCCATCAACGTGGCGCTGAGCTGACACAACGGCGTGGTCCCGGCCTCGGGCCGGGACCCATACGCCGCGGCCTCTCTCGTGGGGTGATGCGGGAGAGCGAGTGCGAACAAACGAACGCCGGTGGTTATCGGGCCTGGCGTTCGCCGGGACGATAGCCGCAGGAACCAGATGACCACACCGAGCAACAAGCCCCGTCCTGGCGTCAAGGAAGCACCGACCGAACCTTTCAAGAGGTCGGTCACGGGGTGCCTGCGCGCGATCGCCAGGGCGCCTGAGCTCGAAGTCTCCTTCGCGGCCGAGCGTCCCGGCCTTGCGCCGGGCAAGGCCCGGCTGCCGGAGCCGGCGCGCAAGATGACCAAGCGCGACGCCGCCGTCGTGCGCGGCCATGCCGACTCGATCGCGCTGAAGCTCGCCTGCCACGATCCGAAAATCCATCGCAAGCTGATCCCGGGCAATCCGCAGGCGCGTGGCGTGTTCGAGGCGGTCGAGCAGGCGCGTGTCGAGGCGATCGGTGCAAAACGCATGGCCGGCGTCGCCAAGAATCTCACGGCGATGCTCGATGATCACTTCCATCGCGGCAAATATGACGAGATCACCGACCGTGCCGACGCACCGCTGTCGGATGCGTTGGCCATGATGGTGCGTGAGCGCCTCACTGGCATGGCGCCGCCGAACGCGGCGCGCAAGGTGGTCGATCTCTGGCGTCCGTTCCTGGAGGACAGGATCGGCCAGCGTCTCGATGAGCTCGGCCGCTTCACCGAGGATCAGGCGAAGTTCGGCGACCTCGTGCACGATCTCTTGTCGGCGCTGGATCTCGGCGACGAGCGCAACGCCGATTCCGAAGAGGACGAGGACAACGACGACAGCCGCGACGGCGACAACGACCAGTCCGGCGCCGAGGGCTCGCCCGAATCCGACGCCGCGCAGGAGATGAGCGCAGACCAGGCGCAGACGACGTCGGACGAGATGTCGGAGAGCGCGATGGAGGCCGCCCAGGCTTCGGCGTCCGACACGCTCGATGACGGCGAGCTCGGCGACGACGAGACGCCGGGCGAGGCGACGCGTCCGAACCGCGGCGGCGCCAACGAGCCGCGCGGGCCGGAATATCACGCCTTCGCGCCGAAGTTCGACGAGGTCATTGCCGCGGAAGACCTGTGCGACCATGACGAGCTGGAGCGGCTGCGCTCCTATCTCGACAAGCAGCTCGCACATCTGCAGGGCATCGTGGCGCGGCTCGCCAACCGGCTGCAGCGCCGGCTGATGGCGCAGCAGAACCGCGCCTGGGAGTTCGATCTCGAGGAAGGCATCCTCGATCCGGCGCGGCTGTCGCGCGTGGTCATCGACCCCTATCAACCGCTGTCGTTCATGCGTGAGAAGGAAGCGACCTTCCGTGACACCGTGGTGACCCTGCTGCTCGACAATTCCGGCTCGATGCGTGGCCGGCCGATCACGGTGGCCGCGACCTGCGCCGACATTCTCGCCCGCACGCTGGAGCGCTGCGGCGTCAAGGTCGAGATCCTCGGCTTCACGACGCGCGCCTGGAAGGGCGGGCAGTCGCGCGAGGCGTGGCTTGCCGCCGGCAAGCCGGCCAATCCCGGCCGCCTCAACGATCTCCGCCACATCATCTACAAATCGGCTGATGCGCCGTGGCGGCGGGCGCGCAAGAATCTCGGTCTGATGATGCGCGAAGGGTTGTTGAAAGAGAACATCGACGGCGAGGCGCTCGACTGGGCGCACAAGCGCCTGCTCGGGCGTGCCGAGCAGCGCAAGATCCTGATGATGATCTCGGACGGCGCGCCGGTCGATGACTCCACGCTGTCGGTCAATCCCGGCAACTATCTCGAGCGGCATCTGCGCCACATCATTGAGGAGATCGAGACCCGCTCGCCGGTCGAGCTGATCGCGATCGGCATCGGCCACGACGTCACGCGCTACTACCGTCGCGCGGTGACCATCGTCGATGCCGAGGAGCTCGGTGGCGCCATCACCGAGAAGCTCGCCGAATTGTTCACGGAGACCCACGCGGCACCGCAGCCTGCGCCGGGACCAAAGCGCAGGCTGCATTCGTAAGCGGCCGTCGGCCGGCTGCGTCTCCTCCGTCTTGGAGGAGGTGGGGGAGGGGGCTCCGCTGACGATGTCGCTGCAGGCGATTGCCGACCGCAGGCGCTTTCTCGCGCTGACCATCGGCGGAGTGTCGGCATTCGCATGGTCCAGGACGGCTCGCGCGCAGCTTGCGCCGGCGCCGGTCCGCGGACGCGTCACCATCGACGAGCACTCCGTCACATCGGCGGTCAAGATCGAGGTCAACGCGCGACCGCTGCCCTCGTTCGACCTCCGTGATCGGACGCATCTGCGCTTCGGGATGCTGCAATATCGCAGCGGCGTGGCGCTGACCTCGTCTTTTCCCGGCTTCGGTGGCCTGTCCGGCATCCGGCTCGATGCCAAGGGTGAACGCTTCCTCGCGGTCAGCGACAAGGGCGGCTGGTTCACCGGCCGCATTGCCTATTCCGGTCGCGAGATCGCGGGGCTCGCCGACGTCGAAGCGGCGCCGCTGCTTGGTCCGGACGGACGGCCCATCACCGATCGCGGTTGGTATGATTCCGAGTCGCTCGCGCGCGATGGAGACATCGTCTATGTCGGCCTCGAACGCGTCAACCAGCTCCTGCGCTACGACTTCGCCAAGGGTGGAACCGGCGCGCGCGGCGAGATCGTGCCGCTGCCGCCGGCCGCCAGACGGCTGCCCCACAACAAGGGACTGGAGGCGTTGGTGGTCGTGCCGAAGGGCCTGCCGCTCGCCGGCACCCTGATCGCGCTGTCCGAGCGCGGTCTGGACGCGAACGGCAATCTGCTGGCCTTCCTGATCGGCGGACCGGCCGCGGGACAGTTTAGCATCGTCCGTAGCAACGAGTTCGACGTCAGTGATGCCGTGCTGCTGCCGTCCGGTGATCTTCTGGTGCTCGAACGCAAGTTCTCGCTGTTCAACGGGGTCGGCATTCGAATCCGCCGGCTGACGCTAGCGCAGATCGCGCCGGGCGCGCTGGTCGATGGTCCGGCGATCTTCTCCGCCGATCTCGGCCAGGAGATCGACAATCTCGAGGGCATCGATGCGCATGTCACGCCGGACGGCGAGACCGTGCTGACGCTGGTGTCCGACGACAACTTCTCGATGATCCAGCGCACGCTGCTGCTGCAGTTCACGCTGACGGAGTGAGCAGCGATACCGCTGCGGCGGCTCGCGTTGACCGCGGCTCGCCCATGATCGACACTCGCGGCCATCGGATCATCGCGTCAACCGTCACAACCTGGAACTCAGCATGAGCGCCCTGTTCACTCCGATCAAGCTGCGCAGTCTCGAACTCGCCAACCGCATCATGGTGTCGCCGATGTGCCAGTACTCGGCCGAGAATGGCGCGGCCAATGACTGGCACTTCACCCACATCAACACGCTGGCGCTGTCGGGCGCGGCGATGTTCTGTATCGAGGCGACGCATGTCGAGCCGATCGGGCGCATCACGCCCGGCTGTCTCGGGCTGTGGGACGATGTGACGGAAGCTGCGTTGAAGCCGATCCTGGCCTCGGTTCGCAAACATTCGAAGACCGCGGTTGCGATGCAGCTCGCCCATGCCGGCCGCAAGGGCTCCAGCCACAAGCCGTGGGATGGCGGACAGCAGATTCCGCTCGCGGACGGCGGATGGCAGACGGTCGCGCCATCGGCCTTGCCGCACAAGGAGGGCGAGCTCGCGCCGGAGGCGCTCGATCTCGCGGGCCTGGCCCGCATTCGCGATGCGTTCGTTTCTGCAGCGCAACGGGCGTCGCGCCTCGGCATCGACGCGATCGAGCACCACGGCGCGCATGGCTATCTGTTGCATCAGTTTCTGTCGCCGATCGCCAACCAGCGCACCGACAGCTATGGCGGGTCTCTGGAGAACCGCATGCGCTTTCCGCTCGAAGTTTACGATGCGGTGCGCGCCGTCTTGCCTGCGGACAAGCCGGTCGGCATGCGTGTCTCGGCCACCGACTGGGTCGACGGCGGCTGGGATCTCGAGCAGACCATCATATTTGCGCAAGAGCTGAAGCGCCGCGGCGCCGACTGGATCGACGTCTCCTCGGGCGGCGTGTCGCCGTTGCAGAAGATCGCCCTCGGACCCGGCTACCAGGTGCCGTTTGCCGCGGCCGTGAAACAGGCGACGGGGCTTCCGACCATGGCGGTCGGTCTCATCACGCAGGCGCAGCAGGCCGAGGAGATCGTGGCCTCGGGCAAGGCCGACATGGTCGCGCTGGCCCGCGGCATGCTCTATGACCCGCGCTGGGGCTGGCACGCGGCAGCGGAGCTCGGCGGACAGGTCGCCGCACCTCCGCAATATTGGCGCTCGCAGCCGTCGACGCAGAAGGAGTTGTTCGGCAAGACGACGTTCGGCGCACGCTGACGTGCAATTGATGACCGCAATGTTGCGCACCAGCGTTGCAAAATTCTGCGGTCATCATTCCGCCCGCGACACGGCTGACGATTGTCGCTGTCGGACGAAGTGCTAGACTTCGCAGACCACGTGCGGCGATGCCGACTCGTCTGGTCGTGTTTCGTCTCGCGTGACGATGAGCGCATCACAAAGATGCGCCGCAATACAAACGCGAGAGGAAAGCGCCATGGAAATCGGATACTTCACGATGCCCTCGCATCCGCCGGAGTGCGGATTGAAGGAGGGGCAGGAATGGGACCTGCAGGTCCTGCGGTGGCTCGACGAACTCGGCTATCAGGAAGCCTGGATCGGCGAGCATCACACCGCGCCCTGGGAGCCGCACCCGGCACCCGATCTCATTCTGGCGCAGGCCTTCCGTGAAACGAAGAACATCCGGCTTGGGCCGGGCGGCTTCCTTCTGCCCTATCATCACCCGGCCGAGCTCGCCAACCGCGTTGCGATGCTGGATCATCTGTCCGACGGCCGGCTCAATTTCGGCATTGCCGCATCCGGTCTGCCGAGCGACTGGGCGATGTTCAACGTCGACGGCATGAGCGGCCAGAACCGCGAGATGACGCGCGAGGCGCTGGAGATCATCCTGCGTCTGTGGACCGAGCCGGCACCGTTCACGCACAAGGGCAAATACTGGACGGTGACCAAGCCCGACGTGATGTTCGACTTCCTCAAGCCGCACATCAAGCCGGTGCAGGCGCCGCATCCGCCGATCGGCGTCGCCGGCCTGTCGAAGAACTCCGACACGCTCAAGCTCGCCGGCGAGCGCGGCTTCATCCCGATGAGCCTCAACCTCAACCCGGCCTATGTGTCGTCGCACTGGGACTCGGTCGAGGCTGGCGCGGCCAAGTCCGGGCGAAAGCCCAGCCGCAATGACTGGCGGCTGGTGCGCGAGGTGTTCGTCGCCGAGACCGACGAGGAAGCCTGGCGCTTGTCCTCCGGCGACATGATGGGGCGGATGATGGGCGAATATTTCCTGCCACTGCTCGGCCATTTCGGCTTCAAGGACTATCTGAAGCACTCACCCGAGGTGCCGGATTCCGACGTGACGGTGGACTATTGCGCCAAGCGCAACTGGATCGTCGGCTCGCCGGCCACGGTGACCGAGAAGATCGAGAAGATCTGGCACGAGGTCGGCGGCTTCGGGACGCTGTGCGTGTTCGGCTTCGACTACAAGCACAAGCCGGAAGCCTGGCACAACTCGCTGCGCCTGTTGAAGCAGGAGGTGATGCCGAGATTGAGCCACCTCAATGCCGGCCTGACCAAGGCCGCCTAGTAACGTCCTAGTATCTTGGCGCCAGCATTCCCCCTCCCTTTCGGGGGCAATGCTGGCGTCAAAAGAAATGTGGCTAAAATTTTCGCGCGAGTGCAGCTTCAGATTTGACGTTTGGGTGACGGTCTTGCCGTTAGGACGGATCCAGGCGTCGAATCCGCTGCATGCGCGTGGCGGGTCTGACATCTGGGGGCAGGTCATGCGGTTTCGCGTCAGGAAGTTTGCCCATATCCTCGAACGCTCGGGTCTGGCTCTGGCAGGCGCCGCCTGCGGCGTCTTCGTCGGGGCCCATGTCGGCTCCAGCGTTCCGTTGCTGACCACGCAGGGCTTCCTGATCGTGATGATGCTGTCTGGGGCGCTGGGCTTCTATCTCGGCATCGACACGCCGCAACTGCCTTTTCATCCTCATGACGAGAACTCGCCGACGGAGACGAAGATCGACACGGCCGAATTTCTGAGCGCCGTCGGGACCTTCCTCGCAACCCTCACGGCGTTCTTCGCCGTTGCCATCATCATCCTGCGCGAAGATCCGCACATCGTCTGGACGTCGCTGATCATGGTCGGCTGGATCATCGGCGTGATCATGCAGATCGTTGCCGGCGCGATCGCGCGTCTGCGGCGCTGATTTTCCCTGTTCAATTTTTGGGCTGACGCTGTCGCGAGTTTCATCTTGCGGCGAACAGGTGGCGCATAGGCTCCTCGTTGAGTTCTGCTCTGCGGAACTAGCTGATACTGAGCAGCGACGGCACCGTCGGCGAGCCAACTTGCCGGCCGGTGATCCGGCAAATGATCAGGCTGCATTTCGGCGCGGGGTCGCGACAAAGCCGGCGTCCATGCGCCCAGAGCAAGCGCAGCATCAAAACGCCGCATGGCGATTCCGCGCGCGTTGGCGCGCTTGATGCATTGCAGGCGGCAAGGACATTTGGGAAGTTCATCATGTTGAAACGGGTGCTGCTGGGTGTGGTCATTGGCTGCGGACTGTCCGCGGCGCAAGCGGAGGAGCCGAAGGTCGGCGGCGTGGTCAATGCCGTCATTCAGCCCGAGCCGCCGGGCCTGATGCTGGCGATGGTCCAGAACGGCCCGACGCAGATGGTCGCCGGCAACATCTTTGAGGGCCTGCTGCGCTACAGCCCCAAGCTCGAGCCGCTGCCCGGCCTCGCCGAAAGTTGGACGATCAGCCCGGATGCCAAGGTCTACACCTTCAAGCTCAAGCCTGGCGTGACCTGGCACGACGGCAAGCCGTTCACGTCGGCCGACGTGCTGTTCTCGATCGAGATGCTGAAGCAGACGCATGCGCGCGCCCGCAACAACCTCGCAATCGTCGAGAAGGTCGAGGCGCCGGACGATCTCACGGTGGTGTTCACGCTGAAGGAGCCGTTCGGTCCCTTCATCGGTATTTTCGAGGTCGGCTCGATGCCGATGGTGCCGAAGCACCTGTATGAAGGCACCGACTACAAGACCAATCCGAACAACAACGCGCCGATCGGCACCGGCCCTTTCATGTTCAAGGAATGGCAGAAGGGCTCCTTCATCCGGATGGTGAAAAATCCGAACTACCATGAGAAGGGCAAGCCCTATCTCGACGAGGTCTACTGGCAGATCATTCCCGACGCCGCGGCGCGCGCGGTGGCCTTCGAGACCGGCAAGGTCGATGTGCTGCCGGGCGGCTCGATCGAGAATTTCGACGTGCCGCGCGTCTCCAAGCTGCCGGGCGCCTGCGTCACCGGTGCCGGCTGGGAGTTCTTCTCGCCGCTGGCCTGGATGTGGCTCAACAACCGGCATCCGATCCTGGCCAACAAGAAGGTGCGGCAGGCGATCATGTATGCCATCGACCGCGACTTCGCCAAGGACGTGATCTGGAACGGCCTCGGCAAGGTGGCGACCGGTCCGTCGGCCTCGACCATCAAGTTCTATTCCGATGACGTGCCGAAATATCCGTACGATCCGGCCAAGGCCAAGGCGCTCTTGAAGGAAGCCGGCTACAAGGGCGAGAAGATCCGCATGCTGCCGCTCGCCTATGGCGAGACCTGGCAGCGCTGGGGCGAGGCGGTGAAGCAGAACCTGCAGGATGTCGGCATGAACATCGAGACGATCGCGACCGACGTGCCCGGCGGCAACCAGAAGATCATGGAGTGGGACTACGACATCGCCTTCACCTATCTCTATCAGTACGGCGATCCCGCGCTCGGCGTGTCCCGCAACTACATCACCTCGGCGATCGCCAAGGGCCAGTTGTTCAACAATGTCGAAGGCTATTCCAATCCGGAAGTGGACAAGCTGTTCGCCGAGGGCGCGACGGCGCCGACCGACGCCAAGCGCAAGGAAGCCTATGACAAGGTGCAGAAGATCTTGGCTGAGGACGTGCCCGTGGCCTGGCTGCTCGAGCTCCAGTTCCCGACCATCACCAAGTGCAAGGTGAAGAACCTGATCACCACCGGCATCGGCGTCAACGACGGCTTCCGCGACGCTTGGCTCGACAAATAGCGGTGCACTCCGGGGCGCGGCCATGATCCCCGCGCTCCGGTGCTTCGCTGTCCTCCCGAGCTGACCTTCACGGACCTTTCATGCTCTCCTTCATCGCTCAGCGCGTCGTGAAAGGCATCATCGTCCTTCTCGCCATCATCGTGCTGAATTTCTTCCTGATCCGGCTGGCGCCGGGCGATCCGGCCGTGGTCATGGCCGGCGAGGCCGGCGCCTCCGACCAGATCTTCGTGGCGCAGTTGCGCGAGAAGTTCGGCCTCGACCGTCCGCTGCCGGAGCAGCTGCTGATCTACGTCAAGGGCATCGCCAGCCTCGATCTCGGCTTCTCGTTCCGCCAGCAGGCGCCGGTCGCCAGGCTGATCGCCGAGCGGCTGCCGGCGACGCTGCTGCTGACGCTGACGGCGTTCGCGATCTCGCTCGGTCTCGGCATCCTGTTCGGTGTGCTCGCCGCGCGCTTCGCCGGCACCATCCTCGACACCGCGATCACGGTGCTCGCGCTGATCTTCTACGCAACGCCGCTGTTCTGGATCGCGCTGATCGCGATCCTGTTGTTCTCGGTCTGGGTCGATTGGCTGCCGAGCTTCGGCTATGAGACGATCGGTGCCGGCTATACGGGAGTCCGCCACGCGCTCGACGTCGCCGCGCATCTCGCCATGCCGGCTGCGACGCTCGGGCTGTTCTTCATGGCGACCTACACCCGCATGACCCGCGCTTCCATGCTCGAGGTCAAGCGGCTCGATTTCGTCAAGACCGCGCGCGCCAAGGGGCTGCGCGACGGCGTCATCCTGCGCCGCCACGTGCTGCGCAACGCGCTGCTGCCGGTGGTGACCCTGGCTGGCGTCCATGCCGGCACGCTGGTCGGCGGCGCGGTCTTGACGGAGACGGTGTTCGCATGGCCGGGCATCGGCCGGCTGATGTACGACGCGCTGATCCAGCGCGACTACAATCTCCTGCTCGGCGTGTTCGTGGTGTCCTCGGCCATGGTGCTGATCTTCAACCTCGTCACCGACCTCGTCTACCGTCTGGTCGATCCGCGCATCGAGTACGCCTCATGAGGCAGTTCTGGCGCACCATGCTGCGCAGCCCGAGCGGCGTCATCGGGCTGATCATTCTCGTGCTCGCGATCGTGATCGCGGTCGCCGGACCGCTCTACTTCCCGAACTCGCCGTGGCGCATGGTACAGCGGCCGTTCGTTCCGCCGTTCACGCTGTCCAGGGTCCCGCTCGGTACCGACGCGCTCGGGCGCGACGTGCTGGCCGGCCTGATCTTCGGGGCTCGCGTCTCGCTGCTGGTCGGGCTGGTCTCGACGCTGGTGGCGCTGATCGTCGGCGTGCCGCTCGGCGCCATCGCCGGCTATTTCGGCGGCCGTGTCGACGACGCGCTGATGCGCTTCACCGAGTTCTTCCAGACCATCCCGAGCTTCGCGCTCGCGATCGTGCTGGTGGCGATCCTGCAGCCCTCGATCTATTCGATCGTCGCCGCGATCGGCCTCGTCAGCTGGCCACCGGTGGCGCGTCTCGTCCGCGGCGAGGTGCTGAGCCTGCGCACCCGCGAATATGTCCAGGCTGCGGTCGTCACCGGCCAGAGCAATGCCTGGATCATCTGGCGCGAGATCCTGCCCAACGCGCTGTCGCCTGTCATCGTGCTGGCCTCGCTGATGGTCGCGACCGCGATCCTGCTGGAATCCTCGCTGTCGTTCCTCGGGCTCGGCGATCCCAACCTGATCTCCTGGGGCTACATGGTCGGCGACGGCCGCACCGTCATTCGCCAGGCGTGGTGGATCACGGTGTTTCCCGGCGTCGCGATCCTGCTGTCGGTGCTCGGCCTCAATTTGATCGGCGAGGGCCTGAACGATGCCCTCAACCCGCGCCTGTCGCGCGAGGGCAGGTGAGGCCATGATCGACCATGAGTCCGCAGGGTGGGCAAAGGCGCACCGCGCCGTGCCCACCGATTTTTCTACCTCATCTGCCGATGGTGGGCACGCTTCGCTTTGCCCACCCTACGACGCTGTGGCGGTGAGCCATGGTTGACTCTGTCGTTGCCATCAGGAACCTGCGCATCGCCTTGCCCAAAGGCGCCGAGCGCACCCACGCGGTCGACGGCGTCTCGTTCGATCTCACCGCCGGCAGGATCGTCTGCGTGGTCGGCGAATCCGGCTCGGGCAAGTCGATGTGCGCGCACGCGCTGCTCGGGCTGCTGCCCGATACGGTGAACGTCGAGAGCGGCGAGATCCGCTTCGAAGGGCACGACCTGCTTGCCGTCGATGAGGACGGCTGGCGCGATCTGCGCGGTCGCCGCATCGCCATGGTGTTCCAGGAGCCGATGACCGCGCTCAATCCCTTGATGCGCATCGGTGACCAACTGATGGAGGTGTTCGAGGCGCATGATCTGCTGAGCCCCCGCGAGCGCCGCGCCAAGGCGCTGGCGCTGGTGCGCGAGGTCGGGCTGCCCGATCCCGAGCGGATCATCCGCGCCTATCCGCATCAGCTCTCCGGCGGCCAACGCCAGCGCGCGATGATCGCAATGGCGCTGGCGCTCGAACCGGCGGTGCTGGTCGCCGACGAGCCGACCACCGCGCTCGACGTGACGACCCAGGCGCAGATCCTCAAGCTGATCCGCAACCTGCAGGCCAGCCACAACATGGCGGTGATGTTCATCACCCATGATTTCGGCGTCGTCGCCGACATCGCTGACCAGGTCGTTGTGCTGCGCCATGGCAAGGTGGTGGAGGAGGGCTCGGCCGCCGCCGTGCTCGGCCAGCCGCAGCACGACTACACCAAGGCGCTGCTCGCGGCCGTGCCGTCGTTCGACCCGCCGCCGCGTCAATCACGCGAGGCTGCTCCCCGGGCGGTGGAGGTGATCGGCCTCGACAAGACCTATGTGACGCCGACCGGCTGGTTCCGCCCGAAGCGCGAGACGCGCGCTGCGCATGCGGTCAATTTCGCGATCCATCAGGGCGAGACGCTCGGCCTCGTCGGCGAGTCCGGCTCGGGAAAGTCGTCCGTCGCGCGTCTCGTGATGCGGCTGATCGAGGCGGATCGCGGCACGGTGCGGATCGGCGACGTCGATCTCACGGCGCTGGAGGGCGGCGCCTTGCGTGCGCAGCGTCATCGCATCCAAATGATCTTCCAGGATCCGTTCGCCTCGCTCAACCCGCGCCGCAAGGTCGGCCGCATCATCGCCGACGGCATGGTCGCGCGCGGCACGCCGCTCGATGCCGCGCTGAAGCGCGCCCAGGAGCTGCTCGGCATGGTCGGGCTCGACGCCGGCGCCATCGGCCGCTATCCGCACGAATTCTCCGGCGGCCAGCGTCAGCGCATCGGCATCGCGCGCGCGCTCGCGCTCGATCCGGAGATCATCGTCGCGGACGAAGCGGTGTCGGCGCTCGACGTGTCCGTCCAGGCGCAGGTGCTGCGGCTGCTGGAAGATTTGAAGGCGCGCCTTGGTCTGTCGATGCTGTTCATCACGCATGACCTGCGGGTGGCCGCGCAGATCTGCGATCGGATCGCCGTCATGCAGAAGGGCGAGATCGTCGAGCTGAAGCCGACCGCCGCGCTGTTCGCCAATCCCGAACACGCCTATACTCGCGAGCTGCTCGCTGCCGTTCCCGGCCGCAAGCACGGAATGGCGTGATTGTGCGTAAACCGACCGCCGGTCGGAACCATGGCGCATCGCATCGTGCCGGGCCGGGTTCAATTACTTGCAACATCTTCGGCGTATTTGGATTATAATAGCATTGGACCCCGATGAGGCCGCAGGGTGGTCGCCCTAGCTGGTCCGCGCCAAGACAGCGGGCTCGTGCTCCCTCTACCCGAGGCTGTCATTGAACCGTGCCCATGAAGCGTCAGTCTCGACAGGATGTCGCAGCGGCGTTCACCATCCCAACGAGGACTCTCATCATGTCGGAGCGCAAGCCAACGGCCGCCGTGCGCGAGGCTCAAAAAGCCTTCAAGCCGGCCGAGCCGACGAAAAGCGATTATGAAAAGGCGCAGACCGCGTTCGATCAGAATCGCGAGCGACTGAAGGCCGAGCGCTTGGCGCGTGAAGCGGCTGACAGCGCCGGCAAGCAGCCGAAGAAGCTGGCGTGAACCGCCAGCCTCGTCCCGTCGATTTCGGCGGGCATGCCGTCGCTCGCTCAGCTGCGCGGAGGCGTAGCGGTGAGCTGGCCCTGCGGCCGTTCACGATCGGTGCGCGTCGAGGTCGTTGAGGGGAGCGCGCCCGGCCGCGCCGCAGGCACCTTCTTGACCGGCGCCGGCAGCAAGCCTTCGCGGATGGCCTGCTTGCGCGCGACTTTGCGTTGGCGCCTGATCGCATCGGATTTCTCGCGCGTCTTGCGCTCCGATGGCTTCTCGTAGGATCTACGGCGCTTCATCTCGCGGAATACGCCTTCGCGCTGCATCTTCCGCTTCAGGATGCGCAACGCCTTCTCGACGTCGTTGTCACGAACAAGAACCTGCAAAAGTGTCCTCCTTGTCTTCATCTCTATCGATGAAATTCGGTTGGCGAAGCCGATCGGCGCTGCGGCGGGGAGAGCGGCGCGCTCAGCTGAGCGGCACCAATGAAACGTGTTGCTCACAATGTGATGAGGCACGATGCGTGCGAGACACGGTGATCCCCTTCGTCGGAAGGCGGGAGCACGAGTGTCTCTCAGCCATCGATGGCCAGGCCGTTACCGATGGTGCTGTGAAGATAAGGGCAATCTGCTGATATTGCCAGCGCGAGCCGACTCAACGGTTCCGGCCCTCGGCAAACTATATTCGCCGCGCGGCCTTGTAATCCCCCAGAAAATCTCTACCTTGAGGTAGTTCGATTAGCCGCTGTGCCTTTCTGAATGTGCCTGTGGGCTATTTCCAAAAGTCATCGCTCAGTTGAATGAGATCGCGTGATGGTCGCGCGATGAATGATTTGGAGATAGACATGCAGGGTACCGTCAAGTGGTTCAATGGCCAGAAGGGCTTTGGTTTCATTCAGCCGCAGGATGGCGGGAACGACGTGTTCGTTCACATCAGCGCGGTTGAACGCGCTGGTCTCGCCGGTCTGGCTGAGGGCCAGAAAGTCAGTTTTGAGGTCAAGACGGACAAGATGCGCGGTAAAACCAGCGCAGAAAATCTCGCGCTGGTCTGACCGTACTGATCAGACGTCTCTGACGTCTTAGGCCATTTCACGGATGTACTGAAATGGCTGGTTTGCCCGCTCGATCCTGTATTGAGCGGGCTTTCTGCGTCTCGACGGTAACCCGCATCTCCGGAAGGATCAGTCGATGGCTACCAAGAAGATGTCAGAGCGCTCCCCCGAAAGCATCGCGCGGTCGGAGCGCCAGCGCGTCGCCGCCGAGGACGGGGCGAAGGCGCGCGCCGAATGGGATCAGCGCGCGATGGCGGTCCGCAAGAACATGGAGCGGCTGCGCGTGTTGCGGCTCGCCAAGGAAGCGGAAGCTGCGCAAGCGGGGTCTGATGCGGCGCCTGCGCCGAAGCGGCGCAAGAAGGTCGTTCGCTAGGGCTGCTTCATCTCGCCTTCCGGCGTCGGGTGCCCGGTGGAATTATCGGAACTTCGTTGCCGGTGCTCGAACAGACGGGCGATCCATGCCTGATTACTACGCCCCAACCGTGTCCCGCGTACAGACCCGACCTTCGTACCGAGGAGGCTGACGTGGCCAAGCCGACCGCTACAGACGTTCGCATTGCCAAGGATGAGACGCAGCGTGGAGCCCAGACGATCGCATTCGCGCTCGCAATCGGCGCCACACGGCAGGTCTGTCATCTCGAGACCTGCTTCTGCACGCGCAACCAGGCGTTCGCCTATCTGCAACGGAACCGCACGGCGTTCGAGCAGATGGCGCGCGAGCAGTTTGCCCGTGGCGAGGTGACCGACGGCGTCATCCATCTGCGCATGATCTGAGGCGATCCGCCACACGCGGGCCTCAGAAGGCCCTGCCCGACGCGCAACGCGCTGTTGCTGCTACTCCGCCTTCTGTTTGACCGGAAGCGGAATGCGCTCATAGGACGCGGGCAGGTTGACGGGGCGATAGTCCTTCGATTCCGCGATCCGCATCAGCACGCTCTCATGAACGAAGGCGCCGTCGGGGATGAAGCGCGGTTCGCCATTCGGAATGTAGAAGCCGAAATGCGCCTTGCGTTCCGGCCATTCCTTGTACGTCGCGCTCTTCGGCAGCCATTCGAGCACCCGCCAGGCCGCTGTCATCGAATCGTGCAGCGGTCCCTGGACGCTCGGCGCCACATAGGAGAACGGACTGTTCTTGCGCTGCACGCCCCAGGCGAGCTGATTCACCGTGCGCGGATTGACCGTCAGCCCGGCCTCGACCGCCTCGTCGATCATCCACAGCAGCGGATATTTCGAAGCCGCCGACCGGACCTCGGGATAGCCGCCGCCGACGTCGGAATGCACGCCGGCGAACCACACCTGTTTGGCGTCCTGCGGTCGCGCCTGCGCCTTGTTGAAGCGGTTTGGCGTGAAGGTCTGCGGCATGCCCCACGGCTTCAGCCGGAACATGCAGCGGCGCTCGTCGATCGCCGCAGCCTGGCGGAAGATCTTCACGCTCGGGTTCTCGATCGTGAAGGCGAGCTCCTCGAGGCTCGGCAGTGCGAACAGCCGGTCGGTGCGCGGCACGATCACGCTCGCCACCGTGTCCCACACGCCGACGAAATGGATTGTCGGCCAGCGCGCCGAGGTGATCCGCGCGAACTGCGCGGCGTGGTCGTCGCGGCTCTCCGGGATCGGCCCGTCCTCCTCGGTGCTCTCGAGCTCCTTGGTGATGCCGCGCCCGGCCTTCGGATTGTCCGAGGAGTACTTCTTGTAGGCGATCACGCCCGGGCCGACGAGATTGATCTGACCCGGCGAGATCAGCCCGATCTTGTGGATCAGCCCGGCCAGCACGCGCACGGTGTAGGCGCCCCGCGAGAAGCCGAACAGAAAGATGCGGTCGCCGTCCTCGTAATGCGTGGCCAGGAAGGAGTAGGCGTTGATGACGTTGTCGTCGAGGCCGTAGCCGGTCGCGAGCCCCAGCACCATGTTGAAATTGGCCTTGAAGCGGTGCCAGGTGTCGGGCTGGGTCAGCGTGCCGACGCCGGGATCGTAGAATACGGCCTGATGCGGTGTCGTCTTGTCGGTCTTGCGCAGGCAGCGATAGAGCTTGAGGACGTTCGAGATGTTCTCGCTGATCTCGTTGCCGGTGCCGTCGCAGCAGATGACAATATTCTTCATGGCAAAGGAATGTCCGCAATAATGCTACCGCAACGAGTGTAGAGCATCCGGCTGGTGTTGGGGAGGTCGGTTCCCTATGGCACTTCGTCTGGGTCGCTGTTGCGCGCGGCGCGGCCGACATGGCGGAGTGACTGCTGGACGCCGTTGTACGAACGGATGGTCACCCGACTTGTCCTGCCGCCCCGCGCCGGCTGCCTTGTCCAGAGTTGTCAGTTGGTCACGGCATCCGCAAGCAAAACGGCCGGATCTCTCGACCCGGCCGTTTCGACATCTCGTTCAGCTCGAAGCCCCGCTCGTGACGCGTCCGGCTTCTGCATCAATCTTGAATTTCGGTTGGCTCTCTCAGCTCGCCTTCGCGACCGGGGCAGCGTCCGCCGCCTTCTTCTCGATGGCGCGCTTCAGCTCCAGCGCGCGCGGCGACAGGGTCGCGGCGTTGGCCTTGAGCAGATAGGCGTCGAGGCCGCCATTGTGGTCGACGCTCTTGAGCGCGTTGGTCGAAACGCGCAGGCGCACGTTGCGGCCGAGTGCATCCGAGATGAAGGTCACGTTGCACAGGTTCGGCAGGAAGCGCCGCTTGGTCTTGATGTTGGAGTGGCTGACCTTGTGGCCAACCTGGGGACCCTTGGCCGTCAGTTCACAGCGCCGCGACATGGCAATAAATCCTCTCTCATCCCCGCACCCTTCGTCCGCCTATGTCGGCGGGCCGCGGGGGTCCAAAACTCGTCCAGCTCGTCTCTGGGAGATGCGGTCCTATAGGGGGGATGCGGCTTTTCGTCAAGGTTTTGAAGGCCGCAGCAAATACAGGGAGCCGGGCCGGCGAACCCGGAGGACGCGACCCATGCCTCCTCCTGGTCGGGCCGAAATCGCCGACCAGCAGAAAAGCAGGCGTGTAATCAATAGTATAGCCGGCAGTTTAGACCATATAAAGGGCGCATTCGGACGTGATGGATGGATATCCCGCGAACGGTCCGGAATGGCGGCATGCTGGCGCGGTCGGAGGTTCGCGGCTCGGTTCCGGCAGCGCTGCGGACGACGGTTCTGAGTGCTGTTCAGGCGCAAAGCGCTGGACAAACCGCCATTGTCGGACGGTTCGCGTTGTTTGAAGGCGTTTTTGGCTTAAGTAGCAAGGACGGCGCGTCGGATCGGTCCGGCGCTCAGGCAGGCGGATCGGCAGGATCATTCGTCACGTGACCATCATCTCGGTTCCCTCATTTCTCTCGGGCCGCCTGGCCGCGGCCGGGGCAGCGCTCTGCCTGTTGTTGCTGGCGCAAGGCGCCCAGGCGCAGGCTCGGTTGGACGCTCAATACGAGGCTTCCCTGGCCGGCATCCCCGTCGGCAAGGGCACCTGGGCGGTCGAGATCGGGGATGATCAGTATGGTGCTGCGGCTCAGGGCGGCACCGCCGGCCTGCTCAAGAGCTTCTCGCAAGGATCAGGCACGGGCTCGGTGCAGGGACGCGTCGTCAACGGCGCCCTGGTCGGCCAGAGCTACCAGGCCTCGACCTCCACGGGAAAGAAATCGGAGCAGATCCGCATCAATCTGCAGAACGGCACCGTGAAGGACTTCGCCATCGAGCCGGCGCCTCCAGTCGATCCCGACCGCATTCCGGTGACGGATGCCCACAAGCGCGGCGTGCTCGATCCGATGACGGCCTCTCTGGTGCGGGTGCCGGGCAATGGCGAACTGCTGTCGCCGGACTCCTGCCGCGGCGCTGCGCCCGTGTTCGACGGCCGCATGCGCTACGAGCTCAAGCTCGACTACAAGCGCATGGAGAACGTCAAGGCTGACAAGGGCTATCGCGGTCCGGCGCTGGTCTGCGCGATCTACTTCACGCCGGTCGCGGGCTACATCCCGGACCGGCCGGTCATCAAATATCTGGCTCAGGCCCGCAACATGGAGATCTTCTTCGTGCCGATCGCCGGCACCCGCGTGCTGGTGCCGTTCAAGATGGTGATCCCGACCCCGCTGGGGACCGCGATGCTGGAGGCGACGTCGTTCATCACCCAGGCGGCGCCGCACGTCGCCAAGACCCAGTAGCGCCTCGTATCGCTGCTCCTCCACATCCGAATCTCGTCGCTGTGGCACGGCCCCGTCAGCGGCTGAGCCGCAACAGCGGCCGTGGCGTGAAGGTCTGGCGGCATGCCGTCCGCTCTCGCTTGAATGCGATGGAGATTCCGCGTTGACCTCCGATTTGCCGGTCCCCGTATGGATGCTGTCTGCTGCGCGTGAATCCGTTTGACTCTTCCCTGATTCTGATTCGACTCGGGACGCCCTGAAATGCGCGCCAGTTCCATCGCGAAAGCGTTGCTTGTGGAGCCCGCGAAAACTTGATCTAGTGCTGGCTTGATCGCAGAGCGCGAGATGTTGCGGTGAACGAAGCCTGAAAGCCGACAGAGTCAGCGATTCCTTCGCGATTCGTTCTCAAGGCGTTCCGAAGCTTAAGCTGCGGCACTATATGCGTCACAATGTGAGACAGGGGTCAGCATCTCAGCCTCTCCAGACACACGACAATTCCGCATCCGTCGCGCGTGAACGACGCGCTTCCAACGCCGGCTTCGAGACCCACATTTAACGAATGGCTTTTTCGTCCTCTTCGGCTGCCTCGCCTTTCGAGCGCACGTCCGACCGTGCTCCCGGAAGCGGCGTCACCGCCGTGCTCGGCCCCACCAACACCGGCAAGACGCATCTGGCGATCGAGCGCATGCTCGCGCATTCCTCCGGCATCATCGGACTGCCGCTGCGGCTGCTCGCGCGCGAGGTCTACAACAAGATCGCCGATCGCGTCGGCAGCGAGGCCGTCGCGCTGATCACCGGCGAGGAGAAGATCAAGCCGAAGAACCCGCGCTATTGGGTGTCGACGGTCGAGGCGATGCCCAGGGATCTCGACGTGTCGTTCCTGGCCGTCGACGAGATCCAGATCGCGTCCGATCTCGAGCGCGGCCATGTCTTCACCGACCGCATCCTCAATCGCCGCGGGCGCGACGAGACGCTGCTGCTCGGGGCTGCGACGATGCGCCCCATCATCGAGCGGCTGTTGCCCGGTGCGTCGATGGTGACACGGCCACGATTGTCGCAGCTCGAATTCGCCGGCGACCGGAAGATCACGCGGCAGCCGCGCCGGACCGCCATCGTGGCGTTCTCGGCTGACGAGGTGTACGCCATCGCCGAGCTGATCCGCCGCCAGCATGGCGGCGCCGCCGTGGTGCTGGGATCGCTGTCGCCGCGCACGCGCAACGCGCAGGTGGCGATGTTCCAGAACGGCGACGTCGACTATCTCGTCGCCACCGATGCGATCGGCATGGGGCTCAATCTCGACGTCGATCACGTCGCCTTCGCATCCGACCGCAAATATGACGGCTATCAGTTCCGCCGGCTCACGCCGTCGGAGTTTGCCCAGATCGCCGGCCGTGCCGGACGCGCGACGCGTAACGGCACGTTCGGCACCACCGGACGTTGTGCGCCGTTCGAGCCCGAGCTGGTCAATGCGCTCCAGAACCACACCTTCGATACCGTGAAGGTGCTGCAATGGCGCAACTCCAGGCTTGATTTCGCGTCCTTGAGCGCGCTCCAGGTCTCCCTGGCGATTACGCCGGGGCATGACGCGCTGACGCGCGCGCCGACCGCGGAGGATCTGCGCGTGCTCGATCATGCCGCGCGCGATGCCGAGGTGCGCGACATGGCGCATGGCGCTGAAGCGGTCGAGCGTCTCTGGGAAACCTGCCAGATTCCCGACTATCGCAGGCTGTCGCCGGCTGCCCATGCGGAGCTGGTGACCACCGTGTTCGGCTTCCTGATGCAGAAGGGGCGTATTCCGGACGCCTGGTACGCGGCCCAGGTCGATCAGGCCGACCGCGTCGATGGCGACATCGATACGCTGTCGGGGCGGATTGCACAGATTCGCACCTGGACCTTCGTGGCCAACCGGCCCGACTGGCTGCGCGACCCTGATTATTGGCAGGGGATTACCCGCGAACTCGAAAATAAATTGTCAGACGCCCTTCATGAACGGCTCACGGAGCGTTTCGTTGATCGTCGTACCAGTGTATTGATGCGGCGCCTGCGGGAGAACAGTGTTTTGAATACGGAAATCGGCAAGACCGGCGAAGTGATCGTTGAAGGGCACGCGATCGGCCGCCTGGATGGATTCACCTTCGCGCCCGACGCCGCCGAAGCCGGCTCGGAGGCCAAGGCCTTGCAGGCTGCTGCCCAGAAGGCGCTGGCCGGCGAGATCGAGGCGCGCGCCGAGAAGCTGTCCGGCGCGCCCGACGAGCACATCGTGCTCACCGCCGACGGCACGATGCGCTGGACCGGCGACGCGGTCGCCAAGCTGGTCGCGGCCGACGACGCGCTGCATCCGCGCCTGCGCATCATCGCCGACGAGCGGCTGACGGGTGCTGCGCGCGACAAAGTCCAGGCGCGGCTCGATCTGTGGCTGAAGACGCATATCGAGAAGCTGCTCGGCCCGCTGTTCGAGCTGTCCAAGGCCGAGGACATCACCGGCATCGGCCGCGGCATCGCGTTCCAGCTCGTGGAGGCGCTCGGCGTCATCGAGCGCGCCAAGATCGCCGCCGAGATGAAGGATCTCGACCAGCCGTCGCGCGCCACCTTGCGCAAATATGGCGTGCGCTTCGGGGCCTATCACATCTACGTCCCGGCACTGCTCAAGCCGGCGGCGCGCGCGCTCGCCGCGCTGCTGTGGGCCGAGAAGCAGGGCAATGTCGACATGTCCGCGCTGACCGGCGCCCAGCATCTGGCGAGCTCGGGCCGTACCTCGTTCCCGGTCGACAAGGCGCTGCCGCGCGATGCCTATCGCGTGCTCGGCTATAAGCAGGCCGGCGAGCGCGCCGTGCGCGTCGACATCCTGGAGCGGCTGGCGGACCTGATTCGTCCCGCCCTGGCCTGGCGCGACAATGCGCCGGGCGAGAAGCCGGCCGGCGCCTTCGACGGCCGCGGCTTCGTGGTGACGCAGGCGATGACCTCGCTCACCGGCTCGGCCGGCGAGGACTTCGCCTCCATCCTGCGCGCGCTCGGCTATCGCATGGAGAAGCGTCCGCCGCTGCCGCCCAAGCCGATTGAGAAGCCCGTCGAGGCTGCTGCCATCGCGGAAGCTGCTGCTGCCGAAGCCGCTCCGGCAGATGCGCAGGCTGTGCCGGGCGAGGACCTCGCAGTTGTCGCCGGCGAGCCGGCCGACGAGCAGGTTCCCACCGTCGCGGAGGCCGCCGTCGCTCCGGTGACCGAGCAGGCCGTCGCCGTGCCCGCGATGGTCGGTGAGGAGCAGCCGGAAACCACGTCGGGATCGGCCCTGGCATCGCTGCCGACCGTCGATTTCGTCACGCCGGATGTGGCGGACGCCGCTTCCATGGCCGAGACGGCTGCCGAAAGCGTCGTCGCCGAGGCGGAAACCGCCGTCGCTGCGGATGCGCCGCAGCCAGAAGCCGCGGAGGCCGTTGCGAACGAGGCAACAAGCATCGGCGACGCTTCGGCTGAAGCTGCCGCGGCGGAAACTGCTGCTGGATCGACCGCCACCGAGGCTTCTCCCGCCGAGGCCTCGCCTGCTGCCGAGCCCGTCCTGGTCGAGGTCTGGCGGCCGGGCGGGCGGTCGGAGGAGCGCAGGCCGCGCCACGACCATCATCATCGCGGCCGGCCCAACCGTCCGCAGCATGAGCGCGGGCAGGGGGGCGGCGGCGGTCAGGCATCGGCCGGGACCGCTCCGGCCGAGGGCGGCGAGGCGCGCGAGCGCCATCACCGCGGCCATGGCCGGCGCGACCGGATGAAAGAGTTCGGCAAGGACTTCCGCAAGGGCCCGCCGGAGGCGGGTGCGGCGCCAGCCGAGGGCGCATCGGCGCCGGCGCGCGAGGATCGCGGGCCGCGCCGCGATCATGATGCCAAGGGGCGCGACCAGAACCGGGATCGCAACAAGGGCGGCAAGTTCGGGGGCGACCGCGAGGGGCGCGGTGGCCGCGACTTCGGCAAGGGCGGCCGCGACAAGCGCGACAGCGGCCCGGCGCTGCGGCCCTACGCATCGAGCAGCGGCGGCGGCCGGGATCGCGACCGTCCGGTCGATCCCAATTCGCCGTTTGCCAAGCTTGCTGCGCTCAAGGAGCAGCTCGCGGGGAACAACCGCAAGGACTGAGCGGCAAGATCGGTTGGCAAGATTGGTTGGAAGGACAACGCCGACGTCCGACACCCCGTCAGAGCGCCAGCGCATCGACAAATGGCTGTGGCATGCGCGGCTGGTGAAGGCGCGCACCAGCGCCGCGGCGCTGGTGTCGTCGGGGCATGTCCGGGTCAATGGTGTGCGCGAGACCTCGCCGGGCCATGGGGTGAAGACCGGTGATGTGCTGACCATCGCGCTCGATCGCAGCGTGCGCGTGCTCAAGGTGACCGGCTTTGCCGCGCGTCGCGGCGACGCCGCGTCCGTGCGCGGGCTCTACGACGACCTCGAAGGTCGCGGCCGAAGTTGATTGGTTGCGCCGGCGCAATTCCAATTCAGTTCTTCGCCCCGCTTCACTTGCGGCACACCACGTCCTGCGCTAGTCCAAGCCAGCCGATTTGTCGATCCGTTCCGGAGCCCTGGATGACTTACGTCGTCACCGAAAACTGTATCAAATGCAAATACACCGATTGCGTTGAGGTCTGCCCGGTAGACTGCTTCTACGAGGGCGACAACATGCTGGTGATCCATCCGGACGAATGCATCGATTGCGGCGTGTGTGAGCCGGAATGCCCGGCCGACGCGATCAAGCCGGATACCGAGCCGGGGCTGGAGAAATGGCTGGGTGTGAACGCCGAATATGCCAAGTCCTGGCCCAATATCACGCAGAAGAAGGACCCGCCGGCGGATGCCAAGGAGCACGACGGCGAGGACGGAAAATTCGAGAAATATTTTTCATCGAAGCCGGGCGCCGGAGACTGACGGGTCACCTCTGCACCGGCGCGAGAGCGGCGCCGGCAATTCTGCCGCTGGCCGTGGCTGATTGGAATCGCCACGCGGAAACAATGGCCTAGAACGAGATTGCGGCGAGCGGGAACCGCCGCATGAGTTGTTCTATTCCGGCACGCTTCACTTAACCCTAACTTCGTGGACCCGTCACAATACCGCCCCTGCGGCCTCTAAATCATTGATTTTTGCGGTAAATGTGCTATATATAGCACATTCTCAGAGCCGAACCCGGCCATGCGTACCTTTTTTTGGCCGCCCTTTTAGGTTCCCGCAACATCAAACAGGGGCGTGGCAGTTCCGCGCGCAGGCTGTGTCACAGAAAACGCGTAAAAAGAGTGCTTCCAAGAGTACAAAAAAAGCCGCCGCGGCCAGCCGCAGCGTTTCCAAGGGCCGTGCCCGGGCTCCTGTAAAGGAGATTCGGGCTGCCGCGAAGGCCTCGGCTGCCAAGTCCACCAAGAACAAAAGAAGCGCAATGCCTGAAAAGACTGCCAAGACTGCCGCGAAAGCATCCGCCGCGAAGACCACTCTTGCAAAGGACTCTGTTGCCAAGGCTGCGCCCGCCAAGGCCGCCGCTGCGCCCAAGGCTGCCACCAAGACCGCCATTCCTGCGGCTGCTGCCCCTGTTGCCAAGCCCGCCGTCGCCGCCAAGCCGGCTGCTCCCGTCGCGGCCGCGCCGCGCGTCGAGGAGAAGAAGCTGCCGACCCAGCGCCAGGGCTTCAAGACCAACGAATTCGTCGTCTATCCGGCTCACGGCGTCGGCCAGATCCTGGCCATCGAGGAGCAGGAGATCGCGGGTGCGAAGCTCGAGCTGTTCGTCATCAACTTCATCAAGGACAAGATGACGCTGCGCGTGCCGACCGCCAAGGTCGCCAATGTCGGCATGCGCAAGCTGTCCGACCCGGCGCTGGTCAAGAAGGCGCTGGAGACCCTGAAGGGCCGCGCCCGCGTCAAGCGCACGATGTGGTCGCGCCGCGCCCAGGAGTACGAAGCGAAGATCAATTCGGGCGACATCGTCGCCATCGCCGAGGTCGTGCGCGATCTGTATCGCTCGGAGTCGCAGCCGGAGCAGTCCTACAGCGAACGCCAGCTCTATGAAGCGGCGCTCGACCGGCTGTCGCGCGAGATCGCGGTCGTGCAGCACTCGACCGAGACCGAGGCCGTCAAGGAGATCGAGACGCAGCTCGCCAAGAGCCCGCGCCGCGGCGCCAAGACCGAGGCCGACGCGGTCGCCGAGGGCGATGCGGAAGGCGAGGGTGATGACATCGACGGCGACGATACCGCCGTGGCCGACGAGGCCGCCTGATCGACCGTTCAAGCGTTTTCGAATTAGTTGCTTACGAAAGCCCGGCCGCAAGGTCGGGCTTTTTGTTTGCCTGGCTCAAAGGGGACGCTGTCGAGACCGGCAAGTCCCCGGCACGGCACCCGCACGCAGCTCACGCGACAGCTTCGACTTTGGCCTGTGCCGCCTTGATGTCTTGCACCGGCGGACGGCCGAACAGGCGACGATATTCGCGCGTGAACTGCGGCACGCTTTCGTAACCCACGGCGAACGCTGCACTGCTCGCGCTGATGCCTTCGGCCAACATCAGCCGGCGCGCCTCGATCAGCCGAAGCTGCTTGTGGAATTGCAGCGGCGACAGGGAGGTGTGTCTGCGGAAGTGCTGGTGGAAGGCGGACAGGCTCATACCCGCGACAGCCGCGAGCCGCTCGACCGGCAGGGTGTGGGTGAACTCGGCGCGCAACAGGGCTACCGCACGGGCGATGCGCTGGGCGTGGCTGTCGGGGCCGCCGAGCCGGCGGATCGCCGCGCCGTGCCGGCCGGCGAGCAGCCAATAATGCATCTCGCGCAAGAGTTGAGCCTGCAGCACCTGCAATCCGGCAGGACGATCGAGCAAGCGCATCAGGCGTAGCGCCGCGTCCGTCACTTCCGCGTCGGTCGGCTCGACCCGGACGGCAAGACCGTCCGTCGCCGTCGTGCCGTCCATCTGCAGGATCAGCTCCGCGATCAGCGCCGAATCGAGCTCCAGCACCAGCGACAGATAGGGCGCCGCGCGGCTCGCGCGCGTGATCTGGCTGACGGTCGGCACGTCGGCGGTGATGATCAGCGAATCACCTGCGGAAAACGTCAGTCCCTGCAGCCCCATCGTGACCTGCTTGCTGCCCTGCACAACCTGGCACACCAGCGGCCGCGAGATGGCGTAGACGAGCTCGCTCGGTGCGGTCGCGCGCACCGTCGTGAGTCCGGGGATCGGGGTCCTGGCAATCCCGGCTGTATCGGCGTGGACAGCCGCATAGCGGCCGACGGCATTGAGCAGGCTGGTCATGTCCGCAACTTAGCCCGCTCTCACTCTCCACACACCCGATTTGGAGGATCAGGCAAGGAACGGCGCGGTTCCGGCAACTCCGCCGGTGGTCGGTGTCCAATATCCGACCAGTCAAACCCGACCGGAGAAAAATCATGACCAGGATCGCACTCGTGACCGGCGCCAGCCGCGGGCTCGGCCGTAGCGCGGCACGTCATATTGCCCAACGCGGCAGTGACCTCATCCTCACCTATCAGAACCGGGCCGAGGACGCGGCGGCCGTCGTCGAAGAGATCGAGGCGATGGGCCGCAAGGCGCTGGCCTTCCAGCTCGACACCGGTGATGTCGCCGCCTTTGCGCCGTTTGCGCAGACGCTGCGCGGAGCGCTGCGCCGGACTTGGCAGCGCGACACGTTCGACCACCTCGTTAACAACGCCGGCCATGGCGACCATGCGTTGATCGCCGACACAACGGAGGCGCAGTTCGACCGACTGGTCGATGTTCACTTCAAGGGCGTCTATTTCCTGACCCAGGCGCTGCTGCCGCTACTCGCCGATGGCGGCCGCATCGTCAATCTGTCGTCCGGCCTGACGCGGGTCTCGTTTCCAGGTTATGCGGCCTATGCGGCCGCGAAAGGTGCAGTGGAGGTTCTCTCCCTCTATCTGGCGAAGGAGCTGGGCAGCCGCGGCATCGCGGTGAACACCGTGGCGCCAGGGGCGATCGAAACCGACTTCGGCGGCGGTGCGGTGCGCGACAATCCCGAGATCAAGAGGGTGTTCGCCAGCATGACTGCGCTCGGCCGCGTCGGCGTGCCCGACGATATCGGCCCGATGATCGCGAGCCTGCTGTCCGAGGACAACCGCTGGATCAATGCGCAGCGAATCGAAGTCTCCGGCGGCCAGGCGATCTGATCGAGCCCGCAAGCAGGAAATTGCCGTGAGCGCCATGACTGGACAGTTGGGAACGATCGATCGTCTGTACGTGCTCGATGCCGGCAAGGCGATCGCGCCGGATCGGTCCGTCTACACGCCGGGCAAATGGCAGGGCGAGCCGGTGACGCTGAGCTGCCATGCCTATCTGCTGCAGCGACGGGGCGAATGGATCCTGTGGGACACCGGGATCGACCAGAGGCTGGCCGATGCGCCGGAAGGCCGGATCATCGCCCACGGCATCAGAGGCCTGGTCACTAAGCCTCTCACTGCTCAGCTAGCCGAAATCGGCCTCGCGCCGGCCGATGTCGCGATGGTGCTGCTGTCCCATGCCCATTTCGATCACATCGGCAATGCCAGGCTGTTCCGCGATGCGCGCTGGTACATCCAGCGGCGGGAGCACGCGGCGATGTTCGGCAAGGACTTCAGCACCTTCGGCTACGCGCCATTGCTCTACGATTGCCTCCGGCAAGCCCGCCTCGAATTGATGGACGGGGATGTCGATCTGTTCGGTGACGGTTCGGTGCGCGTCATCTCAACGCCTGGCCATACGCCGGGCCACTGCTCGCTGCTGGTGCGGCTCGCCGGCTCCGGGGCGGTCCTGCTATCGGGCGACGCCGCGCATGACCGCTACAACATGGCGCATCGCTGCGTGCCGACGATGAATGCAAGCGCCGAGGCGACCCTGACATCAATGGAGCGGATCGCCGCCATCGTCGATGCAGAGCGCGCGCAGCTGTGGCTCAACCATGATACGGCGCAGTCGGCGGGGCTTGCGCACGCGCCGGCGTATTTCGACTAGGGGGCGTTCACTCGTCCGTCCGCCCCTCGACCGATCAGCCGAGCTGCTCGAGCGAGCGGCAGCCCTGAGGGTTTGCTCAGGGGGAAATCGCGCTCACTCCACCACGATCTTGACGCGGTCGCGGACCTTGACCTGGGCGCGGGCGTCGAGGCCGTTCAGCACGCGGAAGCGCTCGACCGGGCGGTCGACGCCGGTCATGCGGTGCGCCAGCGATTCGACCGTGTCGCCGGGCTGCACGGTGATCACCTTGATGCGCAGCGGCCGCGCCGACTGGATCTCCTCCAGGCTGAGCCGGCGGAACGAGTTCACCGTCTCCCGCGCATTGCGCTCGCTCTCGGTGGTCTTCTGCCGCGAGGCGAAGATGAAGCGGTAGACGTCGCTGCCGACGCGCAGCGCATAGACCTTGAACTGCCAGGGATCGCCGCTCGCCGTCGTGGAGGCCGCCGGGAAGCCGTTGATCGTCAGCTCCTCGGTCGCCGACTTGTCGACGTTCTCCATCCAGCCGGAATTCAGATAGTCGCCGAGCGTCTGCTGGGCCGGCACGCGCACCACGTCGAAGCGCATCGCCTGGGCGCCGCCCTCGCGGACGCCGATCACCGCCTGCGCGGTGTTGTCGAGCGTGAAGTTCTCCGGCGCCTGGAAGGTGAAGCCGAGCTTCGGATGCAAGAAGCGCCGTCCGCGCACGAAGCCCTCGCTCGGGTCCTCGCCATAGAC
This sequence comes from Bradyrhizobium sp. HKCCYLRH3061, assembly GCF_051168015.1. NCBI lineage: Bacteria > Pseudomonadati > Pseudomonadota > Alphaproteobacteria > Hyphomicrobiales > Nitrobacteraceae > Bradyrhizobium > Bradyrhizobium sp. HKCCYLRH3061. The sequence continues at coordinate 87,548 of NZ_JBNPUE010000025.1, forward strand.
GATGTTGTCGACTGCAGCCAAGTAGGTCTCGCGGTCATGCTCCCTGGCCTCGGGGGAGACGTATTGCTTGGCGATGGCGGCGGCGTTCTGCACCCGCTCCGGCGTCGCCGGATGCGACGACAGGAAGTCCTGCGCGCGCGGGTCGATCGCGACCTTGCCGGCCTTCAACTCTGCGTTGCGCTCCATCGAGGTCAGGAAGCGCGCCGCGCCGTAGGGATCGAACTTGGCCTTGGCGGAGATGCCGACGCCGATGCCGTCGGCCTCGAACTCCTGGGTGCGCGAGAAGCTCGCCATCGTCAGCTTGGTCTTGGCGAGCGCCAGCGCCGTCAGGTCCGGATCGTTGCCCATGTCGGAGACGACGCGGGTCACGACCGCGGCCTGCCGCGCCTGGTCCTCGCGGATCGCAGCATGGCGCGCCAGCACATGCGCCATCTCGTGGCTGAGCACCGAGGACAATTCGGAGGTGTCGTTGGCGAGCGCAATCAGCCCGCGCGTCACGTAGAGCTGGCCGGTCGGCAGCGCGAAAGCATTGACCGCACCGGAGTTCAGGATCGTGACCTTGTAGCCCTGGTCGGGGCGATCGGACACAGCCACCAGCCGGTCGACGATCTTGGAGATCAGGCCCTCGAGCTGAGGATCCTCATAGGCGCCGCCATAGGTTGCAAGAATGCGCTCGTGCTCGCGATCGCTCGCCGGCGTCGTCTGCACCATCGCCGGCTTCGGCCGCGGCGTCGGCAACGGCGCCGTCGCCTGCTGCAACTTGCCCATGTCGCTGCAACCGGCCAGCGCCAGCCCCAGGCACAGCAGCGCCGGTGCGATCCGCGAACCGCAGTTCATCACCGTCATGCGCTTTCGAACAGACAGGTTCACGTCGCTACTCATGTACCTCAGCGGTCAATTCCCGCTTAAAATCTCGATCTGGGCGGTCTGCGTCAGTTCCAGTCTCGGACCCGCATGCGCTTCAATCCAACCGCGCACGCGAACCTGCCGATTCGCAAGTGATTTGACGTCGATGCCGGCACCTTCCAATACCGCCATCATACGCTTTGGAATAGTCACCGCGAAGCCCCGTGTCCAGTTACGAGCGAAGTTCAGATAAGTTGTTGTCCCCGTCTGTCGTACGGACAACACCTTCCCTTCGACAACCGTAAATAGCCCTACGCGAGACAAAATATCGTCTGGACTTTCCGTGTTTTTTATGACGGTCGCAATCTTCCAGAGACCGCGCCCGGCGCTGCGGGCCTCGGCTTCCGCCGCGCCCAGGCTGAGGGCGCAATCCCGGTCGGGCAGGTCGATCCCGCGCAGCACGGCGCCCTGCCGCAGCAGCTCGCTCTGCACCGGCTGGTCCGCGCCGGCCACGAAGACGAAGGCGCGCTGCCGGCCGTAGCGGTCGGGGGTATCGTCCTCACCGCGGAGCACGACGTCGCGGCCGCGCAGCAGCGCGCCCAGCGCATCCACCGACGTCGCGCGCTGCTCCTCCGGCGGCACCTCGATGCCGGCGAGCCTGACCTCGCGACCGTCATCGAGACGGAAGCCGCGTGCATCGATGATCTCGCTGACGTGGCCTTCGCCGAGCTCCGCGAGCATGCACGGTGTGGCGTGACTTGCCGACATCATCGCGATGACCGCCACGCTCGCACCGAGCGCAACCAGCCTTCGTCCGCTCTGCATTCCGCGCACTCTCGCCATGCTGCATCATCGCACGAAATTTCCATTCCACTGAGCGGAAAGCGGCGACCGGCGACGCCGTTGCTGAGCGTGCTGAGCGCTTGCCGCATGCGCATGCGTGCGCCATGATGAGAACTATCAAAGAGGCCGTCGCCATGTAGCGACGTGCCCGGCAGGGAGGATATCGATGAGCAGAACCATCCGCGGCGCGGCGGCGTCGTTGTTCATGCTGGCGTCGGCGCTGACACTGTCCGCAGGCGTGGCGCATGCGCAGAGCAAGCCGCCGCTGAAGATCGGCGGCATTCTCGACATGTCGAGCCTCTACGCCGACATCACCGGTCCGGGCAGCGAGGCCGCGGCGAAGATGGCGGTGGAGGATTTCGGCGGCGAGGTGCTCGGGCGCAAGATCGAGGTGATCGCCGCCGACCATCTCAACAAGGCCGATCTCGCCGCCAACATCGCCCGCGACATGCTCGACAACCAGGGCGTCGAGATGATCTGGGATGTCGCCGCCTCCGCCACCGCGCTGGCCGCCGGCGAGATCGCCAAGGCGCGCAACAAGATCATCATCTTCAACGGTCCAGGCTCTGTCAGGCTCTCCAACGAGGCCTGCGGCCCCTACACCGTGCACTACGTGTTCGACACCTTCGCGCAGGCCAACGTCACCGGCCTGGCGGCGGTGAAGTCCGGCCTCGACAGCTGGTTCTTCCTGACCGCCGACTACGCGTTCGGCCAGGATCTGGAAAAGGACACCACCGCCGTGGTGGTGAAGTCGGGCGGCAAGGTGCTCGGCAGCGTGCGTCATCCGCTCAACACCTCGGACTTCTCCTCCTTCCTGCTGCAGGCGCAGGCCTCCAAGGCCAAGGTGATCGGGCTCGCCAATGCCGGCGGCGACACCATCAACGCGATCAAGCAGGCGGCCGAATTCGGCCTCACCAAGGGCGGACAGAAGCTGTCGCCGCTGCTCGCCTTCGTCTCCGACATCGACAGCGTCGGACTGGAGACGGCGCAGGGGCTGCTGGTCGCGGAAGCGTTCTACTGGGATCTCAACGACGACACCCGCGCCTTCACCAAGCGCTTCATGGAGCGTACCAAGCGCGTGCCGACCTCGGCCCAGGCCGGCGTCTACTCCTCGGTGACGCACTATCTGAAGGCGGTGAAGGCTGCGGGTACGACCGACGCGGACGCCGTGATGAAGCTGATGAAGGCGACGCCGATCAACGACATGTTCGCCAAGGGAGGCCGCATCCGCGAGGACGGCCGCATGGTGCACGACATGTACCTGTTCGAGGTCAAGAAGCCGTCGGAGTCGAAGGCCAAGTCCGACGACTACAAGCTGCTCGCGACCGTGTCGGGCAACGAGGCATTCCAGCCGCTCGAGGCGTCGCGCTGCCCGCTGGTGAAGAAGTAACGGCCGAACGGCCGTCATTCCGGGGCGCGCGTGAGCGCGAACCCGGAATCTCGATGTGAGACAATCAGCTCTGGATTCCGGGTTCGACGCTCGCGCGTCGCCCCGGAATGACGAGACCATCACGAGCAACAGCGGAGCGGCTACCATGACCACCAACACCACCGTCCTGCAGCACGTCGAGGCCGGCCTGCTCACGATCACGATGAACCGGCCGGAGCGGCGCAACGCGCTGAACAGCGACATGACCAAGGGCCTGGTCGAGGCGGCGCATCGCGCCGCCGATGATCCGGAGGTACGCGCCGTGCTGCTGAAGGGCGCCGGCGGCACGTTCTGCGTCGGCGGCGACGTCAAGGCGATGGCCGAAGCCAAGACCGCGCCCTCGTTCGAGACCAAGGTGACGACCCTGCGCGAGCGCATGGAGGTGTCGCGGCTGCTGCACCAGATGCAGAAACCGGTGGTGGCGCAGATCGACGGCGCCGCCGCCGGCGCCGGCCTGTCGATCGCGCTGGCCTGCGATCTGCGGGTGGCCGGCGAGTCGGCCAAGATCACGACGGCCTTCGCCAAGGTCGGGCTGTCGGGCGATTTCGGCGGCACCTACTTCCTCACGCAACTGCTCGGCAGCGCCAAGGCGCGGGAACTGTATCTGACCTCGCCGGTCCTGACGGCGCAGGAGGCGCTCGCCCTGGGCATGGTCACCAAGGTCGTGCCCGACGCCGAGGTCGAAGCCGCCACGCGCGCGCTGGCGATGTCGCTGGCGCAGGGGCCGAGCGTGACGCTCGGCTACATCAAGCGCAACATCAACAATGCCGAGACGATGACGCTCGAGGCCTGCTTCGACGCCGAGGCGATGCATCACTCGCGCTGCAGCGACACCGAGGACCACAGGGAGGCGGCGAAAGCCTTCGTCGAGAAGCGCGCGCCGCTGTTCCAGGGGCGGTAGCGTCGCTCGCAATGACGCTGCTGAAGCCGCTGGCCTGTGTGAACAGGTAAAGCCTCGAGGAGGACTGCATGCCTTACCTCCACCTGCGCCAGATCTGTCTCGTCGCACGCAGCCTCGAGCCCGTCGTCTCGGACATCGCTGCGATCATGGGCCTGGAGATCTGCTATCGCGACCCGCATGTCGGCAAATACGGGCTGGAGAATGCGCTGCTGCCGGTCGGGCCGATCCTGCTCGAGGTGATCGCGCCGACCCGCGAGGACACCGCGGCCGGACGCTTCCTCGACAAGACCGGCGGCCGCGGCGGCTACATGGCGATCTTCGCCTGCGATGATCCCGATGGCCGCGCGTCCCGAGCCAATGCGATGGGCGTGCGCACCGCCAACGTGATCGATCATCCGCCCTATCACGGCGTGCAACTACATCCCCGCGACTGCCGCGCCGCCTTCATCGAGCTCAATCACACCGCGGGCAGTGACGATGTGCTCGGCGCCTATCCGCCCGCTGGGCCGGATTGGACGCGCGCGATCCGCAGCGACGTGACGACGGCGATGACCGAGGTGGTGCTGCAGAGCCCCGAGCCGGCCGCGCTCGCCATGCATTGGGGGCGCATTCTCGATGTGGTGCCGTCTGCCCGAGATGGTGTTCAGCAGTTGAAATTGCCGAACGCCGGTATTCGTGTCGAACCCGGCGAGCGCGAGCTCATGAGCGGCCTGACGTTCCGCGTCGCCGATGCTGCGCGTGTGGCCGACGCTGCGCGCGCCCGTGGCTATGCAGTTTCAGGCGGCTGTTTCACAATTGGCGGCGTTGCCTTCGCGTTGCAGGGGGCGGTCGCCAACTAGTCGATCGTCATGGCCGGGACGAGCCCACGGCTGTCCGGTTCAGACAGACTGGACATGGTGCATGGCGTGGATTCTTCTGCGGTCTTGAGCATCGCCAA